>NZ_JBFUGO010000001.1:0-561232 GCF_056402875.1 Devosia sp. P3_B2 | reverse complement strand
GGCTCAGTGGCGCGGACCGGCGCGCTGGCATCGCCGGTGCGGAACACCTCGACGATCCGGTCGAGTTCAGTCGCTTGCGCCTCGGTCTGCTCGATCGCGGCATTGGTTTCTTCGACCAGCGCCGCGTTGTGCTGGGTCATCTCGTCCATAGTGCGGACCGCCGCATTGACCTCTTCGATCGCCGAAGCCTGCTCCTGGCTGGCCCGCGCGATCGAGTCCATCAACTCGTTCGACGACCGCGCCGCGACAAGCATAGCTTCAAGCTTGGCGGCGGCTTCCGCCACGAGCTTCGAGCCGCCCTTCACCTCGCTGCCCGACTGCTCGATCAGCGCTTTGACCTCATTTGATGCGCCCGCCGCCGACTGCGCCAACCGCCGCACTTCCACCGCCACCACCGCAAAGCCCTTGCCGGCATCGCCGGCACGGGCTGCTTCCACCGATGCGTTCAATGCCAACAGGTTGGTCTGGAACGCGATGTCGTCGATCATGCCGATGATGTTGGAGATCTTGCCCGACGAGTTGGTAATCCGCTCCATCGCCTCGGTCGCCTGACGCATGACCTGACCGCCATCCTCAGCGGTCCTTGTCACGGTCGCCGCAACATTTGAGGCATCCTTGGCGCGCTCGGCATTGGCGAGCACGGTGCCCGAAAGCTGCTCCATCGCCGCCGACGTTTCTTCGATCGTCGCCGCCTGCTTGGTGGTGCGCTCGGAAAGATCATTGGCACCGGACAGAATCTCACCCGTCGCCGTCTTCAGCGAGCGCGAAGTTTGCTTGAGCCCGGTGACAATCTCGCCGAGCTTTTCAGCCACTGCATTGGTATCGGTCTTAAGCCGCAGGAACGCCCCCTGGTAGTCGCCCTGCACCCGGTGGGTCAGGTCGGTCTTCGCCAGTGCGGCAAGCACCTCGCCGGTCTCGCTGACGCCGCGATCGACCGTCGACACCAACTCATTGACGCCATGTGCCAGCGCGTTGAGCTCGGCATCGGGGAACTCGGCCTCCACCCGCTTGGAGAAATCGCCGGCGATCGCCGCGTCCACCACTTCGCCGAACGCCTTCTGCAGCGTCTGCATCATCGAAGTGCGCTCCACCCGGCGCTGCACCGATGCTGTCCGTTCGCCCTCGGTCATCTCGGTGACCTTCAGTGCGTTCTCCTTGAACACCTGCACGGCCTTGGCCATGTCCCCGATCTCGTCGCTGCGTTCCGCGCCCTTTACTTCGACCTCGAGGTTGCCCTGGGCCAGCGCGCCCATCGTGCCGGTCAACCGGCTGATCGGCTTGGTGATGCTGCGTGAGAACAAGAACCCCAGCAGCGCCGCCGCTGCGAGCAGCCCGGCACCCACCAGCAGCATGGTGTTGCGCATCTCGACCACCGGCGTGAACACTTCGTCCTCGCCCATCGTGGTCACCATGGCCCAACTGGTGCCGTTGAACGTCACCGGCGTGGCCGTTGCCAGCATCCGCATGCCGCGGTAGTTGGTGGTAACGCCGTTGCCATTGGCGCCGACGAGCGCCGCGTCCACCACCGGGCCGTCATAGCTGGCGGTGAGCGTGTCGTCGCCCTCCGAAAACACCGAGTCCGAGCGCAACAGCTTGTCGGCGCCGACGAGGAAGCTCTCGCCGGTCTGCCCGAGGTTGGCATTGTCCTGCATCATGGCATTGATCGACGCGATCGGCATCTCGATCGCCATCACCCCGACCAGTTTGTTGCGCGGATCGAACACGGGCGTCGCGAGAAAGCTCGCAGGCATGCCGGCCACTGCGTAAAGGCTCAGATCCTCGAAGGCGACCTTGCCCGGCTCGGTGAATGCCGCCGCGGCGCGGAATGCCCGGCCGAGACCGCTATCGGCGAGATCGCCGCCTTCGCCGAAGTTTCGGGCGAAATCGTCGTTCTTCATCACCGAGTAGACGAGGTTCCCCTTGGGATCGAGGAGGAACAGGTCCGAATAGCCGCGCGCTTCGAGCTGGCGGCGGAAATTCGGGTGCACCTTGGAGTGGAGGAAATCATAGTTCCACTTCTTGGCGCCCGGCGCCTGCACCGGCGTATCGAGCGCCTGCCGAGCCCCGGCGGCGTTCGGGTTGTTGTCGATATAGTTGCCGCGCAACGTGGCGATTGGATCAACCGCCGGCTTCGAGGTCGCGAACTGACCCCAGCCGATGGCAAAGTCGCGCAGTGTCGTCTGCACGCTCTCCGCCGCCGCCTGGTTCACCAGGTCGGACTGGATGGTCTCGAGGTAGGTCTCGAACGATTTCGCCCGGTCATCGGCCACCATCTGCATCTGCCGGATGCTCATCCGGTCGACCGTGCTCGAGCCGATGAGATAGCTGGCGATACCGACCCCCGCGCTGACCAGCAGCGCCGACCCGACCAGCGCCAGCGGCAACTTTTGCGCGATCTTGAACTTCGGAAGCCAACCCATGCCATCCTCCCCCAGAGTGGCGGCCTGCTGAGGGGTGGAAACGTTGAAGGCAGGCCGGAATCGTCCGCCCGCCACTACGTCGACCTCATCCCCCAAGGCCCATGCACGACTGCGCAAAGACTAGGCACGGCGGATTAATTTCGTGTTACGGAACGATGCGTAGCCGCCCCAGCGTTTCCGGGCGTGTAGTCGATTACATCGGGCGCAAAAACAAAGGCCGCCCGGAAGGCGGCCTTGGCGGTTTCGGCGCTAGGCGGAACGGCCTAGGACAACACCCCGATCACCGCCTCGATCCGCTTCTTCATCGTCGAGGCATCGAATGGCTTGATGATGTAGTTGTTCACGCCCGAGGAGATCGCCTCCTTGACCTGCTCCTTGTCGGAGCGGCCGGTGGCCATGATAAAGGGCATCGCCTGCGTCTTGGGGTGTTTGCGGATGACGCGCAGCAGCGTCAGCCCGTCGATATCGTCCATGTTCCAATCGGAAATGATCAGGTCGACACTGCTCTTTTCGAGCTTGCCGAGCGCATCGCGTCCCGATTTGGCTTCGACGATGTTGGTGAAACCCAGCTGGGTGAGGATGTATTTGCAGATGCCCCGCATCGACTGCTGGTCATCCACGATCATCACGCTGACTGCACTTGCCTTCGGCATAGTTACGCTGCGCCTTCTAGCTGCCCGGGAAACGCACGGGTCGCGTATCGAAAAACCCTAGGCACTTTCCGTTACCAAACCTTCAATCGATAGCCGCGTTATGCTGCGGATTTGAGCCGCGTCAGTGCCGCCGCCAGCCGGGCCGCGATACTCTCGACGGGCGCCTGCTCGATCACCGCGCCCTCTTCGAACGCCACGCGCGGCATGCCGTAGACCAGCGCCGAGGCCTGGCTCTGCCCCACCGTGTAGGCGCCGGCATCGCGCATCAGCTTCAGCCCGCGCGCCCCATCGCGACCCATGCCGGTGAGGATCGCGCCCACCGCCATCGACCCGACGGTCTTGGCCACGGATTCGAACAGCACATCGACGCTCGGCCGGTGTCCCGACGCCAGTTCGTCTTGCGTCACCCGGCACTTCAGCTGGCCCGAACTGCGCTCGACCCGCAGGTGGAAATCGCCCCGCGCCACGTAGGCATGCCCCGGCAGCAGTGGCAGCCGGTCCTCGGCTTCGACCACCGTCAACTCGGTCAGTTCGTCGAGCCTGCCGGCAAAGCGCGTCGTGAACCCCGCCGGCATATGCTGCGCGATGACGATCGGCGGACAGTCCGGCGGCATCTGGCTCAGCACCACGCGGATCGCTTCGACCCCGCCGGTTGACGCGCCGATGGCGATCAGCGCACCGCTCGGCGCGGCAGCCGTGCGCACCGGCACCTTGGCCGGCGGTGCCTTCAAGGCGCGGCCCTTCACGTCGGAATTGGCTGCCGCCCGCACCTTCTGGCGCAGGTTCTCGCCAAACGCATCGAGCCCACCCGACAGCGTGGCATTGGGCTTGGCGACGAAATCCACCGCGCCCAGTTCCAGCGCCAGCAGCGTCTCGCTCGCACCCTTGGTGGTCAGGGTCGAAACCATCACTACCGGCAGGGGATGGAGCCGCATCAACTTGTCCAGGAACTGCAACCCATTCATGTTGGGCATCTCGATATCGAGCGTCACCACGTCCGGGTTGAGATCCTTGACCTTGCTGCGCGCCTCGATCGGATCCTCGGCCGTCCCCACCACTACGATGTCGCCGTCCTTGCCCAAGGTGCGGCTCAGCACCTCGCGAATAAGTGCGGAATCGTCGACGACCAGCACCTTGATGCTCATGCTGCGTCCCTAGCCTTCTGCTGTGTCCGGGCCTGGTAGATGGTCTTGCCCACCAGCCGGAAGTTGCTGCCGCCGGCACCCAGGTTCTCCGAGTGCCCGATATAGAGGAACCCTTCCGGCACGAGGATCGCCCCGAGCCGCGAGAACAGTTCGCCCTGTGTCTTCTTGTCGAAATAGATCGCCACGTTCCGGCAGAACACCGCGTCGAACGGGCCCCGCATCGGCCAGGGGTTGTTCATCAGGTTGAGCGGCTTGAACGAGATCAGCTCGCGCACCGCCGCAGGGATCTGCACCTGTCCGGCACCCGCTCGCTCGAACAGGGCACTTCGTTCCCGCGATAGCCCGTTGAGCTCTGCCTCGGGGTAGACCCCGCCGGCCGCCTTCGCCACGACATTGGTGTCGATGTCGGTCGCGAGGATGCGGAAGTCCCAGCACTTGAGCTCGGGAAGGGCAGCGAGCAGGCCCAGCGCGATGGTGTAGGGCTCCTGCCCCGTGGAGCAACCTGCCGACCAGATCCGGAGCTTCGGGCGCCCATTCGCCCCTATCCGTGGCCGCTGCGCCATCAACTGGCGCACGTAATTTTCGAGATGCTCGAAATGGTGATCCTCACGCCAGAACCGCGTCAGGTTAGTTGTCAACGCGTTGACGAAATCCTGCGCTTCGGCCGGTGTTCCCCGCTGCTCGAGATAGTCGAGATAGGCATCGAACGAGTTGAGCCGCAGCGTGCGCACCAGCTTGCCGAGCCGCGACACGACGAGCGTGCGCTTGGCCTCCGACAGCGATATCCCGGCTTCCTGATAGACGCGTGCCTTGACCCGATTGAACTCGCGGTCACTGAGGGCAAATTCGCCCTGTTCCATACTGCCCCCTGCGGCCCGTTCTAGGCCTGTCGTCTGCGCGCCGGGAGTTGCAGGGCTCTTGCCGCCTCCGACCCGACCGCAGCTACGCTGCCGTCCAGCCGGGCGATGGCGCCGCTGCCCTCATCCAGTGCACCGGCGATCATGTCCGTCTCATTGCTTAGATTCTCTAAATGCCCGCCGAGCCCGGACAGTATTTTTTTGAGCGATGCGGTCTCCGTCACCGACGCACTCGCCTCGCGCCGCGACGCGCCGACCAGCGACTTGATCTCCCGGGCCGCCTTCTGCGTCGCCTGCGCCAGCGTCCGGACTTCGGCGGCAACCACGGCGAAACCTGCTCCCTTCTCTCCGGCCCGCGCCGCTTCGACCGCCGCGTTAAGTGCCAGCAGATTGGTACGGAAGCTCACATCCTCGATATTGTTGACCATGCGGTCGATCTCGGCCGTCGTGCTCTCAACGCCACCCACCGACACGCTGGTGCGCTGCACCGCCAGCGCCGCATCTGCCGCGAGGGCCACGGCCTGCCGCTCCAGAGTGCGCACTGATTGCGTCTTGACCCGTCCCTTCTCGATGGCGCTCGACGCGACAGTGAGCCCTGCCCGGCTCTGGTCAGCGAGTTCCGCGAGACTACTGACGCTGGCGCGATAGCGGTCGATGGCTCGGAGGATCGCTTCCATCTTGGCTTCGAGCTGTTCCTTGGCCGCCACCGCCTCATCGCGCTCGTCGAGGATGGCTTCGAGCATCGTACCGAAGCGCCGCACCTCCGGCGCTAGGCCACCCGAGCCCATCAGCAACAGCGCGTCGACCTCTTCCCCTGCCAGCAACTGCCCGATCGCCTTTACGCCGCGATCGAGCTGTTCCAGCGCGCCGCCCAGCGCCTTCAGTGCGGGCGAATGCTGCATGCCCCAGTCGTCGAACCTGAAACCCGTTCGGCCGTTGCTGAGCGCCGTGACGAATGCGTCGAAGTCATCGTCGGCAATGTGATGGCCCGCCGGGGTAAACTCGATGATCGAGCGGCCGCCTCCCAGTTCCCGCCGCTCAGCCACGTAGCGCCGGTCGCCCACCACGGCGATACTCTCCTCGGCCATGTCCTCGAGCAGCACGCCACCGCCCAGCACATCCGAAATCAGCCCGCCCTCCTCCGCCCTCGGCTCCACCAGCGCCAGGCCATTGCTGACCCCAAGCACCTCGCCATCGGCATCGACCAGCGCCGCTGGCTGCCGCATGCTGGAGAACGCTGACTTGAAGTTGTAAGCCCGATCCAGCCGGGTGCAGAGGCTTTGGACGATTGCCTCGAGGCTGGTGGCCTCGCCGGTCCGCACGCCTACCGCTTGCCCGATTGCCGCAAGTCGCCCAGCAAATGCACGGTCAGCGCGCAACGCCACGGTCATCGACCCGGCCATTGCGCCAACTGTCGCCAGAACCGCCAGCGCCGCGCTGGCTAGACCGACGCCGAACAGCAACACGCCGCCGAGCGCGATCAGCGCGGCGGCAAGCCAGCAAAGATTAGCGATGAGCGCTACGCTGAAGCGCCGCACGAATCACCGAGCCCCGACGGGCCTCCCCAGGCCCTCGCCGCGACCCTAAAACCGGAATGGTTAATCAAACCTATACTGCGCAGCCTACGCGTAACGACTTGGTAAGGCTGCCCACTCAGAACAGTTCGATGTCGTCGACCACCGGCTTGGTGATGATGCTGCGGCGGCTGGCGGCAACCGCCAATTCTTCCTTGGCGATCGAGGCGTTGGCGGTGTTGTCGAGCCGCTTGATGAACGCCCTGCCCGAGTAAGGCTTGAACATCACGCGGCGCGCGTAGGTGCCGCCGAGATCTTCCTTGGCCATCTCGTAGCCTTCATTAGCGAGGAACTCCCGCACGAACTCGATGTTCTTGAGCCCGATATCGTCGAGCGCACCGTTGATCTTGCCGCCCCCGAACACCTTGATCTCGAGGTTGGCCTTACGGCCCGAGCCGCGCGTCAGCACCTTGTTGATCAGTTGTTCCATGGCGAACGCGCCATAGCGCGCCGAGGCGCCGTAGCGATCGGCCGCCGACGCCGACTGTTCGGCGAGTAGGAAGTGGTTCATCCCGCCGACGTTCGCGACGCGGTCGCGGACGCAGGCCGAAATGCAACTGCCTAGCACGGTGGAGAAGGTGAGGTCGGCTTCGTTCGACACCAGGCAATCACCCTGATGTACGGTCGTCACCACACCACGATCGAACTCGGGAGGCAGTGAACTCGACAAGACCATAGTAACGTTCGACCCGAGAAAACCTAGTATGTCATCGTTACCGTCAATTCGTTAGTGAAGCGCTAACCAAACCGCTCGCGTTGACCCTGACCCGCCGCATTCGCAAGGAGCCATTCAGAAATCCGCGCTATGGTCGAAACGTACTACGGGGGTTTAGCTCTACATGTCTCTCCAAAGGCTCGCCCGCGAGCTCGATGAAACCGCACGCCAGACCGCCGGCATGGTGGAAGGCGTCACGCAGGCCCTCGAACTCCTCGCCGACAGGTCGATGTCGGCTGATGAAGCGCGACGCGAGGCGGCCCGGATCATCGTCAACGCGCTCCAGGGCCAGGACCGGATCGAGCAGCGCTGCCAGAATATGGCACTGGCCGTGCGCCAGTTCGCCCTGCTGCCGCCGACCGCGCCGGATTCGGTGTACGAAGAAATCTGGTCGAGCCTGGTGCTCGACGAGTTGCGCGTGCCTACCCTGTCGGGTAGCGCCGCTCATGGTGTACACGGCGAAGCCGAACTGTTCTGAGATTGCCGCGCCGGCATCCTTCTGGGAGTTAGACGACCTTGGCCCGCAGTTTGTACTGCGGCCGGTCCCACGCTCCGGTTCGCATTACCTCCCCCAGAATGCCTGCGGCCCGCTGCACGTCGGCGAAGCTGAGATAGAGCGGTGTCAGCCCGAACCGCAGAATATCCGGCTCGCGGAAATCGCCGATCACCCCGGCAGCGATCAGCGCCTGCATAACGGCATAAGCCTCTGGATGCCGCAGTGACACCTGCGTGCCGCGCCGAGCCCGATCGGTCGGCGTCGCCAGCTGCAGTTCCGGCGCAAGCCGCGCAACCTCATTGGTGAACAGCTCGAACAGTGCATCCGCCTTGGCGCGCAGCGCCGTGAGATCGACGCCGTCGAACACATCGAGCGCCGCATCCAGTGCCGACATCGACAACACCGGCGGCGTACCCACACGCATCGCGCCGATGCCTTCGGCCGGCCGATAGGTCTCGGCAAAGCTGAACGGCGCTGCATGGCCGAGCCACCCGGTCAGCGGTTGCCGCAAGCCATCGAGATGCCGCGGCGCCGCGTAAATGAATGCCGGCGCGCCCGGCCCGCCATTGAGATATTTGTAGCCGCAGCCAACTGCGAAATCGGCGTCGGCGCGGCTGAGATCGACGGAGAACGCTCCTGCGGAATGCGCCAGGTCCCACACTGTTAGCGCCCCGGCAGCGTGCGCCGCGGCAGTCAGCCCAGCCATATCGAGCCGCGCCCCGGTGCGGTAGTCGACCTCGGTCAACATCAGTACGGCCACGTCGTCGCTCAGCGCTCCGGGGATCTCTCCGGCTTCCACCAACCGCAGTTCGTGCCCCTGCCCCAAGAGTTCGGCCACACCCGCCGCGATGTAGGCGTCGGTTGGAAAGTTGTGCCGCTCGGAGAGGATCACCTTGCGCCCCGGCCGCAGCCGCAGCGCCGTCACCAGCGCCTTGAACAGGTTCACCGAGGTGGAGTCGGCTACCATCACCGTCCCTGGCGCCGCTCCGATCAGCCTGGCGATGCGCTCGCCGACCCGGCCCGGCAGGTCGATCCAGTCGTGGGTGTTCCAGCTCCGGATCAACCCCTCGCCCCATTGCGTGGCGACGACGTCGTTGACTCGCGCCTTCACCGCCCGCGGAAGCGCCCCCAGCGAGTTGCCATCGAGGTAGATGATGCCATCCGGGAGGTCGAACAGCGCCCGGGTGCGGGCGAACGGGTCTGCGGCGTCGAGAGCGGTGATGTCGGTCATGCCTTGATCAATAGCGGCTCGAACGGGAAGGGCAAGCCAGCCCACCAACAGGTCTCTTCGCCACACGGTATGCTACTTTAGTATTAGAGTTTTCTTAGACTTTGGTATTATGCCGTACGAACCCGCCTTGACGCTGGCCGAACCTGTCGCCGAAGGTGCGGGGGAAAGCGGGCACACTCCCCGCGCTAGGGACGAGGAACCTCATGGCACCTGTAACCATCAACAAGGCCGGCAAGCACTACGGCGGCTTTGAAGCGCTGAAGGGCGTGTCGGTCGACATTTCCGACGGCGAATTCGTCGTGCTGGTCGGCCCGTCGGGCTGCGGCAAGTCTACCCTGCTGCGCATGATCGCCGGCCTCGAGGAGATCACCTCGGGCGAGATCGGCATCGGCAATCGCGTGGTCAACGACCTGCCGCCGAAGGAACGCGACATCGCCATGGTGTTCCAGAACTACGCGCTCTACCCGCACATGACGGTGGCGCAGAACATGGGCTTCTCGCTCAAGCTCAAGGGCGTGCCCAAGACCGAGATCAAGGCCAAGGTCGATCGCGCCGCGCAGATCCTCGGCCTCGAAAAGCTTCTCGACCGCCAGCCGCGCCAGCTCTCGGGCGGCCAGCGCCAGCGTGTCGCCATGGGCCGCGCCATCGTGCGCGATCCGCAGGTCTTCCTGTTCGACGAGCCGCTGTCCAACCTCGACGCGAAGCTCCGCGTGCAGATGCGCTCCGAGATCAAGGAACTGCACCAGCGGCTGAAGACCACCACCATCTACGTGACTCACGACCAGGTCGAAGCCATGACCATGGCCGACAAGATCGTGGTCATGCGCGACGGCGTCATCGAGCAGATGGGCACCCCGCTCGACCTGTATGATCGTCCGCTCAACACCTTCGTCGCCGGCTTCATCGGCTCCCCGTCGATGAACTTCATCAACGGCCAGACCACACCCGAGGGCTTCAAGACCACCGACGGCATCCTGCTCCCGACCATTCCGGGCGCCACCGACGCCGCCATCTACGGCATCCGCCCCGAGCACCTGCACCTCGATCCGAACGGCATCGAGATCGAGGTCATCGTGCTGGAGCCGACCGGTTCGGAAACCCAGGTCATCGGCCGCATCGGCACGCAGTCGATCAACGGCATCTTCCGCGAGCGCATCACCGCGCAGCCGGGCTCGAAGATCAAGGTGGCGCCGGACCTCTCGGTCGTCCACTTGTTCAACAAGGACGGCAAGCGCGTGAACTGAGGTTCAGCGTAGAATTGAGTGAGACCGCCGCAGGGAACTGCGGCGGTCTCACTGTTTCTAGAGCACCCGCCGCCCTTCGCGCCACACTGTGCGCACCACGGGCACGCCCTCGAGGCTGGCGACCTGCACCAGATCGGCGCGCTTGCCGACGGCGATCTCGCCGCGATCCTCGAACCCGGCGGCACCGGCCGGATGCCGCGTCACCATCGCCACTGCCTCGGGCAGCGTGATGGTATCTTCGAGCGAGAACACCGCCTGCATCAGGCTAAACGGCACATAATCCGACGACAGGATGTCGAGCAGCCCGGCCTCGGCCAGCTGGCGAGCCGACACGTTCCCCGAGTGCGAGCCGCCACGCACGACGTTCGGCGCCCCCATCAGGATCGACATGCCGCCATCGCGTGACGCCTGCGCCGCTTCGAGGCTGGTGGGGAACTCAGCAATCCTGATGCCGCGCGCGGTGGCGTCCGCAACCTGCTCGACCGTCGCGTCGTCGTGGCTGGCGAGGACGATGCCCATCTCTCGTGCTTTGCCGGAAATCGCGTCGCGATGCGGCAATGCGAACTCAGCCGATTCACGCGTCCGCCGCTCGGCGAAGGCTTCGAACTCGGCGTCCGACATGCGCTTTTTCTTCTGGTAGTAGTTGCGATAGGCCTCGACCGAAGCGAACTGGCGCTGCCCTGGCGAATGGTCCATCAGCGAAGCGAGCTTCACGAGCCGGTCGCCCTCGAAGGCGGCGAAAGACTCAAGGCAATCAGGCGCCGCCACTTCGCAGCGCAGGTGGATGTAGTGGTCGGCACGCAGCCACCCGGCATCGACGCCGGCATGAATCGCCGCGCCGAGCTTCAGGAAATCCTCCGCCAGCATGCCGCTGTCATCATTGAGCCCAACACGCAGTGCGTCGAACACCGTGGTGATGCCGGAAGCCGCGACCTGCGCGTCATGCGCCTGCACCGATGCGATCGGGTTCCAGCGCACGCCGGGGCGCGGCGCGTAGTGACCTTCCATGTGGTCGGTGTGGAGCTCGACGAAGCCCGGCATCAGGTAGTCGCCGTCGAGATCGATGCCACCGGCGAACGGCGCGCCGACATCGGTGATGCGACCATCGGTGACCTTCACCGAGCCGAGGATCACCTCGTCGGCAAGCACGATGCGGGCATTGGTGAGGATCAGTTCGTCGGTCATTGGAGGTCGCTCCCGTTAGGCCCCGCGCCTAGCGAACAATTGTGACAGCCGAAAGAAGGCGAGGCGAAAGCTACTGCTGCCGGCCGATCAGTCGCGAGCGCAGCGCATTCGAGATGTTGTCGAACACGAACACCACGATGAGGATCAGGATCACCATGTAGAAGACGTTGGCCCAGTTCGAATTGGTGCGCATCGCCTCCCAGAGCTTCAGCCCGATACCACCGGCGCCCACCGCACCGATGATGGTCGCCGAACGGGTGTTCGACTCCCACTGGTACAGCGTCTGCGAGATCATTACCGGCAGCACCTGCGGCACGACACCATAGCGCTGCACCTGGGTCGGGCTGGCGCCCACCGACTTGATGCCCTCGCGCTCCTTGTCGTCGATGTTCTCGAGCCCCTCGGAGTAGAGCTTGCCGAGCGTCCCGACCTCGGTGAGGAAGATCGCGCCGATGCCGGCGAGCGGTCCCGGCCCGAAGGCGCGGGTGAAGAACAGCGCCCAGATCAGCATGTCGACCGAGCGCAGGAAGTCGAAGAACCGCTTCACCGCGTGATTGGCAAAGCCGGACGGTGTGATGTTGCGCGCGGCGAAGAACGCCAGTGGGAAGGCGATCAACGACGCGAACAGCGTGCCGACCAGCGCCATGACGATGGTCTGCAGCAGCTTGACCCACACGTCGCCATGCTGCCAGGAGCCGTTGTTCCAGATGTTGTCGAAGGCCAGTTCGAGGTTGCTGTGATTGGGGTCGAGCCGCTCTGGGTTCCACAACAGCGCCCACACCTCGCCAGCCGATTTGCCGAAATAGGGCGAGTTCGTATCGAAGACGAAGTTGGCCCAGCCGAGCACGCGCTTGTTGATCTTGACCCGCTCCGGCGACACGCGAACGCTACCGGCAAAGCCGAAATCGGCCACGACGTCGCTCCCCTTGATGGCGAGCCAGTCGGGTTGCGCGCCCTCGATGCGCGGCACCTCGCCGCGATGGATCACCACCGTCTGGCCTTCGTAGGTCACGCTCACATTGGCCTTGGAGAACGTCGTCGCCGTACCCGGCCCGGCAATCTCGACCGTCGTCGCGCCATTGCCCTCGGCGATGATCCAGTCCGGATTGGGGTCGTTGCCCAGCGGTCCGAAGCGCGGCCATTTCGGCTCGATGGTGGCGCCGTCGAGCCGGAACTCGGTGGAGATGTCGTAGCTGATCCACTGCGCCAGCATGTTGCCGGCACGATCCCACTTGGCGTCAGCCAGGACGCTCGGCAGCGCGAAGAACCACACCGCATAGGCGAAGTAGAGCACCACTCCAATGAGCAGGACCAGCGGCAGGAAGCGCTTGGCCAGCGATTGCCGGAAAACCGCAGGAAAGCGTTGTTCGATGCTGAGGTCGGTCATTTCAAGTTCACCTCAGGCCGAAACGAGGAACGCCTGGTCGCCGACGAGCTTCTTGCGAAGCCAGCCGGAGAACTGGTCGATGACGAAGATGGTGATGAACAGCAGTGCGATCAGCGCCAAAGTCTTGGCGCCGAAGCCGCGCGAGATCGAGAGCTTCAGCTCTTCGCCGATACCGCCGCCGCCTACCGCACCGATGATGGTGGAGGCGCGCACATTGATCTCGAAACGCAGCAGCGCATAGGAGGTGAAGTTCGGTGTGACCTGCGGCATGGCCCCGAAGCGCACCCGCTCCAGCCAGTTGCCGCCGGCCGCCTTCAGCCCCTCATCGGGCTTCATGTCGATGTTCTCGATGACCTCATAGAACAGTTTCCCGAGCGCGCCGATCGTGTGCATGCCCACCGCAAAGATCGCCGCGATCGGGCCAAGGGAAAGGACCGCCGCAAAGAACCCGGCGACCACGATCTCGGGGAAGGCGCGGAGAATTTCCATGAAGCGGCGCACAAAGAAGCGAACCGGTGCGATCGGCATCATGTTGCGGGCGGCGAGAAACGCCAGGCCCAAGGCGCCGATAAAGCCGATCATCGTCGAGACCAGCGCCACGTTGATGGTGATGACCATCAGGTGCAGGTACTCGGGGATGTAGAAGTCGGGGGTTATCTGCAGCCGTCCATCGGGGAAGTTGGTCTCGAAGGTCCCGGTGTCGTTCGGCGTCGGCAGGTCGAGCAAAGCACGCCAGACGTCGTTCCAGTCCTGCGGGATCAGCCACGAGGTGAAATCGAACAGGTGCGGCAGGCGCTCAACGAAATGGCCCGCATTGCTCTCGTCGGCGAACTTCAAGGAGAAGAACAACACGACGGCGAGCAGACCCAGCCCGATGAGGCTGTAGAGCCGGCGCTGCGCGCTGAGCTTGCGCCAGGCGCTGTCGACGTGATGAACGACGTCCGAGCCGGCGTCGGGTGCAGTGAGGGTCATGTGCTGGGTCTGGCCTGTCGCTGGATAGACTTGGGGCGGATGCTTGTCGCACCCGCCCCAAAACGATCACTGGATCAGCCGCCGATCGACGCTTTGCGGGCGTCGATGATCGGCTGGTAGAATTCCGGCTTCACCGGGACGTAACCGGTGAAGTCGCCGCCTTCGATGGCGTTGAAGCAGGCAACGTCGGTCTTGGGCAGGTTCATGTAGAAGTCGTTTATCTTCTTGATCCACTCATCGCCGAGCGCGGTGCGGGCGACGGTCGGGCCATTCGGGATCAGCGGCGAGCGCCACACTTCGACGACGTCGTTCATGTCGAGCATGCCCTTGGCGACCATCTTGTGCGCGGTGCCCGAGGTCCAGCCGTCGGTGAACTCGCCAACGCCCGAGGCGTCGTCAACGGCCACGTCGACCTTGCCGTCGAGCATGGCGAGCACGTTGTTCTCATGACCGCCATTGAACGAGGTCGCAGCGAAGAACTTGTCGTTGGCCTCGCCCGTGGTGGTCGGGATCTGGGTCAGCGGGATCAGGTAGCCCGAGGTCGAGTCCGGATCGGCGTAACCGAGCTTCTTGCCTTTGGCGGACATGATGTCGGTGATGCCCGAGTCCTTGCGAGCCAGCGCGATCGAGTGATAGCCGGTCGAGCCGTCAGTCTGCTGGGTGGTGAACATCGGCACCACGGCCTTGGGGTCGGCGAGGAAGATCTTGGCATAGCCCGAGGCGCCGAGACCGGCGACGTCGAGGGTACCGCCGAGCAGGCCCTGGATCACGCCATCATAGTCGGCGGCCGGGAACAGCGAGACCTTCTCGAAACCAAAGGTTTCCTTGAGGTGGTCGGCGAGGCACTGGTAGTTGCGCAGCCGGTCGGCTTCGTTTTCGCCGCCAAGGATGCCGATGCGGAATTCCTTGATTTCCTGGGCGAAGGTGGTGGTCGCAGAGGCGCCCATGGCGACGAGCGCCACGGTGCTCAGAAGAATGTTCTTCAGCATAAATCTCTCCTGTTGAAGGTTTCCGCCCCGCCTTGCATGTGCGGGATTGGGAAAGTCGCTACGCGCCGCCGTCAGTTGACGAGTACGGGTTCGGCGCGGATTTGAGTGACCGGCGGCGGCGTGAAGCCCCGGATCGAAGTCGAGGTAATGGCCTCCGAGAAGGCCTCCTTCAGGCCATCGGCACCGTAGATCTCGCGCGCCGCGGCCTCGGTCAGTTCGTCCGCCGTGCCGTCGAAGACGACGCGGCCCTGCGCCATGCCGATGATCCGCTCGCAGTAGTTGCGGGCGGTATCGAGGGTGTGGAGGTTGGTGATGACGGTGATCTTCTGCTGCTCGTTGATGGCCTTCAGCGAGTCCATGACCACCTGCGCATTGCGCGGATCGAGCGAGGCGATCGGCTCGTCGGCGAGGATCATCTTTGGCGTCTGCATCAGCGCCCGGGCGATGGCGACGCGCTGCTGCTGGCCGCCCGAAAGGGTGCCGGCCCGCTGCAGAGCTACCTGGGCGATGTCGAGCCGGTCGAGCGCCTTGATGGCATCGACGCGCTCCTGGTGGGTGAAGACGTTGAACAGGCTCATCAGCGTCGAGCGGCCGTTGAGCCGGCCGAGCAGCACATTGGTGAGCACGTCGATGCGCGGCACCAGGTTGAACTGTTGGAAGATCATGGCGCAGTCGGAGCGCCATTCGCGCAGCGCCGCGCCGCCCAGCGTGGTGACGTCACGGCTGCCGAAAGCGATGGTGCCATCCGAGGTGTCGGTGAGCCGGTTGATCATCCGCAGCAGCGTCGACTTGCCGGCGCCGGAGCGGCCGATGATCCCGACCATCTGGCCTTCGGGGATTTCCAGATTGACGTTGTCGACCGCTGTCTTTGCGCCGAACCGTCGCGACACCTTGGAAATCTTCAGCATGCGTGGACCCCGCTAAGCAACGGGACTGACACCTAAGGCCGCAACGCGAAGCACGGATGAAGGTTCGGTGACGTGTTCATGACAGTGGAAAAGGCCGGAGTTACACTCGATAAAGCATTGAGGGCACAGCCTTTTCGCTGCGCCCTCAATAGATCGATAGTCGCGGCAGCGCGGCTTGGACGCTAGTTTTCGTACTTCTCGAGGAAGGCTTCGATCTCCAGTGCGCGGAAATCCGGCAACGCCCGGTGCAGTTTCTCGTGCTCCCAATCCCACCAGCCGAGCGCCAGCAGTCGGTCGGCGATGGAGCCGGGGAAGCGTTGGCGGATCGGCTTCGCGGGGACGCCGACAGCGATGGCGAAATCCGCGACGTCCTTGGTGACCACCGCGTTCGAACCAATGATCGCGCCGTGGCCGACCCTTACGCCCGGCATGATCACCGCGCCGTGGCCGATCCAGGTGTCGTGGCCGATGCTGATACCGTGATCGGCGCGCCAGTCGAAGAACGCCGCGTCGTCCACCTCGCCCTCAAAGTACCAGCTCGAGCGGTAGGTGAAGTGATGCAGCGAGGCGCGCTGCATCGGGTGCTTGGATGCATAGATGCGGACGTTCGCTGCGATGTTGGCGAACTTGCCGATCTCGGCATAGGCGACCTGGGTACCGTCGACGAGGTACGAATAGTCCCCCAGCGTCGAGCGGTGAACGTCGCAGTTGGCGCCGATCTCGGTGTATTTGCCGAGGACGGAATCCCGAACCGTCGCGGTCGGGTGGATGACAGGCGTTTCCGAGAGCTTCACGCGGCTTTCCTTGGGGCGAACAGGGTGACATCGACGATGCGGTCGGCGACCTGGGCGCGGACTTCCTCGTCGTGGAAGATGCCCAGGAGAGCAACGCCGGCGCGTTTCTTTTCGGCAATCATCTCGACCACGACGGCGCGATTGGTGGCATCGAGCGAGGCCGTCGGCTCGTCCAGCAGCAGCACCGGATGCGGGGTGATGAAGCCGCGGGCAATGTTCACCCGCTGCTGCTCGCCACCGGAAAAGGTGGCGGGCGGCAGCGACCACAGCCGCTCCGGCAGGTTGAGCCGCGCGAGCAATTCGCGAGCCTTTTCAGTGGCTTCGTCGCGTGGCGTGCCGCGGCCGACCAACGGCTCGGCCACCACATCGAGCGTAGAGACGCGCGGCACGGTGCGGAGGAACTGGCTGACATAGCCGATGGTGTCGCGGCGCAGGTCGAGCACGGTGCGCGGGCTGGCTGTCGCGAGGTCGACAGGCTGGCCGTGATGGATCAGCGAGATCGAGCCGGCATCGACGCCGTAATTGCCGTAGACCATCTTGAGCAGCGACGACTTGCCAGCGCCCGAGGGGCCGCCGAGGACGACGCATTCGCCTGCACGGACCTCAAAATCGACGCCGTTGACCACCGGCAATACAACACCATCCCGCAGGTGCATCGTGAAACTCTTGGCGACGTCGCGAACAGTCATAAGTGCGGTCATCGTCACACCTGCAGGATCGAGGAAACGAGAAGTTGGGTGTAGGGCTCGCGCGGATCGTCGAGCACCCGGTCGGTGAGCCCCTGCTCGATCACGTAGCCGTCCTTCATCACCATCATCCGGTGCGACAGCAGCCGCGCCACCGCCAGATCGTGGGTGACGATGATGGCCGAGAGCCCGAGATCAGAGACGAGCCCGCGGATCAGGTCGAGCAGGCGCGCCTGCACCGACACGTCGAGCCCGCCGGTCGGCTCATCCATGAACACGAGTCGAGGATGGGTGACGAGGTTGCGGGCGATCTGCAGCCGCTGCCTCATGCCGCCGGAGAAGGCGCGCGGCTCGTCGTCGACGCGATCCTCGGCGATCTCGACGCGGCCGAGCCACTCGATGGCGGTGGAGCGGATCTTGCCATAGTGCCGGTCGCCCACCGCCATCATCCGCTCGCCGACATTGGCGCCGGCCGAGACGGTCATGCGGAGGCCATCGGCGGGGTTCTGGTGCACGAACCCCCAGTCGGTGCGCATCAGGAAGCGGCGCTCGGCTTCGCTTAAGTCATAGAGATTGCGCCAGATTTCGTCGCGCATCCGGTACTCGGCGAGGCCGGAGGTGGGCTCCAGCCGGGTCGAGAGGCAGTTGAGCAAGGTGGTCTTGCCCGAGCCGGATTCGCCGACAATGGCCAGCACTTCGCCCGGCCACAGTTCGAACGACACGTCGGCGCAACCCATCCGGCTGCCGTAGAACTTCGAGAGTTCGGTGACCCGAAGTAGCGGCTCGGTAGCTGAAACTTTGGTGTTCATTCCGCTGCCTCCAGGGCATGGCCGGCGAGCTTGCCGCGATGTCCGTGCTCGCGGCGGTCCTCGCAGTTGTCGGTGTCCGAGCAGACGAACATGTGCCCGCCGTGATCGTCGAGGATGACCTCGTCGAGATAGACGCCGGTGGCACCGCACAGCGCGCACGGATCGTCGAAATGCTGGATCTCGAACGGGTGGTCCTCGAAATCGAGGCTCACGACTTCGGTATAGGGCGGCACGGCGTAGATGCGTTTCTCGCGGCCGGCGCCGAACAGCTGTAGCGCCTCCGACATGTGCATCTTCGGGTTATCGAACTTCGGCGTCGGCGAGGGGTCCATCACGTAGCGGCCCTCAACCTTCACCGGGTAGGCATAGGTCGTGGCGATGCGGCCGTGCTTGGCGATGTCCTCGTAGAGCTTGACGTGCATCAGCCCGTATTCCTCGAGCGCATGCATCTTGCGCGTCTCGGTTTCGCGCGGCTCGAGGTAGCGCAAGGGCTCGGGGATCGGCACCTGGTAGACCAGGACCTGGCCCTCGGTGAGCTTGGCCTCCGGGATGCGGTGACGCGTCTGGATGATGGTCGCTTCCTCGGTGTGCGTGGTCACCGCGACATTGGCGACCTTGGCGAAGAAGGCACGGATCGAAACAGCGTTGGTGGTGTCGTCGGCGCCCTGGTCGATGACCTTGAGCACGTCATTCGGCCCGATGATCGACGCCGTCACCTGCACGCCGCCAGTGCCCCAGCCATAGGGCATCGGCATCTCGCGGGAAGCGAACGGTACCTGATAACCGGGGACGGCGATGGCCTTGAGGATGGCCCGGCGGATCATCCGCTTGGTCTGCTCGTCGAGGTAGGCGAAATTGTACTTGGCGATGTTCATTCTGCCGCCTCCGGATAGGCTTCTGCTTCGTCCGCGACGTCGTGCTCGGCGCGCATCTCGCGCAGCAGGCCGAGTTCACCCTGGAAATCGACGTAGTGCGGCAGCTTCAGGTGCTCGACGAAGCCGGTCGACTGCACGTTGTCGGAGTGGGAGATGACGAACTCCTCGTCCTGTGCTGGGTGGTTCACGTCCTCGCCGAGTTCGCCGGCGCGCAGCGAGCGATCGACCAGCGACATCGCCATGGCCTTGCGCTCGGCCTGGCCGAAGACGAGGCCGTAACCGCGGGTGAACTGCGGCGGCACCTTGGCGTTGCCCTTGAACTTGTTGACCATCTGGCACTCGGTGACCCGGATGCGCCCGAGGTTCACGGCAAAGCCGAGTTCCGGGATGTCAAGTTCGACCTCGACTTCGCCGATGCGGATTTCACCGACGAACGGGTGCGAGCGGCCATAGCCGCGCTGCGTCGAATAGCCGAGCGCGAGGAGAAACCCCTCGTCGCCACGGGCCAGTGCCTGCAGGCGCCGATCGCGGTTGAGCGGAAACTCCAGCGGCTCGCGGGTGAGATCGCCGATCTCGTCCTGCGGCTCAGACACGTCGGGCTCGATCAGTCCCTGATGGTCGAGCAGGTCGGTGACGCGCGGCGCATGCTCGTCGTCGCTAAGCCGGGCCGCCGGGTCATCGACCTCAGCGCCTTCGGCGATCGAGGGATCAAGCAGCCGGTGCGTGTAGTCGAAGGTGGGGCCGAGCAGCTGGCCGCCCGGCAAATCCTTGAAGGTCGCCGAGACGCGCCGCTCGATCTTCATCGCCGCCGTGTCGATCGGCTTCGAATAGCCAAAGCGCGGCAACGTGGTGCGATAGGCGCGCACCAGGAAGATCGCCTCGATCAGGTCGCCGCGCGACTGGATGATGGCGAGCGCCGCAAGCTCGCGGTCATAGAGCGAGCCCTCGCCCATGGCGCGATCGACCGCGAGGCCGAGCTGTTCGATGATCTGGTCGAGGCGCAAAGCCGGCACCGAGCGATCGCCGCGACGGCGATCGGCGAGCAGCCGGTGGGCATTGGCAATGGCGGCCTCGCCGCCCTTGACGGCAACATACATGGCTCAAGCCTCCGAAATGCGGGTGGTGCGCGGCAGGCCGACAACCGTGCCGTCGCGAACAAGCAGCAGGTCGACGCCTCGCGGAAAACGGGTGCGGTTCTCGGCCCACTGCGCGATGAAATCGCCGCCCGGGAGCGGCAGCTCGGTGGTCAGTTGGTCCTTGATGCCGGGGCCTTTGAGGGTCACCGGCCGGACGGCGGAGCCGACAGCCAGCACGACCGTGGTCGAGCGATCCGGGTACTCGTCGGTCCCCTGCCTGAAGGCCTCGAGACGCGGCAGCTGCGTCGCATCGGTCACCAGCGCGAACGCTGCTTCCCCGATGTCGGTGGTCAGCGGCGCGCCGCAGTGGAAGGCGAGCCACTTCACCACAGCGTCGTTAGCGGCGAGCACCGGATCGAGCCAGACCAGCGTGTCGTGGTCGCAGAGCGTCAGCGCCACGGCGCCGAGTTCGGGGGTCAGCGGCGCGGGAGGAGCGGCGTCCGAGGCGATCGACTGCACCGTGCCCGGGCGGGCCAACGAGTTCATCACGGCGCGGAACACGTTCTGTGCACCCAGCACCAGGTCGGCGAAGCCGCCTTCGATCGTGGTCTCCATCAATTGTCTCCCCGGACCATGGTGAAGAAGTCGACCTCGGTGGCCGCAGTCTCGTCGCGGAGCTTGGCATCGGCGGCCGCCTGCTCTTCACGCAGCGGCTTCAGCACCAGCGTCTCCACGGCTTCGGCATCGCGCTGCAGCAGCGCGTCGAACAGTGCCGACTGCACCGCCTTGTCGCCATCGCGGCCGAGGCAGTAGGCGTGCCCGACTTCGCCGGTTTCGAGCCGGATGGTGGCGCGGGTCACCGTCGCTTCGCCGAGATTGAAGGCGTTGCCGCCGCCACCGGCGCGGCCGCGCACCATCACCAGCCCGGTCTCCGGACCGCGTACCTTGTGGTAGGCCGGCTTGTCGGACCAGGCGGCCCAGAGCTCGCCGAGCCGCTTCGGCGTGGCATGGCTCAACACCGCCATCGCCTCCTGCCGGGGGTTATTCGCAGGCGCCTCTCGCATCGATCCTTGCATTGGCTCTTGCTCCAACTTGTATAGTAAAATAGACAAGTACTATCGTTTCGCCCCGCTATAGGCCGACCGTGTGAAGATGCAATGACAATCTTGAGCCGCACCGAAATCGCCCCTGCCGGAGGGGTGGCGCTGTGGCGCCAGATCGCCGACGCCATCCGCCTCGAAATCATCGGCGGCAAGCTGGAGAGCGGCGACAAGCTGGATGGCGAACTGACACTGGCCCAGCGCTTCGGCGTCAACCGGCACACGGTCCGGCGGGCACTTGCGGTGCTGGAGGAGGAAGGCGTGCTGCGCGCCGAGCATGGCCGCGGCACCTTCGTCGCCGAGGCAAGGCGGCTGAGCTATCCGATTGGCCGGCGCACGCGGTTTTCAGAGGGGCTGGCCGGGCAGGTGCGGCAGCGCAGCAGCCTGTTGCTATCAACCAGGATCGAGCGGGCGACGGCGCGGCTGGCCGAGGCACTGGCGGTAAAACTCGGCACGCGCCTGATCCGGCAGGAGACGGTGTCGTTCGCCGATGGACGGCCACTGGCGCGGGCGACCGGGTGGCTGCCGGAGGAGCGATTTGCCGGGTTCGATGCGGCATATGTGGAGACGGGGTCGGTGACGGCGGCGCTCAGGCGCTATGGCATCGAGGACTATTCGCGCGGCTCGACCCGCATCTCGGCACGGCATGCGACGACCGACGAGGCGCAGGCACTGAAGCTGGCGCCGGGGTCGGTGGTGCTGGTTTCGGATGCAGTGGACATCGACGCAGACGGCGTGCCCATCCACGCCATGCTGACGCGGTTTCCGGCGGATCGGATGGAGTTGGTGGTTTAGGCGACGGCGCCCTTGGCTCACCCTCATCCGGGCTTCGCCCACCTTCTCCCATCAAGGGAGAAGGCCTGACTGAGGTGCTGGTGAATGCCGCCTTCTCCCCTTGTGGGAGAAGGTGCCCGAAGGGCGGATGAGGGGTGGCCCGACGCGCCGGATCAGCGCCCCAGGACGATCCCGGCATCCGCCAGCATCTCGTCCACGTTCATCGTCTGCCCGCTGGCGATCGAGGCATTGGCGGCGATGCCCGTCAGGATCGACCAGGCGCCTTCCTTGTGCGTCGAGGCGCGGTTGTAGCGATCCGGTTCCATGCTCTCGGGCTCGAACAGGTAGCCCAGCATGACCGGGTCGGCGCCGCCGTGGTCGCCGTGGCCGGCCCACACGTCGACAGCCTCCGGCAAACCGCCGGCGAGGTGCAGCGTCGTCGTCATCGCGTCTTCCTGCGCCTTGTCGCGGACGCCGCCGAACACGCCGTGCACTTCGACATGCCGGTGCGTCAGCTCGCCCTTGGTGCCGTGGAACTTGATCTCGAGGCCTTCCCAAGGGCTGTAGGCGCAGAGCGTATAGTTGAGGAACACGTCGTTGGTGTATTTTACCTGCACCTGCATGGTGTCTTCGATGGTGATGTCGTCGGCGAACACGCACTTGTCGCGCAGGTACCCGTCGTCATCCTCGGCATCGAGATAGAGTTCGCGTAGCGCCGGATCGCCGGCGAGGTCGAGCCGGTAGTCGCATTGGTCGAATACCGGGCAGCCGTGGCAGCGCTCGCCATGGTCGCCGAGGCCGAGTTCCTCAGCCGTCTCGGGGGTGTAGAACACCCGCTTGCCGTTGGCGCTGACGGTCTTGGGGGTCGAGGCGACCCACCAGTTCATCAGGTCGAAATGGTGGGTGGATTTGTGCACCAGGAGCCCGCCGGATTTCTCCTTGTAGCGGTGCCAGCGGCGAAAATAGTCGGCGCCGTGCACACGGTCGAGATACCAGCGGAAATCCACCGCGGTGATGTCGCCGATGACGCCCGACATCAGCAGGTCCTTCAGCTGGGTGCGGGCTGGCGTGTAGCGGTAGTTGAAGGTGACGGTGAGCTTCTTGCCGCTCTGCTGCTGCGCCTCGAGCACCGCGCGTAGCTTCGCGAGGTCCACCGTCATCGGCTTTTCGGTCATCACGTTGCGGCCGGCTTTCAGCGCCGCGACGATGTACTCGTGATGCAGGTAATCCGGCGTGGTGACGATCACCGTGTCGGGCTGCTGCTCGGCGATCATCCGCTCGAACTCGGCCGCCTCGTAGGTGGCGATGCCGTTGCCCTTCTTCGGCACTTTGCCGGCGGAGAGCGCCAGGCGCGTCTCGTTCACGTCGCACAGCGCGACCAGGTCGTTGCCCTCCGCATGCGTTTCGGTGATCGCTTTGCGGAACATGGCATGGCGCCCACCGACGCCAACTATCGCGTATTTCAATTGGGTAGTCCTCGTCGGATGATACGACCCGGATTCCTCCCGCAGGCCGCCGGCTCATAATTCACCGTCTGGTTACTTAGTCAAGTCGGCCTTCGTCGGTTCCGGGCGCTTGCTTAGCCAGGGGGGGATGGTCTCTACTCCGGCCGACACAACGGGCCGCGATAAGAACGGACAACACCCCGCGCGATGACGGACGATCTCACTCTCAGCGTCGACCTCGGCACCTCGAGCGTCCGCGCCGCACTGGTCGACCGGCGCGGCACCATCGCTGCATTCGCCAGCCGCGGCTTCGCACAAACCATCCCGCGCTTCGCCTGGGCCGAGCAGAGCGCCACCGCCTGGTGGGCAGCGGCGGCCGAGGCGATCCGCGAGGTGCTGGGTAAGGCGGGGCGGCCGATCGCAGCGGTTTGCGTTTGCGGGCAGATGCACGGCACCGTGCTGATCGGCACGGGCGATGGGCTCGCCAGCGACAGCGTGCTGCTGTGGAACGACAAGCGCTCGACGCCGGAAGTCGAGGCCTGGGAGCGGGCGCGTCCGTACGAGTCCTACGCCTACCTCACCGGGAACCCGGCGACCCCGGCCTGGCCGGCGTTCAAGCTGCAATGGCTACGCGACCATGCGTCCGAGGCCTATGACGCGGCCGAGACCGTGCTGACGCCCAAGGATTTCATCAACTTGCGGCTGACGGGTGTGCGCGCCACCGACTGGAGCGAGGCATCGGCGAGCTTCCTGACCGATGCGCGTTCCGGCACCTGGTCGGAAGAGCTGGTCTCGAAGTTGGGGCTGAACCGCGAGCTGCTACCGCCGATCCATGCTGCTGCCGACATCATCGGGGCCGTCACCGGTGGTGCGGCGCGCGAGACCGGGCTGCGCGAGGGAACGCCAGTGCTGGCCGGTGGCGGCGACCTACCACTGGCGCTGCTTGGTTCGGGGGCTGCACAGGCTGGGATGGCGTCGGATATCGCGGGCACCTCGTCGATCGCGACGCTGCTGCGGAACGAGCCGCTGCATGATCCACTGGTCGCCAATGTTGCCGTGCCGGGCGGGCTGTGGGGGGCGTTCACGCTGGTCGATGCCGGCGGCGACGCCATCCGCTGGGCGGCGAACGCCATCGGCAACGGGACGACGGAGAGCTCGGCGGAAGCCGCGGCGGCGGGGTCGGACGGACTGTTCTTCCTGCCGTTCCTGTCGGGCGAGCGGCTGGGGCCGGCGCGCAACTCGCGCGCGCAGTTCTTCGGGCTGACGGCGACGCACGGCAAGGCGGAGTTGAACCGGGCGGTGCTCGAGGGCGTGGCGATGGCGCTGGGCCGGCAGTTCGAGCGGATCACGACACACACCGGCCGGCCGGAGCGCTTCATCGCGGCGGGCGGCGGGGGGCGGTCGGACCTGTGGCTGAAGATCAAGGCGAGCGTCTATGGCACCCCGATCCTCGTGCCGCGCGTGCTGGAATGCGGCGTGATCGGCGGCGCGATCCTGGCGCAGCACGCGACGGCGGGGGTGAGTATCGCGGAGGCGATAGCGCAGATGGTGTCGATCGAGCGCGAGGTGGCGCCGGTGCCCGAGTGGGTCGAGACTTATGCTCGGATGCTGCCTGTGTTCGGGCAGATCGAGGCGGCGATGGCGCCGCTCTATGGAGCGCTGGACCGGCTGTAACGAGCGATCAGTAGGTCGCCCGCCCGCCGCTCAGGTCGAACACCGAGGCGGTGGTGAAGCTGTTTTCCTTGCTCACCAGCCAGGCGACCATGTTCGCCGCTTCCTCCACTTCGAGGAAACGGCCGCGGGGGATGCGGCTCAGCATGTAGTCGATGAACTCGGGCTTCAGCTCGTCGAGGATGCGGGTCTTGGCGGTGGCCGGGGTGATGGCGTTGATGGCGATGTCGTATTTCGCCACTTCCTTGCCGACCGCCTTGGTCATGCCGATGACGCCGGCCTTGGCCGCGGCGTAGGCGGAGGCGTTCGGGTTGCCTTCCTTGCCAGCGATCGAGGCGATGTTGACGATGCGGCCGTAATTGCGAGCCTTCATGCCCGGCAGCACGGCACGGTTGACATAGAACGCGCCGTTGAGATCGATGTCGATGACGCGGTGCCATTCGTCGAGATCGTACTCGTCGAGCGGGGCGTTCTTGCCGGCGATCCCTGCGGAATTGACGAGGATGTCTAGCTTGCCGAGGCTCTTTTCGACTTCCGCGACGGCGGCGGCGATCGCCTCGTAGGAGGTGATGTCCACAGCAATGGTCGACGCAGCGGCGCCGAGCTCGGCCTTGGCGCTCTCGAGCAGTTCGGCGTTCATGTCCCAAAGGCTGACCTTGGCGCCCGAGGCGACCAGGCGCTTGGCGATGGCGAAGCCGATGCCCTGCGCACCGCCGGTGATGACGGCCACCTGGCCGTTGAGATCAATCTGGTTCATGAAATTTTCTTCCCGGGTCAGGCGAATGGCTTAAGCAGGCTACGATCAGCTATTTCCATGCCGAAGCCCGGCGCGCTACTGACCTTTAGTCGACCGTTCTGCGGCAGGTCTTCACCGGTGAACAGCTTGCCGAAGATCGGACGGATCGACCGCCCATCCGGACTGGCCGCCACATACTCGCACAGCGACTGCGACGGCTGGCTGGCAATGAACTGGTACGAGTACGGCCCCGAGCCGTGCGGAATCACCGGGATGTCGTAGGCGGCCGCTTGTGCCGCGATCTGCAGCAGCGCCGTGAGCCCACCCACCCACATCACATCGGGCTGCAGCACGTCGATGGTGCGCTCCTCGATCAGCCGGCGGAAGCCGTAGCGGGTGTATTCGTGCTCGCCGGTGGTCCACTTGATCGTCGGGTGCGCCTGCTTCAGCAGCCGGAACCCCTCGATGTCATCGGGGTGCAGCACCTCTTCCCACCAGTAGATGTTGAGGTGCTTGGTCCTTTCGGCGAGGCGGATGGCGTAGGGGACGGTCAGCGCCATGTAGCAATCGACCATCAGCGGGTAGTCCGGCCCCACCGCTTCGCGATGCGCGGTGAGGAACTCGATGTTTTTGATCAGCCCATCTTCGCCGTCGAAATGGCTGTAGGGCAGCGGCACCTTGGCGCCCCAGAAGCCGAGCGCCTTCACCGCATCGGGCGCGGGGCCGGTGCAGTAAAAGCTGATCTCGTCGTGGCATTTGCCGCCGATCAGGTTGTAGACCGGCTCGCCGCGGAGCTTGCCGATGAGGTCCCATAGCGCCAAGTCGACCACTGAGATGGTGGCGATCGGCATGCCCTTGCGGCCATAGGGCATCGAGGCGCGGAACATCTGGTCCCAGATCTTCGAGGTGTTGCGCGCGTCTTCGCCGACGAGGAAGCGGCTGAAGTGGTTGGCGACCAGCCAAGCCGCCGGATAGCCGCCAAAGCCGGTGGCGACGCCGGTGACACCGCTTTCGCTCTCGATCTCGACGACGATCGAGCCCATCACGCCGATGCCCCACGACTGACGCGATGCCTTGTACTGCGCGTAGCCCGACATCGGGTTGGCGATCAGCGTATCGATCAGCCAGTGGCCGCGGCCCTGCTGGAAATAGTCGCCGCCATCCCCCTCGCTCTCGACGAGCGAAACGCGCACGGCCTTGATGGTGAAGTCGGACATGGGGAGGCCGATCAGTCGGAGTCAGGGGAGATGAAAGACCTGGTTCAGGTTCACGGCATGCGGGGTGCCGTCGTCGTTGTAGTCCATGATGTCGTCCATGAACTTCCACCAGCGCTTGTTGATCTCGGTCTTTGGGAGATCGGCCATGGTGTGATCGGCGGTGCGGACCAGCGTCGCGAACAGCTCGTTGGTCTCCGGATCGTGCCAGATCGAATAGTCGGAGACGCCGGCGTCGCGCAGCGCCTGGCTGAGCTCGGGCCAGATCTCGTCGTGCCGTTTCTTGTACTCGGCGATCTTGCCGGGATGCACCTTCATGCGGAAGGCGATGCGCTCGGACATAGGGTTCTCCTATTGCAGGTTGACGTAGAGCCCGCCATCGACCAGCAGCGCCGCGCCGGTGACGTAGGAGGCCATGTCGGAGGCGAGGAAGGCGACGACCTTGGCCACATCCTCGGGCTCGCCAAAACGGCCCAGCGGGATGCGGTTGTTAAGGTACTCGCGCTTCTTGGGATCGGACCAGTCGTCCCTGTTGATGTCGGTGGCGATGGCCCCCGGCATAACCGAGTTGCAGCGAATCCCGTAAGGACCGAGCGCGATGGCGACTGACTGCATCAGCGAATGCACGCCCGCCTTGGTGGGCGTGTAGTGAGTCTGCATGGCGCCGCCGACCAACGCCGAGATCGACGACGTGGCGACGATCGCGCCGCCCTTGCCCTGGTCCTTCATCCGGTTCGCCGCCGCCTGCACCGCGAAGAATGCGCCATTGAGGTTGACGCCGACCACCTGCTGCAGCAGCGCCGGCGGCATGTCGAGGAAGGCGTGGAATGGGCAGATGCCGGCGTTCGAGGCGAGGATGTCAACGCCCCCAAACGCATCGACCGCAGCCTGCACCAGGTCGGTGCTGACCTGCGGATCGGCAATATCGCCTTCGACCGCGATGGCGCGACGGCCCAGCGCCTCGATCTCGGCGACCGTCTCGTCATGCGCGGTGTCGCCGGCAAAGCCGTGGTCGGCGCCGGCAAAATAGTTGATCACTACGTCAGCGCCCTGCCGGGCGAGCTCGACCGAAATGCCCCGGCCGATACCTCGGGAACCGCCGGTGACGATGGCGCGCTTGCCTTCGAGCAGCATGTCAGTCCGCGCCTTTCGCCTGCATCACTTCGAGGGTCGAACGATGCACGCTGAGGAGGTGCGCCTGCATCGCTGCCTCGGTAGCGGCCGGATCGCGGCTCTCGAGTGCGGCGACGATCACCTTGTGCTCGGCAAGCGAGCGCGCCAGCACCTGCGGCGTCTCCGCGGCAATGCGGCGATACTCCATCCCCAGCACATAGAGCGAGTGCGAGATGGTGACGAGGAATGGGTTGCCGGTCGCCGATGCGATCGTCTCGTGGAACTCGGTATCGGCCAAGCGGAAGCCAAGGGAATCGTTGGTCAGGTGCGTCTGCGCCTCGACCAGCTTATGCAGCTTGGCGATCTGTGCGTCGGTGATGAGCCCAGTGGCCATCCGGGCGATCGCGCCATCGATCATGCGCCGGCTTTCGTAGAGCGAGCCGAGATTCTTGCTGTCGAGCGTGATGAGGAACTGCAGCGGCCCGAGCAGGTCGGAAGCCTCGAGGCCGGTGACATAGATGCCACCGCCCTGCCGCATCTTGAGGACGCCGAGGATTTGCAGCCCGCGCAGCGCTTCACGCAGGCTCGGCCGGCTGACCTGCATGTAGGTCGCGAGCTCGCGCTCGGGCGGCAACTGGTCGCCCGGCTTCAGGCTCTTGGTCCGCACCATCTCGAGCAGGCGCTTGGCCACCTGCTCGGCGACGGAGCTGCTCCGTTCTATCGGGGCGTAAGCCTCCACTGCGATCATCATTCACCCAGGGCGCGATTGCGCAACTGATCCAGACTCACCGCAAGCATCAGGACGACGCCGCGCGTCACATCCTGCCAGAAGCTTGAGACGTTGAGCAGGGTCAAGCCATTGTTGAGCGTGCCCAAAATCAGCACCGCCAGCAGCGTGCCCCAGACGCTGCCGCGCCCGCCGTTGAGGCTGGTGCCACCAAGGATGATGGCGGCGATGACGGTGAGGAGTTGTGAGCCCGCAGCATTCGGACCAGCGGCGCCGAGCATGGCGCCGAGGATGGCGCCGGCGACCGCCCCGGCCACGGCCGAGATGACATACAGCACGATCACCGTGCGCTCGACCGGGATGCCGATCAGCCGCGAGGCCTCGGCGTTGCCGCCCGCCGCGTAGATGAAGCGGCCGAACTTGGTGCGTGTCATCACCAGCCACAGCGCGAAGAAGGTGATCACCATGATAATCAGCGGGATCGGGATGGCGAACAGGCGATCGCTGCCGATCCAGTTGAAACCGGGGATCATCAGCGGCCGGGTGAGGCCGCCGGTCAGCACCAGCGCGATGCCGGAGACGATGCTCATCATGCCGAGCGTGGTGATCAGCGGATTGAGCTTCAGCCGCGTCGTGAACAGGCCGTTGACCACCCCGATCGCCGCAGCGAGTGCCAGCGCCAGGCCGACGGCCACCCAGACCGGCACGCCGAGCCCGACCAGCAGCGAGATCATCACCCCGGTGAGGCCAGCGATCGCCGCCACCGACAGGTCGAGCCCGCCGGCGATGATCAGCGGTGTACCGGCCGCCGCCATCAGCCCGATATAGGCGACGTTGAGCCCGATCTGCAGCATGTTGCGCGCATTGAAGAAGAACGGCGACAGGATCGAGAACACCGCGATCAGGATCAGGTAGAACACCAGCAGCATGGCAACGCCCGACCAGGGCTTCGCGAGCAGCTTCATGAAGCGGCGCTTGAGGGACGGGGGTGCAGTCTCGACGGTGGTGGCCATGGCGATCCTTCAGGCAGTTTGGGTTTCGGCCGTGGCGGCCATCAGCGCAGCGGGGGTGACCCCGCGCGGGAATTCCTGGACGATGCGGCCGCGATCAAGCACCAGCGAGCGGTCGGAAATGCCGGCGACTTCCTCAACGTCGGAGGAGAGGATGATCACCGCGTAGCCCTTGGCGGTGAGTTCTCGGAGCTTGCCGTAAATCTCGCGGCGGGCCCCGATATCGACGCCGCGGGTCGGCTCCTCGAGGATCAGGAGCTTCACGCCCTCGACCAGCCAGCGGGCGAGGCAGACCTTCTGCTGGTTGCCGCCGGAGAGCGTACGGAGCTTCTGTTCCGGTCCGCGGGTGCGGATGCCGAGGTCGCGAATCCAGTTCTGGGCGTGCCCGGTCTCGGCTTCGGTCGAGACGAACAGGCCGCGGGTGAAGCGGTTCTGGAACGGCAGCGCGATGTTCTCGCGCACCGTCAGGTCGGCGATGATGCCTTCGGTCTTCCGCTCGGCGGCGACGAAGCCGATGCCGGCCTCCTTGCCGTTCTGCGGCGTCGACGGACGATAGGGACGGCCATCGAGGGTGACGCTGGCGCCGCGCTCACTATGGACCGCGCCATAGAGCGCGCGGCCCAGCACCTCGACGCCGGACCCGACGAGGCCGAAGATGCCGAGGATCTCGCCCGAGCGGACGGCGAAGCTCACGTCGGCGATCTTGCCGCGCACGTTGAAGCCATCGACCTTCAGCACGTCGGTGCCCGGCGGGGGCGGCGCGTCGACCGGATAGAGATCGCCGGCTGTGGCGCCAAGCATGGCGGCCAGCACTTCGGCCTTGCTGGTGTTCGCCGTGATGAAATCGCCGGCGTTGCGCCCGTCGCGCAGCACCACGATGCGGTCGGAAATCTCGAACACCTCGCTCATGTAGTGCGAGATGTAGATCACCGAGACGCGCTGCTCCTTGAGCCGGCGGATGATGGCGAACAGCAGTTCGGCTTCCTGCTCGGTGAGCGCCGCGGTCGGCTCGTCCATGATCAGGATGCGCGCCTGGCCGGCAATGGCGCGCGCGATCTCGACGATGCGCTGCTCGGCAACGGAGAGGCGTTTGACGTCCTGGCGCGTGTCGAGCGTCTCGAAGCCCAATTGGGCGAGCAGTTCGGTGGCGCGGAGGTGGATGGTCTTGTAGTCGACCTGCTTGAAGATGAAGCCCGGCTTCATCGGGATATCGCCGAGGAGGATATTCTCGCCGACGCTGAGGTCGGGCATAACCGAGATTTCCTGGGGCAGCAGCTTCACGCCGGCATGGATGGCATCGGCCGGCTGGTGGAACACCACAGCCTGGCCGTCGACTTCGACGATGCCGGCGTCGCGCGTGTAGAGCCCGGTCAGGATCTTCACCAGCGTCGACTTGCCGGCGCCGTTCGAGCCGAGCAGCGCGACGACCTCGCCGACGTCGAGCGCCAGGTCGACGTTCGTGAGCACCGGGACGCCGCCGAAGGACTTGTCGATGCCGCGCATCGAAAGCCGAGGAGTGCTGGACATGCCTAGTAACCTACCAGAAAAGACCGGGACGATGGCAGCTGCCACCGCCCCGGATCAGGGTCAGTTGGTCGGAATCAGGTTGAGCGAGTCCTGCAGCTCCGGGAGCTTGCGGATCTCTTCGAGGTGGGCCTTGTAGGCGGCCTCGGGCAACTCGAAGGTGATCGGATCGGGCGTCGCCGAGCAGGCGAAGTCCTTGTAGTACTCGCAGACATTGCCGTCGGTGACCATGTAGTGGGTCATCAGCACGGTGTCCGGGACCTCCTTGCCGGCCAGCTCCATCAGCGTCAGCGGCACGAGGAAGTTGCCGTAGCGCTCGGGGAAATAGCCCACCGAGGCAACGAAGGCCGGCTCGTCGATCATCGTCTGGATTTCGTCGGCGCCCATGCCGACGACGATCAGGTCGGCCTCGCGGCCCGCCTGCTTGACGGCGCGCAGCATGCCGCTCGAGGCCTGGTCGTTGATCGCCGTCACCATGATCGGCACGCCCTCGGGGATGCGCCCGATGACGTTGTTCATCTGGGTGAAACTCTCTTCGAGCGTGTTCTTGGTATCGATCTTGATGATCTGCGCATCAGGGAACTCGCCGACCGCGCCCTTGAAGCCGGCCACCTGGCCGTTGGTACGCATGGCCGGCACAGCGCCCGACTGCGGCAACTCGCCGACCACCAGATAGCCGGTCTTGACCTTGTCGGCGCCGAACTTCTGGATCGCCGCCTGGCCGAGATAGGCGCCGCCCATGAAGCCCGACTTCGGGTTGTTGGCGCCGAAAAAGGTGGCGCCCGGCATCGGGATGTCGATGGCGATGACCTTGGTCTGCGCGTCATTCATCTTCTGCATGATCGTCGCGCCGAAATTCGCGTCGGTCTGGAATTCGATCACGAAGTCGACGTTGCGCTGCAGGTAGCTCTCGGCGTTGGCGAGCGCCGTGGCGCCATCGAGCCGGTTGTCGGTGATCTGCAGGTCGATGCCGGCGGCTTCGGCATTGGCGACGATGCCCTGCTCCACCTTGAGGCAGAACGAGATGTCGCGCTGCAGGTTGGCAAAGCCGATGGTCAGCTTCTGGCCGTTGCGGGGCGCGTGGGCGGCGATAGCGTCGACCACCATGGCGGCCAACTGGTCGGCGCTGAGCGCGTTGCCGTCGAAATTGGCGGGGTCGAAGCCGTGGAAATCCTCGGCGAAGGCGGCGCCCGACATAAGCGCAGCCGTCAGCCCGGCGATCGCCGCCAGGCGCAAGCTCTTCAGTCGCATGTTCTCTCTCCCATTCTTGGACAATTGGTCAGTCCAATTATCCGGACTCATATCGCGTCCGATTTTGGGGCGCAATGGCTATTTGGTCAGACCAATTGCTCGTTGACCGAGCCCAACGCCGAACCGTACCCCTTCGGGAAACGGGAGGTCCGAATGGCAGATCAGGCGTCCGCACCGCTGTCGGTGCTGGCTTATGGCGACTCCAACACCTGGGGTGCGGTGCCCCAGCCCTACCGCGGCGCCGGCGGCCGCTTCGGCGTCACCCAGCGCTGGACGCGCATCATGCAGGCGGCGCTTGGCACCGGTGTGAATGTGTTCGAGGAGGGGCTCAACGGCCGCACCACCTGTGTCGACGATCCGATCGAGGGCGAAATCCGCAACGGTGAGCGCTATCTGCCCGTTTCGCTGATCACCCACATGCCGCTTGACCTGGTGATCATCATGCTGGGCACCAACGACGTGAAGGCGCGGCTGTCGATGACTGCCGGCGACATCGCCGACGGCGCGGGCAAACTCGCTGACACGGTGCGCCGCTCGACCGCCGGGCCGGAAGGCCTGCCGCCAGAAGTGCTGCTGGTGTCGCCCGCGCCGCTGGCGAAGCTCACCTGGCTGACCGAGATGTTCGAGGGCGGCAGCGCCAAGTCGCAGAAGTTCGCCGCCGAGTATGGCCGGGTCGCCCGGGCTTACGACGTGCACTCCTTCGACGCGGGCAGCGTCATCTCGTCGAGCGACGATGACGGCATCCACCTCGATGCGAGCGCGCACAAGACGCTCGGCCTGGCGCTGGCCGAGGAGGTTCGTCGCATCCTGGAACTTGCGCCTAGCCAAGGCTGAGCGCCTTCACCACCTGCTCGTCCACCTCGATGCCGAGGCCGGGACGGGTCGGCGCATAGGCACGCCCGTCCTGCTGGCGGATCGGCTGGTCGACGAGATCGGTCTGCACCACCACCGGGATGGGCTTGAACTCGAACAGCCGAGCATTGGGGGAGGCCAGCGACAGATGGAGGCTGGCGGCGCTGAGGATCGCGGTGCTCCAGGCATGGGCGTTAATGGTGATGCCGGCCGCGCCGCAGAGCTTGTCGATCTTCGAGAACCCCGTGACCCCCTCGGCCCGCGATGGGTCGACGCCCAGCACGTCGACAGTGCCGGTCTCGATCAGCCGGTGATAGCCGGTGACGGTGAACTCGCGCTCGCCGGTGCCGATCGGCATGTTGGGCAGCGCCACTTCAGCGCCCGGTAGTCGTCGATGCGGGTCGGGTAGAACGGCTCCTCGATCCAGCCGATGTCGTACTCGGCCATTCGTCGTGTCGTTGCGATGCCGGTGTCGCGGTCCCATTTCACCCCGTTGCCGACATCGACGATGATCTCGAAATCGTCGCCGAGCGCCTCACGCAACTCGCGCACGAAGGCGACGTCGTTGTCCGGGTCCTGCCCGATATTGGAGAGGCCCCGCTTGCCGAAGCCGAGTTTGGCGCCGCGATAGCCCTCGGCCTTGAACCCGACGATCTCCTCGACGCAAAGCGTCCGCGTCGCTTTGTTGACGTGGCTGGAGGAATAGGCCGGCAGGCTCTCGTGCGCCTTGCCGCCGAGCAACTCATAGAGCGGCTTGCCCTGCAGCTTCCCCTCGATATCCCACAGCGCCATGTCGAGCGCCGAGTAGGCGAAACAGGCGATGCCGCCCTCGCCGTACCACCAGGCATGGGCACGCATCTTCTCCCAGGCCTCGGCGACGGTGATTTCGCCGGCATCCTTCAGCAGCGGGCCGAAGCCGGTATCGATCAGCATCTTGGTGGCCCAGCAGGCTTCTGGCCACATGGCGATGCCCTCACCCCAGCCGACCACGCCATCCACCGTTTCGACCCGCACCAGCACCGTCTGGCGCAGGTTTCCGTGGTCGTTGGTGTCCGCATAGCGGATCACGTGGCTCTGGATCTGGCCCACGCGCATGGCGGCATCCTCCCTCGACGACACGTTGGCCGGCCTCGGCATTGCGTGGCGTTGACTAGCACCGGCACCGCTGCTAGGTCAAGAAATGGTCAGACCACTTGGCCACTTTCGACAAGACTACCTAGAAGCCGCGTGCGCAAAACGGGAGCGAAACCAGTGCCAGTCAGCGATCTCAGCGGCGAAGTGCCCTTGCGGCGCTCGGGGCTGACCGAGATGTTGGTGGCGCGCCTGCTCGGCCTCGTCACCACCGGTAATCTGAAGCCCGGCGACCAGTTGCCCCCCGAGCGGAAGCTCGCCGAAACCTTCGATGTGTCGCGGCCGACGCTGCGTGAGGCGCTGCGCGCCCTGGCGGTGCTCGGTGTAATCGAAGTGCGGCATGGCGGCGGCGTCTTTGTCTCGCAGCTCGAAGCCTCGGACCTATTGGCGCCGCTGACCTTTTTCCTGACGCTGCGCGCTTCCGAGGTCGAAAAGCTCTACGAAGCGCGCCGGCTGATCGAGGGTGAGATTGCGGCGCTGGCCGCAACGCGCGGCGACGAGGCGGCCTTCGATGAACTCGATGCCCTGATCGCGGCGCAGGAGGAGGCGAAGCTCGAGCCGGCGCGCTATCGCGATGTCGACGCGGCGTTCCACCTCCGGCTGGGCGACCTCTCCGGCAACGAGTTCCTGTCGCGGGCGGCGCAGAGCCTCAACGTGCTCGGCCAGGAGTTTCGCAAGACCGCGTCCGAGACCGCCAACGTCATTTCGACCTCTATTGCCGACCATCGCATCATTGTCGCGGCGATCCGGCGGCGCGATGCTGCGGCGGCGCGGCAGGCGATGATCACCCACATGGACCACGTGCTGCAATCCACCGAGGCGGCGATGAAGGCGAAGAACGAATGACCGAAAGACGCTGGGGCCTCGACAAGGTCACCGAGGCCGACATCCTTGCGGGCGGCTTCTCCACCCCGTGGGACGCGCCGTTCATCCCGCCCTTCCCCTTCACCTTCCGCAATGCCGAAGTGCTGACGGTGTTCTGGCGCACCGACCCCAAGGCCATGCAGTTCCTCGCCCCGCCGCCGGTCGAAGCCACCGGCGACGTGGTTTGCGTCCACATCTACAAGATGAACGACACCAGCTGGATCGGGCCCTATCACGAGGCCAACGTGATGTTCGGCGCGAAGCTGCCGAACGGTCGCGCCGGCGCCTACTCGCCCTACCTGTTCCTCGCCTCGGATGGCGGTGTCGCGCATGGGCGCGAGGTGCATGGCCAGCCCAAGAAGCTCGCCAACCCGTTCCTCGAGTTCCGCGGCGACCTGATGGTCGGCGGGGTCGAGCGCAACGGCATCGACGTGATCACCGTGACCACACCCTACAAGCAGCAGGCGGTCGATCCGGCTTTGATGCGGGCGCATTTCGACTACGGCACCAACCTCAATCTCAAGGCGATCAACCACATCGACGGCACCCCGGCGATCCGGCAGATCACCTCGCGCAAGTTGACTGATGTGAAAGTGCATGAGTGCTGGCGCGGCCCGGCGACGGTGGAGCTGCGGCCCAACGCTCAGGCCCCGGTGTTCCGCCTGCCCGTGGTCGAGCCGCTCGAGGCCTTCTACTGGCGCGCCGATTTCACCCTCGTCACCGGCGAGATCATCCACGACTACCTGGCCAAGAGCGCATAAGCGCCGGCCACTGGGAGGACAGTTTGAGCAAGGTCAATATCGGCGTCATCGGCGCCGGCTGGTGGGCGACCCTCAGCCACATCCCCGCTTTGCGCGCCAACCCGCATGTCGGGCTGGTCGCGGTGAACCGGCCGGATGCTGAGGGCATGGAGAAGGTGGTCGCGAGCTTCCCCGGCGTGAAGCCCTACTTCGACGCGGCGGAGATGCTGGCGAATGAAACGCTGCACGGCGTTGTGGTGGCGTCGCCGCATGTCCTCCATGCCGAGCATGCGCAACTGGCGCTGTCGCGCGGCCTGCCGACGCTGATCGAAAAGCCGATGGCGACCAGCGCCGCAGACGCGCGTGCCCTGCTGGCAACAGCGAACGCCAACAATACCCAGATCATCCTGCCCTACGGCTGGAACTTCCGCCCGATCGTCGAAACCGCGCACCAGTTGGTAGCCGATGGCTGGGTCGGCGAGGTTCGCCACGTGGTGGCGCAGATGGCTTCGGCGCTGGCCGACCTGTTCGGCGGCGAGCCGATGGTCGAAACCAAGGAGCACCTGTTCCGCCCGCCGGTTTCCACCTGGGCCGACCCGAAGAAATCCGGCGGCTACGGGTGGGGGCAGCTGACCCACGGGCTCGGAGCGCTGTTCCGCATTGTCGATCTCGACCCGGCGCGGGTGTTCGCGAAGACCGGGCTCTCCCCCGCCGGTGTCGATTTCTACGACGCGGCTGTGGTGGAGTTTACCAATGGCGCCACCATGGCGCTGTCGGGTTCGGCGACGGTGCCGAAGTCGCGCGGCTACCAGATCGACATCCGCATCTTCGGCACCGAAGGCATGATGCTGTTCGACATCGAGCGAGCCCGCGTTGAGGTGATCCGCCACGACGGCAAAACCCACATCGCCGATCTCGGGCCCAATGCCGGCGCCTACGAGCAGGTAGCGCCGATCACCCTGCTGGTCGATCTCGCCCGCGGCCAGAAGGTACCCAACCCAGCCGACGGCGTCGTCGGCATGCGCTCCAGCGTGCTGCTCGACGCGATGTACCGCTCGGCCAAATCGGGGCGCATGGAGGACGTGCTGTGAAGCTGAGCGTCACCAGTTGGTCGTTCCCCGAGCTGACACTCGACGAGGTCGGCGGGCTGGCGAGGGTGCTCGGCCTCGAAGGCGTCGATGTCGGCTACTTCTATCGCTCGGCGCTCAACCGGACGCGATTGCTGGCAGCGCCCGAGGCCTATGCGGACGAGGTGCGAAGGCGCCTGCCGCTACCGGTGTCGAACCTCTACCACCTGTTCGGCAACTCGGTCGCCGACCGCAACCTCGCCGACCCGGCGAACCGCGCTGCGAACACTGCCGATTTTGCTGCCGTGCTGACGTTCTGCGCAGCGGCTGGATCGCCCACGGTGTTCATCCTGCCCGGCGTGATCAATGGTGCGCAGAGCCGGGCACATGCACTGACCGAGACCGTCGAGTCACTGAAGCCGCTGCTCGATCTCGCGGCGAAGACGGGCGTGACCGTCTGCGTCGAACCGCACGTCCACTCGTACCTCGAAAGCCCCGCCATCACCGCCGAGCTGTGCGAGCGCGCGGTCGGGGTGAAGCTGGCGCTCGACTACGCGCATTTCGCCGTCGCCGGCTACCGGCAGGACGAGATCGATGCGCTCGCCCGCTGGGCCGGCCACGTCCATCTGCGGCAGGCGAGGCCGGGTGCGCTGCAGGCGAAGCTCGACCAGGGGACGCTCAACTTCCCCGCCATGTTCGCGACGCTGCGCGATGCCGGCTACGATGGCTGGATCGCCGCCGAGGTCGTGCACCAGGGCTATTTCGATACGCTGCACGATGACGTGCTGACCGAGACCGTGAAGCTGCGCGACCTGTTCCGCGCGTGGAGTGCCCGATGAGCGCTGGAGCCACTATCGTCACCGGCGGAGGCGGCGGCATCGGCCGCGCCATCGCCAAGCGGCTGGTCGCCGACCACCATCGGGTGGTGATCGCCGACCGCGATCGCACCATCGCCGAGGACGCTGCCAGGGCGATCGGCTGCGACATCGAGATCATCGATATCGGCCACGAGGCTTCAGTCGTTGCCGGGGTGAAGGCGGTGGCCGAGCGCCACGGCGGGCTGTTCGGGGTCGTCAACAATGCCGGCATCCACATGCAGGCGCTGGTGGTGGAGACCGCGGTCGAGGACTGGGACCGGATATTCTCGGTGAACAGCCGCGGCACCTTCCTGATGTGCCGCGAGGCAGCGCGGATCATGGCCGCGCAGCAGAGCGGCCAGATCGTCAACATCATCACCAAGCTCGGCTTCGGCAACCCGTTCTCGTCGGCCTACCTCGCCTCCAAGAACGCCATCTGGGGCCTGACCCAGTGCCTCGCCATCGAGCTGGCCTCGAGCGGCGTGCGGGTGAACGCCATCGCGCCGGGCCATGTCGGACCCGGCACCGGGATGGAGAAGGCGTTCCGCGCCAAGGCTGAAAAGCTCGGCAAGAGCTGGGACGATTTCGAGGCCGACGTGGTCTCGACCATCCCGCTGCACCGCTGGTGCACCCCCGAGGACGTGGCCGGCGGCGTCGCCTGGCTGATGGGCCCCGACACCAGTTTCGTCACCGGCGAACTGATCAACATCACCGGCGGCTTCCAGGCCTATGCCTCGACGCCGAGCGCGGACTCCGTCCGCGATGCAGCAAAGCGGGGCCCGGCAAAATGAGCGGATCGCTGCAGGGCAAGGTCGCGCTGGTGACCGGTGCCCGCGCCGGGCTCGGTGCTGCTACGGTGCTGGCGCTGGCAGAACTCGGCGCAACCATCATCGCCACCGGTCGTAAGGCCGGCGACTGTGGCGACGTCGTCGCAGCGGTCATCGCCAAGGGTGGCACGGCGACAGACTTCGCGCTCGACGTTTCCGACCTCGCCACCATCCCCGCCCGTGCCGCGGCAGCCCTCGCGCTGCACGGCCGCATCGATATCCTCGTCAACAATGCCGCGACTATCGCCCCAATGGCGAAGCTCAGCGAACTCGACCCGCTGGCCTTCGACCAGTCCCTTACGATCAACGTCAGCGGCCCCGCAGCACTGGTCGCCGCACTGTGGCCATCGCTCAAGGGGGCTCGCGTCATCAATGTGGTGAGCGGCGCGGCGAACCACGCCATGACCGGTTGGGCCGCGTACTGCGCAGGCAAGTCGGCACTGCTGATGCTGACCCGGTCGATCGAACTCGAGGGTGCCGATATCGGGCTCCGTGGTTTCGCCTTCGCACCGGGCCTCGTCGATACCGACATGCAGGCCTCGATCCGTGCCGCCAAGATCAACCAGATCTCCGACGTGCCGCGCGAAAACCTGCAGCCACCGGAGCGACCGGCGCGAGTCATCGCCTGGCTGGCGAGCGGCGCAGCGGATGACCTTGCCGGACAGTATGTCGACATCCGCCAGGAGGGTCTGCTGGCCCGGATCGACGGCTGATCACTCGCCGGGTTTGACCGCAAGTTCCTCGCTGGTGCGCGCCGCTTCGGCGATGCGCCGACGCGCCCGGAAGGCGCCCCATTGCTGGTCGACCAGAACGCCGATGAGGATCACCCCGCCCATCACCGCGAAGTTGAGCGACGAGGGAATGCCGAGGAGATTCACGAGGTTCTGCAACTCCTGCAACAGGATCGTGCCGAGGATCACCCCGACGATCGAACCCTCGCCGCCGCGCAGCGAGAAGCCGCCCAGCACCGCCGCCGCGATGGCGTAGAGCTCGTAGAAGTTGCCCTGTGACGAGGGCTGCACCGAGCGGGTGTACATGGCGAAAAAGATCGCCGCGAGCGCCGTCAGCCCGGCGCAGATCACATAAGCCGAGGTGACCACCACATCGGTGCGGATGCCCGAGAAGCGCGCCGCTTCCTCGTTCTTTCCGATAGCGAAGAGGTAGCGTCCGAACACCGAGCGGTGCAGCGTGAACCAGGCGATCACCGCGACGACGGCGAGGACGTAGACCGAAACCGGAATGCCGCCGATGCGCGCGACGAAGAAATCGAGGCCCGGATACTCGCTGCCGAACGGGAAGCCGGCAGTGGCGTCGGCGGTATAGCCGCGCGCCACGCCGCGGTAGATCAGGAGGCCGCAGAGCGTCACCACGAATGGCTGCATCTTCAGCTTGGTGATGAGGAGCCCGTGCGCCAGCCCCAGCGCCAGGCCGAGGACGATCACGATGGCCGCGGCGATGGGCCAGGGCACGCCCTTGGCGCCGACCAGATCGACGAACAGCACGCCGAGCAGCGCGATCATCGAGCCGGCCGACAGCTCGATGCCCCCGGTGATGATGACGAAGCCCTGCCCGATGGCGAACAGGCCGAAGAGGCCGATCAGATTGGCGGTGTTGGCGAGGTTGTTCGGCGACAGGAACAGCGGGTTCTTGAGATAGACCCCGAGTCCAACGACGAGGATGAGGACCAGGAGACCGAGATCCTTCTTGTTCATGCGTTCCCCCTCACCCGGCCTTGGCCATCGGTTTGCCGACGGCGAGCCGCAGCACGTTCTCTTCACTGAAATCGACGCGCTCGATGAGGCCGGAAATCCGGCCCTCATGCATCACCGCGATGCGGTCCGAGACCCCGATCACTTCTTCCATGTCTGACGAGATCATCAGCACCGCGACGCCGGCATCGGCGAGCCCGCGCAGCAGCCGGTAAATCTCCGCCTTGGCGCCGACATCGATGCCGCGCGTCGGCTCGTCGAAGATCAGCACCTTGGGCTGCATGGCCAGCCATTTGGCCAGCACCACCTTCTGCTGGTTGCCGCCGGAGAGGCTGCCGGTGCGGGTGGTGACCGTCGGCGCCTTGATCCCGAGTTCGGTGCGGCTCAGTTCAGCCTGCGCCCGCTCCAGCGCCGGCGACACCAGGCCACCCGGTGCATAGACCGTGAGGTTGGGCAGGCTGATATTCTCGGCGATCGACATGTCGAGCAGGATGCCCTCGCCCTTGCGGTCCTCGGGGATGAGGAAGATGCCGCGCGCCACCGCGTCGGAGGCATTCCGCAACGTGATCGGCTGGCCATTGAGGGTGATGGCACCGCCATAGCGATGGTCCACCCCGAACAACGCGCGCGCCAGTTCGGTGCGGCCGGAGCCGACGAGACCGGCGAGGCCGAGGATTTCACCGGCATGCAGTTCGATGTTGATCTCGTGCGTGGGGTAGGTCGCCGTGCGGACGCCGCGGGCGGCGAGCACCACCTCGCCCTTGGCGATTTTCGGCGCGGCGTAGGCGACCTTGAGGTCGCGGCCGATCATTAGCTTGACCATGCGGTCGTGGTCGATCTCAGCCTTGGGCAGCTCGCCCACCAGCACGCCATCGCGCAGCACTAGCACTCGATCGCAGGCGCGCTCGATTTCGTGCAGCCGGTGCGAGATGAAGATCACGGCGATGCCTTCGGCCCTCAGCCCGGCAATCACCTCGAGCAGCTTGTCGGTTTCGGCCAGCGGCAGCGACGAGGTCGGCTCATCGAGGATGACGAGGCGCGCGTTGACGGAGAGCGCCTTGGCGATCTCCACCATCTGCTGCTGCGCCAGCGACAGCTTTGCTACCGGCGTGTTGGGCGAAAAGTTCGCGCCAAGCCGCTTAAGATAGGGCAGCACATCGGCGCGCATCTGCTTCTCGTCGACGAGGTTCAACACCCCGCCGCGGCGTGGTTCGCGCCCGATATAGACGTTGGCGGCGACGTCGAGATTGTCGAACAGGTTGAGTTCCTGGTGGACGAAGGCGATCCCCGCCTTCATCGAGCCGCCGACGCTGAGGCCCGCATAGGGCGCGCCATCGATTTCGATGGTGCCGCTATCCGGCGCGGTGACGCCGCCGAGGATCTTCATCAGCGTCGACTTGCCGGCGCCGTTCTCGCCGACGAGGCCGATGACCTCGCCCGGCGCGACCACCATGTCGAAACCGCTGAGCGCCACGACACCCGGATAAGTCTTGCGAACGGCTGAGAGCTTCAGGAAGGGCCGCACCGGCGCTTCTTGATCGAGGCTATCGAGCATCGCACCTCCCCGCACGTTCCCGCCCGAACGCTACCAATAGCGCGGCGCGGACGACAGCCCCCCTGCCGCCCGCGCCGTGCCGTCCGTTGTCAGCCGGCGATCTTGGCCTTCAGGTCGGCCGAGAACGCGTCGACATTGTCCTTGTTGATCACGGCCGTCGGCACGATGATCAGGCCGTCAGCCGGGATGCCCGACTTGTCGCCCTCGAGGTACTTGGCCATCAGCTTCATGCCCTGGTAGCCCCACTCGAACGGCTGCTGCACCACGGTGGCGGCGAACGAGCCTTCCTTCACTGCGCCCAGCGTCACCGGGTCTTCGTCAAACGCCACCACGGTGATCGCGCCGAGCTTGCCGGCGGCCTGCAGCGCCTCGTAGATCTTGGGCGGGTTGTACGAATAGAACCCGACCATACAGTTGATCTCGGGGTTGGCCACCAGCACGTCGTCGACATTGGTGCGGGCCTTGGTGAAGTCCACATCGTCGCCGCGTACGTCGACCAGCTCGATGCCCTTGCCTTCGATCGCCTGGCGGAAGCCGGCGATACGCTCGACGGCGTTATCGGCGCCGAGGAAGCCGACAAAGCCCATACACTTGCCTTCCTTGCCAGCCATGGCCTTGACCATTTCCTCGCCGGCCTGGACGCCAGCAAGGGTATTGGACGAGCCGAGATAGGCGATGCGGTTCGATGCCGGAGCATCGGAGTCGGTGGTGAACAGCGGCACCTGCGCCGCGATGCGGTTGAACGCGTCGATCGAGTTCTTCGGATCGGCCGACGAGATCATGATGGCATCGGTGCCGGCGGCCACGAGGTCATCCATCAGCGCGTTCTGCAGCGCCGCCGTGCCCTGGGCGGGATAGCGGAACTGCAGTTCGTAGTTGGGTAGTTCCGCCTGCGCCTTCTTCACGCCGGCTTCCGCCAGCTTCCAGAAGTCCGACGAGGCATTCACGACGAAGGCGAGCTGCTGCTTCTCTTGGGCGACAGCGCCGCCGACGAGCATGAAACCAGCGGCAACGATGGCCGCGATACTGACTAGGCTCTTCATCATTCCTCCCTGGCCGCCGTGACGGCGGCACCATTGGCTTCGTCTCGCACCCCTCTCTCCCCGGCCCTGTTCCGGGTCGTGTCCGCTTCCGTCGAAGCTGAGGTACGTATCTCAACCCGGCACCAAGAGAGACGGTGCCATCCCGCCGCCGCGACCGGCGGCGGGAATTCCGTGTCGCGGGGTTACTCCCCGATTTCCTTGTTGCGCAGCCGGTCGAAGGCGACGGCGAGCACAATGAACGCCCCTACGAACGTCCCCTGCCAGAACGTGCTGATGCCGAGCAGCGTCAGCGAATTGCGGATGATTTCAATGAGCGCCGCGCCGACCACGGCGCCAAGCGCCGTACCGGAGCCGCCGGCGAGATTGGCGCCGCCGATGACCGCGGCAGCAATGACCGTGAGTTCGAGCCCGGTGCCGAGCCCGGTGGTCACCGAACCCAGCCAGCCAGTTTCGAGGAAGCCGGTAATGCCGGCGCAGAAGGCGACGAACATGTAGACCGAGACCTTCACCGCCTTCACCGGCACACCGGTGAGGACTGCGGCTTTCTCGTTGCCGCCGATGGCGTAGAGGTGCCGGCCCCAGCGGGTCCAGCGCAGCGCGAAGCCGGTGATCAAGGCCAGGATCACCATGACGATGAGCGGGTTCGGGATCGGCAAGCCACCAACGATCACCGAGCCGCCGCCGATGGCGAAGAGAATCGGTTGATCCGGGCCGAACTCGTAAATCAGTGCATTGTTCGACATCACCATGCCGATCGAGCGGGCGACCGACATCATGCCAAGCGTCACCACGAACGCTGGCATGCCGGCGACCGCGATGAGCATGCCGTTGATGAGGCCAACCAGCAGCGAAGCGCCGATTGCCGCTGGCAATGCCAGAGTGATCGGCAGGCCCGCGTGCATGATCAGCGTCGTCACCATGGCCGAGATCAGCACCGTGGCGCCGACGGACAAATCGATGCCTCCGGTGACGATCACCGCGGTCATGCCGAGCCCGACAATGCCGACGAAGGCAAAATTGCGGGTGACGTTGAACAGGTTCTGCGGCGTCGCGAAGGTCTTGGTCAGCAGCATCATGGCGATGATGGCGATGACCACCGCGAGCAGAATCCAGAAGATTTGCCGGCTGATAAGCCAGGGCAGAAAGCCCTGATGCGTCTGCTGGTCGATGGCGTCCCTGAGAGAAGTGTCGGTCGTCATGTCGGCAAGCTCCTCAAGCGCTCTGCAGCGCGCCGGTGATCAACCCGGTCACTTCCTCGGGCGAGGAATCGGCAACCCGCTTGTCGGCGACCTTGCGGCCGCGCCGCAGCACCACCAGGCGATCGCAGACGGCGAAGACGTCGGGAATACGGTGGCTGATCAGCACCACCGCGATGCCCTGCTCCTTTAGCCGGCGGATGAGGTTCAGCACCTCGGCCACCTGCCGCACGCTGATCGCCGCTGTCGGCTCGTCCATCAGCACGATCTTGGGGTTGGAGAGCCGTGTGCGGGCGATGGCCACCGCCTGCCGCTGGCCGCCCGACATGCGGCGCACCAGGTCGCGCGGCCGGGTTTCCGACTTCAGCTCGGCGAACAACTCGCCGGCCTTCTTGTACATGCCGCGGTAGTCCAGGATTTCCGGCATGAACAACCGCCAGCCGCGGCGGCGCTGCCAGAACGGCAGTTCGGCCTCCGCCGGGGTCCGCGAGATGGTCGTCAGCTCGCGGCCGAGGAAGATGTTGGCGGCGGCGGTGAGGTTATCTGCGAGCGCCAGGTCCTGGTAGACGATCTCGATGCCCTTGGAGCGCGCGTCCTTCGGGCCGTGCAACTGCACCACGTGCCCATCGAGGCTGATGCTGCCTTCCGATGGATGGAAATTGCCGGCGATGATCTTGACCAAAGTGGTCTTGCCGGCGCCGTTATCGCCCACCAGCCCAACCACTTCGCCGGCGTTTAGCGTCAGCGAGATATCGGTCAGCGCAGTGATAGCACCGTAGTGCTTGGCGATGTTCGCCAGCTCGAGAACCGCCATCGTTGCCCCTCCCAAGGCTGGAAGGCTTTGCCCTCCCGCAGATGTCGTTGGCAAATCTATGAGCGATGGCGCGCCCACCGTCAATCGACTTCGAGCATCGCCGCAGACGACGGCAAAGACACCCCTCGATTTGCTATTTGGCCAGTCTTTCCGGCGTCTTCTGCAAGATGTCTGACAACTTGGACGGCTTGAATGTGCACGTGCATCAGCGCGATTGACTATTGTTCGACGCCGCCCCAGTATCCGCCCCGATATGCGGTGCGCCGCGGCCCATCAGAGCCCGACAGAGGCTCAGGCCGCACGCCTGTGGAGGGACTGAGGAGCTCATCGAGGCGATTCGGAGCGGCAGCGGGCGGCTAGGGACCACCCGCACTTTCACGCTCCAACCGCACTTGATCGGGAGGCCCGATAAAGCGGGCCGGGACTGAACCCTAGGGAGGAGAACTATGCGTAAGACTATGTTTGTGCTCGCCGGCGCGGCTATTGCCGTTGCGCTCGCGGGCGGCGCCGTGGCGCAGGATAAGAAGATCCTGGCCGTGGTCGTCAAAGGCCTCGACAATCCGTTCTTCACGGTGATGGGCCAGGGCTGCGCCGATTGGAACACTGCGCATGCCGACAGCGAATACACCTGCCTCTACACCGGCCCGGCGCTCAGCTCGGACGAAGCCGGCGAAGTGCAGATCGTGCAGGATCTGATCAGCAAGGGCGTCGCCGGCATCGCGATCTCGCCATCCAACGCTCCGGCCATGGCCAACATGCTGAAGGCCGCTGCGCCGACCATGCCGATCATCACCGTGGACGCCGACCTGCTTCCGGCTGACGCTGCCCTGCGCAAGACCTATTTCGGCACCAACAACTACGACATGGGTGTCGGCATGGCCAAGGAGCTGATGAAGCTCAAGCCGGAAGGCGGCACCGTGTGCCTGCAGCTCGGCAACGTCGCGGCGGCCAACATCAACGAGCGTGCCGCTGGTTTCCGCGACACCATTGCCGGCGCCAAGGGCACCGAAAAGCTCAACAACACCAACGGCTGGACCGAGGCCGAGGGCTGCCCGACCTATACCAACGATGACATCCCGACGGCCAATCAGCAGATGGCCGACGTGTTCACCGCACAGCCGGATCTCGATGCCTTCGTGCTCGTCGGCGGCTGGGCTCAGTTCGGGCCGCAGGCCTACGCCCAGAACACCGACCAGGTCATGGATCGGCTGAAGTCCAAGGACCTGGTGATCATCGCCGGCGACACGCTGCCGCCGCAGACCCAGGCGTTCCGTGAGGGCCGCAGCCACTTCCAGATCGGCCAGCGGCCGTACCAGATGGGCAACGAGGCGCCCGATATCCTGATCAGCCTGATCAAGGGCGAGACCGTCGAGGATCCGAAGTTCACCGGTCTCGACCTCTGCACGCTCGAAGATCCGGGTATCTGCGCAAAGTAAGCTGTCGCCAAAAGACGGCGGACGATTGGGGCACGCTTCGGCGTGCCCCTTTTGTTTTGGTCGGGCGCGCTACAAATCCAGCGTCGCCAACAACTCGGCGGCTGCTGCGGAGCCGGCGCGGTTGGCGCCGATGGTGGAGGCCGACGGCCCGTAGCCGACGAGGTGGATGCGCGGCTCCTTGACCACCTGGGTGGCGAGCCGCCCGCCCATCAGGATGCCGCCGGAGGGCTCGCGCAGCATCAGCGGCGCGAGGTGATCAAGCGAGGAGCGGAAGCCCGTGCACCAGAGGATCACGTCGGCCCGCTGCTCGGTGCCGTCGGCCCAGCGCACCCCGGTTTCGGTGATCTCGGCGAACATCGGCAGACGGTTCAGCGCGCCGCGGGCGTCCATCGCCTCGATCAGCGGCGTGCGCGGCAAGCCGGTAACCGACACCACCGAGTTGGGCGGCAGACCCTGCCGCACCCGGTCTTCAACCAGCTTCACGGCGGCGCGGCCCGCTTCCTGATCGAACGGGCCTTCGCGGAACTGCAGCGGCCGCCGGGTCACCCAGGTGGTGCTGGTGGCCAGCGAAATCTCGTTGAGCAGCTGGATGGCGGAGATGCCGCCCCCGACGATCACCACGTGCTGGCCGGCGAATTCCGCAGCGGTTCGATAATCGCGGGTGTGGAGCTGCCGCCCCTTGAAGCGCTCACGCCCCGGATACTCCGGGATGAACGGCGTCTCCCAGGTTCCTGTGGCGTTGATGATGCCGCGCGCCGAGAAGGTCTCGCGATCCGTCTCGATGCGGAAGCGATCGCCGCGCGGGCAAACCACCTTCACCTTGACCGGACGATATACGTTGAGCCCGAAGCGCTGCTCGTAGGCCGCGAAATAGCTCGGCACCGCCACGGCGGCCTCGACCGACTCGTTGCTGGTGTCGACCGCCTCGGAAAACTGCATGCCCGGCAGGTCGTGCACCCGGTTCACGGTGCTGAGCGTCAGCGAGGGCCAGCGGAACTGCCACGCGCCCCCGGCTTGCGGGGATTGGTCGAGGACGACGAAGCCGCGGCCCACGTCGAGGCCGCGATGCTTGAGATTGTAGGCCGATGACAGCCCCGCCTGCCCCGCGCCGATGACGACGATCTCGGTCTTGATGGCGACGCCCGTCGGCGGAGCGCTGGGAGTGGCGGGGGTTTCGGCGTCCATGATGGGTCCTGTTATTGCCCCAGAGGTAGGGTGGCGCCACCGCCGGCGCAACCGTGCACGTTTGAACGGTTTGAACGCGTTTCGTTCAGTTCTGCGCGCACCATCATTTTCCCCCTCGCTTCTGAGCACGACCGGCAGTGTCGCATGGTGGCGAGTGGCGGGGATAAGGGCGGCGACCTGGTTGGTTTTCCGGAAAGTTCAGCGCGGTCCGAGCGGGCCGCGACCTGCTTTTACGCCTTGATACGTCAGCCTGGCTGACGTTCGAAATTCGACGGTTTGGGCGAAGATGAGCAACAGATGAACGGGATTTTCGCCCCGTTTCGGCAGTTGTCACACGCCTCCGGGCAGGGCGGCCACGCGTTCGCGCAGCTCGCCGAGCTTATCCGCGGCGAACGGCATGAGCGGCGGCCGGACGCGGCTCCAGCCTTCACCATCCGGACGATCCGCGAGAATCGCCTTGATGGTGGGAATCTGGCCGTAGCTGTTGAGCATCGCCCGCGCCGCCTCGATCCGCGCCTGCGCCGCATCGACATCGACTGCCCGGACCGGGTCGGCGTGGTGGTCGTAGATGGTGCGCAGTGCCGGGGCGACGAGGTTGCAGGTGGCGGTGATACAGCCGGCGCCGCCGATCTTAAGGAACGGCAGTAGCAGCGGATCAGCGCCGACCATCACCGCGAAGCCGGGATTGTCCTCGACCAGCCCCTGCATGTTGCCGTAGTCGCCCGACGAGTCTTTGAGACCGACGACAGTATCCGGAAACGCCTTGATCAGCCGCGTGACCAGCGGCCGGCTGAGTGGCACCGCCGAGGTCTGGGGGATGTGGTAGAGGATGATCTTGAGCCGCGGATCGGCCGCCGCCTCGATGATCCGCGCATAGGCAGCGAAGATGCCGTCGTCGCTGACGCCCTTGTAGTAGAACGGCGGCAGCATGACGACGCGGGTGATACCGAGACTCAGCGCGTGGCGGGTGAGCTCCACCGTATCCGGGATGGCCGCGACGCCGACGCCGGGTGCGAGTTGGTCAGGAGTGACGCCGGCCTTGAGCGCAGCTTCGAGGATGGCCTTGCGCTCACTGACCGAAAACGAATTCGCCTCGCCCGTGGTGCCAAGCAGCGCGATGCCGTGGCAGCCATCGGCGAGGAGGCTGAGGCAATGCTCGCCGAGTCGTTTCAGGTCAGGACTGAGGTCGGCGTTGAGGGGCGTGACCGCCGCGCAATAGACGCCCGAAATGCCGAAACCCATGCTGTCGCTCCTCAGCCCGCTGGCGTCATGGTGCACGAACGGACGAGGGCGAGGCAAGTTTTGCCGAGGACCGTGTGCTGGGCCGTCCCCTCCACCATGCTTCGCATGGTCCCCCTCCCCCGCCACGCGGGGGAGGATTAAGGAGAGATCGTGCCACAGCGGATCCTCCCCCGTGCAACGGGGAGGGGGACCGGCGGAGCCGGTGGAGGGGGCGGCCCCACGCACCGGCTTACGGATTACTCCGCCGCGACTGCAGTTCGAGCGTCGTCCAGACCCGACAGTGCCTTGGCGCGCGCGAGGCTCTCCGGCTGCTCGCGGCGATAACGGCGGCCGATTTCCATCATTGCCACGGTATCGGGCAGGAAGCTGAGTTCGGCGAAGATCTCTTCCCAGGCGATGTCGCCCCAGCCGAGCGGCATGTGCAGGTCGCCAATGCCCATCGCGGTGTTTTCCTGCGGGTGGAACGGCTTGAAGAAGCCCTGCGGCCGGCCGAAGGAATCGTGGAGGTGGAGATGCCCGGCGACAGGCGCCATGGCGCGGATCTCGGCGCGGAAATCGAGGCCCTTGAACGTCGACTCGATATAGGCGTGGCTGAAATCGATCAGCGCCACGACGTTCGAGTGGTTAACGGCTTTGACCGTCTCGGCGACTTCTGTCGGAGTCTGGCGGTACTGACCGAGTTCGGTGGTGAAGATGTTCTCGAGCGCGATGCGGACGCCATGCGGGCGGGCGAAATCGGCGAGCTCGGTGAGCGCTTCACGCTCGCGCACGTCGGCACCGGCCCAGTCGGAAATGGCTTCAGCGCGGAGGTTCCCGCCGTGCTGCACCAGGATGCCCGCACCGATGCTGTTGCAGACCTCGACCAACGCCTTCGCGGCATCGATCTGATAGCGCTGCGTCACCGGGTCCATGAAGTTGGACGAAACGAGGCCATGCACGGTGTAGCGGAAGTCGAACTGCTTGGTGAGGTCGAGCAGCGCCTCGTGGCGCTCCCGAATGATCTTGCCACCGGCGACCAGGTCGAGGCTGGTGACGCCGATCTCGACGGTATCGACGCCCATCTCGGCCAGCGCGCGCATATCGGCTTCGAGGCTGGCGAACTCGCCGTCGTCCGAACCGACGTTGAAGCCGGTCGCAATGATGTTGCTCATGAAATTTCTCCGTTGGTCAGGATGGTTCAGTGCTGAATGCGGCGCCCGTCCTCGAGCGAGAACAGGTGCAAGGCGCTGTCGGCGAGGCTGAGATGCACCGGCGTGCCGGACAGAAGCTCAGAGCTGTCGGTATCGAGCGCGACGATGCGGCTGCCATTGGCGTCGGCATGGATCAGCCGCGATGCGCCGAGTTCCTCGACATAGTCGACGACGGCAGAAATCGCGCCGTGCGTCTCGGCGCCGGTGCGACGCACCCCTTCCGGGCGCACGCCGAGCACGACCTTGCGGCCCGGCACGCGGATGCCGTTGAGTTGGCTGACGTTGAGCCGCCCGCCGCTGCCATGCACGAAATGCCCTTCGGCGTCGAACTCGCCTTCGAACAAGTTCATCGCGGGCGAACCGATGAAGTCGGCGACGAAGCGGCTGGCGGGGTTGTTGTAGACCTCGGTCGGCCTGCCGATCTGCTCGACCCGGCCGGCATTCATGATGATCAGCTTGTCGGCGAGCGTCATGGCCTCGGTCTGGTCGTGGGTGACGAACACCGAGGTGACGCCGAGATCGCGATGCAGGCGCCGCACTTCCGAGCGCATGGCGACGCGGAGCTTCGCATCGAGATTGGAGAACGGCTCGTCGAACAAGAACACCTTGGGCTCTCGCACCATGGCGCGGGCCATGGCCACGCGCTGGCGCTGGCCACCGGAGAGCTCGCCCGGGCGGCGATCGAGGAACGGCACGAGCGACACGGACTCGGCGACCTTCATCACCCGCGCATCCCGCTCGGCCTTGGGGACCTTGGCGACTTTCAGCGCGTAGCCGATGTTCTTGCGCACGGTCATGTGCGGGTAGAGCGCGTAGTTCTGGAACACCATGGCGCAGCCGCGCTCGCGCGGCTCGAGCTTGTTGACCACCGTGCCGGCGATGGAGATCTCGCCCTCGGTGATTTCCTCGAGTCCCGCGATCATCCGCAGCAACGTGGACTTGCCGCAGCCCGATGGCCCGAGGATGACGACGAACTCGCCCGCTTCGATGTTGACGTCGACGCCGTGGATCACGGCGGTCTTGGCGTAGTTCTTCTTCACGCCCTTGATGGTGATCTGAGCCATGTTCTGTCCAATCATTTGTCGCGGGAAATGAGGCCACGCACGAACCAGCGCTGCATGAAGGCAACGACCAGCAGTGGCGGCAGCATGATGATGAGGGCGCCGGCCATGGTGACGTTCCAGTCGGGCGTGCCGTTCTGGGCCGGGATCAGCGCCTTGAGCTGCATCACCACAGTGCCGAAATGCTCGCGGTCGGTGGTGATCAGCAGCGGCCAGAGGTACTGGTTCCAGCTCGAGACGAACATGATGGTGGCAAGCGCCAGCATGTTGGTGCGGCTCAGCGGCAAGAGCACATCCCAGAAGAACTCGAGCGGATGCGCGCCGTCCATCTTGCTGGCTTCCACCAGCTCGTCCGGGATAGTCATGAAGAACTGCCGATAGAGGAAGGTGCCGGTTGCAGTGGCGACCAGCGGCAGGATCAGGCCGGTGTACGAGTTGAGCAGGTTCCAGTTGAGTGCGATCTGCACCCCGCTCATCGCCTGCACCAGCCCGGTAATCCCGAGCGTATCGAGGATCACCTGGAACGGCAGCAGCGCATTGGCGGCGATCGAGTAGGTCGGCACGATGCGCACTTCGAGCGGCAGCATCAGCGTGATGAAGATCAGCCAGAAGCAGATCATCCGGGCCTTGAAGCTGAAGAACACGATGGCGAAGGCGGAGAGGGAGGCGAGGATGATCTTGCCCACCGTGACGCCGACGGCGACGATCAGGCTGTTGATCAGCTTGGGGCCGAGGTCGCCACGGGTCCACGCCGACGCGAGGTTCTCGAACAGGTGCGAGGACGGCAGCAGGCTGATCGGCACCTGGCTGACTTCCTGCAGCGACTGCGAGCCGGCCACCAAGGTGATCCAGAACGGGATCACCACCAAGAGGGCACCGAACGCCATGGCGACGTAGGTGATGAAATCGAAGAAGGGAGAACGCTCGATCACGGCTTCACCTCAGTTGTAGTGGACGCGCCGTTCGACCCATTTGAACTGGACGAACGTGAGGCCGATGACGAGCAGCATGAGGACGATCGACTGAGCCGCGGCGCCCGAGTAGTCGAGGCCTTTGAACCCGTCGAAATAGATCTTGTAGACCATGACTTCGGTCTGCCCGATCGGGCCGCCCTCGGTCATCACGTCGATCAGTCCGAAACTGTCGGTGAAGCTGGAGATCAGGTTCATGATGAGCAGGAAGAATGCTGTCGGGGCGATCAGCGGCAGCTGCAGGTCGATGAGGCGCTGGAACGGCCGCGCGCCATCCATGGCGCCCGCTTCCGAGATCGAGCGCGGGATCATCTGCAGCGCCGCAAGGAAGAAGATGAAGTTGTAGCCGATGCCGAGCCAGGCATGGCAGATGATGACCATTGCCAGCGCGTGCCAGCCATTGGTCGCCGGATCCCAGATGCCCGGCCAGATCTGGTTGATCGAGCCGATCAGCCCCGATTCTGGCGCGAAGATGAAGCGGAAGGCCACGCCGGCCGCCGGCGCTGCAATTGCATAGGGCCAGACATAGATCGACTGGAATATCCGGGTGCCCTTCAGCGAGCGATCGACGAACGCCGCGAGGGTGAGCGCCACGGCCATCGAGAGGCCGGTTGAGACGATGGCGTAGAACGCGCTGCGTAGCACCGTGGTCCAGTACTCGCGGTCACGGAAGATGGCGAGGAAGTTGTCGAACCCGACCCAGGTGTTGTCGCCGCCCCAGGGCTGCTCGAGCGAGAACGCCCAGTACAGTGCCTGCGTGGTCGGCCAGTAGAAGAAGACGAGGACCAGGATCAGCTGCGGCGACAGCAGCAGCCAGGGCATCCATCCGTTGCGATAATAGGCGCGGCGTTCCATGGGGACCTTCCACCAAAATAGAATGCACGGACGGCCGGGGCCGCCCGTGCTGAAGTCAGGCAGAGATCAGAGCAGGTTCTTGCCGGCGTAGGTCGCTTCGAAGCGGCGCAGGATTTCGTTGCCCTTGGCATCGAAGGCCTCCAGGGCTTCCTTGACCGGCACGTTGTTGAACAGCACCGACTGGATGGTCTTGACCATTTCGGCGCGGATCGAGGCGTAGTTGCCGAGGCGGATGCCGCGGGTGTTTTCGGTCGGCGGGGTGAAGGTCAGCGACTGGATAGCGAGCTCGCGGCCCTTGTACGGAGCGGCGTCGTAGAAGCCCTTGGCCTTCATGGCTTCAAAGCCGGTGTTGGTGACCGGGATGTAGCCGGTAACCGTCGACCACCATTCGGCCTGCTCGGGCGTGGCGAGGAAGGCGAAGAACGCCGCGGCGCCCTTGTACTCCTCAGGCGACTTGCCCTTGAGGGTCCAGAGCGAAGCGCCGCCCACGAGGCTGTTGGTGCGCTCGGTGCCGGCCCAGACCGGGATCATCGCGTTGGTCCAGTGCACGCCTTCCTTGGCTTGCTTGGAGAAGGTGCCGTGATCGGCAACCGACGACGAGGTGATCTGGCACTTGCCGTTGACGAAAGCGTCGTTGGCGGTCTCGCCCGCATCCTTGGACTTATGAACGAAGAGACCTTCGTCATACATCTTCTTGATCCAGGTCAGCTGGTCGACGAACTTGCCCTTCGACACGACCATCTCGGCGTCCAGGCCTTCGAAGCCGTTGCCCTTGGTGGCGATCGGCTGGTTGTGGACGGCCGAGAACTGCTCGAACCACTGCCAGGCACCGGCCGGGTCGAACGCCACCGGGCACTCGTAGCCGGCGGTCTTCATCTTGCGGGCGACGTCTTCGACTTCTTCCCAGGTCTGCGGCACGCCGGTGAAGCCGACCTTGGCCAGCGCATCGGTGTTGAAATAGATCTGCGCGGTCGAGGAGTTGAACGGCATCGACAGCAGCTCACCCGTCGAGGTCGAATAGTACGAGGCGATGCCCGAGAAATAGTTCTTCCAGTCGATCTGGTAGCCGTTCTCTTCCATCAGCTGACGCACCGGGACGTAGGCGTCGGACAGCATCAGGTCGAGCGTGCCGGCGTCGAAGATCTGGGTGACGGTCGGCTGCTTGTTGGCGCGGAATGCGGCGATCGTGTTCTGCAGGTTGTTGTCGTAGTTGTCCTGGCTGACGCAGACGATCTCATAGTCGGTCTGCGAGGCGTTGAACGTCTTGCACATGTCCTGAATGCGTTCGGACAGGTCGCCCGACAGGCCATACCAGAACTCGAACTTGGTCGCAGCGGCGGCGGGCGACGCTACGAAGGTCAGGGCGGTCGCGGCCAGAGCCGCGCTGAGCAGCCAGTTGGATTTCATCTCAAATGTCTCCGAAGAAAGGGAATGCCGGTCGATTTCTCGAGCGGCGCACTCCTAGTCGGAGACCACGACGGTTGGATTTCAGCGCGATGAACGAGCCGTGACACCTCGATGACGATCTGGTGTCAGCACAGCCAAGCCATTGGCGGATCAGGCGCAGTCGACTGCATGGCGGTGCAGCGCTGCAGCCCTCTGGGGCCAGTTCGCTGTGCATAACCCGGTTAAGGACAGCGGGATCGCCGTCGCGACCCCGCTCCACTCTACCCTAGAGCGGGCAACGCTGGGGCAGGCCGCCCGCCAGATAGGTGTCGCTGACAGGGTCGTAGGTGGCGAAACCGGCCTGGCAGGCTTCCTGGTGCTCGGCCCAGGAACCCGACGTTACCGCCAGCCGCGTTGCCAGCCACAGATTGGGCGGCCGCAGGCGGGACCTCGGATGGATCGCAAGCTCGGCGTTGATGGCCGCCGCTGCCGGGTCGAAGTTCGGGTAGTTGGTATTGGCCGGGAAGCCGTAGACGTAGTCGCCGCCACTGGGCAGCGGCGTAGGCAGGATGGTGGGCGTGCCGCCGCGCACGATGATGTTGATCGGCTGCGCTGCAACCGGGGCGGCGGACAGGATTGTAAGAGTGGTGGTCACAAGGAGGAGCAGGTGTTTCATTTCCGATCTCCATGGCATCCGACACACAAACGTTGGCGGCAGCCAAAAGTAACACGCGTGCGGTCAATATTCCCGTCGCTTGCCCGGGCCGGTTAACAGGCCTCTTACAGTGGGCACCGTGTACTGGCATCACTCCCGCTCAGTCGCCCAGCGGCTCCAGCACCTTGCCTTTCCTGTGGTTCAGCACGGTGTACTTGATCCGGCGCAGTGTCTCGCGCGCATCGGGATCGAGCCTTGTGCCGACTGCGCTCGAAACGAGGTCGATGATGGCGAGGAAGGCGTAGCGTGAAGCGGTGGGTTTCAGCGGATCGGGGAATTCCGGGATATCGACGGTGAGCGCCACATCGGCGGTGGCGGCGAGATCGGTATCCGGCGCGGTGATGCAGAGCGCCTTGGCACGGTAGTGCTTGGCGAGCTGCACCGCCTCCACCACTTCGCGGGTGCGCCCGGTGCCGGAAATTGCGATGACCAGGTCGTTCGGCTTCAGCGTCGAGGCCGTCATCTTCATCACGTACGGGTCGGAATGGGCGGTGACCACCACGCCGTAGCGGAACAGCCGGTTCTGCGTTTCCTGCGCCAGCGCGGTCGAGCTGCCGCCCAGCCCGAAAACCAGTACCTGATGCGCACTCGCCACCAGTTCGGCCGCCGCGATGATATCGACCGGGTCGATCTGCCGCTCGACGATGTTGAGCGCGTTCCGCGCTTCGCCAAACACTTCGGTCCAGAGCGGTGAGGCATTGGCGCTCGGCTCAGTCGGCGGGGCGGGCGAGAGATAGAGCCGCCCAACCACGACGCTCTGCGCCAGCTTCAACTTGAAGTCGCGCACGCCGTCGCAGCCGATGGCCCGGCAGAAGCGGGTGACCGTCGGCTCGCTCACCTCGGCGCGCCTCGCAATCTCGGCGTTCGAGGCGTCGACCGAGAAGGTGACATCGGCCAGCACCACGTCGGCGACGCGGCGCTCGGCTGGTCGCAACTCGCTGTAGGAGTCTTTGATCTGCGACAGGATGTCGGGGATCGGCTTGGCGTAGCCTTCGCCGCTCGCCTCGTCGCGCTTGTGCTTCCGCATGTCCGGCCTTCTGCCTGTGGGGTCCGACCCGACTTCTATCATTTCTGGCCAGCCAATGCCCTACCGCCGGAACGACGCTCTCTCAGGTGCTCTGCGTCCAAAATGTAGGAAACTTACACACGATGCAAGTGCCAAGACACCTGCAAATGCGGCAGTCCGGCTGACATACGAAAGCTCAACCTCTGCCGCTTGACTCGTAATGTAGGATAGTTACACACTGCCGCCTGGAGGGGGATAGAGCGGTTCAGGGGCCGCCTGGCACCCGTTCCACGATCTGGTACAGGGTAGCGCGAGGGGCGATGACGGCTGGGGATTCCAAGCAACCGAAACTGCAGGTGAAGGGCGCGACCAAGCTGTACAACACCCGCTCGGGCGACCTCCTGGCGATCGATCGCTGCTCGCTCGAGGTGATGGACGGCGAGATCGTTTCGATCGTCGGCCCATCCGGCTGCGGCAAGACCACGCTGCTGTGGTCTATGTCGGGGCTCCACGGCCTCACCTCCGGCGAGGTGCTGCTCGATGGCAAGCCGATCACCGGCCCCAATCCCGAGATCGGCATGGTGTTCCAGGAGGCCAACCTCCTGCCGTGGCGCAACCTCGACGCCAACATCAATTTCCCCTTCGAGATCAAGGGCACCAAGCCCGATCGCGTCTGGATCAACGAGCTGTTGAACCGCGTCGGCCTTGAGGGTTTTGGCGGGCGCTTCCCGCGCGAGCTGTCAGGCGGCATGCAGCAGCGTGCCGCGCTGGTGCGCGCGCTGAGCTACAAGCCCTCGGTGCTGCTGATGGACGAGCCGTTCGGCGCGCTCGACGCCTTCACCCGCGAGGAGATGAACCGGCTGGTCGAGGAAATCTGGCTCGATACCAAAACCACCATCGTCCTCATCACCCACTCGATCGAGGAGGCCGTCTTCCTCTCCGACCGCGTCGTGGTGATGAGTCCGCGCCCGGGCCGCGTCGCCAATATCCACGAGGTGCCGTTCCCGCGGCCGCGCTCGCTCGAGATCATGTCGACCAAGGAGGTTTTCGACCTCACCAATGCCATCAAGGCGGAAATCGTCGGGACGCAGCAGAGCCGTTTCCCGAGAGACGCAGCCCAGCCGGCTCAGGTGGCGTGAGGATCAGATGAGCGAAACCGACGCCATTCCCGAATTCAAGAAGTCCGCCGGCGGCGCCGGCGAGGTCGGCATCACCAACATGTCCGCCCTCACCTCCGGCCCCGGCATCAAGTCGATGGGCGAGGTGCTGGCGATCGTCCTGGTCGCGGTGGTGATCATCGGCGGCACCGAGCTGCTGCTGAACCTCTTCGCCGTGCCGCAATATGTGCTCCCGAAGCCCAGCGAGATCGCGGTCGCCTTGTTCACCGACTTCCCGTTCATCGCCCCGCACCTCGGCCACACGCTGGTAGAGCTGTTTGTTGGCTTCGGCATCGGCGCAGTGGTCGGGCTGATCCTCGCGGCGGTGATCACGCAGTTCCCGTTCGCCGAAAAGATCATCACGCCGTACATCCTCTTGCTGGTGACGACGCCGATGCTGGCGCTGGTGCCGCTCTTGATCCTGCGCTTCGGCTTCGGCTACGAGCCGCGCATCATCGCCGTAGCGCTCGCTGCCGGCCCGATGGTGATGATCAACGCCGCCACCGGCTTCCGCCGCGTCGATCGCGGCAAGATCGCACTGGCCCGCTCCTATGGCGCCTCGACGCTACAGATTTTCTGGAAGGTGCGCGCGCCGATGGCGCTGCCAATGATCTTCGTCGGCCTGATGGTCGGCTCGATCTTCGGGCTCTTGACCGCGGTCGGCGCCGAGATGGTTGGCGGTGGCTTCGGGCTGGGCAACCGGCTCACCTCCTACTCATCCATGATCCAGATGCCGCAGTTTTTCGCGGTGGTCTTGATCCTCTCCATCCTGGGCATCCTGATCTACGTGCTCTTCTTCCTGTTGGGGAAGAAGTACGCGAGCTGGGAGGCCTGAGGCACGGCCTGCCGCCGGAGGGAATGGCGGCAGGAAATAAGGGACTAAGGGACGTTCCATCAACAGGGGTATTTCCGATGACCAAGTTTTCGTTTCCGGGCGGCATAAGCCGCCGCACATTCCTCCAGGTTTCCGCAGCCGGCGTCGTCACCGCCACCGCGCTTGGCGGCATTGGCCGCGCCACTGCCGCGCCCTACTCCAAGTTCACCTGGATCTCGCCGCGCGGCACGCTCGAAGTGCTCGACGACTTCGGCTACTGGATCGGCAAGAAGATGGGCTATTTCGCCGATCTGGGCGTCGAGACCGAGCTGCAGCCCGGCCCGTCGGACGGCACTGCGACGGTCAAGTTCGTCGATGTCGGCCAGGCCGACATGGGCTTTCCGTCACCAGGTATTTTCTCGTTCGCGCTCGAGAACGGCATGAAGCTGAAGTCCGCCTTCCACTGGGGCGCACTCGATACGTTCAGCCTCGCTTTCCGCAAGGGCGAAGGCACCAATGACCTGAAGACCCTCGAGGGCAAGACAATCCTGCTCGGCTCTGCCGCCTGGCAGTCGATCGTCGATCCGATGCTGGCCGTCCACGGCGTCGATATCAGCAAGGTCAAATATGTCGAAGCCGGCTGGCCCACCTGGGGAACGGCGCTCGCTGCCGGCCAGGGCGACGCCGCCCTCGCCTGGGAGGGCCTCCGGGCCGAGTGGATCGGCTCGAAGCTCGATTTCGAGTACTGGCTCGGCGTGCAGCGCTCGCCGCTGTTTGCCAACACCTACGTCGTCCGCGCCGCCGACCTTGAGGACCCGGACAAGAAGGCCTTCCTCGACAAGTACCTGCGCGCCTGGTCGATGGGCCTCGAGTTCGCCTACCACAACCCGATGGCGGCCGTGCACGCGGTATTCGAGCAGTTCCCGACGCTGGCCAGCAATATCGGTCCGGAGCTGGGTGCTACCTCGATCCTGCAGCAGATCAATGTCGTTCGCGGCGACATGGCGAAGCGCAAGGGCTGGGGCGACCACGACATGGCCGCATGGCAGACCTTCTTCGACAAGATCTACGACCTCAAGCAGATCACCAAGCCGATCAAGGCCGAGGACGTCTGCACCAATGACTGCGTCGGGCCGGCCAACGATTTCGACCACGACAAGGTCAAGGCCGACGCCGCGGCTTACCAGTTGCCGGCCGACCTGGCGGCGGTCGACATCGAAAAGGTGAAGGCACACCTGTTCGACCAGGCCGTGCCGGCCTGATCTGGCGTGATTGGTGCGGGCGGTGTCACGCCGTCCTCACCTCCTCCCCGGCGTCATTCCCGCGAAGGCGGGAACCTAGCGGGATGGGGGCAACGCCTGTGGAGGCCGAGAATCCCACTGGGTCCCCGCCTTCGCGGGGATGACGCCGGTGGTTCAGGGATTTCACGGCCTTGCGGCCGGAAACATAAGCGAATGGGAGGGCCGGATGGCCAACACGGTAAAAGTCCTGGTCGTCGGGCTCGGCAACATGGGCGCCTCGCATGCGAGCGCCTATCACCGCAATCCGGGCTTCGAGATCGTTGGGCTGATGAGCCGCTCGATCAAGACGAAGCCCATTCCGGACGAGCTCGCGGGCTATCCGCTGTTCGAGGACTATGACGAGGCGCTGCGGGTGGCCAAGCCCGACGCCGTCTCGATCAACTCGTGGCCCAACAGCCACGCCGAATACGCCATCAAGGCGATCAACGCCGGCGCCCATGTGTTCATGGAAAAGCCGCTCGCCACCAACATCGCCGACGCCGAAGCGGTGGTGAAGCTGGCGCGCGAGAAGAAGAAGAAGCTGGTGCTGGGCTACATCCTCCGCGTTCACCCCAGCTGGATGAAGTTCACCGAGCTGGCGCAGACGCTGGGCAAGCCTCTCGTCATGCGGCTCAACCTCAACCAGCAGTCGGGCGGCCCGACCTATGACTGGCACAAGAACCTGATCGACTCGCTGATCCCGATCGTCGATTGCGGCGTCCACTATGTCGACGTGATGTGCCAGATGACCAAGGCGAAGCCGGTGCGCGTACACGGCATCGGCGCCAAGCTCTGGGCCGAGGCTGACAAGCAGAACTACGGGCACCTGCATGTCGAGTTCGATGATGGCTCGGTCGGCTGGTACGAAGCCGGCTGGGGCCCGATGATGAGCGAGGTCGCCTATTTCGTGAAGGACGTGGTTGGCCCCAAGGGCGCCGTCTCGATCGTCCCCAACCCTAAGGCGCACAAGGAAGGCGTGTCGGACTCTTCCGATATCGACCAGCACACCAAGACCGACGCCATCCAGTATCACCACGCCGAGGTGGCGCCCGGCGACAAGAGCTTTGTTCGCAAGGACGAGATCTTCACCATGACGGACGAGCCCAACCACCAGGAGCTCTGCGACCGCGAGCAGGCCTTCTTCCTCAAGGCGATCCAGGAAGACCTCGACCTCACGGAGTCGATGGATGCGGCGGTGAACAGCCTCAGGATCGTGCTTGCGGCGGAACAATCGATCAACGAGAAACGCGTCGTCGAGCTCGCTTAGCCGAACCAACTCAAGGCGTAACGAACCCGGCGGGCAGGTTGCCCGCCGCGGGCCGCGCCGTACACGAACCGGAGACCATCGATGACTTCACCGGCAGCCGGACAGGCCTTCGATATCGTGCTCAAGGGCGGCCGCGTCCTCGACGAGCGCAACGGCGTCGATGGGCTGCTCGATGTCGCAATCAAGGCGGGGAAGATTGCCGCGGTGGGCAAGGACCTCGCGACATCAGGCACCAAGGTCGAGGACGTCACCGGCAGCATCGTCGCGCCGGGGCTGATCGACATCCACACCCACGTCTACCACAAGGCGACCTCGCTCAGCGTCGACCCCGGCTTCATCGCCCGCCGCTCCGCCTGCACCACGCTGGTCGATGCCGGCAGCGCGGGGGCGGGCAACTACGACGGCTTCCGCGACTACGTTATGATCCACTCGCCGTACCGGATCTTCGCCTTCCTCAACATCTCGTTCCCCGGCATTTTCGGCTTCGACAAGGGTGTCTCGATCGGCGAGGCGACGCTGCGCTCGATGCTGCCGGTCGACAAATGCGTCGCCAAGGTCGAGGCCAATCGCGACCGCATCATCGGCGTGAAGGTCCGCATCGGCGGCCCGGTGACCGGCGAGCTCGGGCTCGGGGCGCTGGAACTGGCGCTGGAAGCCGCCAATGCGCTGAACCTGCCGCTGATGACCCATATCGGCACCGCCCCGCCGAGCTATGCCGACGTGGTCGACATGCTGCGGCCCGGCGACATCCTCACGCACTGCTACCGCCCCGACCCGAATTCGGCCATCGGCCCCGACGGCAAGGTGATCGACGCGGTGCTGAAGGCGCGCGAGCGCGGCGTGCTGTTCGACATCGCCCACGGCATGGGCGCCTTCGGCTATGAAAGTGCCGAGGCCGCGCTGAAGGACGGTTTTGCGCCGGACCTGATCTCGTCGGACGTCCACGTCATCGCCGTCGAGGGGCCGGGGTATGACCTGCTGCACACGATGAGCAAGCTGCTCAACTGTGGGCTGTCGCTGCCCGAGGTGATCGGCATGTCCGCCAACCGTCCAGCGCTGGCGATCCAGAAGCCCGACCTCGGCCACCTCGGCGTCGGCGCAGTGGCCGACATCACCGTGCTCAAGCAGTACGACAGCAACTACGTGTTCGAAGACGTCGTCGGCAAACGCCGCCAGGGCTCGAGCCTGCTGCAGCCAGTGTCGGTGTATCTGGGCGGCAAATCGATGGAAGTCAGCCGCCGGCCGTTCGAGGAAAGCTTCCTCATCGGCGGGCATCATGGGCATGAGCACTGAGGCTTGTCCCCACTCCCTCAGGGGGAGAGGGGAAACCGATTTGCCCCGGCATTGAGCGAGCACCCCCGATCCCTCCCATTTTCCTGCGGCTGCTGCTAAGGACCGGCCAAGGCTGGGAGAGGACGATGCGGTTTGCTGTTACCGGGACGCATGGCAGTGGCAAGTCCACGCTGGCGGACGATTTCGTTACATCGTACAGCCACTACCAGAGTGTCGGCGAGCCCTACTGGCAGCTTGTGCAGCAGGGCGTCGTGTTCGCCGACGGCCCCAACATCGCCGACCTCGAAGACCAGCTCCGCCAGAGCTGCGAACTGATTTCTGGCATTGAGGGCAAGGATGTGGTGTTCGACCGCTGTCCGCTCGACCTGATCGCCTATCTCGACGTGGTGGCCGCCGCCGAGGGCACCGAGTGGATGCCGGACGGCAAGTTGCTGGGACGGATCGGCCGGGCCTTGTCGCTGCTTGACCTGATCGTCTTCGTTCCACTTAGGGTGCCCGACGAGATCACCGTCGCCATCGAGTATCCCAAGCTTCGCCGTCGGGTGGATGCGCGGCTCAAGGCCATCCTGCGCGACGATGATCTTGGGCTGTTGGCAAAGGGACCGTCGGTCATCGAGGTCACCGGTACGAGGTCCGAGCGGGTTGCGCAGTTGGCGGGCCTCGGCGCCTGAGCAAAACGGGAGGCATGATGCCTCCCGTTTGCAGTTTCGGCGATGTGCCAGGGTTAGCCGACCCGAACCACATTCCCCGTCCGTGCCGACTCCTCGGCCGCCAGCGTCGCCTGTAGCGCGGCCGCGGCGTCCTCCGGCACGCCGATCTTCGGCGTCGTACCGGTCAGCGCGCAGCCCGCAAAATAGTTGAACTCCTCGCGCAGCGCTCCGCCGCGCACTCCGTCGAACATCGGCCAGTAAGTGATATCCGGCGAGTGCAGCTTGTTCGCATCGACGATGCCGAGCGGCGGGAAGGTGTCCTGCACATGGATGATGCCTTCGGTGCCGATGATCGACATCCGCTCGTCGATATCGAACGGCGTCTGCGTCGGCATGCACCACACCGTTTCGAGCGTCGCGGTGGCGCCGCCGGCGAAGCGGAACATGGTCTGGCCGATATCGGGGTGCTTGAGCCCGCGCACGTCGACCGTCTGCGCATAGGCCGAGACGATCTTGTCGCCGGTGAGCCAGAGCATGATGTCGGTATCGTGGATGGCGTCGCCGACGATCGGGCCGATCTTGTTGAGGATGGTCGGGGTCCACGCGGCCGGGATGTTCCGGCGCGACGACAGCGCCACCACCTTGCCGATGCGGCCCTCGGCGATCGCCTGCTTCGCCATCCGGTAGCGCGGGTTGAAGCGCACGATGTGGCCGATGAACAGGATACCCTTGGCGCCCTTCGAGGCAGCGATGATCTTGTTGGCATCCTCGACCGTCGAGGCGATCGGCTTTTCGAGGAAGACGTGCTTGCCGGCCTTGAGCGCCGCGATCGCCGGTTCGGTATGCTGGTCCCACATGGTACAGATCGACACCGCGTCGATCTCGGGATCGGCCAGCATGTCGTGATAGTCGCGATAGAGCTTCTTCACCCCGAACTTCTCGCCCATCGCCTGGAGGCGATCCTCGGTGCGGGTGCAGAGCGCCGCCAGTTCCAGGTTGGGCACGCCCACGATGGTCTCGGCGTGGATTTCGCCGAACCAGCCGAGCCCGATGATACCGATACGCAGCATGTCCAAAACTACCCCCTCCAAAATGCCAGTGCTGAAAAATGCCAGATCAGAAATCTTCGAGCGTCAGCTCGCGGGACATGACGATGTTGCCCGAGGTCAGCCCGCAATCGACCGGGATCGCCGCGCCGGTAACGGCGCTCGCGGCGTCCGAGGCGAGGAAGGCGATCACCCGCGCCACCTCGTAGGGCTCGACGATGCGGCCGAGCGGATACCAGCGCTCCAGCGTCTTCAGAACGTTCGGATCCTTGGCCTTGCGCTCGTCCCAGATCGGGGTGCGCACCGTGCCCGGCAGCACGATGTTGGCGCGGATGCCGTAGCGGCCATATTCCTGCGCCAGCGAGCGGGTGAGCGAGATCATCGCCGCCTTCGACGCGCTGTAGGCCGGGTCGCCCAGCGCCGCGACGCCGTTGACCGAGCCGACATTGACAATGTTGCCCGAGCGCCGCTCGACCATCTGCGGCAGCACCGCGTGGGCGCAGGCGTAGGCGCCGCCGGCGTTCGCCGCCATGTCCTCGTCCCAGCCCGCCGGGTCGGTCTTGGCGAAGGTGGCGTGGCGCGAGATGCCGGCATTGTTGACGAGCACATGCACCTCGCCGAAGCTCTTGAAGGCCGCAGCGACCGAGGCAGCGTCGGCGACATCGGCCACCGCCGGCTGCACCGTGATGCCGTCCTTGCCCAGCGTTTCGGCCAGCGCGTGCACCTTGTCGTTGCGATCGAGCGCCGCGATGGTCGCGCCCTCCTCGCCGAAGAAGCGGCAAAGCCACTGGCCGATGCCGCCCGCCGCGCCGGTGATCGCGATGGTCTTGCCGGAAAATGCGCCGCTCATGTGAACTCCCTCAATGCCTCGCCGATCCACCCGAGATTGGCCCGGCGCAGATGGCCCCAGTTGTAGAACGCCAGTTCGTCGACCCCTCCGGCCCGGAGCGCCGCGACAGCGGCGAGGAACTCGGCCTTGTTGCCGAGATCCGGATGCGAGGGCCGCAGAATGCCGCGCAGCGCCGCGCTCGCTGGCAGGCGCCGGCGGATGTCGAACAGGTCGGCCTTCACGCGCATGGTGCTCGGCTCATAGAAGCAGGCCTCGATGATGCCGGTCGCCTCGGCCAGCGCCGCGAGGTCGCTACCCTCGTACCAGGCGCCCCCGGTGGGGCGGGCGACCGATGGGATCACCGCGATCGGCACTTCCTTGCGGACGGCAGCGCGGATTTCGGCAACCAGCGAGGTGACGACGCCGGCGCGGAAATGCAGGTAGCGGTTGAGATCGCCGGCGGCGACGATATCGGCCCGCCAGAACGCCTCGGCCATATCGGGCGGAAAGTCGATGTCGCTATCGAGATAACGCGTGATATCGGCCGCAACCTGCGCCTTCAGCCGCTTCGCGTCGATGCCGGCTTTCTCCGCCCCGGCGACGCAGTGCTCGCAGAAGCAGAGCCCGAGCATGTTCTCCAGCCAGAGGTTCGACTGCAGCAGCGCGAATTCGTGGTGGTAGCCATGCGCGTAGGGGGTGAACCCCGGCGCCTCCAGCGACAGCCCCGACACGTCGTAGCGCGTGCTGACATCGGTCGCGAGGCCGATGGCATAGGCCCGCGCCTCCGGCGCCGAGGGGCAGAGGTTGTAGATGTAGGGGTCGCCAAAAGCGTTGCGCACCACGCTGTCCGGATGCGCCGCGCCGAGCTGCGAATTGTGCAGCAGCACCAGCCAGACATTGGTGGCGACATCCTTGCGCGCCGTCAGCTGGCGCAGGATATCGGTCTCTCGCAGGATCGAGTTGGCGATCGGTTTTATGGCCCCATAGCGGCTGGGATCGGCGTTGAAATACACCGTGCCATCCTCGAGCATCGCCACCTTGCCGTTGATGCCGTGCGGCCGGAGGAACTTGCCGGCGTGATAGCTGCCCGCGATGGTGACCGTATCGAGTCCAAGCCCGCGGAACTCATCGATCGCAGCGGGAACGCCGGCCTCGGCGAGATCCCAGGCGTAGGTGTAGATCGCCCTGTAGCTCAATTCCCGAACCACCCGTCCTTGAGGTAGCGCATATACTCGAACACCATGCCGTGCTTTTTGACGAACACCACCTCGAGGAAATCGCCGACGATGAACGGCGGGATCAGCACTTCGACGCCGGGCTCCGCGAGGTGCGGCGCGAGGTCGTCGACCCGATAGGCGACGTGCGGGTTGTCGCGCACTGCCGCCGGCACGGTGCTGTCCGGCTCGTAGCGCAGGAACTCGATATGCTCGGGGTGGTGGCGCGGATTGGTGACCCAGATGCGGCTCGCCTCAACCCAGTCCTCGCTAGGCTGCGGCGCTGTCGTCGTGATCCCCACATGGTCGAACTCGAATGTCGCCATGACGCTGCTCCCCTGCCCTAACTCCCCAATCCTGAAATCATGTTACAGAACCTAAGGGGTCGCAACCGGATTCTGCACTGCCAGCCAAAAGTCTGAAACAGAACGGGCTTTGCTGCGGCGTTGGCACGTTTCGGACAGACAGCCGCCGTTCCACACTGTGGACCGATCGGTCACCGGGCTGGCCACATCCGATGCAATGATGTAATTCAATTTCAGGACTGGAGCAGCTCAGCATGGCCAAACGCCGCGCCACGAGGACCGAAATCGATGAGCCCGCCATCGACATCGTCTCACGTATCCAGCGGGTCGAGCACGAGCTGTCGCCAGCCGAGCGGCAGGTGGCGGCGGCAGTGCAGCTCGATTTCGAGGCGGCAACCCGTCTGACCATCGCCGAGCTCGCCAACAAGGCCGGGGTCAGTCAGCCCACCGTCACCCGCTTCTGCCGCTCGGTCGGCTGCGCCTCGTTCAACGATTTCAAGATCCGCCTCGCCAGCACCATGACGGTGGCGGCGGTGTACCTGCGCTCCGATCGGGTGTTCTCCGACGATATCGGCCAGCTCGCCCAATCGGTGATGCTGCGCGCCGCCAACGCGGTGCGCGCCTGCCTCGACCAGCTCGACACCGCCTCGGTTGGCCGCGCCATCGACGCCATCGCCGAGGGGCGGCGGCTCGACATCTACGGCCAGGGCGGCGGCTCGGCGGTGATGGCCGAGGACGCCAAGCTCCGGTTGTTTCGGCTCGGCATCCCGGTCGCTGCCTATACCGATGGCCACCAGCAGCGCATGTCGGCCTCCACCCTGCAGCCCGGCGACGTGGCCTTCGCCATCTCTAACAGCGGCCAGTCGAAGGCGGTGGTCGAGGCGATCCAGATCGCCGCCTCGTTCGGCGCCACCACCATCGCGCTAACCCGCCCCGGCACGCCGCTGGCCAAGGCCGCCGGCATCGTCATCCCCATCGTCATCGCCGAGGACGACAACGTGCTGATGCCGACCACCTCGCGCTACGCCCACATGGCGGTGATCGACACGATCGCCTCGGGCGTCGCGCAGAAGCTTGGAGCCCGCGGCCGCGAGGCGCTGCGCCGGGTGCGTTACACCCTCACCTCGATCGGCGTCGCCATTCCGACGCCCTCGACCGACCCGACCAAGCTGATGCAGACACTGAAGCCGCACGAGTAGCGGCTCGCGATCGTTGTCGCTATGGTGCGCCCGCACCATATGTGAGGCCTGATGTTCCTCTCGGTTTTCGACGTCTTCAAGATCGGCATCGGGCCATCGAGCTCGCACACCATGGGGCCGATGACGGCCGCCAACCGGTTCCTCGACGAACTCCGGACCGGCGACTGGCCGCGCCCGCGCACCGCCGTGGTGACTTCGCTGAAGGCGAGTCTCCATGGCTCACTGGCCTTCACCGGCGTCGGCCATGGTACCGGCCGCGCCGTGGTGCTGGGGCTTTGCGGCCTCGCACCCGACACCGTCGATCCCGACAGGATCGATGCGATCGTCGCTGAGGTCGAGGCCGAGGGCATGGTGCACCCCGAGGGGCACCCGGCCTATCGTTTCCGCCCGGCGCAGGACCTGATCTACGACAAGAAGGAGCGGCTGCCCGGGCACACCAACGGGCTGCAGTTCTATGCCTACGACGCCGACGGCACGCTGCTGCTGCGGCGGGTCTACTACTCTATCGGCGGTGGCTTCGTCGTCAGCGAGGCCGAGCTGGCGCGCGGCGAGGTGAAGGCCGATGCGGTCGCGGTGCCCTACCCGTTCGGCGATGCCGAGGAGATGCTGGCCATGGCCCGCGACTCCGGCCTCTCGATCGCCCAGATGAAGCGGGCCAACGAGGAGGCGCGGATTGGCCGCCGCGCCCTCGAGCAGGGGCTCGACCGGCTGTGGTCGGCGATGGATGGCTGCATCGAGCGTGGGCTACGCACCGACGGCATCATGCCGGGCGGGCTCAACGTCAGCCGGCGCGCCAAGGCGATCCACCAGCAATTGCAGGACGCCTGGCAGCGCAACGAACTCGGGCCGCTCGCCGGCAATGACTGGCTCAGCGTCTTCGCCATGGCGGTGAACGAGGAGAACGCCGCCGGCAGCCGCGTGGTGACCGCGCCCACCAATGGCGCGGCCGGCGTCATCCCCTCGGTGCTCAAGTACCACCAGCAGTTCGAAGCCGGCGCCTCGCGCGCCAGCATCCACGACATGCTCCTGACCGCCGCCGCAGTTGGTGGCATCATCAAGCACAATGCCTCCATCTCGGGCGCCGAGGTCGGGTGCCAGGGCGAGGTGGGGTCGGCCTCGGCGATGGCCGCGGCAGCGCTCTGCGCCGCGATGGGCGGCACCCCCGCGCAGGTGGAGAATGCCGCCGAGATCGCGCTCGAGCACCATCTCGGCATGACCTGCGACCCGGTCGCCGGGCTGGTGCAGATCCCCTGCATCGAGCGCAACGCCTTCGGCGCGGTGAAGGCGGTGACCGCCGCCTCGCTGGCGATGAAGGGCGACGGCACCCACAAGGTGTCGCTCGATGTCTGCGTCGAGACCATGCGCCAGACCGGCGCCGACATGAGCGAGCGCTACAAGGAAACCAGCCAGGGCGGCCTCGCCGTCAACGTGCCAGCCTGCTGATGCCGAGCCCAACCTACGAGCTGTTTCGCGAGGCGATGGCCAGCAAGAAGCAGGTCGTCTGCGTGTATCGCGGACGTCGACGAGAGGTCTGCCCGGTGATCCTCGGCCACACAGACGGGGAAGAAAAGGCGCTCTCCTACCAGTTTGCCGGCGAGAGCAATTCCCGATTGCCGTCGGAGGGCGAGTGGCGCTGCCTGACGCTGAGCATGGTCAGCGAGGTCGAGCTCCGCGATGGCCCGTGGCTCACCGGCGGTAGCCATTCGGCCTCGCAGTCCTGCGTCCGCGACGTCGATTTCGACGTCAATCCCGATAGCCCCTACTCCCCGAAACACCGACTTTAGGGCATCAATGCCCGCGAGTTTCGCGAGAGCCCGAATGACCGACCGCCCCAACATCCTCCTGATCTGCGCCGACCAGTGGCGCGGCGACTGCATCTCGGCGCTCGGGCACCCGAATGCGAAAACCCCGAACCTCGATGCGCTGATGGCCGACGCGGTGACCTTCACCCGGCATTTCGGCCAGTGCACGCCGTGCGGCCCGTCGCGCACCAGCCTTCTCACCGGGCAGTACCTGATGAACCACCGCTCGGGGCGAAACGGCACGCCGCTCGACCGGCGCCACACCAATATCGCGCTCGAGGCGCGCAAGGCCGGCTACGATCCCGCCCTGTTCGGCTACACCGACACCACCCCCGATCCGCGTGGGCTGCATCCCAACGACCCGGCGCTCACTGCCTATGACGAAGGGGTGATGCCAGGCTTCTCCACCCCGCTGCACCTGCCCGAGGACATGGACCAGTGGGTCTCGGACCTCATCGCCAAAGGGTACGACCTACCGGGCGGGCGTGCCGACGTGTTCCGCCCTCGCCCGGGCTTCGAAAAGCCCACCGACCGCGGCTTCCGCTACATCCCCACCGTGTTCAAGGCCGAGGAGAGCGAGACTGCCTTCCTCACCGATGAGTTCCTCAAGTGGCTGCTGGTGCGGCGCGACAAGCCGTGGTTCGCGCATTTCGTGTTCTACCGCCCGCACCCGCCGCTGATCGCGCCCGAGCCGTACAACGCGATGGTGCACCCCGCCGACGTGGAGTTCCCGGTGCGCGCCGCCTCGCCGACCGAGGAAGGCCGGCAGCACCCGCTGCTCGATTACGCCATCGAGACGCTCCGCCAGCCCAGCACCTATGACGAGCACAACCCGCAGGATCTCGTCGCCGCCGACGAGCTCGAAATCCGCCAGATGCGGGCCACCTATTACGGGCTGATCGCCGAGGTGGACCGGCAGCTGGGGCGGATCATCCAGCACCTCAAGGACACCGGTCAGTACGACCGCACGCTGATCGTCGTCACCTCGGACCACGGCGAAGTGCTGGGCGAGCACTATGTGTGGGGCAAGGAGATCTACTTCGATCCGGCCTTCCACCTGCCGCTGGTGATCCGCGATCCGCGGCCCGCGGCCGATGCGGCTCGCGGCCGGCGCGTCACCGAGTTCACCCAGGCGATCGACGTGATGCCCACGGTGCTCGACTGGCTCGGCCTCGACATTCCGCGCAGTTGCGATGGCGCCTCGCTAGCGCCATTCCTCCGTGGCGAGACCCCACGGGACTGGCGCGATGCGGTGTACTTCGAGCACGATTTCCGCGACGTCCGCACGCAGAAGCCCGAGACCGCGCTGGGCATTGTGTCCGACCAGTGCGCCTACGCGGCGATCCGCGACGAGAAGTTCAAGTACGTGCACTTCGCGGCGCTGCCGCCACTGCTGTTCGACATCGCCAAGGATCCGCATGAGCAGGTGAACCTCGCCGATGATCCGGCCTACACCGATGTGGCGCTCGACTATGCCCGCCGCATGCTCGACTGGCGGCTGAGTTCGGGCGAGCGGGAACTGACCAATATGTCGGTGGGAGCTGGCGGGTTGTTCGTCCGCAAGTAGCGATGTTCCGCGCGGCGGAACCGGCGGCGATTGACCCTGTGGCAGCGGGCTTCCAAGGTTAGGGCGACCCGTTCCGCAGGAGCCGCCATTCCCATGCGCCTGTTCATCGCCACCCTCGGCACCGAGACCAGCACCTTCGCCTCATTCCCGACCGGCATCGACGACTTCAAGGAGTGCTTCTGGGCCGATGGCAATATCGAGACCGTGCCGACCTCACCCTGGTCCGCGCCAGGACAGATCTGGCGCCGTCGCGGCCTCGAGCGCGGCTGGGAGGTGATCCAGAGCCTCTTCGCCTTCGCAAACCCGGCCGGGCCGACCATCAAGGCCGACTACGAGGCGATGCGCGACCGCATCCTCGATGACCTCCGCGCCGCCGGCCCGGTGGATGCGGTGCTCTATTACCTGCACGGCGCGATGATCGCCGACGGCTACGACGACTGCGAGGGCGACCTGGTGAAGCGCACCCGCGAGCTGGTGGGCAAGGACACCCGCATCGGCATCGAGCTCGACCTGCATGGCCATATCGACAACACCCTCGTCGACAACGCCGACATCATCGTCATCTACAAGACCTACCCGCATATCGACCACGCCGAGCGCGCCGAGGACCTGTTCGCCCTGATGGAGCGCACGCTCAAGGGCGAGATCGAACCTAAGATGGCGCTGTTCGACTGCAAGACCATGGGCCTCTTCCCGACGACCATGGACGGCCCGATGATCGCCTTCACCCAGTCGCTCTATGACGGCGAAGGCAAGGACGGCGTGCTGTCGCTATCGCTGAACCACGGCTTCCCCTGGGCCGACGTGCCACTGGCCGGCGCCAAGATGCTGGCCGTTGCCGACCGCGACCAGGCCATCGCCGACCGCGCGGCGAAACAGTATGGCGAGGCCTTCTACCGCATACGGGCCTCGGCGACGCTGCCCTTCACCTCATTTAAGGAGGCGATCGAGCAGGCCACGATCAAGGGCGACAAGCCGCTGCTGATCGCCGACACCTCCGACCAGATCGGCAGCGGCGCGCCGGGTGACACCACCCATGTGCTGAAGGCCTTCATCGACGCCGGCATCCGCAACGCCGTGGTGGCGCCGCTGTGGGATCCCTCGGCGGTCAAGATCTGCTTCCAGGTTGGCGTTGGCGCGAAGCTGAAGCTCAGGATCGGCGGCAAGTTCGAGCCGCATTCCGGCCCACCCCTCGATGCCGAGGCCGAGGTGCTGTTCCTCAAGCGCCACGCCCACCAGGACCACCTGCCCGGCGAGCGCATCGAGATCGGCGACGTCGCGGTGGTGCGGGTCGAGGGCATCGAGGTGCTGCTGACGACGCTGCGCACGAACCTCTATTCGCTGAGCTTGTTCTCGCTGCACGGCATTGCGTTCGACGACAAGCAGGTCGTCTCGATCAAGAACCTCTACAAGCACAAGGACCTGTTCGTGACCAACACGCGGGGCCAACTGTTCGTCGCGACGCCGGGGACGAGCAACCCGAACTGGCATGAGCTGCCGTTCAAGCGCCTCACCCGGCCGATCTGGCCGCTGGACGCGGACCCGCTGGGATTGGACTGAACTAGCCGCGCTCCTTGGCCCGTTCCCTGACGAAGTGCGCGGCGGTGGTGCAGAGCAGCGCCCAGGCCGCGCCCAGCGACCAGCCGGCCAGCACGTCGGTGGGGTAGTGCACGCCGAGATAGATGCGGCTCACTCCTACCAGCACGGTGAGGAGGATCGCGGTGGCGATGTAGAACAGCTTCAGCCACCGCTCGGGCGTTGCTTCGGCTAGCATGGCGCCGATGGTCAGGAACACTACCGCCGAGACGGTGGCGTGGCCGCTCGGAAAACTGGCGGTGAACACCTGGGCCACCCCGGTGAGGTCTGGCCGCGGCCGGTCGAACAGCGCCTTCAGCACGGTGCTGATGACGGTGCCGCCGACCACGGCGAACACCATGAACCAGCCGGTGCGGTGCTTGCCCACCAGCAGCAGATAGGCAAACACGACGAGGACGATAATGCCCAGTACCGAGAAGCTGCCGAGCGAGGTCACATCGCGCACCGCTTCCTCGAACCATGCTGGCCCGATCGGATCGGCCGGATCGCCGGGCGTACGCAACGCCATCAGCACCGCGTTGTCGAGGTCGAGCGTATCGCCTTCCACCACCTCGTCGGCAAGCAGGCCGAACCCGCCGAGCAGCGCTGCAACGGCGAGCGCGCCGGCATAAACGGTGGAGGGCGTCTTGTGCATGGGTTCCCTGTGCGAAGCAGCTGCAGACTAGCCAACAGGTGGTGTTGCGGCCAGCCGCATGCCAGCCGCTACTTCCTGGCGAGAAGAACCTTGAAGCTGCCGTTCTCGGCCAGGACGGACGTAGTCGAGAAGGATGATCGCAACTCCCGCTCGTAGGGCAGGTGCCGGTTCGCCACGCAGACGAGATGGCCGCCAGTGCGAAGTGCCTCGGCGGCGACGCTCAGGAACCTGACCCCCAGATCGACATCCTGCGCGCCTTCCCGATGGAACGGCGGATTGGTGACCACCCAATCATACTTGCCGCGGCCGACGCCATCGCGGACATCGGACCAGTGATAGCCGACCGAGCGTCCGGCCGCCGCTGCCGCCAGATTGTCTTCGGCAAGGTCCAGCGCCAGCTTTTCCGCCTCGAACATATCGAGCTGCCGGATACGATCATAGCGGCTCAGCAGCGACGCGCTGAGGTATCCCCACCCTGCCCCCAGATCGGCAACCACCCCCTCGATGCCTCGCGGCAGGTTGGCGAGAAGAAAGTCCGATCCGGGATCGATCCGGTCCCAGCTGAAGATGCCCGGAACTGACTTGAACGCACCGCCGGCGATCGGCTTCGGCTCGCCGAGTGACAACCATTCGGTCCAGGTCTGGTCGCGGTCGCCATCGGCGCTTCGCGTCATCCAGAAGACTCGGCACTTGGCCTTGGAGACGCGCCCCCGGATCTCGGTAAGCCTGGCGACCGCCTTTTCGTAGGTGGCGGCTCCGATGGTATTCTGCCCGGCGCAGACGAGGGTTCCGCCCGGAGCGAGATGGGAGTGGCCGCGAGCGATGTTAGCGTAGTTTTCCAGCCGGTGCGGCGTCAGCACGCAAAGCCCGACCTCATAGGTGCCCTCTAGCCGGGTCGTCACCCTGAGGCCGCCACTCCGCATGCGCTCGTAGGCCGGCTTGTAGGTTTGTTCCCCGACCAGCTCCTGGCCGAACGTCTGCTTCAGCGATGCACTGAAATCGCCCCGAAGCACGAAGGCGTTCTTCGGCTCAATCAGGCCATCCTGAAAGGGGATGGTAAGTACGTCGAAAACGCTCTGGCTCATCCCGCTTCCACTTGGCCGCCGCCAAAGCGGACATGCGCGGAACATACATATCGGTCGGGCCGATGACCATTACCGCCGGTTGAATACCGGGGTGCGCTTTTCCTTGAAGGCGGCGCGGCCCTCGCGGGCGTCTTCGGTGGCAAAGCAGATGGTCTGAAGGTCGCGCTCGTAAGTGATGGCGTCGGCGATCGACATTTCCCACGCGGCGCGCAGGTTGAGCTTGGCTGTCTCTGCGGCGATGGGCGCGCGAGCAGCGATGGCAGCGGCGATCTTCCTGGCCTCGGTGAGGAGATCGGCCTGCGGGACGACGCGGCTGACGAGGCCCCAGCGCTCGGCGGTTGCAGCATCGATCGGGTCGCCGGTCATGATCATCAGCGCGGCATTGGAGGGACCCACTGCGTGGGCGAGGTTGACCGCCATGCCGCCGCCGCCGATCCAGCCGAGCTTGATCTCGGGGGCGGCAAAGCTGGCGTTCTCCGAAGCGATGCGGATATCGCAGGTCATGGCGGTTTCGAGGCCACCGCCGAAGGCGTAGCCGTTGACCGCGGCGATCGAGGGCTTCAGCAGGGCGCGAATGGCATCGCAATAGTCTGGGCGATTGCGGAACGCCCACGGCGTCTCGTAGTCGTCGAGGGTGCGGATGTCGGAGCCGGCGCAGAAGGCCTTCTCGCCGGCCCCGGTCAGGATGACGCAGCGGATCTGGTCGTCGATGTTGAACGCATTGACGGCAGCAACCAGCGCATTGGCCATCTCGGGCGTCATGGAGTTGAGCTTTTCGGGCCGGCTGATGGTGATGATGCCGATGTGACCGTCGCGCTCGACGAGGATGTTGTCGCTCATGCGCTCATGCTCCGTTCTCTGCCACCGCGCCCTTGGCTAGTAGCCGCTCGATGGTGGCGTCGTCGTAACCGGCCTCGAGCAGCACGTCGCGGCTGTGCTGGCCGGTGACCGGCGCGCCACGCTCTACCTTGCTCGGGGTCTTGGAGAACCGGATTGGGAAGCCCGGGGTCTTCACATGACCCTCGGTCGGGTGGTCGTACTCGACGAAGGTGCCGTTGTGCTTGATCTGCTCGTCTTCGACGAGGTCGGCATAGCCGTAGACCGGGCCGCACCAGATGTCGGCGGCACGCAGCAGTTCCAGCCACTCGGCGCTGGTCTTGGTCTTCAGCCGGTCGCGGGTCTTCGAAAAGATCTCGTCGCGACGGGTCCAGGTGTCCACCTCGTCGTCCATATCGAGGAAGCTCGGCTCGCCGATGGTCTGGCCGAGATTGGCGAGCTTGGGGAAGGCGACGATGATGAAGCCGTCCGAAGTGGCGAAGGCGCCGTAGGGCGCGCGGATATAGACATGGGCGTGCGGCTCGGCGGAGCGGACCTGCGGCTTGTTGCCGACGGTGAAGACCGACAGTTCCTGCATCTGGATGGTGGTGATGGCGTCGAGCATGTTGACCTGCACCAACTGGCCCTCGCCGGTCCGCTCGCGATGCAGCAGTGCAGCAAGCGCGCCCTCGAAGGCGGTGTAGGCGGTGATGCCGTCGACCAGATACTGGCCCGCCGCGTTGGGCGGCTCGCCCTCGCGGCCGGCCGACAGCATGGCGCCGGACATGCCCTGCAGCACCAGGTCCTGCCCAGGGCGGTTGAGGTAGGGGCCATCCTCGCCGTAGCCGGAGATCGAGACGTAGACGAGACGCGGGTTGATCTTCGACAGCGTTTCGTAGTCGACGCCGAGGCGCTTGGCGACGCCTGGGCGATAGTTCTGCAGGAACACGTCGGCGGTCTTCACCAGTTCAAGCAACACGGCCTTGCCATCGGGGTCCTTGAGGTCCACGGCAAGCGAGCGCTTGTTGCGATTGAGCGAGAGGAACGAGACGTTGACCTTGTTGCCGCGGGCGCCGCCGGCAGCGGTGTGGCGCTGCCACTCGCCGGTCACCGGCTCGACCTTCACCACATCGGCGCCGAGATCGCCCAGACGCTGTGCCGCAAACGGGCCGGCCATGGCGATGGAGCAATCTAGGACGCGATAGCCGCTGAGGATACCCATGACGTGGTCTTTCGGTGTTAGTGCATGACCCAGCCACCATCGACGTTGATGGTCTGGCCGGTGATGAACGAGGAGGCGTCGGAGGCGAGGAACATCAGGATGTTCGAGATATCCTCGGGCGTGCCGCGGCGCTGGATCGCCTGGTGGTCGTAGATGCGCTTCTCGTAGGCGGCGAGATCGGGGTGGATCTTTTCAGCATCGGTCGGGAAGGCGCCGGGCGAGACGGCATTGGCGGTAATGCCGTATTTGCCGAACTCGCGGGCCCATGAGCGGGCGAGCCCGACCAGCGCCGCCTTCGACTGCACGTAAGGTGTGAGATCGGACCAGCCGCCCGAGAGGGTGACCGAGGCGATGTTGATGATGCGGCCACGGCCGGTGGCTTTCATGTGCGGCAACGCCACCTGCACGCAGACAATACCGGCATCGACATTGATGCGCTGGACCAGCTGCATCTCTTCGATCATGTACTGCTCGAACGGTTTTGACGGATAGATCGCGGCGTTGTTGATGACGATGTCGAAGCCGCCGACTTCGGCGGAGAGCTTCTCGAGGCCGGCGCGAAGGCCCGCGAGATCGGAGAGATCGAGTGTGCCGACGGTGAGGCCATCGAGGCCGGCCGCTGCTTCCCGCAGCGCTGCCACCTTCTCGGCATTGTTGTCGATGGCGACGACCCGGGCACCGGTCTTGAGGAAATTGACCGTGGTCTGCAGCCCGAGGCCGCCGGCGGCGCCAGTGTAGAGAATGGTCTTGCCGGCAATGGAGCCGAAGTGATCGCCACTCATGACCGCCCCGCTATCAGCAGGTGGTTGTTGGACGGCGTCGGGTAGTCGTCGTCCGGCTGGCCGGAGATAGCGCGGATGCGGGCTTCCGAGGCGGCGATGGCGGCAGCATCGGGCAGGACGCGGAACGTCGTGTCGTAGCGACGCTCGTCGCCATGCTGCAGCCAGATCATCTCGCCGCGATCTCGGGCCGCCTGGTTGCCGAGCACGTGGTGGGTCGAGGGCTCAATGCCGAGCGCATACTGGCCGGCTTGCAGGTTCTGCCACTCATAGAGGCAGGGGAACTGGTCCTTGCGGGTGGTCACTTCGAAGCCGAGGCCTATCCGGTCGTTGACCAGCGCCACGTGCTGCTCGCCATTGGCATCGGCGCCGAGCTCGTGCTGCCATACCTGTTCGTGGAAATCGTGCTGCGGTGCCGGCAGGGTGCGATAGCCGACGCCCTGCTTGCGGTAGCTGTCCCCGGCGTGGGCGGCCCAGACCACGTCCTTGATTGGCGCGAGGTAGCGCGAGCCCTCATCGAGCACCGGGTGGGCGACGTTGATGTGGTAGCAGTACATGTGCGGCGTCTTGTAGAAGCCGTGATTGGCGACGTGGTCACTGAGGCGGATCTCGTTGCCGCCAACATCGGCCTCGATGCGGCGGATCAGGTGCAGGTCCTCGCCGAACACGGCGGATTGCTGCACGACGCCCTCGGCCCAGAGGATGCAGCGCTCACCCTCCCAGCGCTCGCCATAGCCGGTCAGGCGCGCGGGAATGGTGCCGACGCGGCCATGCAGCGAGTGCTTCACGGTCTGCTTCGGCGAATAGACGTAGGTCTCGGCCGACACCTCGTTCATGAACAGGATGTGGTCGAGGCCGCAGGTGACCAGTAGCCCCGAGAACGAGCGCGCCCAAGCGAGCCCGCCCTCCCCTTCGTACTCGTGGAGGCCCGGATGGCGGAACCCCGCGGGGGAGTGCCAGCCGATGGCCCGACCATTGTGCTCGCAATCGGCGATGTCCATGGCGCGATCGACCAGCACGGTGAAGCGCAGGCCCGAGCCGGTGCGGAACTCGAGCAGGCGGATGCCGCGCTCGACGCCATCCTCGAGTGTCATCAGGCGGACGCCTGCGAACTGCGAGAGCATGCCCGAACGTTCAGCGACGGCGCGGCGCGTGAGCGTCTCCTGGTAGAGATCGACCAACAGGGCCTCCTAATCGAGGTGATAGACTTCCGGCATCATGCTCCACCACTCGGTGTCGGGGGCAGAGGCGAGGCGGGCCTGGCAGGGATCGGTCAGCGCCAGCCAGCGCTTGGTCACCGCAAGCTCGCCGAGGATCTTCATGTCGGCCGCATAATCGGTGCCGGCATATTCCCAGTAGCCGAAGAGCAAGTTTTCTGGCTCGCGCAGGTAGATCGAGTAATTCCGGATGTTGGCGGCAGAAAGCGCCGCATTCATCTCCGGCCACGGCTCGGCGTGCAGCTGCTTGTACTCGGCAAGCTTCTCCGGCTTGACGCCGATCACCATGCCCATGCGTTCAACCATTGCCTACTCCTTGGTGCCGCCGGCGGTCATGCCCGAGACCAGGTAGCGCTGGGCAAAGAGGAACACGATCATCACCGGGGCGATGGCGATCAAGGTGGCAAGCGCCAGCGCCGAGAGCGAGATCGTCGTGGACGCGGCATTGGTCGGGTTGAACGACGGCACGTTCGACAGCAGTTCGGCGAGGCCAACCTGGATCGGCGCCTTGCGGCCCGGTAGCGTCACGTAGGGCAGGAAGTAGTTGTTCCAGTTGCCGGTGAAGTTGAAGAAGCCGACCAGCGCGATGACCGGCGTCGCCAGCGGCATCGCGATCTTCATGAACACCTGGAACTCGTTGGCGCCGTCAATGCGTGCCGCGTCGAGAAGATCGCGGGACACCGCCGTCGAGAAGTAGATGTAGGTGAGGTAGACGCCGAACGGGAAGAACGAGAACGGCAGGATGGCGGCGAGCGGATTGCCGATCAGCCGCACCGCGCTCAGCTCGAGAAAGATCGGCAGCACCAGCGCCGTGCTCGGCACCAGCATGACGACGAGCGTCGTCGCCAGCAAAGCCCTGCGGCCGCGGAATTCGGTGAGCGCCATGGCGTAGCCGGCCGGGATCGAGATGAGCAGCGTGATCACCAGCGCCGCGATGCAGTAGAACGCCGAGTTGCCGATCCAGGTCCAGATCAGGCCGCCCTGGAAGGAGACGAGGCTCTGCCAGTTGGCGAAGAGCGTGCCGAGATCGCCGATGGCGAACGGCGCTTCGAGCAGCAGTTGTCGGTCGGTCTTGGTTGGGGCGACCAGCAGCCACAGGAGCGGCACGATGAAGAACAGGGCGAAGACGATGAGCAGCAGGATGCCGAAGACGCGGCCGAGCCACGCTCCCGGCGACAGATCCTGGGCGCGCCCGCCGACGAAATCCGAACTAGGCGCGCTCAAAGAGACCACCCTTGAAGACGAAGACGATGGAAAGCACCAGCGCGACAGCCAGCAGCACCAGCGAGATCGCCGCCGAGCCGTTGAAGTCGTTCTGTTTGAACGCGTAGAGGAACGCGAGCTGGTTGAGCGAATAGTCCAGGGGAACCACGCCCCGGCTCGCCTGGGAAAGGACGCGCGGCTCGACGAAGAGCTGGGTGCCGCCGGCGAAGGACAGGATCACCATATAGGCGATCCACTTGCGCATCAGTGGGATCTGGATCGACCAGGCGATGCGGATGGCGCCGGCACCATCGACGCGGGCGGCCTCGATGACATCCTTGCTGATGTTGTTGAGCGCGCCGTACATCACGACGATCCAGCCGCCGGCACCGGTCCAGAACGCGATGACCGCGAGGACGAAGGGCAGCCGGGTGGCCTCGACGGCGCCCACCAGCGAAGTGATGCCCAAACCCTCCAGCAGGAACGAGACGGGGCTGACCGTCGGGTCGAGCACGAAGAGCCACAGCATGACGCTCGAGGCGCCCGCGAGAGCTCCGGGAATGTAGTAGACGAAGCGCATGCTGCCCGAGAGCCAGCGGATGCCGATCGAATGGACCAGCAGCGCCAGCACCACGACGAGGACCACCAGCAGGATCAGCCAGACGACGAGGAAGATGCCGACATGCTCGACCGCGGGCAGGAAGCGGTAGTCCTTGAAGACCTTGGCGAAGTTGGCGAAGCCGACAAAGGCGCCCTTCTTGGTGAAGGCCAGATAGACAGCATAGAGCGCCGGCATGATGCCGAAGAACATCAGGAAGAGCGTGTAGGGCCCGGCGAACGCAACGCCGATACGGCGCTGCGCCCGTTCAACACTGCCGTTTCGCGCTCTGGGCCGCTGCCCGCCCTCGAGCGGGCGGACAGCGGATTGGTCGAGACTAGTCAAGTTGGCAGACTCCGGGACCCTTGCTCGGATTATTCGACGGTGTAACCGACGACCTGAGCTTCGTTCTTCATCTCCTGCTGCCAGTCGGCAGCGAGGTCGGTCATGGTCTTGCCTGCGGCGAGGCCGGGCGTGATGACCTTGGCCCATGCGGTTTCAGGCGAAAAGTTCGGGTAGCCCCAGCCGCTCCAGACGCTGGACGCCGCAGCCGAGATCGCCGCCTTGAAGTCGCCGGAGTAGAAGCCGCTGGCCGCCTGCGCATCGAGCCACTTCTCGGCAGCCGACTTGTAGGCCGGCAGACCGCCGGTGCCAGCCGTCTTCTCGTCGGAGACGATGAACTGCAGGAAGGTCTTGACCGCATCGGGCTGGGTCGTGTGGCTGGAGGCATACCAGACGCCGCCGCCCACGTTACCGGTCACCTTGTCGCCGTCCGTCCAGGAGAGCGGCTCGGCAGCCACCCAGTCGCCGGCCTTGGCATTGACGCCGCCCGGGTTCTGGAAGAGCGCGCCTGCGTACCAGGCCGGGCCCGGGATGGCGACGAGCTTGTCGGCGGTGGCGACGAAATTGGCACCAAAGACGCTGTCGAGCGTCAGGGTCTTGTTGGCGACCATATGGTCGATGAGCGCACTCACCTTGACCGAGTTCGGCGCGGAGGTGTCCGACTTGAAGGTCTCGCCTTCGACCTGGAAGATCGGCGCCTGGCCGGACCAGTAGTAGATGTAGGGGCCTTCGAACGCATCACCGATGCCCCCGAGGAAATAGCCCGGGTGATCGGCGGCGAGCTTGTCGCCCAGCGCCTGGTAGTCTTCCCAGGTCTTGGGGGCGTCGTAGCCGAATTCCTTGAGCAGGGCCTGGTTGTACCAGAACAGCACCGGCGCGAGGTCATTGCGGAGGCCGTAGACCTTGCCGTCGATGGTGACGGGGTCGAGCGCGCCCGGCGTAAAGCCATCGAGGAAGGCCTGGTCGAGGAAGCCCTCGTTCAGCACCTGGGCGAAGGGCTGCACGCCATTGGTCTCGCGCGAGACCCAGGCGGCGTCGTTGTTCTGGGTCGAGAACACCACGTCCGGCCAGCCTTCGCCGGCCTGATCGGCAAGGCCGATCTTGGTCTGGAAGGTGCCCGAGGCGCCTGACGAACCATCGTCGACGACGAGGTTCACCTTCACTTCCGGATGCGCGGCGATGAACGCCTCGACGGCCGGCTGGCGGGTTGCGTCGGCCCAGACGGTGATTTCCTGGGCGAGTGCTGCGCTCGCGGCGAACATCGCCGAAAGCGCAACAGTAATGCGCAGAAGCTTCATGGTGGTCTCCTCCACTTAGAGCGTTGTGGTTATTCGGCCGCGCGCTGGCTGTTGCTGACACGCGGGTTATGCGGGGCCTCGCCGAGTTCGGTGCGCGGCAAAAGCGTTGGGCGTGCCCAGTCGCGGCGGGCGGTCTCGTTGAGCACGAGGCCGTGGCCCAGCCGGTCCGGCGCGTAGGCCCAGCCGTGACGGATTTCGACGGGCTGGTCGACCAGGTGGTCGAAGTTCTGGAACGAGTATTCGAGCCACTGCACCTCCGGCAGCGCGCAGGCCGCGTGGATGCCGACTTCGAGGAAGGTGTTGCCGAGGCTCACAGGAACGCCGCGATCGGCGGCAAGCCAGCCGATGCGCATGACGTCGGTAACCTGGCCGTGGACGTTCAGGATGTCGGTGCCACCGGCCTCCATCAACAGCCGCTTGCCGCGGGCATCGAGGTATTCGCCCGAATTGATCAGCGTCCAGCTGGCCGCGTCCTTGAGCATCTTGAGGCCGACGAAATCGTCGCGAAGGATCGGATCCTCGACCCAGAGCAGCTCGTGGCCGGCGTCGCGGATGGCGGTGAGCTTCACCAGCGCTTCCTTGGCGCCCCACGCTTCGTTGGCATCGACCATGACGAGAGCATCCTTGCGGACGACGTCCTTGAGGATCTTCAGCCGGTTGAGGTCCCAGTCGAAATCCGGACTGCCGACCTTGATCTTGAAGGCACGGTAGCCGATCGCGTCGGCGTGGGCAAAGAAGCGGGCGAACTCTTCGTCGCTCAGGTGGAAATCAAGCCCGCTGGCATAGGCTTCGACGCGTTCGCGGCGGCTGCCGAGCAGCTTGTGCAGCGGCAAGCCGACTTCCTTGGCCGCCAGATCCCACAGCGCAACCTGCAGCGCTTCATGAAAGGGCAGCGTGTATGCACGCTGGTTGCCGCCGCGCGGGCGGCTGACGCGATGGACGAGCGCCGCCGGCGGCTGGCCTTCGAGACTTGGCCAGGCTTCCGAGCGGAATACACGCTCGATCTCCGCCTGATCGGGTAGCGGATGAAACAAGGTCTGGATAAACCCCAGCCCGACCGCGCCGGTATCGGCAATCAGTTCGAGCGCCGCTATGTTCACGTCGTCGGCGCGGACTTGGCTGTCGCCGATGACGCGATCGCGGGCAAACTGGAAGCGGGTAATGCGGAACTCGACAATGCGCATGCGATCGGTCTCTAATAGACTAATTGAGCCATCTGATTTATCAGATGGCGACGCTAATAGACCAGATCAGGGGGCGAGGCAAGTGGCCCGGTACGAACAGACGATGGCAACGGCGGAAACCGGCGGCGCGGGCCGACTGAGCGACCTGGCTTACCGCCGCATCCTCGAAACGCTGTTCGACCGGAAGATTCCTGCCGGCGCGTTCCTGTCGCAGAACGATCTGGTCAAGCTGCTCGGCATTCCTGTCGGACCGCTGCGCGACGCGCTCAAGGTGCTCGAAACCGAAGGGGTGCTCACCGTGCATCCACGATCGGGCATCCAGTTCGTAAAGCCGGGGCTCGAGCTTACCCGCTCCACGTACCAGTATCGCGGCATTCTCGAGCGGGCAGCGGTGGCCGTTTATGCCGAGACGGCGGATGACGGCGAACTCGCTGAGATGGAGCAACGTCACCGTGCGGCAATCGCGGCGATCGAGGCGGCCGGCTTAACCGAGGCGAACAAGGAGGAACTGGAGAGCCTCGAACGCATCCTCCACAACGCCATCATCGGCAGCCTCAACAACCCGCTGATCGACACCAGCTACAAGCGCATGCACAACTACCTGCGCCTCGTGCGCCTCGATCGCAAGCTGACCGCCCCGCTCGCCCTGCGGTCGCTGAAGGAGCACATGGAAATCATCCTCGCCTGCCGCCAGCGCGACCCGGAGAAGGCGGTCGCTGCGCTCTCAGCCCATTTCACGGCAGCGCTGCAGCGGCACATGGGACTGTACTAGGTCGAGGGCGCGCCACGCCATTCCGACTGCGTTCGCCGGAATTTCCATCTAACGTCCCTTTGCCGAAAGCTAGACGTGCAACAGGGTCTTGATGGCGCGTCGCTCGTCCATGGCACGGTAGCCTTCCGCCACGTCCGCGATCGGCAGTTCGAGATCGAACACCTTGCCCGGGTTGATCTTGCGCGTGAGCACGAGATCCATCAGGTGGGGCAGAAAGCGGCGCACCGGCGCCGGCCCGCCCAGCAGGTTCTTCTGGGAGAAGAACAGGAACTGGCCATCGAGTTCGACGCCATGCGGTACGCCCACGAAGCCGATCGAGCCACCCGGTCGTGCCGCGTTGATCGCCTGCAGCATCGACTCGTTCGTGCCGACGCATTCGAGCACCGAGTCGGCGCCGACGCCGCCGGTCAACTCCCTGATGCGACCGACGCCCTCATCGCCGCGCTCCGTGACGATGTGCGTCGCCCCATATTCGAGCGCGAGATCCTGCCGGGACTTGTGGCGGCTCATCGCGATGATCTGCTCGGCGCCCATTTGCTTTGCGGCAAGCACACCCATGAGGCCAACCGCGCCATCGCCGACGACGGCAACCCTCGAGCCCGGCTGCACCCGTGCGGCATCGGCCGCGTACCAGCCGGTCCCCAGAACATCGGACACCGCCAGCAAACTCGGAATGAGATCATCCGAGGGGATGTCGGCCGTCGCCAGGAGGGTGCCGTCAGCCAGAGGCACGCGAGCCAGCGGCGCCTGCGCGCCACTCATGAATTCGCGCTGTTCGCAGGACGACTGGAAGCCATACTTGCAATGCGGACATGTATTGTCCGACGTGGCGAATGAGCCGACGACGAACTGGCCCGGCCTGACGGTCTTCACGTCGCTGCCGACCTCGACCACCACGCCGCAATACTCGTGCCCCATGTGCTGCGGGCTGGTGATGGCTGCGAGACCCCTATAGGGCCAGAGATCCGAGCCGCAAATGCAGGTGTAGGACAGCCTGATGATGGCGTCGGTGGATTTGAGTATTTTCGGTTCGGCGACATCTTCGTAGCGAACGTCACCGGGGGCATGGAGGACTGTTGCGAGCATAGGTATTCTCCTTGAATTCTAGGTGGTGGAACCGGTGTCCACACGCTCGATCCGCAGCGGAAATCGGCCGCGAACGAGCAGCGGCTCGAACCCGCTCTCGAGGCGACCGAGGCGGATAAGGCCGCGCGACCAGCGATATCCGGCGTAAAACAGCGCGAGGTTGCCCCACGGCGCGTAGTAGCAGAGGTCACCTGGTTGCTCGTTGCCGAAGGGCCCGCTGCCCACCTCGGTGAGCTTTCGCGGAAGGTAGGCGATCTTCTCGTTGTCGGCATAGTTGTCGATGGTGAGGTCGAGCGGCAGCATGGAATGGAAGTCGCGCGCCGAAGGATTGTCGTGGAGCGCGGCGCTCGTGATCTGGCCGTTGAATACGAGGCGGACCTTGGTCTCAGTCATGGGTTCATCCGCCGGGTCGAGCGCCACGCCACGAAGGCCAGCAGCGAAGATCCGCAGAGAAGTGCGGCGCCCAGGGCGAAGGGGCTCCACCAGCCGGCCGAGTCGAACAGCAGCCCTCCCGCTCCGGCGCCCATGGTGATGGCGAACTGGATGATCGCGACCTGCAATCCACCGCCGGCTTCGGCGTCGTCCGGCAGCGTCTTCGCCAGCCAGGCGCCCCAGCCTACCGGCGCTGCGGTTCCGAAAAAGCCCCAGGCCAGTAGCAGGCCCGCGACTGCGATCGGCATCCCGTTGCAGAGGATGAGTGCAACCGCGAGGACGGCCATCACCGTGGGGATGGTGACGACGATGCTGAACAGGCGCCGCTCGAGGAGGCGGCTGATCACCCAGGTCCCGGCCACCCCCGCCAATCCCATGACCAGCAGGATGGTGGAGAGGGTCGCCACCGAGACACCGGTCACCGTTTCGAGATAGGGCCGCAGGTAGGTGAAAAGGGCGAACTGGCCCATGAACAGCAGCATGATTGCAGCCATCCCCAGGGCGACGGGCGGTCGCTTCAGCAGCCGGAATACGTTGCCCTGGCCCTCCGCACCGCGGGGCGGCAGCGAAGGGAGCACCATCCACTGCCAGACGAGGGCAAGCGCCGCTGAGGGAACAACGAAGAAGAAGGCGCCGCGCCAACCGATCGCATCGCCCAGCAGGCTACCCAACGGCGCCGAGATCGTCGCTGCGATCGCATTGCCGGCGTTGAGCATCGCGAGTCCCTTCGGCACGTCACCGTCAGGAACGAGGCGCATGACGATGGCGGTCGACATCGACCAGAAGCCGCCGATGGCAAGGCCAAGCAGGGCCCTGCCCCCCATCAGCCACGCATAGTTGGGGGCGAACGCGACCATGGCCCCGGACACGATCAGCAGGGCCGAGAACGACAGCACGACGATGCGCCGATCGATTTTGCGGGTCACGTGAGCGACGAACAGGCTCGTGACGACAGCGAATAGTCCCGAGATGGAGATCGCCTGGCCCGTCTGGCCTTCGGTGATACCGAGATCGCCCGCAATCGGCGAAAGCAGGCTTACCGGCATGAATTCCGACGCGATGAGCACCGCGACGCACAATGCCATCGAGACCACTGCACCCCAGGCGGCGGGGGAGCGTGCGAGCTTGTTCTCGTAAGTGGCGTCCATGAGCTTCGATCTCCGGACACCAACATAGGTCGACGCCGCTCAGCGGATTAGCCATGGGAATTCGCATGGACCTATCGATCTGTGATATAAATCGAGCGGGGAGATCGACCGATGCGCAGACAAGAGCTGGCCGACATGCTCTGGTTCATGACCGTCGCCGAGGAGCGGAGCTTCACGAAGGCCGCGGCGAAACTGGGGACCTCGCAGTCGACGGTCAGCCACACGATCCGCAAGCTCGAGGCGCGCCTGGGACTGCGGCTTCTGACCCGGACCACCCGAAGCGTTTCTCCCACTGAAGCAGGAGAACGCCTTCTGCGCTCACTGTCGCCGCGCATCCGGGAGATAGAGGGCGAGATCGACGGCCTGATGTCGTTCCGCGACAAGCCGTCCGGCACCGTGAGGATCACTGTGTCCGACCATGCCTTCGAGAGCGTCGTCTGGCCGAAGCTGGGGCCGGTGCTCAAGGATTATCCGGACATCAAGCTCGAACTCCGCCGCGACAATGGCTTTCGAAACATCGTCGAAGAGCGCTTCGATGCCGGCGTGCGACTGGGTGAAAGCCTCGACAAGGACATGATCGCAGTGCGCATCGGTCCCGATTGGCGTCAGGTGGCAGTGGCGTCTCCCGCCTATTTCGAGACGCACCCCATCCCCCAGGCGCCCCAGGACCTTGTCGCTCATACCTGCATAGGCATGCGCTACGACACGTCCGGGAGCCTCTATGCCTGGGAGTTCGAGAAGGACGGCCGTGCGTTGCGGGTGCGAGTGGATGGCCAGCTGACCTTCAACACCTCATACCCGATGATCGACGCGGCGCTGCAGGGGTATGGCATCGCGTACGTGCCGGAAAACCTCGTGGAACGGCAAATCGCGGAGGGACAACTGGTTCAGGTCCTCGACGATTGGTCCCCGATGTTCGCCGGCTACTACCTATACTACCCGAGCCGGCGCCAGAACTCGCCGGCATTCTCGGTGGTAATGGAGGCGTTGCGGGCCTGATCAAGGACGCGACGCCCGGCCTGCTTAGGTCCCGCACTCCACCCGAACGTCCGGGAGGCCCGGAGCGCTCAGTCGCAAGGTTGCTCGACCGTTGGGCCGGACGAACACGATGAGCCGGCCGTCCAGCGTTTGGCGATGCTGCGCGGCGTACGGGGTGCTGTCGCTGAGGTCGCCGTTCTCGAGCCCCAGCAGCGCACCGTTGTCCACTTCGGCCGTCACGACCTTCTCGTTGCGAGCCACCTCGCCGCGCTCGTCGCGGAGCGTACACTCGATCTGAATGATGCCCTCGGGTGTGAGGCCGGCGTCGGCGCAGCGGCGCTCGGCGTCGGCAGGTGCCTGCCATGCGATGGCCTCGAGCCTGACCGCATCGCCCCGCGGCCCGAGCTCGTCCGTTGCGACAACCTCACCGTCGCGGCGTGTCTCGAGCAGCAGGGGGAAGGGGCGCGGCTCGGTTGCGGCGACCCAGTAGCCGTCCTCCTCGTTGCGGGTGAGCGGAAGCTCCACGCCCCCGCAGGTCAGTCTGGGTTCTCCGTTGCTGAAGCAGAGGACCTCGACGGCTGGCCCGGCAGTGCCGTCCCAGAGGCGCGACAGGGCTGGGTGCGACCAGAGGTTCTGCTGCTCGGCCTGCCCTCCATGCGGACGGGTCACGATGTAGGCCATGGGCTCGTCGGACCACCAACTGCGGCGGAGGTGGAAAGTGTGCTTGCCGAAGCCTGCGACCGTCAGCAGGCCCGCAGTGGAGCCATGCCAGGGCCACCCGCCCGTCTCCCCCAGGTAGTCGATGCCGGTCCATAGGAACTGGCCAGCGATGTAGTCGTTACGGACGACCGCCAGCCAGTCGGCGTAACGGTGCCAGTTCTCGCTGCCGAGCATCGGCTGGTTGGGGAACTGGCGGTGATCCGCCTCGTACAGGTGTTCCTTGTAGTTGTAGCCCACCAGGTCCAGCGGCTCGAGGAAGCCGGTATGGCGGGAGAGTTCGGGGAAGGCCGAGCCGACCGTCACGGGCCGCGTGGAATCCTTCCGCTTGACGATGTCGGTGAGCCGGCGCGCGATCGTCGCAAGGCGCCGGGCGTCGGGCCGATTTGGGTCGTAGGCGCGTTGCTTGGCCGACTTATTGGCGTCGTTGTTGCCCGTCATCGCCTCGAACCGGGCGCTGGCGTAGGGATCATTAGGGTAGTCGATCTCGTTGCCGATGCTCCAGGCGATGATCGAGGGATGGTTGCGATGGACGTCGACCATGTTGACCAGGTCGCGCTCGTGCCATTCGTGGAAGTCGTTGGCGTAGCCCTGGTGGCGCGGCGGATAGACGTTGTGACCCTGCCACCACTTGTTCTTGGGGTTTTCCCACTCGTCGAACGCTTCATCGATGACGAAGAAGCCGAGCGCGTCGCAGAGCCCGTAGAGTTCCGGCGCGTGGGAATTGTGGGCCATGCGCACGCCGTTGCAGCCCATGTGCTTGAGTGTGAGCAGCCGGCGCAGCCAGACCTCGGTGGGCACCGCCGTGCCAAAGGGACCGGCATCCTCGTGCAGGCACACGCCCTTGAGCTTCCGCGGTTCGCCGTTGATGAAGAAGCCATGGTCGGGGTCGAAGCGGAAGGTGCGGATGCCGACCGTTTCCTGGTAGGTGGCGCTCCCATTCGGCCAGGTCAGCGTGGTGGTGAGACGATAGAGGCTCGGATTGGCGTCGCTCCAAAGTTCCGGCTGTGGAACCTCACCCGTGACGTCGACGTCGGCCGATCCTTCGGCAGGCACCCTGGCCTGCGCAATGAATGCGTGCACCCGATCGGTGGTCAGTGACCGTAGCTCGTGCCGCACGTCGACCGTCACGGTTGCGGAAGTGTCGTTGCAGAGCGACTGGGCAATCCGGACAGTGGCCTTGGAGGTATCCGCGGCGACGGTGGTAAAGGCGGTGCCATATTCGGCAACCCGCACGGCCTCATGCACTTCAAGCTCGACTCGGCGGTTGATGCCTGTGCCGTTGTACCAGCGGGAATCCGAGATGTCGGTGTGCTCGACCCGGACGCTCACGACGAGGTCGTCGCTGTTGGCGTAGGAGAGGATCTCGGTCAAATCGAAAGAGAACCGGGCATAGCCCGAGGGCCGGCCGCCGACATTGTAGCCGTTCACCCAGACCCGGGCGTTCTTGTAGACGCCGTGGAACACCAGCCGGACGTGCTTGCCGGCGAGATCGCCGACCTCGCGCAGCGAGACATGCGCCCGATACCAGCCGATGCCGCCCGGCAGGTAGCCGGTGCCGCTTGAATGGGATTGCGAGAATTCCTGCTCGACGCTCCAGTCGTGCGGCACGGTGACCGCGCGCCAGGTGGAGTCGTCGAACCCCTTGGCCCACGCGTCGGGCTGGTCCGCGAGGGTGAACTGCCACTGGCGGATCTCGAATTTATGCATGAGGCGTCGGCCCTTATGTCTGATCTGCCCGCTGCGCGGCGATGTACTTGCTGAAGATGCGGGTGAAGAGAAAGCCGTTGACCACGGCGATGCCGGCGAAGCCGACCAGGAGCCAGAAGAGGCCGTACCCGGTCACCTGCGGGTAGAAGACTGTGATCGTGACGCAGAGCGCGATGAGCGCCAGCGTGGCCAGTGCCGTCAGCGGGTGCTTCCACGACAGCAGTCGCGCGTTGCGGAGCACGTCGCGCGTGCGGCCTTCGAAGTTCGCGAGATACGGGAACACGAAGAGCGCCGCCGCCACGACGGTGAAGGCGAGCACGTACCAGATCGCCAGCAGCACGAGTTCGGCTAGCGCACCGAACGCGAGGTTGGTCACGACGACATACCACGCGGCGAGCACGCCTATGAGGAGCGCAAGCACCAGCCCGATTACGGTTGCCTGACGGAAGTTGCGCCGGAACGAGCGGAAATAGTCGCCCGTGACGGAGTTGCACTCGCCGGTACTGATCCGCATGGCGGTGAAGTTCAGGGCGGTCAGCGAGGCGCCCAGCGTCACCACCGGGATCGAGGTGGCGATGAACAGCAGGTTGAGGATGATCACGTCGGCGAGCCTGGTCAGGCCGCGCATGAGTGCGGAGTCCGCCGAAAACAAGCTGTCCACTCGTCTATCCTCCGAGAAGGCCGGGCGGGCCTGCGCGCTAGCGCATACCGCCCGGCCTCTGGTCAGGCGCTTAGAGGCCGCGGGCCGCCTTCCAGGCGTCCATGTCGGCCTGGATGGAGGCGCGCGCGTCTTCGTAGCCGGCGTCCATCAGCTTCTGGCGCATCTCGGCGACAGCCGCGGCGGGATCGTCGAACTTGCCGTATTGCAGCTGCGGGATGTACTCGGAGAGCACACCGGCCATCGCCGCGAGCGTCGGATCGATGTTCTGCTTATTGATGAGCAGCGTCGAATACGGGTAGTCCTTCGCTGTGGCGGCAAGTTCAGCGATGATAGCGTCCTTGTTAGGCGCCTGAGTGGCCAGCTTCGGCTCGAATTCGTCCGTGCGACCCCACCAATAATCGGTGCCGAGAGCCATCGTCGAGGAGTCCCAGTCCGCCGGGCGTTCCAGCACACCGTCGGCGTTGATGGTGTAGTCGACCCCCTCGATGCCGTAGTTGAACAGCATGTAGATCTCTTTGTCGTTGCGGATCAGGTCATAGACCTGAAGAGCCTTCTCCGGGTTCTTGGAGTGCGCACTGACCGCCATGGCGCCGTGCGTGAAGATGTCCTTGAAGAAGTTGCCGTTCTCCTTGCCCCAGTAGAAGAATTTCGGGTCGGAGCCAGGCTGCTTGGTGTTCATGTTATAGACGATGTCGTTGACGAACGTCTGCGTGTGGTGCTGGTCGGCGCCCGAGAGGCCGGCGTAGAACAGCTCACGCGGCTCGCCGTCGAAGTTCAACGCGTCCTCGCGCCAGACGCCGATCTCGTTCCACTTCTTGGCGATGTTGGCCGCCTCGATCAGGGCGTCACCCTCCATGTACCATGAGGTGACAGTGTAGGGGTCCGACGCCTTGGTGTGGAACGGGGCGTAATTGCCGGCGCTGATCCCCTGGAGCGTCTGGAAGTCGGTGTGGCCCTGGATGTAGCCGGTCAGGGCCGCCTCGTTGGCGCGCGCGACGTCCCACGGATAGGCGTCGGGCTTGTTGGCCTTCACCCACTCGAAATACTTGGTGAAGTCCTCGAACTTGGTGATCTCGCCGTTCTCGAAGCCGGCTTCCTTGGCCCAGTCGCCGCGGTAGAAGAAACCGTGGTTGGTGTACTGGGTATAGTTGTCCTCGGGCATGAAGTAGATGTTGCCGTCGGCGAGCTTGGTGAGGTCCCAATGGCCATCGGCGTCGACCTGTGCCCAGGTCTTGGGGGCATTGGCCTGAAGCATCTCGGGTGATAGTGGCAGGAACGCGCCCTTCTCCGAATTCTCCCACGCATAGAGCCAGTCGGTCGCGGTGCCGATGAGGTCGACATTGTCGTCGCCCGAGAGCAGCTGCACGTTGTACTGCGTCTGCCAGTCGGCCCATTCGACAAAGAACATGTCGAGCTTGGCGTTGGCCTTCTTCACCAGCAGCTCGTTGAGCTTTTCGAGCATCGCCTCCATGCGGCCGTTGGTGGGCTTGTTACCCATGGTCAGCATGGTGATTTCGGTGGGCGCATCCTGGGCAAGCACGCTCGCCGTCAGCGCCGGCGCGCAGATGCCGAGGGCCAGCAGCGCCGCCCCGACCCGTACGACATTCCTTCTTTTCATTTCAGGCTCCTCCTCTGAATTCGTTGCTTTGCGTTTTTCGCGGTCAGTTCCCTCGGCCGCGTAACTTGGTCAGGCGGTCATCCCTTCACTGCGCCGATGGTTATGCCGCTGACGAAGTATTTCTGGATGAAGGGGTAGAGCAGCAGGATCGGGCCGATGGCCACGACGGCGCTCGCCATCTTCAGGGTGTTGCTGGGCAGGTCGGTGACACTGACATTGGAGCCGGCCACCGAGTTCTTCAGTGCGTTGGCCGTGTTGATGACGTTGTAGAGGTGGTACTGCAGCGGTTTGAACTCGACCGTGCTGCCTAGATAGAGCGACGACAGGTACCACTCGTTCCAGTAGCTGAGCGCGAGGAACAGGCCGATCGTCGCCAGCGCCGGCTTCATCATCGGCAGGCACAGCTGCGCGAAAATCCGGAAATCGCCGGCGCCGTCGACCTTGCCGGACTCGATGATCTCGTAGGGCACGGTCCGCATGAAGTTCTTCATCAGGATGATGAGCCAGGGGCTCATCAGCAGCTGCAGGAAGACCGCGAGGTAGTTGCCCCTCAAACCAAGATCGCGCGCGATCCATAGGAAGGTCGGCGCAAGGCCCGCCGAGAACAGCGTCGTGAAGTAGATGAAGAACGAGATGTGGTTGCGGAAGGGGAAGTCCTTCCGGTTGAGCGCGTATCCCGTCATCGCGATGACGAAGAGGCCGATCGCTGTGCCGAACACGGTCATCGTGATGGTGACGACGTACGAGCCGATGATCTGCCTTGGGGCCTTGAAGATCCACTCGTAGGCCGCGAAGGTGAAGTCCTTCGGCAACAGGCCGAAACCAGTCTTCATGATCGTCGACTCGGTCGAGAACGAGGCCGAAACGATCAGGACGAATGGCACGAGGCAGAACAGCGCGAACAGCGTGATCGTGACGTAGGAGATCGTCTGGAGCACGTAGTCGCTACTGTCGAGCTTGATCGCCCTAGGTTTCGCCGGCCCGATACCGACGCCCTCTGACCCCACGATGATGCTGTCGTTGCTGGTTTGATCGGTCATCAGAACAGCGCGTAGTCCTTGTTGATCCGGCGCACGATCCAGTTCGCGGTCATGACGAGAGCGAAGCCGAACAGCGACTGGTAGAGGCCGACGGCCGTGGACGTGGTGAAGTTGTTCTGCGACAGCACCATCCGGTAGACCGAGGTCTCGATGATGTCGGTCATCTTGAACAGCGAGGCGTTGTTGCCGATCAGGTTCCAGAACAGCCCGAAATTGCCGTGCATGATGCTGCCCAGCGAGAACAGCACCAGGATGATGAAGGTCGGCTTGAGGCTCGGCAGCGTCACGTAGCGGATGCGCTGCCAGGCGGAGGCGCCGTCGACGGTGGCCGCCTCGTAGAGGCTTCGGTCGATGCCCATAATCGCTGCGAAGTAGACGATCGAGCCGTAGCCGGTCGACTGCCACAGGTGCACCATGATGATGATGAGCGGCCACGCGCCAGCGACGCTGTAGATCTTGATCGGGTCGCCGCCGGTCTGCTTGATCAGGGCGTTCAGCGCGCCGGTGTCGTAGTTGAGGAGGTTGAAGGCAATGACGCCGACGAGCACGGCCGAGATGAAGAACGGCAGGAACATCGCCGCCTGGCTGATCTTCTTGAAGAAGGTCGACCGGATCTCATTGAGCATGATCGCGATGGCGATCTGCAGGATGTTGCCGAACACGATGAAGGCGAGGTTGTAGAGGATCGTGTTCCGCGTCAGCATCCAGAGCTGCCCGGATTTGATGAGGAATTCGAAATTCTTGAACCCGACGAACGGGCTACCGAAAATCCCGTCGCGGTAGTTGAAGTTCGTGAATGCGATCCACGCTCCGGGGAGCGGGCAGTAGTTGAAGATGACGAAGAATACGACCGCTGGAACGCACATGAGCAAGAGGATCTTGCTGTCTGCGAGTTGCCTTAGCAGGGACTTTCGCCGCAAGGGCGTATCCGTTCCCGACATCTTCCCCCTCTCTGCCGCCAGTGCGGCGTCCTTCAGGACGCACTGCCACTGGGGCTAGGACTGACCGTCGATGCCAGCAGCGCTTCGGTGCGCCCGAAGCCAGCCGGCGAAGTCGACGACGTTATCGAAACGCCAGGATTGGCTCAGCGCAGAGCCAGCAACGCCAGTCGCCTCGGCCCATGCGGGGTCGAAAAATGCATCATGATGTCCTCCACACCAAGCGGCCTCTTCCCTCGCCGCTGAGACATTGTTAGCGGCGGCAGATGCGGTGCGCAAGTTTTCAGTAAATATTTAGTTCGGGGTCAGGAAGGCAAGGCCCGGGTGCTGCCACGCCAGCGCAAACTGGTGGCGAGCGTGACGCGCTTGGGCAGTTCGCGCCCGCCAATCCGCTCGAGCAGGAGCTCGACCGCGCTCTCGCCAATCTCCTCGGCGGGGAGGTGCACGGTGGTGAGCGGCGGACTCATGAACTGGGCGACCGAGATGTCGTTGAAGCTGGCGACTGCAATGTCGTCGGGAATGCTGAGGCCCATCTCGTGGATGGCACGGTAGGCGCCAACCGCCATGTTGTCGTTGGCGGTGATGAGCGCGTCCGGCCGGTCCCTCTCCGACAGAATCTTGCGCGTCAGCTCGTAGCCGCTCTCTTCCGTCTTGCTCCCGGTCATACAGATGCGCTCGTCGAAGACGCCGGCTTCCTTTGCCCACTGCATGTAGGCGCGACACCGCCGCTCCGGCTGAGTGGGCGCAAGGCCGTCGTAGACATCGACCCACCCGGCGAACGCGATTCGGCGGTACCCTGCCCGCGACAACGATTGCAGGAGCTTCCTGGTCGCGAGCATCAGGTCCGATTCGACGGAATCGAATTCGTCGGTCGGTGGGCTGAAATCGGCAAAGACGAGATTACGGTTGTGCTGTCTAAGCCAGGCAATCTCGCTCTCGTCGTGCCGGCCGATGGCAATGATCCCGGAGGCACCCCGCAGCAGCGAGGCCTCCGGCAGCCTGTCGGTGTGATAGACCTTGATGGTCTCGATCTTGAGGGCGTGGCAGCGGCTCTCGATCCCCAGGCGCAGCCCGACATAGTAGGGATCGACAAGCTCCTGCTCGGGCCTGAGGTAGTGCACCAGCGCGACTTTGCTTAGCCCCTGCTGATAGGCGCGATTGCGCGCCCGGGGCGTCTCATATTTCATCGCCTCGGCAGTTTCGATGATCGCCTGCCTCGTCTTGGCAGTCACCGAAAGCGTCTGGTCGAAATTGAGCACGCGCGACACCGTCGCCGACGAGACGCCCACGGCCTTCGCGATTTCCTTGAGCGTGACCACGACTGCTCCGCACCAACACAGAGTCTTGCTTAGGCAAGAAGAGCGGGCCTAGGCAAGCGGCAAAGAACAAGAAGGTCAGCGGCCGGGACCTTCTCCGGAAGGCGACGCAGCGGCACGGAAGCTGCTTGGACTCTGCTTCGTCCGCGCCTTGAAGCGCTGGGAAAAATAGAACTGGCTGTCGAAACCGACTATGTCGGCGATCTGCTTGATGCTGAATCCGGTCCTCTGCAGCAGCTCGATCGCACGCTGCATCCGGAGGGCTTCGAGGTACTGCTGCGGGGTCTGGCCGGTTTGCTCGCGAAACAGGTGCGCAAGCCGTGAAGCAGAGAGGCCGACCGCGCGGGCGATATCGGCGAGCGTGGTCTTCCGGCCCAGGTTGCGTTCAAGGAAGTCCATCGCCCGGCGGATGCGATCGTCATAGCCGGTGGTGGCGGCCAGCGGGTTCTGGCGGTCGCACTCGAGGAGCAAGGCCTCGAGTGCATTCATGGCGAAGGCCTCGCGTCGCCGGAGATCGCCGGTGAAAAGGCGGTGGACCTCGCTGAAGCGGTCCATCGTGCTGCCGTCGCGAATAGCGAGCTTCATGAGACCCGGCGCGACCGCCGGCCAGTTGAGCCATGGCAGCCAGTGCGCACGCGGCTGGAAATGGGCCCAGAGCAGCTCCCACTGCTTCAACGAAGCTTCGACGCCATAGTCATGCGGTGTGCCGGGGCGGATGAGCACCCAATCCCCCGCTTCGACGACGAGCTCGCCCTCGGCATGGCCGAAGCGGCCCTTGCCGCTGACTGTAGCGATGAGCAGCCAGTCGCCGACACCATCGCGGCGGACAATGCGATAGCCCGATCCTTCATGGAAGTGTCCGGTCAGGAGTTCGAGAACGGATGACGGACGTGACGCTTCGATCTTTGCCATAGCAGGATATTATATGCCTTGGACACGATGTTCCATGGGCAAGCGGCCTGATGGCACTATCCTTGCTGGCACATCAGGGAGAGGTCAGCATGAACACGATGCAGCTTTCGAACGCTCAACGCGCCCAGTTTGAACGCGACGGTTTCCTCGCGATGCGCGGTCTGTTCAGCGCGGGCGAGATCGACGAAATCCGCGAGACGTTCATGCAGACCGCCAAGGACGGGCCGGTGGCCGGTCTCTCCGATACGCCGAAGGTGCGCGACGGGGCGCCGCCTCTGTCGACCGACCCGCTCGCGTTCTATCCGCGGATGATGCATCCGCATAAGCATCTGGATAAGCCGGTGGGGCCGCTGGCGACGCGCTACATGCGTGACGCGCGGTTGCGACCGATCCTCGCGGAGCTGTTCGGCGAGGAGCCGTTCGCCTGCCAGTCGATGTTCTACTTCAAGCCACCGGGAGCGCGCGGGCAGGATCTGCACCAGGACAACTTCTATCTCCGCGTGAAGCCGGGAACCTGCATGGCCGCCTGGGTCGCCGTCGACGACGCGGACGAAGGCAATGGCGGTATGATGTGCGTGCCGCAGACGGCGACACTCGACATCGCCTGCCCCGAAAAAGCCGACCCCGCGCTTTTCTTCACGGCCGAGCATGTCGAGCCGCCCCCGGGGCTCGAACCTCGGATGATGCGGCTCAAGGCGGGAGATGTGCTGTTCTTCAACGGCAGCGTCATCCACGGGTCGACGCCAAACACCAGCACCGATCGCTTCCGTCGCTCGCTCATCTTCCACTACATCCCGGCCAGCACGGTGGAGATGAGCCACTACTACGAGGCGCTGAGCTTTGACGGCGAGAGGCAGGAGATCGCGGTCAATATGGACGGCGGCCCGTGTGGCACAACGCAGGACCTCCCGGCTGGCCCGCACTGATTGATGTCAATGGCGCCCCACGATAGGGGGCGCCACTAACTCGGTCGTCAAGGACGCATCAGAACGATCCGAACAGGGCCTTCTGTGCCAGGCGCAACGCGGTGATCGCGTCGTGGTTATCCTGGGCCTTGCGCAGTGCCGGCAGGTCGAGAGCATCAAGTCCGCGGTCGACGGCCTTGAGGAAGTCGATCGCGTGGTCGGCGGTCGCTACGCTGTCCTCGCGGAAGGGGAACTGGTCGAGCTGCCAGACGCCATCCCACTTGTTCTTGCGCAGCACGTGGAAGAACTCGAACAGCTCGATCGGATGGAGGCTGCCGGCGACGAGGTCATCGTCCCAGGAGCGGTAATTGTCGTTCACGTCCATGCCGAACAGCCGGCCGTAGTCGATGGCCATCTGCGCCGAGTCGGCGGCCGACTCGCCGCCGAAGATGGCGTGGCCGAAATCGAGCAGGATGCCGACATTCGGCAATCCGATCTTCTCGATGCCGAGCAGGGTGCGCGCCAGGGAGTCGAAGCTCATGTGCACGCGCGGCTCGCGCGGCTTGTACTCGATGACGAATTTGAGGTCCGGGTTCTCGCTGGCTAGCCGGCCGACGCCATCGAGCGAGTTCTTCCACAGCGTGCCATGATCGACCTGGAAGGGGTAGTCCCAGCCGTCCTGGCCCGGCCACAGCTTGACATAATCCGCCTTGAAGTCCCGGACTACCTGGGCTGCTTCGGTGATGAGTTCATGTGCCCGCTGGCGAACGCCGGGATCCGGGTTGGTGAAGGCGCCCTTGGCGAACTCGCGGGTGTAGATCTCCGGGGTGATGCCGATGACGCTGAGCTTGTTGCGCTCGAGCGCCGCCTTGACCTGGTCGTTGCTGAACTCGCCGCCGAAGAACGGGTAGTTGATGTCGACGACGCTGAGGTCGCGCACCTTGCCGGCGAGATCGATCGCGTCGATGACGCTGCGCGGCACGCCATAGCCATCGGTGGCGTAGCGGTCGACATAGGTCGCGAAGTGCCAGATGCCGGCTCCGAAGCGCAGCTTGCTCATGAGGTCTTCTCCCTTTTGCTTTGGCCGGTCCATGTGAGCCGACGCTTGATTTCAGTTTCCGGTGGCACGGTCCGATTGCAGGACCCGGCCGACACCGGCGAGCCAGGCGCCCGTCAGCGCGGCCCGATCTGCGTCGGACATGGCCGGCTTGAACTCGCGCTGCTGTGTTGTCGGGCGCCCCGCGTTGCGGCCGAGGCCGGCCGCGGCAAGCATGGCGGCACCGGCGGCGCTGACTTCCGGCAGGTTGCCGCGCAGAACCGGGCGATCGATGAGATCGGCCTGGAACTGCATCAGCATGTCGTTGCGCGCCGCGCCGCCGTCAGCCGAGAGGCGCGTCAGCCGCTGGCCGAGATCGGTCTCCATGGCAGTGAAGACATCGGCGACCTGGAAGGCGATCGATTCCACCGCGGCGCGCGCGAGGTGCGCCGGCGTTGTGCCAAGTGCGAGGCCCGAAACGATGCCACGCGCCTCCGGCTCCCAGTGCGGCGCGCCGAGCCCGACCAGCGCGGGCACGAAGACGACGCCGTTGCTGTTGGGCACCGTGGCCGCGAGTTCGGCGACCGCTGCCGGATCGGCAATGCCGAGCAGGCTGCCCATGAAGGCTACCGCCTGCCCCGATACCGAGATGTTGCCCTCAAGCGCATAGGCAACGCCGGCCGAGGTGCTCCAGGCGATGGTCGAGGAGAGGCCGCTGCGGCTGGCGATGCGGCCAGTGGTGAGCGTCATCAGCGACGAACCGGTGCCGTAGGTGGCTTTCACCGTGCCTGGTTCGCGCACGCCGTGGCCGTAAAGCGCGGCGTGGGAATCGCCGACCATGGCATGAACAGGCGTGCCGGCTGTGAGGGCCGAGACGCCGGCCGCCACAGTGCCGAAGGCGCTGTCGGATGGGCGGACCTTTGGCAGCAGCGCCAGCGGGACGTTGAAGATGCGGCCGAGTTCTGGGTCCCAGGCCAGCGCTTCGGTGTTGAACAGCTGCGTGCGCGAGGCGTTGGAATGGTCGGTGGCGTGCTCGCCGCCGGTGAGGTTCCACAGCAGCCAGGAATCGACGGTGCCGGCCCGCAGCTGGCCGGCTTCGGCGGCGTCTCGGGCGCCGGGGACATGGTCGAGGATCCAGGCGATCTTGGCGGCCGGGAACAGCGGATCGAGACCGAGGCCGGTCCGGTCCTCGATCAGGCGGGCATGGCCCGCTTCACGTATCGTGGCGCAGTACGGCGCCGAACGCCGGCATTGCCAGAGGATGGCGGGGGCGATCGGCGCGCCCGTCCTCGCGTCCCAGACGACGATGGTCTCGCGCTGGTTGGAAAGCGCCAGCGCATCCATTTCCGGTCCGGTCGTTGCAACGACCTCGGCGATCACCGCGCGAACGCTGTTCCAGATGTCGATGGCAGATTGCTCAGCCCAGCCGGGCTGTGGATAGGCCACCGCCATCGGCACTGACGCGCTGGCGACGACGCGGCCTTCGGCATCGAAGGCCAGGGCCTTGGTGTTGGTCGTGCCCTGATCGATCGCGAGGATCAGGCCGTTGCTCATTTGCGCTGCAGCACGTTGCGCGAGAGGACTTGGCGCGCGGCATCGGCGATGCCGGCGGCATTGAGGTTGAAATGCTCGAGCAGCCAGTCGGCCGAGCCGGTCGGCACGAAACCGGGAAAGCCGAGGATGCGCATCGGCACCGGTTGGTTGGTGGCGACGACCTCGGCGACCGCGCCGCCAAGCCCGCCGCGGACCGAGTGTTCCTCGACCGTGACGATGGCGCCGGTCTTCGCCGCATCGAGAATGGTTGCCTCATCGAGCGGATTGACCGTCGACATGTTGATCACCCGGGCTTCGATGCCGTCGGCCGCGAGCGCCTCGGCTGCAGCAAGGGCGCGGTGCACCATGACGCCATTGGCGATGATGGCGACATCGCCGCCGGCCCGCAGCACTTCGGCCTTACCGATCGCGAAATGCGGGTTCTGGCGCGGCAGGGCCGGCACCGGCATGCGGCTGACACGGATGAACACCGGACCGTCCAGCGAGGCCGCGGCGCGGATCGCCTGCTCGGTCTCCCACGGATCGGAGGGGACGATCAGCGTCAGGTTGTTGAGCAGCCGCAGCCAGGCCATGTCCTCGATGGAATGGTGGGTCGGGCCGAGCTCGCCATAGGCGACGCCGCTCGACTGACCGATCAGCTTAACGTTGACGTTCGAATAGGCGATGTCGGCCTTGATCTGCTCCATGGCGCGGGCCGTGAGAAAGCACGAGGCCGCGGAGACGAAAGGGATCTTGCCGCCATTGGCGAGGCCGGCGCCGACCGCGACCACGGTCTGCTCGGCAATGCCGACATTGATAATGCGGGTGGGCCAGCGCTTGCCGAAATTGACCAGCTTGCTCGACCCGACGCTATCGCTGACCACGGTGACGATGCGGGGGTCGGCTTCAGCCAACGCCTCGACGGTCTTCGAAAAGGTGTCGCGGCAGTCGTGCCAGCCGCTCGGGATGGGGGCAGCAGCGCTCATCAGGCGAGTTCCCGCATGGCTTGTTCGTACTGTTCCTTGTTCGGCACGCCGTGGTGCCAGGCGACGTTGTCGTGCATGAAGCTGACGCCCTTGCCCTTGAAAGTGTTGGCGATGACGCAAAGCGGCTTGCCGCGCCCCTTGGGCGAGGCGCTCAGCGTATCGTAGAGGGCACGGTGGTCGTGGCCGTCGACCACTTCCACATGCCAGCCGAAGGCGCGCCACTTGTCGTCGAGCGGGTCGAGCGTGGCCGTGTCCTCGGTGCGGGCGCCCTGCTGCAGGCGGTTGCGGTCGATGATCAGCGTGAGGTTCTCGAGCTTCCGATGCCCCGCGGTCAGGCCGGCCTCCCAGTTGCTACCTTCCTGCAGCTCGCCGTCGCCGGTGAGGACGAACGTGCGGAAGTCGGCACCGTCGATCTGCCCCGCAATGGCGATGCCGGTTGCCACGGGCAGGCCGTGCCCGAGTGGGCCGGTATTGGTTTCGACCCCCGGCAGGTAGTTGCGGTTGGGGTGGCCGTTGAGCTTCGACAGCGGCTTCATGTAGGTCGAGAGGTCGCCCTCGGGGAAAAAGCCCGCCGCGGCGAGCACGGAGTAGAAGGCGCCAGTGCAGTGGCCCTTGCTCATGACGAAGCGGTCGCGGCCCGGATCGCGCGGGTTGCGCGGATCGTGGCGCAGGACGCCGAAATAGAGCGTCGCGAGGATATCCGCGGCACTGAAATCGCCGCCCGGATGCCCCATCTGCGCTTCGTAGACCATTTGGAAACTGCGCCGGCGAATCCACAGCGCTTTGTCGGCAATGCGTGCGACGGGGTCGTTTGCCAAACCGGCAGACACGGCGGATGTCACGTTTATCTCCTCAACGCGGGCCGGCGCTTCCTCCTGCCTCTTGAAGCGACAACTAACCGATTGTTTGTCGCCCGTCACTATCGAAAATTTGCGAATGGTTTCGTTTGGCATATACTCGATGCCGTTCGAGGTGGAAAGCTGGAGGTTCCGGTTGCGGGAAAGTCCGGCGCCACGGTAGTTTCCACCCCAGCAGACACATTGCATTTGCAGGCGCTGAGCATGAACGAGCAGAAATCCATCCGGCGGGCGGACCGCAAAGGCGGCAGCGCCCCGGAGGCGAGCGGTACGCTCAGCGGGCTACTGGCAGAGCCGCGGCGGCGCAAGATTCTCGAGTGGCTGCAGGAAGAGGGGAGCGCCCGCGTGCGCGACCTGTCGGGCGCCTTCGAGGTCAGCGAGGCGACGATCCGGCAGGATCTCGAGCGGCTCGAGGCGGATGGCTACATCTCGCGCGAGCACGGCGGCGCGTATCTCAAGACCCTGCCCCGGCAGGTCGAGACACTGTCGCTGCAACACCTTGAGAACATGGACAAAAAACGCAAGATCGGGGTGCGCGCTGCGGCCCTGGTCGGGCATGGCGAGACGATCATCCTCGATGCTGGCTCGACGACGACCGAGGTGGCACATGGGCTGCTGAACCGGCAGGAGTTGACCGTCATTACCAACGCGCTGAACATCGCGCTGATCCTGGGCGCGGTGCCCGGATTTGCGGTGCATATGCCTGGTGGCCAGTTCAAGGCGCCGACCCTGTCGCTGAGCGGCGACAAGTCGGTCGAGTACTTCCGCGATATCCTGGCCGGCAAGCTGTTCCTTGCCACCGCCGGGGTGTCGCTCGAGGCGGGGCTCACCTATCCCAGTTTTGCCGACCTGCAGCTCAAGCAGGCGATGATCAAGGCAGCTCAGCACGTCTACCTGGTTGCGGATTCGACCAAGATCAACCGCACTTCGTTCACGCGTCTTGGCACTTTGGACGTGATTCACTCGTTTATTACCGATGACGGCATCCGCGACGAAGACGCCCGTGAGTTCGAGCGCCGCGGCATCGAACTGATCATCGCGCGCTAAATAGACGATTTTCTGCAGATAGTTAGCTGTTCCAACACCCCCGCAAGTGGCCGTGGCGGGCGCTGCGGCTCGTCGTCGCCGACGGCGTTCATTGGTGAATTGAAAGCCGGACTGAGCCAAAATCGGCATTGACTCGTGCCGCATACGTCCGTAATCCTCAGAAATCGCAAACAAAGCGAAACAGACAAAACTCGTCTGGTTGCGATGTGCGCTCTTGCGCATGGGGAGTGGGTGGAGAGCCCTCCGATTTCGGCGGCGTCCGCCGGCCGGCGACAGCTGGCCGATCGGCTGCGGCTGTGCGGTGGCGACCATCAAGAGGTTCAATCCGGGCGTGCGAGCCGAAGCCGGCGGTGCTCCGGGACAATGAGGAGGACACGGACAATGGTACGGCTTGGCCGATACGTGCTGGCCCCGCTTGCGGGCCTGCTGCTGGCAGGCGCCAGCCACGCGCAGGAAATGACCGATGTGGGCACGCCCCGCAACGAGACGCTGATCGTGCAGACCTTCGACGGCAAATCCGCCAATCCGGATGCGCAGAACCCGCTGAACCAGTATGCGATCTGGCGCGGCTTCCGCGAGCTGGGCTGGAGCTTCCTGTGGGAGATGGACACCGCCAAGGGCGAGTCCTATCCGGAACTCGCAGCGGGCCCGGTGGAGGTGCTCAACCCCGAGCACACCAAGTTCCGCATCAAGATCCGCCCCGGCGTGTTCTGGAGCGACGGCGTCGAGTTCACCGTCGATGACCTGATCTACACGCTCGATACGTCCTTCAAATACAAGGACAAACTGACCTTCGTCGCCCGCACGGTGAACTACGTAAAGCCGGCGAGCTGGACCAAGGTCGACAACTACACGATGGACATCGAGACGGTGAGCCCCGCCTACGATTTCCAGACGGTGCTGGGCGTCTACACCTGGGGCTCCCTGTTCGTGCCCGTTCCCAAGCACATCTTCGAAGCGCAGGGCGACAATGTCGTCACCTTCAAGAACACCAACGCCGTGACGCTTGGCCCCTACAAGATCAAGGAGTTCGACCCCAACGGCTTCTGGCAGCTGTGGGAGCTGCGTGACGACTGGCAGCGTTCGGGCTGGGGGAACCTGGGCACGCCGAAGCCGAAATACGTGCTCTACAAAGACTTCGGCGCCGAAGAGACGCGCACGCTGGCATTCGTCCAGAACCAGTACGACGTCGACACGTTCATGAGCCCGGACTCGATTGCTGCCGCCAAGGCGCGCAACCCGGCCATCGAGACGTTCTCGCCGACGCTGCCCTACCACGACATGAACGACGCCTGTGCCTACGGCGTCTACTTCAACCAGCAGAAGTCGCCGTACGACCTGCCGGAAGTGCGCTGGGCACTGGCGCTGACGGTCAACCTGCAGCAGGTGGGCATCAGCGCGGTGAGCGGGCAGTTCAAGGCCGCGGCCCTGCCGTTCGCCGACACGCCGATCACCGACCCCGTCTACTACCAGCCGATGCTGGACTTCCTCAACGGGCTGACGCTTTCGGATGGCTACAAGCCGTTCGACGCGGGCTTCGGCGACGGCATGGTGGCGGCGCTCAAGGCGCAGGGCACGCCCGAGGCCGAGCTGCCGACCGGCGATGCGGTCAAGCAGGGCTTCGGCCAGGGCTGGTGGAAATACGACCCGGCGGAAGCCGAGAAGCTGCTGGGTTCGGTCGGGATCAAGAAGGGCGCCGACGGCTTCTACACCAAGCCTGACGGTTCGCCGTGGACGCTCGACTTCGTCATCCCGGCGGACTGGAACAAGGTGATGCAGCGCACCGGCTTCTCGATCGCCGACAGCTGGAAGAAGGCCGGGTTCAACGTCACGGCACGCCAGGCCGACAATGGCGAGTTCACCACGGTGCAGAACACCAATGCCAAGCTCGACCTGATGGTCAACTGGAACATGACCTGCACCTACAACTCCAACTGGTTCAACAGCTGGAACTCGTTCAGCGACACCTTCGTCAAGCCGGCCGACTCCAATGAGCCACTGCAGGGCAACTACGTCCGCGTCACCGACCCGGAGATTTTCAAGCTCGTGCAGGACAGCAAGGTGCTGGAGATCGGCTCGGAGCCGTTCGTCGCGAACGGCCGCTCGATTGCCGAGAAGCTGACCAGCGGGATGCAGTTCATCAACCTGATGAACATCCCGACGACGATCCCGACCAACTCGACCTACTGGAAGAACTACCCCAAGCAGGCGAACTTCTACGCCGCGCCCTATACTTGGTGGTCCTCGTTCAAGAAGACGATCGTCAACATCGAACCGACCGGCAAGTAGTCGCCGGTCGATGGTGGGGCGGCAACCTCCCGGCCGCCCCATCCCCTTTCGTTTGTTTGCGCTTGCTGCGCTGAAAATCGATGCAAAAGACCGGTGCGAGTCCAGCACTCTTCCAGGTCAAGCAGTGGAAAGTTGGGTGGCCGAATGGGCGTTATCCAGTATGTGGCCAAGCGCGTCGGCCTCTACATCGCGGTCCTGTTCATCGGACTGACGATTACTTTCCTTTTGCCGCGATTGATGCCGGCCAACCCGATCGACGGCTATATCGGCCAGATCCAGGCGCGGGCCAGCGGCGCGCTCACCGCCGACGATATCATCATGCTGCGCACCAATCTCGAGCAGCTCTACGGGCTGAAGGGCGACCTGTTCAGCCAGTACCTCAGCTACCTCGAGCGTGTGGTGCTGCACTTCGATTTCGGGCCGAGCTTCACCTACTACCCGCAGCCCGTCTCGCAGATGATCTTCAACGCGCTGCCCTGGACGCTGGGGCTGCTGCTGATCTCGACCTTCATCGCCTGGCTGCTCGGCAACATGGTGGGGCTGGTCGCCGGCTACTTCCACACCAAGAAGGCGGCGACCATCCTCGAGGTGGTCGGCATCCTGCTCTACCCGATCCCGTACTACATCCTCGCGGTCAGCGTGATCCTGCTGCTCGCCTACATCTTCCCGATCTTCCCGCTCTCGCCGACCTTTCCGGTCGGGCAGATGACGCCGGTCAAGGTTGGGATGGTCATCTACAACTCGCTGCTGCCGGCGCTGACGCTGGTGCTGGCCGGGTTCGGCTGGAACATCCTGTCGATGAAGGCGCTGGCGGTGGCCACCACCGAAGAGCCCTACGTCACCTATGCGCGGCTGAAGGGCGCCTCGAACTGGACGCGCATGGTGCGCTACGTATTCCGCAACGCCATGCTGCCGCAGGTGACGGCGCTCGCGCTGTCGCTCGGCACCGTGTTCAACGGCGCGCTGCTGACGGAGATGCTGTTCTCCTACCCCGGCGTCGGGCTGATCATGCGCACGGCGGCGAGCGGCGGCGACTACAACGTGCTCTACGGCGCCATCGCCATCTCGATCATCGCCGTCGCCACGGCGGGGCTGATCATCGACCTCATCTATCCCCTCCTCGACCCGCGGATCCGCCACAAATGAGCAGCACCGATAACCTCATCGATCCCGCTGCCGTCGTCGAACGGACCCCGGCGCGCGCCGGCGCCCGGCGTGGCGAAAGCTGGCTCTGGCTGCTGAATGCGCGTCTCGCGATCGGGCTCGGCCTGATCACGATCTTCGTCCTCGGCAGCTTCATCCTGCCGTTCTTCTGCCCGGTCGATCCGTCGCTTCAGGCGACGTATTTGAAGAACATGCCGATGTCGGCGGAGCACCTGCTCGGCACCAACGCGCTGGGCCAGGACATCTTCTGGTTCCTCGTCTTCGCCATCCGCAATTCGCTGATCCTCGGCGTGCTGGTGGGGATCGGGGTGACCGTCATCTCGACCGCGGTGGGGCTCAGCGCCGGCTATATCGGCGGCAACTACGAGCGCGTAGTGATGCTGGTTGTCGACAGCTTCATCACTATTCCGCTGCTGCCGATCCTGATCATCCTCGGCGCGGTGATCCGCGGCAACAGCTCGTTCCTGACCGTCGGCCTGATCATCGTCGTCTTCGGCTGGGCCTGGGGTGCGCGTACCATCCGCTCGATGGCGCTGTCGCTGCGAGAACGCGAGTTCATCAACATGGCGCGGTTCTCGGGCGCCAACACGTTCAACATCATCGTGCGCGAGATATTCCCGTACGTCTCGGCCTACATGGTGGTGGGGTTCATCAACACCATCCTGTTCGCGGTGAACACCGAGGCGACGCTGGCGGTGATCGGACTGTCGAAGGTCGAGGTGCCGACGCTCGGCTCGATCATCTTCTGGGCGCTCAACTACAACGCGCTGTTCACCGGCAACTATCCCTGGCTGGTGGCGCCGATCATCGCATCGATCCTGCTCTTTTTGGGGCTGTTCCTCGCCTCCACCGGCTTCAATGCCGCATTCGCCAGCAAGCGGGGTGTCGCATGATCCGGCTCAACGATCTCCGTATCAGCTATCGCATCGGCAATCGGGTCATCGAGGCCGTCAACGGCGTGACCCTGACCATCCCCGACGGCTGCATCGTCGGGATCGCCGGGGAATCGGGATGCGGCAAGTCCACCCTGATGAAGGCGATCTATGGTGACATCCAATCGCCCATGTCTCTCTCGGGCGGCAGTATCGAGTACGGGCTCAAGGGCAGCAATGGGCTGCCGGTGACGACCGAGAACATCCGCAAGGAGTGGTTCAAATCCATCTCCTACATTCCGCAGAGCTCGATGAACTCGCTGAACCCGGTCATCCGCATCCGCGACCAGTTCATCGATTTCCCCGGCACCGATAGCAACAAGAAGCGCGTCCTCGAACGGGCGCGGGCCTATATCGGCAAGCTCGGACTGCCGCCGGAGGCGATGGAGTCCTATCCGCACCAGCTCTCCGGCGGCATGCGGCAGCGCGTGATGATTGCGCTCGCCACCTTCTTCCAGCCTGAGTTGATCATCGCCGACGAGCCGACCACCGCGCTCGACGTGGTGGTGCAGAAGGAGATCCTGACGCTGTTGATGGATGTGCAGGAGCAGATGGGCAACACCATCCTCGTCGTCTCGCACGACATGGGCGTGCACTACCAGGTCACCCACAAGATGCTGATCATGTATGCGGGCCGCGTCGTCGAGTACGGCGATACCGAAAGCGTCTTTGCCGACCCCCAGCATGCCTACACCAGGATGCTGATCGACTCCTTGCCGGCCATTGGCGACGACAGCATGCGCGGCGTGCTGGCGAGTGCTGCCGGCGCCGGCGGCGACCGGGCCTATCGGGTCGAGCCGGAGCTGATCGAGGTCAAGCCCGGCCATTTCGTGGCGCGACCCAGCCAGAGCGTGGAGGTCGCGGCATGACGATCATCCTGAAGACCGAGGGGCTCAACAAGGTCTACCGGCAGGGCGGGTTGGTGCGCTCGCGGCAGGTGAAGGCGCTCAACGACGTCAACATCACCGTGGAAGGCGACAAGCCGGTGGTGATTGCCGTGGTCGGCGAGTCCGGCAGCGGCAAGACCACCCTGGCGAAGACCCTGCTGCGTTTGGAAACGCCGACCTCAGGCAGGGCCATCGTCTACGACACCGTCGTGACCGGCAAAGGCGCGGCGCTCAGTAAGCACGAGTTCCTCGGGCTGGTGCAGCCCATCTTCCAGAACCCGTTCGAGGCCTTCAGCCGCTATCGTCCGGTCGATGCCTATCTCCATGAAACGGCGCGGCGCGTTGCCGGCATGGACGGCGACCAGGCCGAGGCGGCGGTGGCCGATGCCCTTTTGAGCGTGGGTCTCAAGTACGGGGAGGTGCGCGGCAAATATACCAACCAGTTCTCGGGCGGCGAGCTGCAGCGCATCTCGGTGGCGCGGGCGCTCATTCCGCACCCCAAGCTGATCGTCGCCGACGAGCCGGTGTCGATGATCGACGCCTCGCGGCGCATGATCATCATCAACCTGTTCAAGAAGCTGCGCGACGAGGCGGGACGGAGCTTCCTCTACATCACCCACGACCTCGCCACCGCCTATTACATCTCGGACTACGTGGCGGTGATGAACAAGGGTGTGGTGGTGGAGTTCGGCGAGGCGCGACAGGTGATGGGCGACCCGCAGCACGATTACACCAAGCTGCTGCTGAGCTCGATCCCGACGACCAAGAGCCGCTGGCGCCCGCGCCGGGCGGCGGCCTGACATTTCCGGCGGTCGCCGATAGGCGGCTGCACCTTACATTGCTACCGACAGGATTTTGCAGATGACCAATACCGCCAAAGCCAGCGGCGCCGCGTCGCTGTGGGCCACGTACGAGCTGAGTCTCGTCGGCCCCTCCGCCGGCAATCCGTTCCTCGATGTCGAGTTGCGAGCGGTGTTTCGGCAGGGCGAGCGCGAGGTGCGGGTCAACGGCTTCTACGATGGTGACGGGGTCTACAAGCTGCGCTTCCTGCCCGATGCGACGGGAACCTGGTCCTACGAGACGCGGAGCAATGCTCCGGCGCTCGATGACGTCAGCGGCGTGTTCGAAGTCGGCGAAGCGAAGCCGAACCATCACGGTCCGGTCCGCGTCGCCAACCGCCACCATTTCCGCTACGCCGACGGCACCCGCTACATCAATATCGGCACCACAGCCTATGTGTGGAACCTGCAAGGCGACGCGCTCGAGGAAGAGACGCTTAGAACGCTCGCTGAGGCGCCCTTCACCAAGATCCGCATGTGCGTGTTTCCCAAGCACTACCGCTACAACGAGAACGAGCCGGAGCGGTATCCGTTCGAGCTGTTGGAGACGGGCAAAAGCAAGTGGGACGGCAGCTTTGCCGGAGCCGACAAGTACGGCTGGAAGTTCGACTTCGAGCAGTTCGAGCCCGAGTACTTCCGGCACCTCGAACAGCGCATCAGCCAGCTGGCCGAGATCGGCGTCGAGGCAGACCTGATCATCTTCCACCCGTATGACCGCTGGGGCTTTTCGCGCATGAGCCCGGCGCAGGATGACGCCTACCTGCGCTATCTCACCGCCCGTCTCGCGGCGTTCCCCAACGTCTGGTGGTCGATGGCCAACGAATACGACCTGATGCCGCAGAAGACCCCGCAGGACTGGGATCGCTTCATCCATGTGGTGTCGGACAACGATCCGCATGGGCACCTGTTGAGCGTCCACAACTGCTTTAGGTTCTACGACCACAACCATCCCCGGATCACGCACGCGTCGATCCAGCGCTCGACCGCCAACATGTCGGCGGTGTGGCGCGAGAAGTACGGAAAGCCCGTGTCGATCGACGAGTGCTGCTATGAGGGGACGATCGCCGAGCTCTGGGGCAACATCTCGGGCCAGAAGATGGTGCGCCGGTTCTGGGACGGCGTCGTCAATGGCGGCTACGTCACCCATGGCGAGACCTTCGGCAGCGCGACCGACACGATCTGGTGGGCCAAGGGCGGCAAGCTGATCGGCGAGAGCATCCCGCGCATCGCCTTCCTCCGCCGCATCATGGAGGCGGGGCCAGAGGAAGGGCTGGACCCGATCAAGTCGACCGGCGCCTATCGCATCGCGATGCAGGGCGGCCTCGACAATGTCGTGCTGCAGCAGCTGTTCGTGCCGCCGGCGGGCGAGGAGGGCTGGGCGCCGGCGATGGCCTGGTGGCCGACGGCCGGGCAGCCGCACCGCTACTACCTGAGCTACATGGGCGAGAACCAGCCGAGCGAGGCGACGGTCGCCGTGCCGCCCGACGAGCGCTACAGCGCCACGCTGATCGACACCTGGGAAATGACCGAGACGCCGCTGGCAGAGAGCGTCGTGCGCGGTGACGTGCTGCATTTCGCCCCAAGACCCTATCTGGCGCTGCTGTTCAAGCGGATCGACTGAGGACAAGACCATGACCGCCAAGTACGACATCTTCGAAGCGAGCTTCACCGGCCCGTCCTCGGGCAACCCCTATGTCGAGGTGAGCTTCGACGCCGTGTTCTCGCAGCACTCGCGCGAAGTGCGGGTGCCCGGGTTCTACGATGGGGACGGCACCTATCGCGTCCGCTTCATGCCGGACACCGAGGGCGAGTGGACATTTCGCACGCGCAGCAAGACGGCGGCGCTCGACGGCAGGACCGACTCGTTCACGGCGACGGCAGCGCGGCCGGGCATGCACGGGCCGGTGGCGGTAGCAAACAGGTTCCACTTCGCCCATGCCGACGGCACGCCGTATTTCCCGTTCGGGACGACCTGTTACGCCTGGACGCACCAGCCGCTCGCCATGCAGGCGGAAACGCTCGAGACGCTCAAGGCGGCGCGGTTCAACAAGCTGCGGATGGGGGTGTTCCCCAAGGACTATCCGTTCAACACCAACGAGCCGCTGATGGACGTCTACCTGCCCAATGCCGACGGCAAGCTGGATTTCGACCGGCCCAACCCCAAGGCGTTCCAGCATTTCGAGCAGCAGATCGGCCAGCTGCGCGAGCTCGGCATCGAGGCGGATATCATCATCTTCCACCCCTATGACCGGTGGAACTATTCGAACATGTCGGCGGAGCAGGATTTCCGTTACGTCGCCTATCTCGCGGCGCGGCTTGCGGCTTATTCCAACGTCTGGTGGTCGCTGGCCAACGAGTACGATTTCCTGCTCGACTCCAAACCCGTCGCGCAGTGGGACCGCTACTTCCACATCCTCGAGGAGAACGACCCGTACGGGCACCTGAAGTCGATCCACAACGGCGACCAGTCGATGAACTTTGATCATCGCAAGGCCTGGATCAGCCATGTCTGCATCCAGCACTGGGACGTGAAGCGCACGCCCGAGTGGCGCGAGGCCTATGGCAAGCCGGTGGTCAACGACGAGCCGGAATACGAGGGCAATATCTGGCCGAGCTGGGGCAACATCACGGCCCAGGAGCTGACGCACCGGTTCTGGACCACGGTGATGCGCGGCGGCTATGCCGGGCATGGCGAAACCTATGCCGACCCCGAAGACCTGATCTGGTGGGCCAAGGGCGGCAAGCTCCACGGCGAGGCCTGGAAGCGCATCGGGTTCCTACGCGCCATCATCGAGGAGGACGTGAGGGGCGGGCTGACGCCGATGGGGCACAACGCGTCATGGCCATGGAGCCGCATCTCCGGCGCTCGCGACGGCAAGGTCAGCTACATCTATTTCGGCGAGCACCAGCCCAACCAGTGGACGACGGGGCTGCCCAAGGAGGACGGGAACTACGAGGTCGACGTGATCGACACGTGGAACATGACGGTGGAGCCGGCGACGCGCATCCCAGCCCTGATCCCGCATCCGACGCGACACGGCGACGTGGTGCGCGGCGGCAAGCCGGACGCGGCATTCGGCATCGAATTGCCGAGCCGGCCATATCTGGCGCTGCGTGTCCGGCAGTTGGACTGAGTTCAGCCTGAAATCCCACTGCAAGCTCGATTGAGCCGCATGGTCGCTGCCGCCTTCCTGGCCGCGCGCCGTTGATGTCGAACGATGGACCGGCACGACGTAGTTGTCGCTGCCGCCCGCATCCTAACATGCTGCAACAACACCAGTAATCGCCAGCGCGATGTAGACACGCCCGTTCTCAGATCGCTACCCCAGAGGATAGCTGCCCCAGATGGACAGTTGCTGAGTCTACATGCGAGTCATAATCTAAGTATTTGACTCCTTTTGCCGACAGCGATAACAATCACTACCACTCTATTCCATACACACGAATACACAATCGGCGTGAGGCCTTTGGGGGCGCCAGATGGAATTTGTTGTTACTGGTCATAGACTTGCGATTGGCCCTGACCCGGTCGAGTTTGTGCAATCACCAAACGTTGGCGGTAAGTTCACACCGAAATTCCTAGTCATCCACTATACCGCTAGCGGGCCAAACTCTAACGTTGCCAAGTACTTCGCCGACGCTTCTCACAAAGTGTCAGCACATCTGGTCGTGCGCAGAGACGGGACGATCAGCCAGTGCGTTCCCTTCAACGTCGTTGCATGGCACGCAGGCGACAGTCGATGGCATGCAAGTGACGGCCAGCTCTATACCGGCCTGAATAAGCACGCGATCGGCATTGAGATCGAGAACTGGGGGCCATTGCAGCAGGGCAGCGCGGGCTGGATTTCGTGGACTGGCTCACCTGTTGATCAAAGCAAGGGAATTGCTGCAAGGCATAAGTTCGGCACGCCTGACTGCGGTTGGGAGATATTCACCGAAGCCCAGATCGAAACAACGATCAGCGCAGCAAGAGCAATCTGCAGCGCTTACAAGATCGATGAGATCGTTGGTCACGATGATATCTCACCTGGCCGCAAGTCAGATCCCGGCCCGGCGTGGAACATGGCCTCGTTCCGATCGAGAGTACTTGGACGGGACGGCACCGGTGATGGAACTTTGGTGGTCAGGTCGCCAACAGGACTGAATATCCGCAGCGGACCAGGCTCTGAACACCCTCTCGTTCGGGAAAAACCGCTACCCGACGGAACCAAAGTCACGGTGCACGAGGCGGAGGGAAAGTGGCGCTTCGTCTCTGTTCCCAATGCTGCCGGGCAGGCCGACTTCACGGGATGGGTTCACGGCGACTGGTTGAAGGCGGCTTAGGCGATGGCACAGGAACCCGCCCCAGCGAACGCCGCAGCACCTGCTCCTACGCTACAGGCGGCGGCGGTCGCGCCTGCTGCGCCGACAAACGTCTTCACCCCGATCCAGGAGACAGTTCGGCGCTACATGTTCTACGGCGTCTTTGTGGTGCTGGCTGTGCTCTATGTCGCGATCGTCGTGGCGTTCGAGATGGGACGCGAGTCGATCGCCGGCTATTTCATGCGGCAGATCGTTCTTACGGCGCCGTTTGTGTTGCCCGAGATTCCGCTGATCGGTGAGCTCGTGCCGGCTGTCCTTGGCGGCATCATCGCGGCCACCGCACCTGCCAAGGCGAGCAACACCCAGTTGCTGATCGTTCTGGCAGCATCCTGTGTCGTCTACTTCCTATACTTGAACATGAGCGTGTTCCTCGGGATGAACGGCGCGGTTCCGAATACGGAAGGCCTTCGGGAAGAGCTGAACGCCCAGGGCATCGTCGACGTAGACAACGCAATCAAGGTCCTCGAGTCGTTCTCCAGCAGCGTGCGGAACTTCGCCGCCTTTGTCTTTGCCGCACTCATCGGCATCAAGTTCAACGATGCGCAGACCAACGCCAATCTGATGCTGCGCCGCCGGGGTGACAAGGCTCCGACCCCGCCGGCCGCCGATGTAGCGGCCCAGCAGCAGAAAGAGGATCCGCCGCCGGCTGACGACGCGAACGACAACGCTGCCCCTGCCCCCAACGCTCCGAATGGATAGCATCATGTTGAGATTCATGTTGCTGGTCGCATCATTCCTCCTCGTTGCCGATGTTGCGTTCGCGCAGGAAGACCCGGATCGGGCGATCACCATCACGCTTATCGACGAGACCGGGCTGAACGCGCAAAAGCCCGTAGTTGTTACGCTTTTCATGGAGCCGGGAAGCGTTGGGCACGACCTGCCCAGGGAGGAACTGAGCGCCGGGCGGTGGGGCTGGAAGGCCACCATGCCGTTCCCGATGACCGAGTGGGTCGCCGAACCCACCTTCCTCGTCAAGGTCCCTATGCGTGTGAAGGAAGGGACCCTCACTGTCGACATTCCCGCATCCGAGAGCACCCTCAGTTTCAGGGTGCGCGCGATGTACGACCCGCGGGAGTATGAAGTACCGGTGCTGTTGATCCCTGGTACGGGCGAGCGAGAGTTGCGGGACATCGAGGCGATGGGACCACGTCAACGGCTGTCGCAAGTCCTCCTGCTTGGCCAGATTTCCGCGTTCTGGCTAAAGACCCGCCCCACAGGCGACCGCGCCAAGCGAACGGTGGGCGATCTGTTCGACATCGTATTCAACAGCCTGAATGCTCAGACCGTCGAAGAGCACGCACCACTTCGCCTCGATGGAGAGATGTCCAATCGCATCAGGACCGCCTTCGCCAGGGAGAATAAGGCAAACCTCGACAAACGCTTCTTCGACAACATTCTCCGCAACGAAACCGACTTCTGGCTGGAGAAGGATCGCATGCTGACCGTGGTCATGCTCGACAATCGCCGGTGCGACATGGCGCAGCTCCTGCTCGACTATGTGGAGAAGGGCCACGCGGCAAAGCCGATGGGCGCGCAACTCCACCGAGTGCCCGACCCTAACGTGCAGATAGCCAACTTGAAGACGGCGATCACGGACGCGTGCCCCGTCGCCGAAACCCATTCTGGAGGCGAGCTATGAGGAAGCTCCTAGGATTTGGCCTTGGTGCCCTGGTCGCATTGGCAATCATCGGCGCCTCGGCGTCGGCACGTGCCCAGGTGCCCCCTCACTACCCGGGAAGCGTATGCTTCACCCCCAATTTCTGGTGCTGGCTTTCGCCACCGCAGCCGCCAAACTCGGCTTGCTACTGCGCGTCCCCGTATGGAAGTGCGCAAGGGGTGGCGGGTTAGGTGTGCGGAGGCAGGGCGAAACAGCCGGTCACGGTGAGCAATAGCCCGAACTAGAGAGGCTGCTGTCACCGCGAGGTCAGGATTCTCTTGCTGGCGGGCGCCCTGCTAGAATCTCCATCAGCTTCTTGCCCGAGCTCTCGCGCTCGGAAAGGTCTAGGCCGGAGAGCAGGTCTACCAGGTGGCTGGTCATCAGTTCCGACGCGTCGAGCGCGCTGCGCTTGGCGATGGCGTCGACCAGCGCATGGTGGGCGTGGCTTTCGCAGGTCGTGTCGCGTCGCCGCCAGTAGAGCGAGATAATCAGCGACGAGCGTGAGCAGAGGTCGCGCACCATTTCGGTGAAGATCGACTGGCCGGCGATTTCGGCGATGGCGACGTGGAACTGCGCCGACAGCATCACCGCCTCGCCATCCTTGCCGGCATGCACCGCCTTGTGTTCTTCGTCGAGGTGCCGGTGCAGCCGCTCGACGTCGGCATGCGTCGCGATGCCCGCCGCCAGGGCCGCGACCTTGGGCTCGACCAGCGCCCGCGCCTCGAACACTTCGCGGGCTTCCATCCGCGTCGGCTTGGCGACGAAGGCGCCGCGATTGGGCTCGAGCCGCACCAGTCGGTCATGCGCCAGCGCCTGCAGAGCCGCCCGCACCACGGTCCGGCTTACTGAGTAGATGGCGCCCAGTTCGTCTTCAGGCAGCTTGGTGCCTGGGTCGATGCCATGGCCGAGGATGGCGTTGCGCAGCCCGAGATAGACGCCTGAGCGTCGCACCGCGGGGCGCCCCTCCGGCTCATCGATCTCGTCGCCTGCTGACATGCCGAACTCCCAAAACCCAATCCGAATCTAGCCCAGAACTGAACACATCGCTACGGGGGTTTCGTATACAAAATCTGCCCACATTGCGTTCACATGCTCAAGCATTAGGCATTGCGTGTGATTCATGCAGCACGAGTGTGCGATCATTCGACGTTGGAACTTATTCGCGGATTCAAAGAGATACGACGAAAACGACGTCGCGCCGGCCGCTGGCACGGGTCTTGCAGTTCACTAACCGACGGCCAAGAGGTGGCCAACGGGGCGGTGCATGGCGCAGGGCGACCTGGAAGTTGTGAAGCTGACGAAGCGCTACGGCGATGCGCTTGCGGTAGACTCAATCGATCTCAAAGTGCCCGCCGGCACCTATTGCTGCCTGCTCGGGCCATCGGGCTGCGGCAAGACCTCGACCCTCCGCATGGTGGCGGGGCACGAGGACGCGAGCGACGGCGACATCATCCTCTCGTCCACCAATGTCACCGATCTGCCGCCGGCCAAGCGCGGCACGGCGATGATGTTTCAGTCCTACGCGCTGTTCCCGCATCTGGACCTCATCGACAACGTCGCCTTCAGCCTCAAGATGAAAGGCATCGAGAAAGCGCCGCGCCAGGTCAAGGCGCTCGAAATGCTCAAACTGATGCAGATGGAGGCCTACGCCACGCGGCGGCCCGCCCAGCTCTCAGGCGGCCAGCAGCAGCGGGTGGCACTGGCCCGCGCGCTCATCACCGATCCCGAAGCGCTGTTGCTCGACGAGCCGCTCTCGGCGCTCGACCCGTTCCTCAAGATCCGCATGCGCGCCGAGTTGAAGAAGCTGCAGACGCGGCTCGGCATCACGTTCGTCCACGTCACCCACAGCCAGGAGGAGGCGATGGCGCTCGCCGACCTGATCGTGGTGATGAACAATGGCCGGATCGAGCAGGCGGCGACGCCTCGCCAGGTGTTCGAACGGCCCGCCACGGCCTTCGTCGCTCGCTTCATGGGCGACCACAACGTCGTCACCGGTAGCGCCAAATCGGCAGCCGACGGCGTCGTCACCTTCCAGGTCCCCGGCGGCAGCAGTTTTGCCGCCTCGGGCGCGCCGCTGGAACCCGGCGCGCCGGTCGATGCGGGCATCCGCACCGACCATGTGCGGCTGGGGCCGCCGAAGGCCGCGGGGCTGGGGTTCACCGGCATCGTCTCGAACATCGAGTATCGCGGCGCTTCGGTGAAGCTCTCGGTCGATGGGGCCGGGATCGAGGATTTCACCGCCATCGTCGACGACAAGAGCTTCTTTTCGAAGCCGGTCGCAGTCGGTGACGCGGTGCCACTGCATTGGGATGCCGAGGATGCGATCATCCTGGGCCGCCCCAATTCGTAAGCCATCAGAAACAGGGGTTTTAGGCTATGAGTGAATCCAGCAAGACGGCCAAAGCGGCCATGATTTCCCGCCGCAGCATGCTCAAGGGAGCCGCCGCGCTGGCCGGCGCTGCCGCGGGCTCCGGGGCCCTCGGTGGTTTCCCCACCGTCTGGGCGCAAAACCCGATCACGCTGCGCCAGTTCGGCACGGGCGTCTCGAACCTCAATGCCATTGCCGAAAAGTGCAAAGCCGATCTCGGCATCACGCTTGAAATGACGGCGACCGATTCCGACGCCGCCGCGCAGCGCGCCGTCACCCAGCCTGACAGCTACGACATCGCCGACATCGAGTACTGGATTTTGAAGAAGGTCTATCCGACCGGCGTGATCCAGCCGATGGATGTGACCAAGCTCAAGTACTACGACAAGATCGTGCCGCTGTTCAAAACCGGCAAGCTGACCCCCGACAGCGTCATCGCCCAGGGCACCGCGCCGCACACCGTCGGCTATGTCGATGCGCCGGATTCCAAGGAATTCGCCAAGGGCGAAACCGGCTACTTCACCATGGTCCCGACCATCTACAACGCCGACACGCTGGGCATCCGCCCCGACCTCGTCGGCCGCGAGATCACCACCTGGGCCGATATCATGGACCCGGCCTTCAAGGGCAAGACCTCGATCCTCAACATCCCGTCGATCGGCATCATGGACGCGGCCATGATCATGGAAGCGATGGGCAACATCAAATATGCCGACAAGGGCAACATGACCAAGGCGGAGATCGATGCGACCATCGATTTCCTGATCAAGGCCAAGCAGGACGGCCAGTTCCGCGCCTTCTGGAAGAGCTTCGACGAGAGCGTCAACCTGATGGCCTCGGGCGAAGTGGTGATCCAGTCGATGTGGTCGCCGGCCGTCGCCGCCGTGCGCTCCAAGGGCATCGCCTGCAAGTATCAGCCGCTCAAGGAAGGCTACCGCTCGTGGGGCGGTGGTCTCGGCCTTGCCGCGCATCTCTCGGGCGCCCAGCTCGACGCGGCCTACGAGTACATCAACTGGTACACCTCCGGCTGGGTCGGCGGCTATCTCAACCGCCAGGGCTACTACTCGGCGGCCATGGACACCGCCAAGGAGTATATGTCGGAAGACGAATGGGGCTTCTGGATCGAGGGCAAGGCAGCCGTCGGAGACATCCTGTCGCCCGATGGCGCGGTGATGGAGAAGGCCGGCGCCGTGCGCGATGGCGGCTCCTTCCTCGAGCGCATGGGCCATGTTGCCTGCTGGAACTCGGTGATGGACGAAGACCGCTACATGGTCACTCGCTGGAACGAGTTCATCGCGGCCTAGGGCGGTCGTACACCATCGCCCGGCCGGACTCCGGCCGGGCTTCTCCCCTCGACGATGGAGGCCGGCTTGGCTGTGGCCGAAGAGACTCTTGCGGTACCGGCGGTGAAGCCGAAGACGCGGAAAATGCCGCTGTCCCTCGGCCGGCTCGCCTCATACATCCAGTCGATCCCGCTCTGGCTGATCCTCGGCTTCTTCCTCCTCCTGCCGATCCTGCTGCTCGTCTTCGTCAGCTTCTGGGACTACGATTTTGCGCGGATGTATCCGGGCTTCGTGCTCACCAATTATGTCGACACGCTCGGCTCCTGGGTCACCTGGAAGACCTATCTCAACACGCTGAAATTCGCCGCGATCGTCTGGATGCTGACGCTCTTCATCGGCTTCTGGGTCGCCTATTTCCTCGCCTTCCACGTCAAGTCGGCGACCACGCAGATGGTGCTGTTCCTCGTCTGCACCGTGCCGTTCCTCACCTCCAACATCATCCGCATGATCTCGTGGATTCCGGTGCTGGGCCGCAATGGCCTGGTCAATTCCACGCTGGTCGAGATGGGCGTCATCTCCCAGCCGATCGAGTGGCTGCTCTACTCCGATTTCGCCGTGGTGCTCGCCATGGTGCACCTCTTCACGCTGTTCATGGTCACTCCGATCTTCAACACGCTGATGCGTATCGACCGCTCCCTGATCGAAGCGGCGCGCGATGCCGGTGCCAGTGCCTGGCAGATCATGTGGAACGTCATCCTGCCGCTGGCCAAGCCCGGCATGGCGATCGGCACCATCTTCGTCGTGACCCTTGTCATGGCCGATTTCTCCACCGTGCAGGTGATGAGCGGCGGGCAAAGCGCCTCGGTGGCGCTGATGATGAAGAACCAGATGTCGCTGCTGCAATATCCGGCCGCTGCGGCCAACGCTGTCGTGCTGCTGGTGCTGGTGCTGCTGCTTGTCGGCGGCATCCTCCGCATCGTCGATATCCGGAAGGAACTCTGAGATGGCAAAGCACCGCGAAAAGCGCCCGCTCAGCTTCTACGTCCTCGCCGCCTTTTTCGGGCTCTTCGTGCTGTTCCTCTATGGCCCGATGTCAGCGATCTTCATCCTGTCGTTCCAGGGTCCCAACGGCGGGCTTACCTTCCCGCTCAACGGCGTCTCGTTCCACTGGTTCGGCAATCTCTTCGAGAAACAGGCGGTGGGTGATTTCGGCGCCAGCTTCACGCGCTCGCTGCTGCTCGGGCTGATGGTGATGGTCTCGACCGTCCTGGTAGCGCTGCTCGCCGGCCTCGCCTTCCGCCGCAAGTTCATCGGCGGCACGCCGCTGTTCTACCTGACCATCGCCAGCCTGGTGGTGCCGTCGATCATCGTCAGCCTCGGCATCGGCGTATTGTTCCAGCAGATCGGCTTCCGCCCGTCGTGGTGGACATCGGGCTTCGGGGCGCATCTGACCTGGACGCTGCCCTTCGGCGTGCTGATCATGTTCGCCGTCTTCAACCGCTTCTCGCCGTCCTACGAGGAGGCGGCGCGCGACCTCGGCGCCTCGCCGTGGCAGACGTTCCGCCACGTGCTGCTGCCGATGATCGCGCCCAGCCTGATCGGCGTCGGCCTGTTCGGCTTCAGCCTCTCCTACGACGAGTTCGCGCGCACGCTGATGACCGCCGGCAGCTTCAACACGCTGCCGCTCGAAATCTACGGCATGACCACCAACGTCACGACACCGGTGCTTTACGCGCTGGGTACCGTAACGACGCTCTTCTCGTTCGCCGTGATCCTCGTCACCCTCGGCATCATCCTTCTCATCGGCCGAAAGCGGGCTCGGGCCTAAATGCGACTATTGCTGATCAACCCCAACACCACCGCCTCGATGACTGAAAAGATCGGCGCTGCGGCGCGCGACGTCGCGGCCGAAGACACCGAGATCGTGGCGCGCAATCCGGCCACCGGCCCCGCTTCGATCCAGGGCGTCGAGGACGGCGAGGCAGCACTCCCCGGCCTCTTTGCCGAGATCGACAAGGCGCAGGGGTTCGATGCCATCGTCATCGCCTGCTTCGACGACACCGGGCTTTACGAGGCCCGGCGGCGGACCGGCGTTCCGGTGATCGGCATCGGCGAGGCGGCCTACCACACCGCCATGCTGATCGCCGACCGCTTCTCCGTCGTGACCACGCTCTCGGTGTCGATCCCGATCATCGAGGAAAACATCCTGCGCTATGGGCTCAGCGCCCGCTGTGGCAAGGTGCGCGCGTCGAACGTCCCGGTGCTCGAGCTTGAGCGCCCCGGTTCAACCGCTCGCGAGACCATTTCCGACGAGATCGCCAGCGCCTTGCTGCACGATGGCTCCGACGCCATCGTGCTGGGCTGTGCAGGCATGGCCGATCTCGCTGCGGACCTCGCTGCGAGGCACGGCGTGCCGGTGATCGATGGGGTCGCTGCTGCGGTGAAGCTCGCTGAGGGACTCGTGGCGCTGAAGTTGGGCACGTCGCAATCGGGGCCGTTCGCGCGTACGCTGGCCGCATGAACCTCAGCATCAAACCGATGACCCGCGCCGATCTCGACGTGGCGCTCGGCTGGGCTCGCGATGAGGGCTGGAACCCCGGCCTCGACGACGCCGGCGCCTTCTACGCGCAGGACCCCAGCGGCTTCCTGATGGGTTGGATCGGCACCGTGCGCGTCGGCTGTATCTCGGTCGTCAAATACGGGTCGGACTTCGCCTTCCTCGGCCTCTACATCGTCCACCCCGCGCATCGCGGTAAGGGCTACGGCAAGGCCATCTGGGACGCCGGCATCGCCAGCGCAGCGGGCCGCAGCATCGGCCTCGACGGCGTCGTGGCCCAGCAGGGCAACTACCGGAAGTCCGGCTTCGCCTTCGCCCACAAGAGCGCACGCTGGGGCGGATCGCTGCGGGGCCTGGTCACCACTCGCTCCTTCGTCCGGCCGATCGCTGGCGACGACCTGGACGCCGTCGTCGCCTACGACCGCCAGCACGTCGCCGCCGAGCGCACGGACTTCCTCAAAGCCTGGCTCGCCCCGTCGCCGTCGCGCCAGACCGAGGGCTATTTCGAAGACGACACGCTCCGCGGCTACGGCACCATTCGCCGCTGCGTCGATGGCTGGAAGATCGGTCCGCTCTTCGCCGATACCCCAGCGATCGCCGAGACCCTGCTCGCAACGCTGGTGACCCCCGCGGCTACCGACATGATCTTCATCGACATCCCCGAGCTCAATCACGCCGCCGTCGAAATGGCCCGCCGCCTCGGCCTCACACCCGCTTTCGAAACCGCGCGCATGTATCTCGGTCCCGCACCCGATCTTCCGCTCGACGAGATATTCGGCATCACCACGCTGGAACTCGGCTGAGCCTCGCCAATGGGCTCTCCAGCTAGATCCGCCCCGCCCTGGACTCCTGCGCGAGGTGTCGGCAGGCGCGTATCGTCAAGGCCATGATCGTGAGTGTCGTACCCGTGACGCCGCTGCTGGCAAAAGCGCTGGCGTCGGTGACGAGGAGGTTGGGGACGTCCCAGCTCTGGCTCCAGTTGTTGAGCACGGAGTCCTCGGGACACTCGCCCATCCTCGCGCCGCCGGCCTCGTGGATGGCTGCCCCCATCACCATGGTTCGGCTGAACATCCGGCGGAACAGGAAGCGGCTGAGCGGGTCGGAATCCGGGTAGGCGCCACGACCTTTTTCCTCGAGGCCGAGCGGCGAGCCGATGAACTCCAGCTCGCCCCCTGCCCCCTCGATCGTCTCGGTCAATGTATCGAGCTGACGGGTCAGGGTGGCTTTGTCATCGGGCCCGATCTGGCAGCGGATGTGCGGAACCGGGATGCCCCACGCGTCCTTGCGTCGGGGGTCGATGGTGATCCGGTTGTCCGGGTTTGGCAGCATCACCCCATAGCCAAAAAAGCTCAGCCTTGCGTCGCTGGTCGCGCCGGTGCGGGATCGGCCGACGCTACCCTGAAAGTCGAAGTCGTTCGCTGCCGAGCTGCCATCCTTGCCGATGAAGCGCGGCAGGAAGATGCCACCGGATGGCCCATAGAAGGGATCCGGTGGAGCGGTGTCGGCGCTGGCCCAGCCCTTTGCCTTGGCGAAGGTGCCCGCGGCAATGCAGGGCAACTGGTCCATGAAGTAGCGCCCGAGCGTCCCCGAGCTGTTGCCGAGGCCATTGGGGTGGCGTGGTGAGCTGGAGTTCAGCATGAGCCGGACGCTTTCGATCGGCGACGCGCAAAGCACCACGGATCTCGCCTTGATCACAGTTACCCGGCCGGTGCGGCTGTCGATCACCTCGGCGCCGATCGCCCGGCCGGTCTCGTCGTCGGTCAGGATGCGGCGGGCGATGGTGTTGTAGCGGATATCGAGATTACCGCTGGCGATGGCCTCGCGCATCGGCCTTAGGACGCGTGTGGGCTCGGGCCCGATATAGCGCCAGGTCACAACCTTCCGTTCCGGCCAGCGGCTCTCGACCTCCGTCTTGAACAGGGTCTCCGCCTCGGTCATCCGGGCTTCGTGCGTGTAGATGCTATCGGGAAGCGTCGGGACGCCGTCGGGCTGGCCGTAGAGCTCCAGCGAGCGTTCGACTTCCTCGTAATAGGGGACGATATCGTCGTAGGCGATGGGCCAATCGACGCCGCGACCGGTGCGGGAGTTGCTCTTGAAATCGTCATCCGTCCAGCGCAGCAGCACACGGCCGAAGACATGCGTCCGGCCGCCGGCCTGGCGGCTGCGGATCCAGACGAAGGGGGCGTCTGGCGGCGTCGAGTACGGGTTCTTGCGGTCGCTGGTGAAGAGCTTGCGCTGCCGGCTATCGAAGAAGGCCGCACGTGCTTGCACCCACTGACCACCCAGGGTGGCCTTGGCGCGCTGCAGGATGTTGATGTCCGACTGGCGCGGCTTGTGGTTGGCATCGAAGTCGTCGGGGCCGATTTCCGGTCCGGCCTCGAGCTGCACGACCTTCAGGCCCTGGGCGGTGAGCTCCCTGGCGGCGAACATCCCTGCCGCGCCAGCTCCAACGATCAGGGCGTCGAAAACGACGTCAGGCATGATTTGCTCCTAGTGATACGGGCCTTGTAGAAAGACCAGGGTGTGGGGGCTCCGCCCGATATCGGGCTGGCGCGGGACAAAGGCGACGACCAGTGCGGGTCGCTACGCCGTGACGGCCCTGACGCTCTCGCGAAGTACGATCGAGCAAGGCACCTCGATGCGGCGCTCGAGGTCGGTTTCGCCAAGGACCAGGTCCATCACCAGGTCGGCCGCACGCTGGCCCAGCTCGGAGGTGGCCTGCTGGATGGTCGAGAGGGCCGGCAGCATGAACGCTCCGACCTCGGCGCCGTCGAAGCCGATGACCGACACGTCGTCCGGCACCCGCAGGCCGCCATCGACAACGGTCTTGATGAAGCCGATCGCCGTGTCATCGTTGGCGCAGACGATCGCACTGGGCCGCTCGCTCGATGGCTGTTCGAGGAAGTGCGCCCCGGCCCTGACGCCGCCGCCGAAGTTGAAGTCGCCCTGGTAGAGTTGCAGCGCCGCTTCCGGCAGCCCGTGAGTGGCGAGTGCGGTGCGCACGCCGCGCAGGCGCTCGATATCGTGGTAGTTGCCCTCGCGACCGCGCACATAGAGGAAGCCCCGGTGCCCCAGCCCGATGAGCTCGGACACGGCGGCACTGATGGCATCGTGGTCGTTACTGACGACGCTTGGGATGCCCTCGGCGCTCATGTCGAAATGCAGCGAGACGATCGGCAGTCCCGTATCGGTGAGGCTTCGCCCATTGGCGCCGGGCATGGCGCTCGCCATCAGCAGCACGCCGGATACCGTCCCGCCCAGGGCGACGGTGAGGATGTGTTCGTCGGTTTCGGCTTCGCGCGAGACGTTGGCGATGAGCAGGGAAAAACCGCGCTCCTTCAGGGCCTTGCCGGCGGACCGCAGCACTTCGATGACCGTCTGCGAGGCACCGATATAGAGCTCCTCGGGGAGCACGATCATGATGGTGCGGGTCCGCCCGACGCGCAGGCTGCGCGCCGTCTGGTTGGCGGTGTAGCCGAGCTTGCGGGCCGCCGCCTCGACCTTGAGCCGGGTGGGCTCGGCGATGCGGCCGGGCATGGTCAAGGCGCGGCTGACCGTCGATGTCGCGACACCGGCCTCTCGGGCCACGTCCGCGATCGAAGGACCGGCCGCACGATCATCCGATGTTCTCGTCATCGCTGAATCATCCTCGTCCCTCTTTCCTCTTTTCGCCGGAATTTTCTCAGGGCGTCAAACACTTACCGCTGCCTATTCAGTGGGCAAAATAGGCGCTTGCGCACCAAAACAGCATATGCAATCAATATCCCGTTGGCAATCGATTGCCAAGTAGGTTGTCTTTCCCAGCAAGATCAACTCGCAGACTTTTCCAGTGCCAGGGAAAGGCCCCTCCGAAGCGCCGATTTCCTCTCAGTTCGAGAAAGGGAAGCATGATGCCTATGAAGTGGTTTACCCGCCGCGCGCTCATCCTCACCGCCACATCGGCGGCGGCTGCGCTGGCTCTCACCGGCTACGGCCGAGGGGAGGACGTGATCGACAATTCGCCTGCTGAGGGCACGATCCAGGTCTGGATCGGCGGCGCCGAAGGCGAGAAGATGCCCGGCTTCCTGGCCGAGTTCGAGGCGCAGAACCCCGGCGTCAAAGTTGAAGTGACGCAGATCCCGTCGGACCAGTTCGACGCCAAGCTCCTCACCGCCATCGCCGCCGGCACGGTCCCCGACCTCGTTCGCCTCTACTCGCAGAGCCAGGCGAGCCTCATGGCGACGGGTGCCTTCGCACCGGTGCCCGCCGGCGTCGCCAACCCGGACGACTTCTTCACCAACGCCTACAACACCAACGTCAAGGCCGGCGTCGCCTACGGCATCCCGCTCGACGTCTACGCCACGATGTTCCAGTACCGCAAAGACCTGGCCGAAAAGGCGGGCCTTGGCGCTCCCAAGACCTGGGACGAACTGAAGGCCTTCGCCAAGGCCATGCAGGCGCAGGGCTCCAAGTGGGGCATCGGAATGGATGTCGGCTACGACATCTACAACGCCCAGGGCCTCAACGAATTCATCCACCAGAACGGCGGCAGCTTCATCAGTGCCGACGGGACGAAGTGGACCATCAACTCCGCCGAGAACGTCAAGGCGCTGGAGTTCTGGGGTTCGCTGTTCTCCGAGGGCCTCGCGTCTCCCGATGGCCCGAAGTTCCTCGACACCGTGCCGTGGTTCACCTCGGGCGAGATCGCCAGCAAGGACATCGGCCCCTGGTTCGAGCAGTGGGCGGTCGACGCCAACGGCCGTGAGTGGGTCGATGCGAACCTCGCGACAGCCGAAATGCCGGCCGGACCGGTGGGGACCGCCTCGGCGCTCGGCTCGGGCAGCATCGCCGTGCTCAAGGACGGCAAGAACCAGGTCGCAGCCTGGAAGCTCGCCCGCTACCTGACGCAGCCGGCCACGCAGATCGCCTGGTACAAGCTGTTCGGCAGCCTGCCCTCGGTGAAGGCCGCCTGGGATGATCCGGCAATCGCCGGCAACAAGCTGCTCGATGCCGAGCGCAAGGCACTCGAGACGGCCGTCGACATTCCGCAGGTCCCCACCTGGAGCCAGGTCGGCACCTATATCGGCCAGCAGACGGAGCGGGTCGCTCGCGGCCAGGCGACTGCCCAGCAGGTGCTGGACGACGCGCAGGCCTTCGCCGAGTCGGTCGGGGTGGGCAACTAGGCCCTTCCCTCGGACTAGCAACATGCCGTGGAGCGCTGACCATCGCGCTCCACGGACGCCCGCTACGGGATGCCATCGTCTTCAAGGGGAATTCAGTTGAGCAGCACGTTGGGGAAAGCACCCCGGCCGACTCCATGGCAGACAACAACCGCGTGGACCTTCATCGCGCCGTTCATGGCGACGTTCGCGGTCTTCACCGCGGTCCCCGCGCTGATTGCCCTCGTCTACAGCTTCACCAATATCGGCGTCGCCGACATGCGGCACCCATTCGACGTCGACTTCGTGGCGTTGGGCACCTTCGTCCGCGTACTGACCAATGCCGGGTTCCTGCAGTCCCTGGCGACGACCGGGCTGTTCGTGCTCACCGGCGTGCCGCTGACGATGCTGATCGGGTTAGCCCTGGCGCTGGCGCTCAACAGCGGCATCAAGCGCCTCAGGGCCACGTACCGCGCAGCCTTCTACCTGCCGGTGATCACCAACGTCGTCGCCGCGGCCGTCATCTGGCAGTACGCGTTCACGCTGAACGGACCCGCCAACTCGTTCCTCGCCTCGATCGGCATCGCCGGCCCCAATTGGCTGGGTAGCCCCAATATGGCGTTCACCACCGTGGTGATGCTGGCCGTCTGGCGCAACATCGGCACCTGCATGGTGCTGTTCCTCGCCGGGCTGCAGTCCATTCCATCCGACGTATACGAAGCCGCCGCCCTCGATGGCGCAGGCGCCTGGCGACGTCTCATCTCGATGACATTGCCGTTGCTGCAGCCGACGACGCTGCTGGTCAGCGTGCTGATGACGGTGTCGTACATGAACATCTTCGATGAGCCGTACCTCGTGACGAAGGGAGGCCCGCTCGGCGCGACCAAGTCGGTGGCGCTGTGGGTCTACGAGCAGTTCGGCTTCGGCAACATCGCCAACGCCATGGCCGGTGCTTACGTCATGCTCGCTATCATCGTGGTGCTCGGGATCATCCAGCTTCGCATGTTGAGGGCCCGGTCATGACCCCGAAGCTTCATTTGGCTACGCCGCTGCTCTACGCCTTGCTGACGGTCGTCGCCGTTATCACGCTGATCCCCTTTGTCTGGGTGATGTTCGGGGCATTCAAGTCCCAGGCCGAGATCATGTCGGCGCCGGGTGCCTGGCTGCCGAGGAACTTCGGCAATTTCGACAACTTCATCGAACTGTTCGAGCACCGCCAGTTCGGCACCTTCATGCGCAACTCGTTCATCGTCTCGGTCTTCACCGTGGTCGCGAACGTGCTGTTCAGCTCGATGGCCGGATACGCACTGGCGAAGCTGCCCTTCAAGGGCCGGCGTCTCGTCTTCGCCTCTGTCCTAATGGCGATGATGATCCCGTATGTCGCGCTGTTCGTCCCGCAGTTCTTCGTCATCGTGCAGTTGGGGCTGGTCAACACGCTCACCGCCATGGTGCTGCCAATCGCCGTCATGCCGATCGCGGTGTTCATCATGCGGCAGTTCGCTGACTCCATTCCCGACGACCTCCTCGAAGCAGCGCGCCTCGACGGGGCAGGCGAGTTCCGCATCTTCTTCGGCATCTTCCTTCCCCTGCTGGGGCCGGCGGTGGCGACGGTCGCCATCATCACCTTCCTCAACTCGTGGAACTACTTCCTCTGGCCGCTGATCGTAGCGCAGAGCGAGGAGACCTACACCCTTCCGGTCGGTCTCTCGATCGCCTCGCAGGCGGCAAACTCGACGGATTACGGCCTGCTGCTGGCCGGCGCCGTTGTCGTCCTCCTGCCGGTCCTGCTGCTGTTCATTTTCCTGCAGAAGTACTTTGTCCGCGGCATTGCCGTGACCGGGCTGAAGTAGCCCGATCGACCCCATAATCCCAAATAGCCCTTATCTGGAGACCTCAATGTCCCGTCGCTATGCCACAGACATCATCACGTTCTACCATCCGCAGTTCTGGGGCCTGAACACCGACGCGGAGCTGCAGGAGTGGGTAGCGGGTAACCCGGACAAGTTCTGGGAAACCGTGCTTGGCGTCCTCGCGGAAACGGGCGTCCCGGGGGTCGAGCTGACCTTCGCGCCCGGCAGCATCGAGAACGTCATCCGCACCTTCGGAAGCGGGGCGGCGTTCAAGCGGGAACTCGACACCCGCGGCCTGTCGGTCGTCAGTTCCTTCATCGCCGACCCCAGCTTGCCGAACTGGCGCACGGCGGATGATCTCGGGGTGATCGTGGCCGACGCCGAGCGGCGGGCTGCGTTCCTCGTCGAGGTCGGCGCCGACATGCTGGTCACCGGCCTGCCGATGCGGCGGACCTACGGCGAGCGGCCGGCGTTCTTCGTCGACGCGCCCTACATGACCCGGATGGCCGAAATCGCCCACACGGTTGGCGAGGCCGTCAGCCGGCTGGGTGTGAAGCTCGCCATCCACACCGAATCCAACAGCTCGCTGTGGCTCGAGCGCGACATCGACCTGTTCATGTCGTTCACCGATCCCAACTATGTCTGGCTGTGCCCGGATTCCTGCCACATCGCGCTTGGCGGCGGTGACCCGGTTGCGGTTGCCCGGCGCCACGCGCAGCGCATTGCGCTGGCGCACTGGAAAGACGCGGTGGGGCCAATCAGCGAGAAGATGGTCATCGACCACACGATCTACGCCCAGCAGCAGCGCTTCATGTGCGGGCTCGGCGACGGAGTTGTCGACTGGAAAGGGTGGTCCGACGCCATGCTCGAGACCCCCGGCAGCGAGATCGTCCTCATCGAGCTCGATGCCGCGACTGACCCCGTCACCGCGCTGCGAGCCGGCCGGACGTTCGCCGAGGGGATCGGGGGGTGATCGACTTCAGCGTCTGCATCGAAACGGCGTTCACCGAGGGCGGGCGTAGCGTGCCCGACCGGGTGCGGGCCGCGGCGGACGCCGGGTTTCCCGCTGTCGAGATCTGGGACTGGCGGGACAAGCCGCTGCCCGAACTGCGGCGGGCGTTGACGGCCTCGAACACCGAGCTCCATACGCTGTGCGTCGAAACATGGCGCGACAAGTGCCAACTCGCCGATCCACAGTCGCACGACGAGTTCATCGCCCGCGTCGAACGCTCGGCTGCCGTTGCAGTCGATCTTGGTACGCCCAAGCTGGTCGTTCTGGCCGGAGATGTCATTGCGGACCGCGACATCGCCTCCCAACGGCAAGCCGTGGCCGATGTCCTCGCAAGGGCTTCGGACGCCGTTTCGGCCTCGAATCTCGAGCTGGTGGTCGAGGTCGTCAACCGGCAGTTCGAAGGACCGAACGCCCTGCTCCGGGATTCCGCCGCTGCCCTGGACGTGGTTCGGCTAACGGACCGCCCGAACGTCAAGTTCCTGTATGACCGCTACCACGCCATCCTCAACGGGGAACCGCGCGGCTGGGCGATTGACACGCAAATGGACCTGGTTGGTCACATCCAGGCCGCGGACGTGCCTGGTCGCCATGAGTTCGGCTCTGGAAACCAGGACTGGGCCGAGGAGTTGGCGTGGCTGCTCCGGGCCGGCTACGCAGGATATGTCGGCATCGAGATCGAACCGGCGGCAGACAGCGCCGGTCTCTATGCTGGCGCACAATCCATCCTGATGGCCGCCCGGCGCCTTGGCGGTTAAGCCTCAATCTCGCGGAACGTGTGCATCACCTGATCGAGCAACGGCTTCATCGGGTAGGCGAGAACCGTGCGGTTGCCCGTCTCAATGATTGACTCTGCTGGCATGCCGGGCACCAGTCTCGTCCCCCTGGGGAGGCGAGCCAGTTGTCAGTGTCTATCCGCGCGATCTCCCCCTCAGCACCCGCCCGCTGGTTCTTGTTGGCGTTCGTGCGGCCGACACTTATCAGGCCATCATCAAGCAGTTCGCTTGGCCCTGCCATTCCTCTTAGAGAACAGCAAGCTGAGTGCCGAGAGCGGTCTTCTGCGCGGTGAGCCCGGCGATCTGTTGCGTGAGCTGTACACCTTGCTCTTCTAGCCCGGCTTGTTGCCCGGCGGCGGCGGTCTCCAAGGATGGCGCCATTGCGTTTGTCTGCATGGATTGGCGCCACCTCCGCGAGCTTCTAGACGCCGGCGGCGCGGTATTCTCGGAACTGAAGAACCTCTGCGGCTGGAACAAGACCAATGGCGGCATGGGCAGTTTCTATCGCTCCAAGCACGAGCTGATCTTCGTCTTCAAGGTCGGCACGCTGCCCCGCACCAACAGCTTTGGCCTTGGGGAGACCGGGCGGTGTCGCACGACTGTATCTGGCAGCGAGTTGTGTGCCGGGCTCCAATTTGCGCCGTTACCGTTCGGAAGCCGGTTGAGCGCGAGGCGAGCCGTTGGTGTAGCTTGCGCGGTCGATGCCGTGGCGTTGCAGCTTGTCGTAGAAGGTCTTGCGCGGGATGCCGAGGCTCTGGATTGTGGCCCGCACGTCGCCCTGATGGGCGGCCAGGGCCTGCCGGATCAGGTGGCCCTCGTGTTGTTCCATCTGTTCGGGAAGCGTTCGCAGCGCTCGTCCGGGGGCAGGCTCGGGCACGGCATCTTCCGCATCGAGGCCGAGCGCGATCCGATCGGCGAAGTGCGAGAGTTCGCGCACATTGCCGGGCCAGTCGTGATCGAGCAGGAACCCGCGGAGGAGCGGCGAGACCTGAGGGGCCTCGACCTTGAAGCGGGCCGCCGCGCGATTGAGGAAATGCGCGAAGAGCAGCGGGATGTCGTCGCGCCGGTCGCGCAGCGGCGGGATCGAGACGGTGACCACGTGCAGGCGGTAGTAGAGGTCCTCCCGGAAGCTGCCGCGCTGGGCCGGATCGCCGAGATCCACCTTGGCAGCGGCGACGACCCGCAGGTCTACGGGCCGGATCGCATTGGAGCCGAGCGGCGTCACCTCGCGCATCTCCAGCACCCGCAACAGCTTCACCTGCGCCGAAAGCGGCATGCTTTCGATCTCGTCGAGGAACAGCGTGCCGCCGGAGGAGTGTTCGATGAGCCCGATCCGCTTCTTCAGCGCTCCCGTGAAGGCCCCCGGCTCGTGCCCGAACAGCTCCGCCTCGATGACGGTGTCGGGCAAGGCGCCGCAATTGAGCGCCACGAAGTTGCCGGCGCTACGCCGGCTCCAGCGGTGGAGGAGGCTAGCAACCACCTCCTTGCCGCTGCCGGTTTCCCCGGCGACGAGCACATCGACGTCGGCGGCCGCCACCTGCCGCAGGGTCTTGCGCAGTCGCTCCATGACCGGGGTCTGGCCGATCAGCGGCAGGCTGTCCGCAGCGCCCTCGAGGGCCGCTTGCAAGTTGCGGTTGTCGATGACCAGGTGGCGCTTCTCGATGGCGCGGCGGGCACTCTGTACCAGCCGATCGGCGGCATAGGGCTTGGCGATGAAGTCATAGGCCCCCTCTTGCACTGCATCGACGGCCATCTCGATATCGCCGTGGCCGGTGATCAGGATCACCGGCAGCTCGGGATCGCGTTCGCGCAGCATCCGGTAGAGCTGCAGCCCGTCGATCTGCGGCATGCGGATATCGCTGATGACGATGCCCTCAAAACTCTCGTCGACAACCTGCAGTGCCTCTGCGGCCGAGGCGAACTGGCGCACCTCGAACCCCGCCAGCTCGAGCGTCTGGGCGGCAGCAGCCCGAAAATCGCGGTCGTCATCGACCAGCGCGACCGTTCTCGATTGAACCCCGGTCATGCGGCCCGCCTCAGCGTGACAGTAAACGATGCGCCGCCGCCGGCCTTGTTGATCGCGGTCAACTTGCCCCCAAACTCGGTTACGATGTCGTTTGAGATGACGAGGCCGAGCCCGAGGCCACGCGCCTTTCCCGTGGTGAACGGCACGAACAGCCGCGCCATGATCTCGGGCGGAATACCCGGCCCGTTGTCCTCGATGGTGATCCGCACCTCCTCGTCATCGGCCTCGCAGCGAATCCCGATCTCGCCCGACGGCCGACCGCTCACCGCCTCCAGCGCGTTCTGCACCAGGTTGACCAGCACCTGCTCGAGCCGAATGCGCTGCGCCAGTGCCTCGAGGCCCGCAGGCGGCATCTGTGTGACGAGACTCACCCCCTGGGCCCGGATGCGGTGGCCGAGCAGCAGGAGCGTCCCCTCGATCGCCGCTGCGACGCCGGTCGGCTCGGCCGTGCCGGTGCCCTTGCGCGAGAACGCCCGCAATTCGTCGGTGATGGCGCCGATCCGTTCCGTCAGCCCGGTGATCGAACCGAGATTGTCCTTCACCTGCGCCATGTCCTGCCGCTCGGCGAACACCTGGGCATTCTCGGCATAGGCGCGAATGGCGCCGACCGGCTGGTTGATCTCGTGCGCAACGCCCGCGGCAATCTGGCCGAGAGAGGCGAGCCGGTTGGCCTGCATCAGCTCCTCGCGAATAGTCCGCTCCCGGCCCTCGGCCTGCTGCCGCTCGTCCATCTCGGCCTTGAGCCGCTGGTTGGCCTGGCTGAGCTCCAGGGTACGCGCCGCGATCCGGCGCGCCAGCTCGCGCTGCACCGCCGCGTTGTTGGCGGCAAGCCGCGCCGCCGCCCCGCTGCGCCAGATGAGATAGGCGGCGAGTGCGAGCACGGGCACAACGATCAGCAGCGCCCAGGCCCGGGCGCCGGCCTCGCCCGCAGCAGCCGCCGCAGTAACCGGCACCAACTGGTGCAGCGTCCAATCCGTCGATGGTACCGGCGAAGCAATCTGCAGATACGGCTCCGGCCGCCCATTATCCGGCAGGGTGACCCGAACCGGCTGCAACGGCCCGTCCGTTTGCAACGGCTCGATCGGCAGCGGCAGCAACGAGGCATTGCCGAACAGCAGGCTCTCCCTGATCTGCTGCGCCTCCGGGTCACCGATCGGCGTGTCCGTGCGGAACCGCCATTCAGGCACCCCGGTCACCAAGACGATGCCTCGAGCATCCGTCACATAGATCGGCTCGCCCGCGCTCGCCCACGCCGCCTCCACCGCATCGAACTCAACCTTCACCACCGCCACCCCGATCGGCCCCGTGGGTGTGTCGATGCGGCGGGCAATGTAGAGCCCCGGCCGGCGGCTGACCGTTCCCAGCGCGTAGTGCTCAGCGCTGCCCGCGGCCATCGCATCGCGGTAGTAAGGCCTGAACTGATAGGTGTTGCCCACGAAGCTGTCGGCGCTCCGCCAGTTGCTCGCCGCCAGCGTCAGCCCGTCTCTGTCGAGCACGTAGATGACGCTCGCCCGGGCCCCGGCGTTCAGCGCCTCTAGCTTCTGGTTGAGCGCCGTCAGCGCTGCCTCATCCTTCGATAGCACCGCCTGCACGACGTCGCCTGCAAGTGACACGACCAGCGGCATCGACCGCTGCTTGTCGAGTTCTGCCCGCAGCACGGTGGTATTGAGGCTGGCGGATGCAATAGCCCGCTGCCGCAGCGCCTCGAGGCTTTGCGTCCGGCCGAAATCGCCGGCCACCCACAGGGTGGCAAAGATGGTCGCCGCGGCGAGCGCCAGATAGATCAGCCACGCGCGCCGCCGAAGGGCGGGCGCCGGCAGCTCCAGCGTTTGAGCCGAGGCAGGTACGGACATGATCCTGATTGTGCGTAATTTCGCACACGGCGCAAGCCGAACTGTGCGGCCATCCGCACACACCGATCTCCGGGCTCCACGCTGATTCCTGATTTCTTTTGCCCGTGCAATTGCTTAGCCGGCATCACCCTGGTTGGCACACCGGTTGCAATCTCCATCGGCACCACGGCACGCGCCGTGCACTGATCAGCGTGGAGGAGAGACCATGATCATCGAAGACACGGGGGCAGCAGCCCTGCCCCGCAAGTTACCTTTCTACCGGCACCTCTATTTCCAGGTGCTCGTCGCCATCGCCATCGGCATCGCACTCGGGCATTTCTATCCCGATATCGGCGCCAGCCTGAAACCGTTGGGCGATGCCTTCATCAAGCTGGTGAAGATGATCATCGCGCCGGTCATCTTCCTCACCGTCACAACCGGCATTGCCGGGATGAGCGACCTCAAGAAAGTGGGCAAGGTCGCCGGCAAGGCGATGCTCTACTTCCTCGTCTTCTCCACCCTGGCGCTGATCATCGGCCTCATAGTCGGCAACGTCGTCCAGCCCGGCGCCGGCTTCAACATCGATCCGGCCACCCTCGACGCCACCGCCGTCGCCGACTATGCCGAGAAGGCCCACGAACAGACCATCGTCGGTTTCCTCCAGGGCATTATCCCGACCACCGTCGTTGGCGCCTTTGCGGATGGCAACATCCTCCAGGTCCTGTTCTTCTCGGTGCTGTTCGGCGTCGCGCTGGCGCTGGTCGGCAAGAAGGGCGAGCCGGTCCTCAACATCCTGCAGTCGCTCACCACGCCCATCTTCAAGCTGGTTGCGATCCTGATGAAGGCCGCCCCGATCGGTGCCTTCGGCGCGATGGCCTTCACCATCGGCAAATACGGCCTCGGCTCGGTCGCCAACCTTGCCATGCTGGTTGGCACCTTCTACCTGACGGCCTTCCTCTTCGTCGCCGTCATCCTCGGCGCCGTCGCCCGCTTCAACGGTTTCTCGATCCTCGCGCTCATCCGCTACATCAAGGAAGAGCTGCTGCTGGTGCTCGGGACCAGTTCCTCCGAGGCCGCGTTGCCGAGCCTGATGGAGAAGATGGAGAAGGCGGGCTGCAAGAAGTCCGTTGTCGGCCTCGTCATCCCGACCGGCTATTCGTTCAACCTCGACGGCACCAACATCTACATGACGCTGGCAGCGCTGTTCATCGCGCAGGCGACCAATATTGATCTGTCGCTGGGTGATCAGATCATCCTGCTGCTGGTCGCCATGCTGAGCTCGAAGGGTGCGGCGGGGATCACCGGGGCGGGCTTCATCACGCTTGCGGCCACGCTTTCGGTCGTCCCGGCAGTGCCGGTCGCCGGTATGGCACTGATCCTGGGGATCGATCGCTTCATGTCGGAATGCCGGGCGCTGACCAACCTGATCGGCAACGCCGTCGCCACCATCGTCGTCGCCCGCTGGGAGAACGAACTCGACAAGGAGCAACTCGCAACAGCCCTGTCAGGCAGGCGTGAGCCCAACTACGCGACTGTGCCGAGTGCGGTGCCGGCGGAATAGCGCGCAACTGACATTCGAGGTCGCGGCTAGCCCGCGGCCTCTAAAATCGTGTCGCGCTCCGGCGACCGTCGGATACCGGGAGATCGGCGCGATACTCGCGGTACTTCCGCATTGGACCAGAAGCGGTCGTCCCTGCATTTGTAACGGGCGCGCAATGTCCCACTGGCTGCCATAGAGTCGCCCAGCGAACCGCTTGGTGGAATGAAGCGCCCTAAGTGCGAGATAGCCCATTAGAGAATGGCGCGACTGCATCGCGAATTCGGGCTCCGAATAGCCGTCTCTAGTTGGGTTCGCGCGACCGCCCGGGCAAATAGACGCGACCTTCCCGAAGGTTAGCCTCCGACCCCTCGCGAGACAAAAAACACCATTAATATCAAGGAGTTAATGGCGGAGACGGAGGGACTCGAAATGCCGATGAAGTTGATCTTGCTAACCCTCGGAAATGTCTAAGGAATTTCCAGCGCAATCATTCTATAAGTTATTGATCGCGCTGGCTTATTTACCATTCTGGCACCTTGGCCGCGGACGTGCTCCAACACCAGTTCGCGACTGGTCCCTCCCTCCAGGCAGTGGGCTCCTATGTCCGCATTGCGTCATTAGCGGTCATCGGCCTCCGAGCGTCGTGAACATCGCGACCTGGCTGGCGATCGCAAGCTCTGTCGGCAGCCGCTCCATCGAGCTCGCGCCGTAGAAGCCGTGGCAGGCTTGGGTGCGGGCGAGAACGTAGCTTGCGTCTTCGGGCAAGGCGATCGGGCCGCCGTGGCAGAGGATGATGATGTCGTCGCGCACGGCACGGGCGGCGGCGGACCACTCGTCGATCTTTGCGATGCAAACGTCGAGGGTGAGCGCGGTTTCGGCGCCGATGGAGCCGCCGGTGGTGAGGCCGAGATGGCAAACGATGATATCGGCGCCGGCCTTTGCCATGGCCACGGCGTCGTCGCTGGAGAAGACGTAAGGCGTTGTCAACATGTCTTTTTTCGCGGCGCGATCGATGATCTCGACCTCGAGCGCGTAGCTCATGCCGGTTTCTTCGAGGTTGGCGCGGAAGATGCCGTCGATGAGGCCGACGGTCGGGAAATTCTGGATGCCGGCGAAGCCCAGCTCTTTCAACTCGTTGAGGAATTTGTCGGGGATCAAAAACGGGTCGGTGCCGTTTACGCCCGCGAGGACCGGGGTTTTGCGGACCACGGGGAGGACTTCATGGGCCATCTCGACGACGATGTCGTTGGCGTTGCCATAGGCCATGAGGCCCGCGAGGGAGCCGCGGCCGGCCATGCGGTAACGCCCTGAATTATATATCACAATCAGGTCGATGCCGCCGGCTTCCTCGGCTTTGGCGCTGAGCCCCGTGCCGGCGCCGCCGCCGATGATGGGGCGGCCGGCGGCGATCTTCTTCCGCAGGTTGAGGAGGATATCTTCGCGGGAAAGTCTGGTCATGGTTCGGCCTTAGGACGGGGAAAGTTCATGGAAGTTTGCCACCAGCGCGGCGGCGAACTTGGGATCGTTGATGTGGAGGTCGAGTTCGACCAGTTGGCGGTTGGGTGCGGTGCGCCAGCCGGAGCGAATGGCATTGAACAGGGCGGCGTCGGCTTGCGGGTCGTGGAACGGCTGGCCCGGGGCATCGATGGCCGAGACGCCCTTGAGCGGCAGCAGGAAGCGCACCGGCCCCGCCATGCGGTTGAGGCGGCTGACGATGAATTCGCCGATCTGGCGGTTCTCGTTGGGGGTGGTGCGCATCAAGGTGACCTGGGCGTTGTGGACATGGAGCTTGCGGTCGCGGAACTGGGGCGGGACGGTTTCCCTGGCGCCGAAATTGACCATGTCGACGGCGCCGACCGAGCCGACATAGGGGAGCCGGGTGCGGATCACCGAGCCGAAGCGGTCTTCGGTCGCCGGAAACACGCCGCCGACGAGGAGGTCGGGGACCTCGGTGGTGGTGACGTCGATGAGGCCAGCGACGAGGCCGGAATCGGCGAGCTTTTCCATCGATTGCCCGCCGGTGCCGGTGGCATGGAAGGTGTAGACCTCGTGCGTCGCCTCCATCGCCTCGCGGACCATGGTGACGCATTGGGTGGTGACGCCGAACATGGTCATGCCGAGGCCGGGCTTGTCGGCGCCTGAGGTTGGCGCGGCGGTGAGCGCCATGCCAGCGGCGGCGTGCGCGGCGTTGCCGATGACCTTGCGCGAGATGGCATTGAGCCCGGCGATGTCGACCACCGAGTACATCATGGTGAGGTCGTTGGGGCCGACATAGGGCGCGGTGTTGCCCGAGGCGACGGTCGAGACCATCAGCTTGGGCGTGCCGATCGGCAGCGCGCGCATGGCTTCGGTCACGAGCGCGGTATTGCCGGTGCCGCCGAGGCCGAGCACCGCGCCGATATCGGTACGACCCGCGAGATAGCGGGTCAGCGCCTTCGCCATGGCGGAGACCGCCTTGCCGCGATCGGTGAGGCCGAGCACGGCCCCGGACCCCTCCGGATGGTGGGTCGCGACCAATGTGGCCGCCACGTCGGCGCCCGTCCCTGTACCCTGCGTGCCGACATCGACCAGCACGGATTCGGCGCCCGCGGCACGCACCCGCTCGGCGGCGTAGCGCAACTCCGGCCCCTTCGTGTCCATGGTTCCGACTACGTAGACCTTTGCCATTTCCTCCCTCTTTCCGGCCATTTCGGACCTGTTTGCGCGGCTTGCCGCCGTCACTTCGTATGCAATAGGCATAGCGTGCATTTTTCATATTGTATATTCTTGCGGTAATTGTATACAAATGCACATCGGACAACGAGGCCGCGACGGAACCGCAATGAACGAAATTCGCCACCTGACGCTGCGCGAACGCATCTACGAGGAGATCGTGCGGATGATCGTTTCCGGCGAACTGCCCTCGGGCGCGCCGCTCGACGAGAAGGCGCTGACCGAGAAGCTGCAGGTAAGCCGCACGCCGTTCCGCGAAGCGCTGGGCACGCTGAGCAAGGAGGGGCTGATCGAGATCAAGCCTTATCGGGGCTTCTTCGTGCGCAGCTTTTCGAGGAAGGAAACCGAGGACCTCTACGAACTCCGGAAGACCCTCGAGTGCTTCGCCGTCGAGCTTGCGGTGCCGCAGATGAGCGATCGGCACATCGCCAATTTCGAGCGCATCCTCGACGAGGCCGTCGCCGCACTGAAGGTCGATGACATGGTGGCCTACGGCCTCGCCGACCGCGAGTTCCACGAGACCATCGCCGAGCTGTCCGGCAATGCAGCGCTGATCGAGACGCTGAGCCGGCTGGCGCTGCAGATCCAGATCGGCCGCACCATCGCCAACGAGAGCCACACCTTCGCCGAGGACGCCGCAAAGGAGCGCGACGACATCCTCGCCGCCTTCCGCAAGCGCGACATCAAGGCCGCCGTCAAGCTGATGCACGCCCACATTTCCGACGTCCAGCGCACCGTGCTGGCACGCTTCGAGGACCCCAAACCGGCCAAACGCTAGGCCATATCCGCGGGTATTCCGCGAACCAAGACGACGCCGGTCAACCGGCGCGCCCAATGAGGAGGACCACCATGTTGAGACGTACCCTATTGGCCTCGGCCGCCGCCCTCGCGGTCGCCGGATTGGCAAGCGGAGCCCAGGCTCAGAAGCTCGTCATGTGGGGCCCCGAGCAGATCACCGAACCGCTCGTCGCGGAACTGTGGAACGGCCTCAAGGCCGAGTTCGAAGCCGCCAATCCCGGCGTCACCGTCGAGTTCATGCCGCCCACCGGCACGATTTCGAACGGCGCGGTGCAGGCCGCGATCCAGTCCAATGCCGGGCCGGACGTGATCCTCACCAATTCGGGTATCGCGCGGGTGACCACGGTGGTCGACGCCAAGCTCGTATCCCCGCTCACCGCCGCCTATACCGAGCGCGGCTGGGACAAGCAGATCTACCCCTGGCTCTACGAAGAGCTGAAGCGGCAGCGCGGCGGCGAAATCTACGAAGTGCCGGATGGGCTCGATGCGCTGGCGGTCTGGTACCACAAGGACATGTTCGCCGAGAACGGCTGGACCATGCCCGCGACCTATGCCGAGTTCCTCGATCTGCTCGGAAAGATCAAGGACAAGGGCATCATGCCGATCGCCATCGGGCCACGGACGGCCGGCAGCGCCGGGCACCTCTTCGGCAACATGCTGCAGTCGGCGAGCGGCAGCGAGGCTGTCGGCAAAGCGGTTTCGGGCGAACTCAGCTGGACCGACCCGTCCATGGTCACTGGCGCGGCGCGGCTGCGCGAGCTGGTCGACAAGGGCTATATCGACAAGGAAATGGCGGCGCTCGATCTCGATGGCGCAGCACGGCTATGGTTCAACAAGCGGGCGGCCCTGTTCGTCGCCGGCCCCTGGTTCACCGCCAACGCCCGCAAGGCCGAGTACGACCTCGCCAATGCCGGCTATTCGCCGATGCCGTCCGACCTCGGGCCGGGCAAGCCGACCGGCGGCGTCGGTTGGAGCTGGCTGGTGCCGGCCAATTCAAAGCAGCCCGATCTGGCGATGAAGTGGATCGACTTCATCCTCTCGGACGCGGTGATGAAGAAGCGGGCCGAGAATGCGGCGAGCACCATGATCTACCCGCGTGCCCTCAACGGCGTGAACCCGCCGACCGCGATCCTCGGCGACATCTTTGCCGCCGCGGCCAATGGCGTGGGCTACAATCCGAGCGTCTACCTGCCGGCCGGTGTCGTCGACACCTACTTCCAGGTGATCCAGGGCATCATCAGCGCCCAGATCACCGGCGAGGACGCCATGGCGCAGATCGAGGCCAAGATGGCCGAGGTGCAGTAGGCTAGTGCTGACCGGAACAGATGGCCCCCTCCCATCCTCCCCCATGAAGGGGGAGGTGCCCCACCGGTTCGTGTGGCACGATTCGCGCTACACGCTCGCCTCTTCACCTCCCCTTCATGGGGGAGGTCGGGAGGGGGCCGTCTGTCTCAACGAGACTTCTAGAAATGACCAGACTAGCCACCACTGCTGAGAGCGTCGGAGACGCGCCGATGGGCGCCACGATCAGGCCCCGCCGCACCCACCGCGAGGCCCTCGCCTCCGCGATCCCGCTCCTCCTGCCTGCCCTCGTGATCTACGCACTGTTCAGCCTGCTGCCGATCCTCGCCACGTTCTGGCTGAGCTTCACCGACTCCCGCGGTCTCAACACCGAGGCGAACTTCGTCGGCTTCGCCAACTATGGCCGGGCCGCCGCCGATCCGATCGTCTGGCAAAGCCTCGTCCACACCTTCCAGTGGCTGCTCGGGCACCTGCTGATGGCCGGCGGGCTGGGTCTCGTCCTCGCCCTGCTGATCAGCCGGCTGAAACTGACCCGCGTGTTCTTCCGCACCGCCTTCTTCCTGCCCCACCTCGTCTCGCTGGCGGTCGTCGGCGTCATCTGGGCCAATATCTACGACCCGTTCTATGGCCTGCTGAACACCGGCCTCGAGCAGATCGGGCTCGGCGCGCTCACGCAAGGCTGGCTGTCCGACCCGCTGCTCGTCCTCTTCTCTGTCAACGTCGCGAGCTCGTGGCAGGGCTTTGGCCTCTACATGCTCCTGTTCATCGCGGGCCTGCAGAACATCGATCATTCGCTCTACGAAGCAGCCGAGATCGATGGCGCCAATGGCTGGCAGCAGCTCTGGCACGTCACGCTCCCCGGCCTCGCCGAAGTGATGACCTTCGTCGTCTCCCTGGCCATGATCAACGGCCTCAAGGGCTTCGCCACCGTCTTCGTAATGACCGATGGCGGCCCGTTCTACCAGAGCGAGCTCATCACCACTTACATCTACAGGCTGGCCTTTTCGATGCAGGATCATGGACTTGCCGCAGTGCTCTGCGTGCTGCTGAGCGCGCTTGCCATCGGCATCACCGTCGCCTTCAACCGCTGGCGCGCGAGGTTCGCCAAATGAGCCACCGCAAGTCCGAATGGCCGGCGGCCCTAGCGCTGCTCCCCGTCCTCGCCCTGGTGCTCGGACCCTTCCTCTGGCTGCTCGCTTCGAGCCTCAAGAGCGAAGCCGAGATCGGCCAGGCCAACCCCTTCGCCCTGCCCAAGCAGGCCATGTGGCAGAACTACGTTGACGCATGGCAGATCGGCGGCTTCGGCGACCTCCTCGCCAACAGCCTGCTGAACCTCGCCGGCGTCGTCGCCCTCACCCTCGTAGCCTGCGCCCCCGCCGGCTATGTCTTTGCCAAGCTGAAATTCCCCGGCAGGGAGTGGGTGTTCTACCTCGTCATCATCGGGCTCACGATCCCGGTGCAGGCTATCGTCATCCCGCTCTACGAGGTGCTGTTCAACCTGGGGCTGATCAACTCGCTCGCCGGCATAACGCTGGCGCAGGTGAGCAACGGCATCCCGTTCGGCATCTTCCTGATGCGGAGCTTTTTTGCCGGGGTGCCCGATGAACTGGTCGAAGCCGCCCGGATCGATGGCGCCAGCCACTTCCAGATCCTGCGCAAGGTGATGCTCCCCCTCGCCGCCCCGGCGCTGCAGGCGCTGGTGATCATCTCGGCGCTCTCGACCTGGAACGATTTCTTCCTGCCGCTGGTAGTGCTGATCAGCTCCGAAGTGCAGACGCTGCCGCTCGGCCTCGTCCGCTTCGCGTCCACCTATTCCACCGATTTTCGGCTGGTGTTCTCGGGCACCGTGATCACCTTCCTGCCGGTGATCCTCCTCTACATCCTGACCCAGAGGCGCTTCACCGAAGGCCTCACGCAAGGCGCATTGAAAGGCTGATTTATGCCGCACCACGTCCCGCGGGAGATCCGCTACAATTTCGAGTACGAGCGGCGGCTCAAGGCCTGCTTCATCGGCGCCGGTGGCCACGCCTACCGCAACGTCTACCCGACCTTCCGCTACGCGCCGGTCGATCTCGCGGCCATCTGCGATCTGTCCGAGGAGCGGGCCGAGGGTTTCGCGAAAGTGTTCGGGGCGGAGCGCACCTACACCGACCACAAGGCGATGCTGACGGCCGAGAAGCCGGACGTGGTCTTCATCGTCACCAACTACACCGAGGACGGCCACGTGCGGGCGACGGCACTGGCACGCGACTGCGTCGAGGCGGGCGCCCATGTGTGGATGGAAAAGCCGACGGCGGCGAGCCGGGCGGAAGTCGAGGAGCTGATCGCGGTTTCGGCTCGCACCGGCAGGAACATCATGACCGGGCTGAAGAAGACCTTCTTCCCCGCCGTCGAGAAGCTCAAGGACATCGTCACGGCCCCGGAGTTCGGCCGGCTGACTTCGCTCACTGTGCGCTACCCGCAGGGACTGCCGCCGCCCGCCAAGCGCGGCGACCTCGTCGCCATGCAGCACTTCATCGACCACATCTACCACCCGGGCGCGATCCTCAACTTCCTTGGTGGCGACATCGAGCGCGCCAGCTTCGAGTGGGAGCCGGTGAACGGCGCCACCATCACCTCCATCCGCTTCAGGTCCGGCGCCGTCGGTGCCCTCCACATGACTGCAGGCCAGAGCTGGGCCGGGCCGCTCGAGCGCATCGAAGCGATCGGCGAGGGCAGCCACGCCGTGGTCGAGAACGGGGTGAAGCTGACGCACTACAGGAAGGCCGCGCTCCCCAGCTATGGCCGCGCCTCGAGCTGGATCCAGCCCGAGGAGAGCGCCACGGTCCTGTACGAGCCCGAGTTCTCGCTCGGCCAACTCTACAACAACAACATGTTCACGCTCGGCTACGTGCCGGAGGTGCTGCACTTCTGCGAGGCGGTGCTGGAGGGGCGGATCATCACCAAGGGCACGCTACAGACCGCGCTCGAGATCATGAAGCTGTACGACTTTTACGCCGCGACGCCGCATGGCGTGTCGGCCGCCATTTGAGCGCGAGGAGCCATTTGATGACGATCGAGACTTTCGTTTCCCGCGCTGAGGATGGCGAGCTTGTCCAGACCGGCTGGGGCGAGCTCAACTGGAAGATCACCGACCAATCGATGGCCGGCACCGAGATGACTTTCGGCACCTGCTTCATCAAGCCGGGGGAGCGCAACCCGCTGCACTCGCACCCCAACTGCGAGGAGTTCCTCTACGTCGTCTCCGGCCAATGCCAGCACCGGCTGGGCGAGGACGTGGTGATGCTCGGCGCCGGCGACATCATCCGCATCCCGCGCGACGTTCGCCACTGGGCCCGGGCGATCGGCACCGAGCCGGTATTCGCGCTGATCATGTTCTCGACGGGCAAGCGCCAGGCGGTGGACCACGAAGGCGGTGGGGTAGCGTGAGCGGAAACGTCCGCTTTGGGCCAGAAGCGGTCGTTCCAGCATTTCTGACGAGTGCACCTAATGTCCAGCTGGCTGCCATCAAGTCGGCCAGCGAACTGGCGATGGAATGAAGCGCCCTAATGCAAAGTGCGAAACTGGCCACTGGAGAATGGCCCGACCGCATCGCGAATTCAGGCGGCGAACTAGCGGTCTCCAGTTGGGTTCGCACGACCGCCAGGGCGAATAGAGAGGCCCTTCCCGAGGGTTAGCCGAGGCACCTGCCATAGACCATGAAAATCATTAATATCAATGAGTTAGTGGCGGCGCACCAAGTCCACCAAAAAACAGGCTCCGCTTGAGGGCGGAGATCCGCGAACCTAACCCGCATTCTCCAGGACGAGCGGCGGAAGAGCCCGCAAACTCGGGCACTTAGAGGAAACAGCCGTCGCGCTTTTGAACCCGTCCACGCCAAAAGCCGCGTGCCGCTTGCTGGGATTGCATTGCCGTAAAGTGGGATCGAGTTGTCGTCGCCCGCACAACCTGGGCGTTAGCGCGGTCCTGGCGCGCGCTGCGAACCTGCCATGTCGCCCAACGCTCACGCGGGGCATTTGCGCGGGATCGTAGTGCACTTTGGCGACTTTAGTTGCGGTATCAAAACAAACCGCGCGATCCGCCACAGCATTTCTTAGATTACCCTCGAATACGAGGGACATAGCATGCAATGGCGATGCCATTCGAAATGACGCGTCATTTCACTTGGCAATAAGATCTAGAAGTTTAGGAAATATTACTACCAAGGGTTGTTGCCAGCCGGAGCGCAGTGATCATTATTTACCTCGTCCTGATTCTGAGGATGAGAATCTATGGTCAACCTACCGTGCACCCCACAGATCGAGATGATGCCGGTTGGCTCTCTCAGACCCTACGCACGCAACGCTCGCACACACTCTATGCTTGCCTCTTCACCGTCCTCGAGTCGCCGCTAGAAGATGCGTTCGCTGGTCGCCTCGTCAAAGAAATGCAGCCGCCGCATGTCGACAAAAAGCGACATAGCTCCAGTATCCGCAGTGAGACGCTCCGCACTCACCCGAGCTGTAAACTTGGCGCCCCTTGCACTCGAGCGCTCCCCATCGTTTAGAACCTGCTTTAGGTCTTCGCCCACCTGCGGCGTTGGCAGATCGAAATGCAGATATGCATCGGGGCCTACGAGCTCCGAGACAGCCACCTCTACGCCGATGGGCTGCGCCAAGTCCCCAACTTCCTGAGGAGCAATAGCGAAAAACTCCGGGCGGATACCCATCACCACACGCTGTCCGCCATAGGCCAACAGAGCTTCGAATGTCGGAGCGTTGTCGCGGGTGACTCTCATTCGCACGCCGGTTCCGGGTATGTCGGCCTGTAGCGAGTCTCCTTGTACCGAAAGGTCCGCATATAGGAAGTTCATGGCAGGAGAACCGATGAACCCTGCCACAAACATGTTGCGTGGCTCGCGGTACAGCTTCTGTGGACTGTCACACTGTTCGAGGCTGCTGCTCCGGTTCGGCAAGTGGGGCGACAGAACCGCGACCCGGTCCCCGAGAGTCATCGCCTCTACCTGGTCGTGCGTCACGTAAACAGTGGTCACGCCCAAGCGCTGGCGGAGCAGCTTGAGCTCAGCTCGCATCTGAACCCGAAGCTTCGCGTCGAGGTTTGAGAGTGGCTCGTCCATCAAATAGATAGCAGGGTTACGAACGATGGCACGTCCCATGGCGACTCGTTGCCGTTGTCCGCCAGACAGGGCTCCTGGCTTTCGGTCGATCAGTGCCTCTAGGTCGAGGATTCGCGCTGCCACCATGACTTTCTCGCGCGCCACATCAGCGGGAACTTTTCGCTGTTGGAGGCCGAACACCATGTTTTCAAACACCGTCATGTGGGGATAGAGCGCGTAGTTCTGGAAGATCATGGCAACATCGCGATCCTTCGGATCCACGTGGCTGACATCCTTATCCCCCAGGAAGATACGGCCATCTGTCAGAGCTTCCAGGCCCGCAATCATCCTTAGTAGTGTGGATTTGCCACAGCCAGAAGGGCCAACCAGCACCAGAAACTCACCGTCCTCCACGGAAATGGAGACGTTGGAAATAGCGCGGACATCGCCATACATTTTGCCGACGTTGTCGATGACTAGGGATGCCATCCGTCGTACCTCAGTACTTGACGCCGACCGGCTGACCGGACCGCGCGCTTTCTTCGATTGCGGAGAGAACGCGGGTAACGCGCAGTCCATCGTCCACGGTTGCCAGAAGAGGCGCGTCTGTCAGCACGGCGTCCACGAAGCGGGCAATGGACTCGTAAACAAAGCCGCCCACCCGCCCGACGCCAGTGGGCGTCACGCCGAGGAGGTCTCTGTACTTGATCCCCTTCCCCGTCATTTGTCGGTAGGCGCCATTGTGGGAGGGGTTCAACTGGATCTGCCCCCTTTCACCTACCAATCCCACTTCGAAGTCGAAGACCTGCGGATTATCCGGCGACAGTACCCAGCTGTTCTCGATGGTCAGGATTGCACCACTGGCGAATTCCAGCATCGAAAGGTGAACGTCGGCGGTGTCCACCCCCTTCGACTTCAGATGCCCGTCGTGGCGCATGGCAAAGACCCGCACAACCTCATCACCCAGAATGAAGCGTAGTGCATCGACTAGATGTGATCCGAGAAACCACAGGGCCGACGAGCGGCTTGCCCAACTGAGCATCTCGAGGGGAACAAACGTCGTGTTCGACAACCGGCCGTTGCCGTGGATCAATCGGCCGAGCGTGCCGGCCGCCACTTCCTCGCGGGCGGAGACGATGGCCGGATTAACGCGGTTATGAAAGTCGACCATGATTTTGCGATCACAGCCGGCTGCTGCTTTTCGGATCGCCTCAGCCTCCTCGACAGTGGTGGCGAGCGGTTTTTCACTCAGCACGTGCTTTCCGGCCGCAAGAGCATCGACAATCAGCGGTGTGTGGGTGAAGTCTGGTGTTGCGATGGTGACGGCATCGATGCCGTCAAGTTCGAGCATCTTGAGATGATCGGTAAACACGTTGTTCACGCCGTAAGTCTTGGCCATAGCCCGCGCCCGGTCCTCCTGAAGATCGCAGATCGCTACAAGGCGGGTGTTCGGGAGGGTATTGAACACATGGGCGTGCTGGCCGCCCCAGACGCCGGAACCGATTACGGCGACGTTAAGTATGTCGTGGCTCATTTTTCTATCCTTTTACCGCGCCGAAGGTGAGACCCCGGACCACGTATTTGTCGAAGACGAGGAAGATGATCATTGGCGGCAACATGGCGACCACTGCGGCCGAGGCAATGAAACTCCATGTCACCCCCGTCGAAGCGAAGTATCCGAGCGTCCCGATCGGCAGGGTTGCGGTCTGTTGCGATGAGAGGACCAGCGGAAATGCCGCGTTGTTCCAGGCGAAGACGAAGGCAAACATCGACGTGACAATCAGCCCGGGACGAACTAACGGCAGGATGATCCGTAGAAGGATCGTCAAGTAGCTTGCGCCGTCGACGCGAGCTGCCTCTTCGATCTCTACCGGCACTTCGTCGATGAAGCTCTTCATCAGCCAGATTGAGAAGGGAATGGTCAGGGTTTGCAGGACCAGGACCATAGAAAGGTAGGTTCCCGCCAAGCCCAGATTCGTCATCAGGATGAAGTAGGGGATCAAGAAGGCAACCGGCGGAGCCATCAGAAGCCCCAGATACCAGAGCATGATCTGTTTCTTGTATCGGATCCTGAAGCGGCTGAGGGCGTACGCGGCGGGCACCGAGAACGGAAGGTTCAACACCACCGCACCCACCGCCACGATGAGGCTGTTCACTACCTGCTTAGCATTGGCCCCAGGCTCGACAAGCGTATGCTTGAGGGCATCCAAGGTCGGTTCGAATGCCAGAACGGGCGGCATCGTGAAAGCCGTGGACGGGGGACGGATCGCAAGAAGGATGAACCAGAAGATCGGCCCTATAAAGAAAAGTAGCACCAGCGCTAAGAGCGTGTAGGTCGCCAGCCTTTTGAGGAGTGTGGTTTGGCCAATCATCTCACCACTCCCACTTTCGGAAGGCAAAGAAGGCATAGAGGCCGACTATTGCGTTCACGATGATCACCACCAGCCAGGTAGTGGCGCTGGCCATCCCGACGTTAAAGTCGACTAATCCCTGCTGATACAGCGTGTAGCCGAGCGTCCGGGACGATGTGCCAGGACCACCTCGAGTCAGGACGAGCACGAGGTCAAAGGTGTTGAAGAGCTGCATGAACCGAAGGATGAGGACGATCAGCGATGTCTTCATGATCAGCGGCAGTTTGATCCGCCACAGGATCGTCGACGCAGAAGCACCGTCCAGCCGCGCCGCTTCGATCAATTCGGGAGAGACCGAAAGTAGTCCGGCGTAAAGGGTAATCGCAAAGAACGGCGTCCACTGCCACACATCGGCAACTAGAATGGCGAGCAGCGAAGTGTTGACGCTTCCGAGGATACCTGCCGAGGGAGGATCTATTCCGACAGAGGTCAGGAGCCACGGGATGATGCCTCCAGACGGGTCGTACATGTAGCGAAAGAGGAAACCCACCACGATTGGCGCGATGGTCGTCGGCATAATCAGGATTGCGCGACTAATGCTCATCCCCGGCAGACGGTTCGCCAAAAGCAGGGCGATGGCAAGACCAAGGGTGAACTCCAGGGCGGTGCCACTGAAGGTCAGCAGAAGCGTATTCAACAGCGACGGAAGGACTTCAGGTCCGGAAAGCACCAGCTCGTAGTTGGCGAACCCGACAAACATAACGGGTTCGGGACTGGTCTGAAGATTCCAAAAATAGAAGCTGTTCTTGAGCGCAAAGACGAGAGGAAAGGCCACTAGGCCGACCAACAGGATCACCGACGGCGCAATCAGAAGGATGGGCAGGTGCGACCGAACACGGCCCCGAGAGGGCCGGGACCCCGGCAGAACGGTAGTTTGGTTTGGCACGAGATGACCCCTCGCCCTGAACATCGTGACTGACATACGCTGACCTTTGGCGGCGGGGGGCCACCCCAGCGCCGGGAGAAGGAAAGCGCTGGAGTGGCCGGGCCTTTTCGTCAGCTGAGGCTGGCGATCAGGTTCGCTGTCGCTTCAGGCGTGTCATCGAAACTGGGCAAGCTGTAGGGAAGCATGAAGTTCCCTTTTAGCGTGTTGGTGAACAGTGTCTCGACCTGCGCGAGGGCATCTTTTGGACTCGCTTGCCCAATCAGCACCTTATTGAGCTCTAGCCCAAAGATGCCTTCCAAAGTCGTGTAGACCGGTGCCGGCGGGCGAGCGATCTTGCCATTGCCAACCTCGAGCATGCTGAGTTGATCGCCCAAATAGGGATAGTGCTGGGCGAGATCGCTGTCACGGTAGAGCGACCGGCGAGCAAAGTCGGAGAACTGGTAGCCGTATTTGTCGACCAGGCCCATCTTCTTCTGAGTTTCCGCGGAACTGGACCACTTCAAGAAGGCCCAGGCTGCATCAACCTTATCGGTCGTCGATGGGATTCCGAAGCTATAGCCACCGAGACTAACCGTACGCGGATGAACACCATCGGTCGGGACCTGTGCCACCGCGAAATCGTCCCCCACGACTGACTTCTCGCCGGTCATGTAGCCGTTGTTGCGGATCAGGTAGAAATAGGGTGTCCACCAATAGAACATGCCAATGTCGCCCTTACCAAAACGCGTTCCGGCGTCAAACCAGACGTAGTTGATCGCTTCTTCGGGGGACCAGCCATAGAGAGCCTGATATTGCTCGACAGCGGCCAGCATCTCAGGCGAGTTGATTGCCGGGGTGAAATCCCACTGCCCTTCAGGGAACTGCTTGAACCACCGACCGCCATAGCTGGCACCCAGTTGGCTGAACATGTGGACGATAGGCGTCGGCTGCGAGCCGCAGATTACTGTCCCCTTCATCTGGGTTCCATTCACGGTCTGACCGTGAATGCGAGCGACGATGTCGTTGTATTCGGTCCAGGTCCAGTTGCTGGATGGGGCCGCAATCCCAAGCTTGTCGAAGACTGAGCGGCGATACATCACCCCCTGCCCGTAAGCAGCGACCGGCACCGTGGCCAAATGTCCCCGCCAGGTGTTGAGCGAATGGAGGACCTGCGGAACGAAATCGCCGATATCGAATTCGGCGTCCCCACGCGCCAGGTCGTCCAGTGTACGAATCCAACCATTGTCGACGTATTGCCCGGACCACATCTGGTCCACCGTAACAACATCGGCGTCGGCGGACTTGGAAACGAAGGACGACACGAGCCGCGCCTGCATCGCATCGTAGGACAGCGATTCAAGCTCGACTTTAATCCCCGTCTTGTCGGTGAAGTCACCGAGAACTTCCTTCAGCGCGAAGAAGAAGGGGTCTTCTACCGACAGCACTCGGATCGTATCGCCCCCTTGCGCCAGGGCCGGTGCCGCCAGCGAACCGACCGCCGCCCCCGCCGCTACACCTGCGCTCGCCTTAAGGAAACCGCGGCGAGAAATCTGACCTCGTGAAAACATCTATCCCTCCTGTTGGGCAGCGTTTCCATCCCGCCGCCTATTTGTTTGTGTCTCTCACATATTAATTCCATTGTCAAATGCCGGTGGGATGCCTATCTTCCCGGCAGCCCCCTGATGATCGCGGAAGGCGGTGACTATGATCAGAAAAAACAAACACTTGGAGGCGCCATCGTTGACGGATGGAGGCCGCGAAAAGTCTGCTGCAGCGGCAGATCAGGCGGGGTTTCCGATCTTCTCCGCCAGCCAGATTGGCATATCCAACAAGCGGCGTGTGCTGCAGATGCTCTTCGACCTGGGACCCACAAGTCGCGCAGAGCTCGCTCGCCTGACGGGGACCAAGCGCACAACTATTACCGGCATCGTCCAACCGATGATCGACGCCGACCTGTTGGTGGAAGCCGAGCCCACGGAAAAGCGAGGGGTGGGCAAGCCAGCTCGCCCCCTTTGGTTCTCGCCTTCGGCGACCCCCGTATGTTCGGCGGTTCTTATGCCCGGTTGGATCGAGACCGCGATGATCACGCTTAGGGGAGACGTGAAGGCTCATCGTGTCGTTAGAATGCCAACGGAAAAGCGCAGACGCGAGGACTACGTTGAAGCTCTATTTGCGGGAATTCAAGGCGCTCTCGATGAAACCGGAAGCGCCCCCCTCGGGATCGGAGTTGCAGTTGGTGGAATGATCGAGCCGAACGATGGCTCGATCGTCGCGATGAACCTTGCTCCTTCGCTCGCCGGGCTCGAATTGGGGAAATTGCTCGAGGACCAATTCGGCGTACACGCGGTGATTGACCATCATCCTCGAGCAATTCTCCTCGGTGAACGATGGTTCGGAGTCGGCCGGGGCCTCGGCAACTTTGCTGTCGTTTACGCCGACGAGGTTCTGGGATGCGCAATGTACCTGGACGGCAAGACGTTTCGAGGACCGCACGGCTCTGGCGGTGAGTTAGGCCACACGATTGTCGATCTGGACGGAGCCACCTGTACATGCGGCAAACGGGGATGCTGGGAAACCGTCGCAACCCTACCCTGGCTTAGGGCTCGCGCCATCGAACTCGGCCTCCCAGGGGCAGAGACGCTGGACGTCGAGAAGTTGGTCTCCCTATGCGAGGACGAGCCAACCGCGAACAAGCTGCTCGCGCGCTATGCTCACAACCTGGCCATCGGGATCGCCAACCTTCAGACCCTGATGATGCCAGATAACTTCATAATTTACGGCAACGCTCGTCGGGGCAGCGAGAAGCTTGAGCACTTCCTAGCGCGCGAAATCACGGCACTTGCCCCTTCTATCCCCGGGAACCCAATTCAGGTGCTTATGGGTAAAGACGAGCAACTCATTACCCTCAGAGGAGCCGCTGGTCTGGTGATCAGCAAACAGCTAGAGATCGAATACTGACCAAAGTTGGATTGCCCACGTGGTCAGTTCCGGCCTGCGGTGCGGTTCTTGGAAAGGCAGAACTGCATCTTAAACGTCCCAGACCTTCTAGGCCCGAAGGGAACGCCGGGTTTCTGCCTTACGAGGCAGGGGGGAATCTTCGTATCTGGAAACCGGTCTTGTTCTGGTCAAAACCTGCGTCCTGGTAAAATTTGAGGATAGCCGGACGCTTCAAACCCGTGAGCAGCATTACCTGTGGCAGCCGGCACGCCATGCCGCCTCCGTCGCGTCTTGAGGATGGCTTTGTCATGTCCCCTATTCCCATGTGCAGAGTCGGTCACGACATTTTCGATCAAAGCATATGGCGCACCGCCGAGCGTGAGATTCGGGATAACGACGAGCGAGTTCGGCGAGAACTTACAGCCCGACTGGTCGAGGCCTAGCACGTCGCAGGTGGCGTCCATCATTGACGCCCTTCACACCTGCCTATATGTACGCGACTCACACTAATCAACGAATGCTTGACGGCGGTCCGATGTATAGTCGCGGAGCGCCGTTTCCATGCTTGAGGAGCGAGCACGTGCCTTTCACCGGGGGACAGACCATCACGCAATCTGGGAGATGCTCGTCCGAAAAGACGTCGGCGGGTTCGTCGCGGTCTCCAGTTGGGCTAGCGGGACCGCTAGGGCGAATAGACCCGACCTTTCCAAGGGTTAGCCGAGGCACCCAATGGAGACCAGAAAAAACTTCAATATCAATGAGTTAGTGGCGGTCCGGGAGGGATTCGAACTGGTGGTGGAGTTGATCATCCTAACCCTCGGAAATGACTAACGAATTTCCGGCCCAATCATTCTCTAAGTTATTGATCGCGTTGGGTTATCGGCCCTTGCCGCGCCATCGCTCCACCACCAAATGTACGCCAAGCGGTAGCCTATTGGGTCCGCTTTGCGCCACTGGCTGCCAGGGCATCAGGATTCTGCCGCATCTGCAGCATCTGCAGGGCGTAGTGACCGATCACTGCCCCAAGCCCGACGATTGCAGCGTGGTGGACGAAGAAGCCCAGCGCCTCGCTCTCAAAATCCCACAGCAACAGCGCCATCTCCGTCGTCAACTTCGAACCAAGGTTCACTGCCGCCAGACCCTGAATACCCAATGCCCCCACCACGATCACAATCGCCCGAAGCGCATAGGTCCGGAGCCGGCTCTGGGAGATTATTCCACAGAGCTTGCGTACGACGCCCATGATCATGGTCCAGTGCAGGCCGAGGTGAACGGAGACGATGAGCAGCGCCACATAGCCGAGCATCGCATGCATCTGACGGGCACTGAAGGAACTGGTGATGGGCAGGAAGCTAAACACGGCCTCCGAGATGATGACGCTGGTGGCTAGCAATGCCAGCATCGACACCAGCAGCGATACGTTCACACCCTTGACGACGAGCTGGCGCGGCTCCAGTCGGCCCTTAGCAATTGTGCCGTACCAGCGGCGGTTGAAGAGGCTGTGACCGATCAGCAGGGCGAACTGCTGACGAAAGAGTCAACCCAGTACGCCGATCTGCACATCGCCGACTACGCCGAGAAGCGGGCTGCCCGGAGGCGTTCTGGACTGGGGCAAGCGGCACTCAGGGTGGCGATCCCGCCAAGCTGGCACAGGCACTCATCACTCTCGACCAGCAGGCTGATCTTCCGTCCCGCTTTTTCGCCGGTGCCGACGCAATCGCAACGGCCGAGCAGAAGGTCGCCACGTTGAAGCAGCAGATCGAAGCCTACCGCGAGCTGTCGAGTTCGATGCAGATCGACGGGTAGGCGCGAGGCCGCGAAAGCTTTGCATGAGCCCGGGTGCGCCGATTCAGCGGCTCGGGCTCGAAGCCGGCGCAACACGCCCCCGCCCCGCGCGCGCCGCTAGAGGCGACGGTTTTTGAGAGTCCGCGCTGGTTCAGAAGCGGTCGGGCGGAGTATGTGCGCAGGGCCCCCATTGTCCCATTGGACACTATGAAGTCCACCCGCGAACTGGTGGTGGAATGAAGCGCCCCAATGCCAAGTGCTAAATGGCCCGTGAGAGAATGGCCCGACTGCATCGCAAAATCGGGGCTCCCAATTCGCCGTCTCCAGTTGGGTTCGCGCGGGTGCCGGGGCGAATAGACTCGACCTTTCCGAAGGTTAACCCAGGCATCCTTTGGAGTCCAAAAACACAGGTAATATCAATGAGTTAATGGCGGGGAGGGAGGGACACGAAATGGTGGTGGAATTGATCTTGCTAACCCCCGGATATGTCTAAGGAATTTCGGGCACCATCGTTCTCTAAGTTATTGATCGCATTAGCTTATCCACTCGTGTACCACCTTAGTGGCGACCCACTCCACCACAGGTTGCGATCTCGCCCGCTCCCTTTGCGCCAAGTGCGGACGAGCTTGTAACCGATTGAAGCAACCGGAGTCGCAGTGACTCCGGAGGGCCTGGACGCCCCGCCGCGGATCGCCGCAATCGTCGAACGGGCTACCGCGGTAGCTTTCACTGCGGAGCGACAACGGACGTTCGGCCTCATCAGAAAAAGGCGGACTCTGGCACGGTTCTGGTCTATGCCGACGCTCGTTGCCGGTCCGCCGGCCTTTTGCAACTGGTCCGTGAATGAAGCGCCAGCCCACGACGTCGAGTCTGTTACGCCGACTCAATCGTTCGGCCGTGGTGGATTTGATCCGCACCGAAGGAGTGACATCACCTTCGAGCCTCGCCGAGCGACTGAACATCAGCATCCCGACGGTGATGCGGGTGATCGAGGATCTGATTGCCGAGGATTTGGTGGCGTATGACGGGTTTGACGAGGCCAATGTCCGGGGCCGGCCTCGGGCGCGCGTCAAGTTCCGCGGTGCGGCGCATGCGATCATCGGTATCGAGGCCGGCAAGGGCGAGTTCTACGGCGCCGTGGCTAATCTCGAAGGCGCCGTGCAGACGGAGATGCACGAGACGGCCGACGATGATGGCGAGCGCAATTTCGAAAAGCTGGTCGGCCTGATCCGCCGGCTGATGGCGGCGCCCCGCCCGCGCGGCCAGACCATTCGCGGCATCGGCATTGGCCTGCCCTCGATCGTCCGGCAGCCGGAGGGCGAAGTGGTGCTGACGCTCGGGCTCGGTTGGCGCGACATGCCGTTGCGGGCGCGGCTCGGCGAGCATTTTCAGATGCCCATCGTTGTCGAGAACGGGCGCAACCTCGCCGCCGTGGGCGAATGGGGATTCGGGGCCGGGCGTGGCGCTGACAGCGTCGTGAGCCTCTCGATCGGGCCGGGTGCCGGCGCGGGCGTCGTGATCGACGGCAAGCTCTATGGCGGGCACTCGCATGCGGCAGGCGAACTCGGCTGGTATCTCGATGACCCTCTCCTCACCGGGCGGCCGTTCGAACATCTGGGCGACAAGCAATCGCTGCGCTTCTTCGGCATCCCCGAACAGGCGACCAGGATGCTCGAAGAGGCCAACACGCACTATGCGGCGGGGAAGCTCACGCTGGCTGCCGTCACCGACCGGCAGGCGGGCAAAATCGCGCCAGTCGTGACCGAACTACTCGACTACGCGACCATGGCGGTGGGCAGTGTTGCTGCCTTCATGAACCCCGAAATCATCGTACTGGCGGGCCGGGTCGTCGGCGGCGGTGATCTGGTGCTCGATGTGCTGCGGCATCGCCTCAAAGGCAATGTGTACGACCCGCCGCGCCTCGTGATAGGCGCGCTGGGGCACCGCGACATCGTGCTTGGAGCGGTGCGCCTAGTGCTCGATGCGACCACGCTCAACCCTGCCAACAGCCTCGCGATGGCCGACTGAAGATCAATCGTTCGCGATTGACATCGACGGAATCTCGGCATTAAGTTTCTAACTGAAAGAAAAAATGCGCCCTGCGTCGTGCAGGAGCGTATCTTTCGTGGGAGGACTTCAATGACGAAGATTTTCAATCCGCTCGGGCGGACGATGCAGCGTCGTGACTTCTTGAAAGTTGCGGGTGCGAGCGTTGCGGTGGCCGCCCTGCCAGCGGCAGTTCGTGGTGCCGATCCCGTCAAGGTGGTGCTGTGGTCGTGGGTGCCGGATCTTCAGCTTCAGGTCGATATGTTCAACGCCGCGCACTCGGGCATCCAGGTCGAACTCGTGAATGCCGGCCAGGGCGACCCGGAGTATCAGGCGGTCCGTGCGGGCCTCCAGGGGGGCAGCGGCCTGCCCGACGTCGTCCAAATCGAATTCCAGCACCTCGAGAGCTTCCGCCAGTTGGACGCTTTCGCCGACATCGGCCAGTGGGCAAACCCGCACAAGGCGGAGTTCCCAGAAGGCACGTGGAGCCAGCTCGGCAAGGGCGATGTGGTCAACGCCATGCCGCAGGATACCGGTCCGATGGCGATGCTCTATCGCAAGGACGTTTTCGACAAGCATGGGATCACGCCGCCCACCACTTGGGCCGAGTTTGCCGATGCGGCCAAGAAGCTGCATGCGGCGGATCCCGATGTCTACCTAACGGACGCGCTGTTCAGCTCAGGCGACTGGGTCAATGCTCTGCTGTGGCCGATGGGCTGGAAGCCGGTCAGCCGCGATGGCGACAAGCTCGTGATCAACATCAACGACAAGATTTCTAAGGACTTCGCCGCCTATTGGCAGGACCTTATTTCCGCCGGTGTCATCGAGACCAAGCCGGGCTTCAACAATGAGTGGTACACCGGCCTCGACTCGGGCCGCTATGCCACCTGGCTCACTGCGGGCTGGGGTCCGGTGTTCCTGACCTCGTTCGCCAAGACCAGCGCGGGCCAGTGGCGTGCCGCCGATCTGCCGCAGTGGGACGCGAGCAAGTTCGCGACCGGCGCCTGGGGTGGCTCATCACTGGCCGTGCTGAAAGCGACCCAGCATCTGCCCGAGGCCGCCGAAGTCGCGATCTGGCTGTGCAGGGATCCCGAAGCCACAAAGCTCTACACTACCAAGCAATTCTTCTTCCCCACCACCAACGCGCTACTGTCGAGCCCGGAATGGGCGGGCAACAAGATGGATTTCTACGGCGGACAGGAAGTGAACAAGGTGTTCGCCAAGTCGTCGAATGCTGTGACGCCGTTTGAATGGAGCCCGTTCCAGAGCTTCTTGTACCAGTCGATGTCCGATGAATTCGGCGCCTCGCTCAGCGGCAACGGCACGCTGTCGGATGCGTTCGACCGCATCCAGGACGCCGTGGTCACCTACGCGCAGGAACAAGGCTTCACCGTAGCCTAATCTCCCGGGCAACGGCAGGGCGCGCCTGATCGGCGCGCCCGAACTCTTCATCTTGCCGGACGGGGGACCATGGCAATGTCGACTTCGCCAGCCGCTACGACGCACCCAGCGCGATCGGGCGGTTTTACGTCACGAAAGCTCGCGCCCTATCTCTTCTTGGCGCCATTCTTGCTGCTGTTCATCGCCTTCATCGTCGCGCCACTTGTGTATGCGTTCTACATGAGCCTGTTCCGCGACACGCTTGTCGGTGGCCGACAGTTTGCCGCTACCGCGGCCTATATCAAGGTGGCGGGCGACGCGAAGTTCTGGGGCGGCGTCTGGAACCTCGTTATCTTCGGGATCGTCCAGGTGCCGATCATGCTGGGTCTCGCTCTGCTGTTCGCCATCGTGCTCGATCGTGGCCAGATCTATGCCAAGGGCGTCTTCCGGCTCGGCTTCTTCCTCCCGTACGCCGTGCCGAGCGTAATCGCGACGATCATCTGGGGTTATCTTTACGGCCCTACCTTCGGCCCGTTCACGCAGATGGCCAAGGCGTTCAACCTGCCACCGCCGGACTTCCTGTCGCCGGGCGCGATGATCTTCTCGTTGGCCAATATCGCGACGTGGGAATATGTCGGCTATAATATGGTGATCTATTACGCCGCGCTGAAGGCGATCCCGTCGGACCTCGCCGAGGCCTCGCGGATAGATGGCGCCTCGCCCTGGCAATTTGCGCGGCTGATCCAGCTGCCGCTGCTGTGGCCGGCGATCCTGCTCACCATCATCTTTTCGATCAACGGCACACTGCAGCTGTTCAATGAGCCATATTTGATGCGCGCGCTCGCCAGAAACACCATCAATTCGAGCTACACGCCGAACCTCTATGCCTATTCGCTGGCGACTCAGAACCAGCAGTATGGCTATGCAGCCGCCGTCTCGTTCGTGCTTGGCATCGTGATCGCCGGTGCCTCCTACATCTTCACCCTGATCACCAACCGCCGGCGGCCGGAGCAATGATGACTGCGACCACCGACATCGCCACTTTCGAAGCTGCCAGGCGCCTGCCCGGCGAACGGCAGCGCTCGCGGATCATGCTCACGCTGCTGTTGTCACTGTTCCTCGTCTACAGCCTCGCGCCGCTGCTCTATCTGGTCCTATCGGCAACCAAAACAAATGGCGACCTGTTCGCCACGTTCGGCTTCGGCTTCGGCACCGAGTTCAACCTCTGGCAGAATCTGCTCGATCTGTTCTCGCGCGACAATGGCATGTTCCTGCGTTGGATGGTCAACAGCGTGCTCTACTCGACCATTTCGGGGGCAGGTGCGGCGCTGCTGGCAACAGCGGCGGGCTACGCATTCGCGAAGTTCAAGTTCCGCGGCCGAAATCTGACCTTTGGGCTCGTGCTGGGCGCGGTGTTTGTCCCGCAGACGGCCCTAGTGGTGCCGATCTTCCTGCTGCTGGCGCTTTCGGGTCTCAGCGACAATCCCCTGGGCGTGATCCTGCCCTCGATGATCTCGCCGATCGGTGTCTATCTGATGCGCGTCTATATCGAACAGGGCGTCGATGACGAACTGCTCGACGCCGCGCGTATCGATGGCGCCGGCGAGTTCATGATCTTCCGCGCCATCGTGCTGCGGCTGGTGGCGCCGGGCATGGTGACCGTGGCGCTGCTCTCGTTCGTCGGGACCTGGAACAACTACTTCCTGCCGCTGATCGTCCTGCGCTCGCAGGAGTATCAGCCGATCACGGTGGGCCTTGCGACCTGGTATCAACTCGCGCAGCAGGGCGGTGGCGGCGGACAGGTGCTGTTCTCGATCGTCATCACCGGCGCGCTGGTCAGCATCATCCCGGTCATCGTGGTGTTCCTGCTGCTGCAGCGGTTCTGGCAGGGCGGCCTCACCGCCGGCGCCATCAAATAGACTATCGCCTGGAGTTTTCCGACTATGACGACTGCCTCGAAATCCGCGCCGCTCTCTGTCTGGCGGCCGATCGCGACCGACACTTTCCTCGTCGGTGCCCCACATTACCCCGAGCATATCGATGAGAGCTATTGGCAGCGCGACGCCGACCGCATGGCAGCCGCGGGCTTCAACGCGGTGCGACTTGCGGAATTCGCCTGGCACATTCTAGAGCCGCATGAGGGGACGTTCGATTTCGATTTATTCGACCGGGCCATAGATGTGCTGGGCAAAGCCGGCATCAAGACCATCATGTGCACGCCGACGGCGACGCCCCCGCGCTGGCTGACGGCGCGTTATCCCGAAGTATTGCGCGTCGATGCCAATGGCCGCGCCATGAGCCATGGTTCGCGCCAGCACGCCAATCTTGCGAGCGGAGTGTTCCGCGAGCATTCGAAGCGCATCACTAAGGCGATGGCCGAGCATTATCGCGGCAATTCGCACATCATCGGCTGGCAGACGGACAACGAGCTCAACACTTCCGGGTCGCTGTCCTACGGACCGGTAACGCTGCTCGAGTTCCAGGCCTTCCTTCAGGACAAGTACAAGACCATCGCCGCGCTCAACGATGCGTGGGGCGGGCATTTCTGGGCCACCGCCTACGACGATTTCGATCAGGTGGTGCTGCCCCTCGACTACGCCCCGGCCCCGGTCGGGCCGACCCATGTGGTCGACTATCACCGCTTCCTCGCCTTCGTCACGGCGCGGTTCCAGCACGATCAGGTGCTGATCCTGCGCGCCACCAATCCGGACTGGTTCGTTTTCCACAATCTGGGCCGCATCGACGACATCGACTTCCGTGGCGAGTTCTCGACCGATCTCGATTTCCTCGGCTTCGACATCTACCCGTATCTTGATGACGAGAAGCAGCGTGTCGGCGGCGTCGGCGAAGCGCAGGCGCTTCAACTCGATATCTGCCGCGGCTTCACCGGCAATTTCATTGTGCCCGAGCAGCAATCTGGCTTCGGCGCACAGCCGAACTTTTCGACGCTGACGCCCGAACCCGGCGAGATGCGCCGCATGGCCTACACCTCGGTGGCGCGCGGCGCCGATGGCGTGATGTTCTTCCGCTGGCGGCCGGCACATTTCGGCGCCGAGATCTACTGGATGGGCATCATCGATCACGACGACATCCCGCGCCGCCGCTATGACGAGGCCAAGCAGTTTGCGGGTGAGGTTACGGCGCTCAAAGACAAGATCCTTGGCACGCATGTGCGCATGGATTTGGGCATCGCCGGATCAGATTTCGACAATCAGGAGATGCACCGCTCCTACCCCATCGGCCTGCCGAGCCCGCAGGACGATGCGACGCTTCTGCATCGCTATTGCTACCGGCACAACATCGCCTGCGGCTTCATCCATCCCGAGGACGATCTATCGAAGCTCAAGGCACTCTATGTGCCGCATTGGCTGAAATGGACCGATGCGTGGACGGCGCGCATCGAGGCCTTCGCCAAGGCCGGTGGAACGGTGATCCTCAGCGGTCGCACCGGATCCCGCGACGTCAACAACCACGTCATCCACGAGACCTCGCCGGGCAAGACGCTCTCGGCGCTGGCCGGTATCACGGTCGAGGAGTTCGGACGTTTGACGCCGGTCGGCGGCGATGGCCTGTTCGCGCATGGCGGCCGGTTCGGCGCCAACACGGTCCGCGAGAAGCTGCCGGCGACGTCGGCGAGCCGCCAATACGAGCTCAAGATCGGCAATGCGCAGGTGACGGCGGCGCATCTTTACGAGCTGCTTAATGTCGCCCCCGGCACCAGGGTAATCGGCCGCTGGGCGAACCGCTTCGCCGAGGGCGTGGCCGCAATGACCTCCCGTACGGTCGGCAAGGGCCAGGTGATCTACCTAGGTACGTACCTCAGCGATGCTCTGGTCGAGGTGCTGGCCGATCAAGTGCTGGCGCCCGCCGGTATCGTGCCGCTCATCGCCGACATGCCGGCCGGCGTCGAAGCGACCATCCGCGAGAGCAAGGACCGCCGCCTGCTTTTCATCCTCAATACGATGGGTGAGCTGGCAAGCATCGGTAATGTGCCTGCGGGCAAGAACTTGCTCGACGACGGCAAAGTACGCGGCGGTAAGCTGTCGCTACCGGCCTATGGATGCAGCATCATCGAACTCGACTAGGATGCTTGGGCGCCACTGACCGAAGTAGGGCGACACGACAGAGTTGGGTCGGAGTGCCTCGTTCGGGACAGAGTTGCCCAGTTCTCGACGGCCGCTTTGGGCCATAAGCGGTCGTCTGCTGTGCTGGCGTTTAGGCACCCGCTGACTGGATCTCCCCGCCCGGAATGGCGTCCGTCTCAGATTCCCCAGGTGCCATTGCATCGCTCGAAGGTCGCGCGGCTACACATTCTCTGACGTGAAAATATCAAAGGGCAGGATGCTTGTCTGGTTGCGAGAGTCCTCCAGGTTTGATGTCGCGCGCACCATGTTCGAGACGATCTCGGTCGCGAGGCGCTCCAGTGGATGGGCCAGCACCACGGTCACCGAATGATCGAGCAGCGCCGTGCGCGTCACGTCCATCAGGTCGTGGGCGATAATGACGATCTCGCCCGCCTTGTCGGCGTTGCGTAGCGCCGACAGCACTCCGGTGATGCCGCCGCCGGCCACGTAGATGGCGGCGAGGTCGGGGTGCTCGTACAGGAGCTTCTCGGTGATCTCCTGCGACACGCTGCTCGTCTCGAAGGTCGAGAGCGCCTCGAGAACGGTGAAGTGGGGGGCGTGCTCGCGGAAGTATGAGCGGAAGCCGCTTTCGTTCATTTCCTGGCTGCGGAATCGGTGACTGCCGACGAGGATCGCGACCTTGCCCGGCTCCTTGCAGGCATGTGCGACCGCCCAGGCCGCCGTCCGGCCCACCTTCCAGTTGTCCAGCCCGACATAGCGCAGCTGACCGGTGGGTGAGCTCTGCGAGATCAGCGCGAAGACCGGCACCCCCCGCTGCTCCAGTTCGCCGATGGCGCCGGCGACCAGGGCGTGCACCGGCGCCACGACCCCGATCGCGTCGCAGGTCTGCCCCAGTGCGAGCAGTTTGGACGCCGTGGTTTGTGGCGCCAGGTCTTCGGCAAACTCGATCTCGAGTTCGATGTCGTGGCCCTCGAGGCCTCGCGCGGCCGCCTCCAGGGCAGCCGCCACGTTCCTGTAGAGGCGGGTTGGCTGCAGCAACAGGAAGCCGAAGCGGTGCTTGGCCCGACGCGCGGCGACGCTCGATTGAATGGTCCCCAGCCCGTAGAAGCCGATCCGCTCTGCCGCATCGCGGACCTGCCTCATGGTGGCGTCGCGGACGTTTTCGGCGCCGGCCAGCACCCGGTTCACCGTGGAGATGGACACCCCTGCTGCTTCAGCGAGGTCACGAATTGTCGGGCGCGCCACGTCGATCTCGTGTCATTTCGTATCATTGAATGAGACCGTATGACATGGATGGAATGAAATCAATGAGCCAGTTCAGCTTTCGTTGACTCTCATCCTGAGCTGTTGAGTATCGCCGCCACAAGGGGCGAATGCTCCAGGGAGGGAAATGTGAAACAAGCGAAGTATCTTCTTACGGCACTGGTAGCGGCGTCTCTGATGGCCTCGAGCGCCATGGCGGCGAACATCGCGGTCGTCGGGGGGTCGAACGACGACGCGTTCTGGAACATCATCAAGAAGGGCCTCGACGACGCGACGCCCGGGATCGTCGCCAATGGCGGCTCGGTCAACTACCTGCGCCTCGTCAACTACGACAATTTCGCGCCTGACGTGGTGCAGCTGATCCGCACCGCGATCTCGATGGACGTCGATGGGCTGGTGATCCCTGACTGGGTGACGGAAGCCGAGGACCCGGCGATCAAGGACGCGGTCGCGGCCGGCATCAAGGTGATCCTGATGAACGCTGGCGGGGCGGACAAGGCCCATGAACTGGGCGCCATCAACTATGTGGGCTCGGACGAATACGTGGCCGGCACGGCAGGCGGCGAGTACTTCGCCGCGCACGGCCAGAAGAACGTGCTCTGCATCAACACGCTGCCGGGCACTGCCAATATCGAAGCGCGCTGCAAGGGCGTGATCGACGGCATCACCGCCAAGGGCGGCAAGGGTGCGCAACTGCCGCTGCCCTCGACTTCGTTCGGCGATGCCACCGCGGTTGCGGAAGCCATCAAGGCGACGCTGCTGCAGGATGAAACCATCGACGGCGTGATCACCATCTCGGCCGGCGATGCGGACTCGGCGGCTATCGGCATCAGCCAGGCCGACAAGACGGCCACGACCATGCTTGGCACGTTCGACCTGAACCAGGCCGGCCTCGACCGTGTGAAGGGCGGCACGCAGCTGTTCGCCATCGACCAGCAGCCCTACCTGCAGGGGTTCCTCGCGACAACCTTGCTGGCCTCCGCCATCGACTTCGGCACCGACCTGCCCACGTTCCCGGTCCTGACCGGCCCGGGCATCGTCGATGCGTCTAACATCGATGCGACGCTGGCTGGCGTGTCAAAGGGCGCGCGCTGATCGCGTGCTGACGACCTCGGTCCGCCGCCCCTCTGCGGCGGGCCATCTCGTTCTTGAATTCGGGAGAGTCCCAATGAACCGTAGCTTCTCGCTTGGCGGGCTGTTGCGCCGTCCCGAGGCGGGTGCCTTGCTAGGCCTCGTGGCCGTGCTGGTCTTCTTCTCGATCTTCGGCGGGACCTCGTTCCTGAAGATCGCCGGCATGTCGAGCTGGCTCAACGTTGCGGCCACCCTGGGCGTCATCGCCATTCCGGTCGGCCTGCTGATGATCGCGGGCGAACTCGATATCTCGGTCGGCGCCATGGTCCCCGCCGGTGCGATGACGGTGTCCATCATCTCCGGGCATTTCGGCCTGCCGATCTGGGTCGGCATTGCCGCCACGCTGGGCCTTGGCGTCGTCGTGGGCCTGATCAACGGCCTGATGGTGGTGCGGACGGCGGTGCCCTCGCTCATCGTCACGCTCGGCAGCCTGTTTGCGGTCCAGGGCATGGTGCTGGGCCTGTCGGTCTTCATCACCAAATCCACCAGTGTCGCCCTTAAGACCGATGGCTTTGCCAAAGCGGTATTTGGCGATTTCGTGTTCGGCCAGCTTCAGGTGATGGTCATCTGGTGGCTCGTGGCCACGGCGGCCTACGTCTACTTCATCCACTTCTCAAAGTTCGGGAACTGGGTCTTCGCCATGGGCGGCGACAAGGTTTCCGCGCGCAACGCCGGGATCCCGACCGAACGGCTGACCATCACGCTGTTCGTCCTGTCGTCCACCAGCGCTGCCTTCGTCGGCATGTGCCAGGCGATCCTCTACAATTCCGCGCAGGTCGCGGGCGGCCAGTCCTTCATCTTCAACTCGATCATCTCGGTCGTCGTCGGCGGCGTGCTGCTGACCGGCGGGTTCGGCTCGGTGATCGGTATCTTCTTCGGAACCATCACCTTCGCCATCGTGACCCAGGGCATCTACTACACTGACTTCGACCGCAACTGGTCCAGCCTGATCATCGGCGTGCTGCTGCTACTTGCCGTGCTGATGAACAACACCTTCCGCCGGGCGGCCCTCTCCTATGCGCCCAAAACCAAGGGGGCCAAGTGATGGCAAAGCCGATCCTGAAGCTGTCGAACATCAGCAAGCATTTCGGTCCGATCGACGTGCTGCATGACATCTCGCTCGAAGTGAACGCGGGCGAAGTGCTGTGCCTCCTGGGCGACAACGGCGCCGGCAAGTCGACCGTCATCAAGACCCTCGCAGGCGTCTTCAAGCCGAGCTCGGGGACCATCGAGATGGACGGTGAAGTGGTCGAATTCACCGGGCCCCGCGATGCGGCCAACCGCGGCATCGCGACAGTTCACCAGTTCGGCGGCACGTTTCCGCTAATGAGCATCGGCCGGTCGTTCTTTGTCGGGGTGGAACCGACGCGAAAATTCGGTCCGCTCAACATCTACGACCGACGAACCGCCAACGAGATCGCCGTCAAAGCCGTGCAAGGCTTCGGCATCACCCGGATCGACGATGGTGATCGCCTCGTGGGTGGCCTGTCGGGTGGCGAGCGCCAGGCGCTGGCGATTGCCCGCGCCGTGCACTTCGGTGCCCGAGTGCTCATCCTCGATGAACCGACCGCTGCGCTGGGTGTCAAGGAGGCGGCGCACGTCCTGCGCATCGTTCTCGAGGCCCGCAAGCGCGGTCTGGCGGTGATCTTCATCACCCACCAGGTCATGCACGCCATGACCGTCGGAGATCACTTCGCGGTGCTCATTCGCGGCGCCAAGGCAGCCGATTTCAGGAAGGGCGAGATGACCCGTGAGCAAATCACCGACCTGATGGCCGGCGGCGAGGCCATGGCCGCGCTGGAAGCCGAAATCGAAAGCCACAGGAATTCCGACGCCGGCGCGCCTTCTGGCGCCACGCCGTAGCAGTTCGCTCCCTTCGCACCAGGAAGACACCGATGAAGATCGCACTTGACCCGTTCATGCACCGCCACCTGTCGCTCGAGGACCTCCCGGCGAAGGTGAAGGAACTTGGCTACGACTGGATCGAGCTGTCGCCACGTGGCGACTTCCTCGAGTGGTTCAAGGCGCCGCGCGTCTTTCCCGAGCGGGTGAAGTCCTTCAAGCGCGCGCTCAAGGAGCAGGGGGTGGGGATCGCCTCGCTGCTGCCGATGTACCGCTGGGCCTCCAACGACGAGGATGAGCGGCAGGCCGCCGTCCGTCACTGGAAGCGCGCCATCGAGATCGCCGTCGAGATGGAAGTCGACGTCATGAATTCCGAGTTCGGGCGCGGGCCGCACCCGGACAAGGGCACCTGCTACTGCTGCCACACCGGTTCGATGATCGAAGCGTGCGAGGACGCCTGGTGGCGCTCGTTGGAGGAACTGGTGCCACTGCTCGAGAAGCAGGGGATCACCCTACACATCGAGCCGCATCCGGAAGACTGGGTGGAAACGCTGCAGCCGGCGGTCGACATTATCCGCACGGTCAATTCCAAGAGCGTCAAGTTCCTCTACTGCGCCCCGCACACCTTCTATTTCGGCGACGACACCAAGGCGATGTTGCGCGAGTGCGCCGACGTCCTCGCACATGTGCATGTGGGCGACACGTTCAACCACAAGGCCAGCTCGGGGCTGCGCTACATCATCAACCCGCCGGGCTCGACCGCCCGCGTGCACCAGCATCTCAACATCGGCCAGGGTGAAGTGCCCTGGGATGACTTCTTCGGCACGCTGGCCGAAATCGGCTTCGACGGGATCATGACGGCTTGCGTCTTCGCCTGGGAAGAGCGTGCCGACGAGTCGGGCCGGTTCATGCGCAAGGAAATGCAGCGCTACATCGACCAGTACTGGCCCGCGAAATGACTGCGATCCTGTCGCCGCTCTAGCGCCCGCGGCACTGGCTCCTGCTGTCCGCGGGCCCGACTCCACGTTTCGAATAACTATGAAGGCAAAGAAGATGTTGAATGGCGAAAGATCCATCAAGGCCCCGCTTCGCTGGGGCATGGTCGGCGGCGGTCGGACCGGGCAGGTCGGCTACAAGCACCGCACCGGCGCGCTGCGCGACGGCACATACCGCCTCGTCTGCGGCGCCTTCGATCTGGATGCCGAACGCGGCCGGGATTTCGGCGTCAACATCGGCGTCGACGCCGGACGCTGCTACGCCGACTACAAGGAACTGATCGCAGGGGAGGCCAAGCGTGAGGATGGCGTTGACGTGGTCTCCATCGCCACCCCCAATTTTACCCACTACGAAATCACCAAGGCCTGCCTCGAGGCTGGCCTCCACGTCATCTGCGAAAAACCGCTGTTCTTCAGCGTTGCCGAATGCCTAGAGATCGAAAAGCTGGCCGAAGAGAAGGGCCTGATCGTCGGCGTCACCTACGGCTTCACCGGCCATCCGCTGGTCCACCAGATGGCGGCGATGGTGAAGAAGGGCATGCTGGGCGACATCCGCATCGTCGACCTGCAATACACCCACGGCTTCAACGCGGGCGACGACGTCGGCGCGGGCGAGGCCGTGAAGTGGCGCACCAATCCCCGGACCGCCGGTCCGACCTTCGTTCTGGGCGATATCGGCACCCACCTCTACTACCTTTCCGAGATCGTGCTGCCGCATCTCAGGATTGAGAAGCTGCTCTGCGACCGCAAGGCCTTCATTGCGACCCGCGCGCCGCTCGAAGACCACGCGACGGTCTTGACCCACTACGACAACGGGGCCCGTGGCCGGCTCTGGGTGTCCTCGGTGAACGCCGGCAACATGGGCTCCCAGCGCTACCGCTTCGTCGGTTCCAAAGCCTCCCTCGAGTGGTCCGATTCCCGTCCCGACCAGTTACTCTACGACGTGCAGGGCGAGCCGAACCGCATCCTGCACCACGGCATGCCGTATCTCGAGGAGGAGAGCCTGGCGGTCGACCGCATGGGTGCGCTCCATACCGAAGGGCTCGGTGACAGCTGGTCCAACATCTACCTGTGGATCGCAGAGGCCATCGACGCCAGCAACCGCGGCGACAAGGCCTTCCTCGCGACCCATCACTACCCCGGCATCAAGGCCGGCACCGAAGGCGTGCGCTGGCTCGAGAACTGCGTGCGCTCCGCCGACGCCGGCTCGGCCTGGGTCGACTTCCAGTAACCCTTCTCCCCCCTGGGGCGCGCTCCGGCGCGCCCCTTCTTTGGACGGAACGACGATGAAACTCTCTATCTGCACCGACGTCATGGGCAATCTGCCGTTCACCCAGATGCTCGACAAGTGCGTGGCATTGGGCGTCGAGGGCGTCGAAATGACCGGCGGCGGCTGGTCGCCGGCGCCGCATTTTCGCGCTGACGAACTGCTGGCCGACGAGGCGCTGCTCAAGTCCAAGCTGAAAGAGATCGAGGCTCGCGGCCTCCACATCGCAGCGCTGAACTGTTCGGCAAATCCCCTCGATCCAGGCGAGATGGGCAAGCGCCATCGCAAGGAGATGGAGGATACCATCCGTCTCGCCGGCGCCATCGGCGTCAAGACGGTCGTCACCATGTCCGGGCTTCCGGAAGCGGCCCCGGGCGACATGGTGCCGAACTGGCTCGTCTACACCAAATCCTGGCCCAACGAGATGCCGGAGCGCGACCGCTACCAGTGGGAAGACCGTGCCTTCCCGCTGTGGCACGATCTCGTCAGGCTGGCCGACGAGGTTGGCGTCGAGAAGTACGCGCTCGAGAACTTCTCCGCCATGCTGGTGTGGAACCCGGAGACCCTGTTCCGGTTGCGCAACGCAGTCGGTCCCAAGGTCGGCATGAACCTCGATCCCAGCCACCTGATGTGGATGGGTGCCGATCCGATCGCCTCTGCGCGCGCCCTGGGGAGCGCCATCCACCATTGCCACGGCAAGGACACCCGCATCGAACGCGGGCGGGCCGATGTCGACGGGCTGCTGGAGCTTCGCGAGGTGACGGACGTCGCCAACCGCACGTGGAACTACGTGGCGGTGGGCGCCGGGCACGATCTGCAGTGGTGGAAGGAGTTTTTCTCGGTCGTCCGCATGCAGGGCTACAACGGCTGGGTGAGCCTCGAGATGGAGGATTTCACCATGTCCGTCGAGGCCGGCATCCAGTCTTCGGTCGATGCACTGAAGGCAACAATCAGCCGCTGAGATCCGGTCAGAAGCGAGAGCAACGGCATGAGCGTTCCCATCACCATCACCTGCGCCCCGTGCTGCTGGGGCGTGGACGACGTCAGGAACCCGCATCTGCCGGCCTGGGAGCACGTGCTGGACGAAGCACGCGCTGCCGGCTTCGACGGGCTGGAACTCGGCCCCTACGGCTACCTGCCGCTCGACGTGGACCCGGTTTCAGCGGCGCTGGACCAGCGCAATCTTCGCATCGTCGCCGGCACGATTTTCGACAACCTCGTCGATCCCCGGAATCGCGAGAACCTGCTGCGCCAGACCGAAGAAATCTGCGCCCTCATCACCCGCCTGCCCAAGCCGGCCAACCATGTCCACCAGCGTTTCGAAGCGCCGTATCTCACCGTCATGGACTGGGGGCACGACGCGCGGGACTATGCCGCCGGGCATTCCGACCGCGCGGTTCGCCTCGACCGCGAAGCCTGGGCGGGCATGATCGGAAACATCCGCGCCATCGCCGAGCGCGCACGAGACGGCTTCGGCGTCCGTGCCGTCATTCACCCGCACGCCGGCGGCCACATCGAGTTCGCCGACGAGATCGAGCGGATCGTCGAGGACGTCCCGGCAGAGATTGCCGGCCTCTGCATCGACACCGGGCACACCGCCTATGCCGGCATGGACCCTGTCGAGACGCTCCGCCGCTACTGGGACCGCATCGACTATATCCATTTCAAGGACATAGACCCGGTCGTGTTCGACGCGGTCATGCAGGAGCGCATCCGCTTCTTCGATGCCTGCGCCAAGGGGGTGATGTGTCCCATCGGCCGCGGCTCGATCGACTACGGTGCCGTCTACGACCTGCTCAAGTCGCGGGGCTACGCGGGCTACATCACCATCGAGCAGGAACGCGATCCGCGAAACACCGGCAGCATCCTCGATGACCTGGCAGCGAGCCGGAGCTTCCTCCGGGAAGTCGGATTTACCAACTGGGAGGGCTAGAGATGTTTGAACCCGCTCTCGGCATTGAGCGTCTCGGCACCATCAAGGAAATCTCGACCCTCGCCGGTGTCGCGGAGAGCACGGTACATCGCGCGCTGAAGGGCCAGCGCAACGTGAGCAAGCGAACCCGTGGCCGGGTTATCTCCGCCGTATGGGAGATCAACGCCCGAAAAATCCGCCTGGTAGAGGGCGTGAACCGCGATCTCTAGCCGATCACGTTTGAGGCCGTCCGCGTCGCCGCCACGGGGGCGATGGTCTGAGCAATTGCGCAGCGCACACCGCGGGGCGATTTCGTGCAGCGAACGTCCGCTATTGGCGCAAAAGTGGACCTTCTACGCCGCTACTGCCTGCCAACGAGTCGGTTCAGCGAACTGGTGGTGGAATGAAGCGCCCTAATGCCAAGTGCGAAATGGCCCATTAGAGAACGGCCGGACTGCATCGCGAATTCGGGCTCCGAATTCGCCGTCTCCAGTTGGGTTCGCGCCGCTGCCAAGGCGAATAGACTCGACTTTCCCGAGGGTTAGCCGGCGACCCCTTGCAAAACCAAAAACACCCGCAATATCAATTAGTTAATGGCGGGGAGGAGGAACACGAAATGGCGATGGAGTTGATCTTGGCTAACCCTCGTAAATGTCTAAGGAATTTCGAGCGGGGGGTCAGTCTATAAGTTATTGATTGCGTTAGCTTATCGAACCGATTGGCAGCTAGTTTGCGACTAAACTCCACCACTGGTTTTGAGCAGGTCCCTCCCTCCACGCGGTAGCCTCTCAAATGTCCGCCTTGAGCAGAAGCTGCCATTGAGCAGTTTGGTGCCACAGGCAGACTCTAGGCTTTGATAAGCAGACGGTTCGTTTCATGCCGGGTGGGCCAGCAAAGTGAGTCTCGCGAGGGTATCCGTTAGGCCCGCCCCTTCTCGTAAGGTTGCCCCAACGCCGCCGGCGCACCGCTTCGGCTCGCCGAAACCGCGAGCACCACGATGGTCAGCACATAGGGCAGCATGATCAGAAACTGCAGAGGTACCCCGCTAGGCAGCAGCTGCGCGCGAAGCTGCAGCGCCTCCGCCGCGCCGAACAGCAGTGCCGCGACAAGCACTCCGAATGGATGCCGACGCCCGAGGATAAGAATGGCGAGCGCGATATAGCCGCGACCGGCCGTCATGTTGTCGAGGAACACCCCCGTCGCGCTGATCGAGAGGAATGCGCCACCGAGTCCCGCCAGCGCCCCGCTTACCGCCACCGCCGCATAGCGGATGACGATCGGGTCGAGCCCAAGCGTCTCGGCCGCCTCGGGGTGCTCGCCCACCGCCTTGATCGAGAGCCCTACGGTGGAGCGGTGCATCACCAGCCAGGCGGCGGCGACCAGGCCGAGCGAAAGGTAGGTCAGCGGATCATGCTGGAACAGCAGCGGCCCGAGGATCGGGATCTCGGCCAGCGCCCCGAAATCCACCGGCGCGAACGGCGTGACCCGCGGCGAACTGGTGCCGCTGCCGAAGGCCAGCCGGAAGAAATACGCCGAGACCCCCAGCATCAGCAGGTTGAAGGCGATCCCCACCACCACCTGGTTGGCCCTGAGCGTCACCGCGTAGAACGCCAGCCCCAACCCGGCGATCGCCCCGACCAGCAACGCCGCCCCGGCCCCGAGCCACAGGTTGCCGCTCCAGTGGACGGTGATGAAGCCGACAAAGCAGCCGATCAGCATCATCCCCTCGAGCCCGATATTCAGCACCCCGGACTTCTCGGCGAACATGCCGCCCAGCGCCGCGAGAAGGATCGGGATTGACAGCCGCACGCTGGCGGCGATGAACCCGGCAAGCACCGGATCGGCGAGCCACCCCATCTCAGCCTCCCGCCGCGGCGCGCTTGCGCAACAGCCGCGGCATCGCGTTCTGCCCGATCAGCAGCAGCACCACCAGCGCCTGGATCACCGTGGTCAGCGCGCTCGGTACCCCGGCCGCGGATTCCATCGTCGTCGAACCGATCTGCAAAGCCGCGAACAGCACCGCCGCCGCCAGCACGCCGAGCGGATTGGTCTGCCCGAGCAGCGCAACGATGATGGCCGTGTAGCCGAACCCCGGCGACAGGTTCTCGATCATCCGCCGCTGCACGCCCGCGACCTCCGAGAACCCGGCGAGCCCAGCCAGCGCGCCGCACACCAGGAACCCGGTCCACAGCGCCGCCTTGACGTTCATGCCGGTATTCTCCGCCGCCCGCGGATTATAGCCCACGGCCCGTAGCCGGAACCCCGCAACCGACCGCCACAGAAACACCTGCGCGACGATCGCCACCAGGATGACGATCAGCAGCCCGGCATGGAGCCGCGTCCCCTCGAGCAGCATCGGCAGCCGCGCCTCGGCGCCGAGCCGTGCCGTCCGCGCCAGCGGCGAACCCGGATCCTGCAACGGCCCGTGCAGCAGGTAGCCGACGAAATAGATGGCGATGTAGTTGAGCATGATGGTGGTGATCAGCTCGTCCGCTCGCAGCCTGAGCTTCAGCACTCCGGCGATAGCCGACCACGCCGCCCCGGCAATCGCCGCCGCGATCCCCATCGCCGGCAGAACAAGCCATTGCGGCTGGCCGGCGAGCTGCAGCCCCACCCACGCCGCCGCGGTGCCGCCGATGAACAGTTGCCCCTCGGCCCCGACATTGAACACGCCCGCCCGGAACGCCAGGGCGATGCCGATGCCGCAAAGCGCCAGCGGCACCGTGCGGATCGCTGTCTCGGCCAGCCCGTTCGTGCTCCCCAGCGACGCCTCGAACAGGCTAGCGTAAGCGAGCAGTGGATTCCGCCCGATCAGCGCGATGAGCATCGCCCCGACTGCGAACGCGATCACCACGCTCGCCACGCCCGAAAACACCGAGCGTGGCAAGAGGTACCGCCGCACCAGCCTGGCAGCGGCCTCGGACGCCGTCTCGCTCACGCCGCCCTCCCGGCCATCATCAGCCCCAGCTTCTCGACGCTGAACTGCGCACGCTCCACCACCCCCGTCACCTGCCCTTTGAACAGCACCACGATCCGGTCGCTCAGCGCTAGCACCTCGTCGAGTTCGGTCGAAATCAACAGCACCGCAGCTCCCGCCGCCCGCCGCTCCAGTAACCGGCTCTGCAGGAACGCCGTCGCGCCGATATCGAGCCCGCGTGTCGGCTGCACTGCAATGATCAGCCGCGGATCGCGGCTCAGCGCCCGGCCGAGCACGACCTTCTGCTGGTTGCCGCCCGAGAGCGAGCCGATGCTCTGCTCGACGCTACCCAGCCGCACGTCGAAATCGGAAACCAGCGCCTCGGCAAAGCGCCGCGTCTCGCCCCGCCGCCGAAGGCCCCAGCGAGAGAACTGCGGCCGCCCAGCCTCCTCCGCCACCGCATTGTCGGTGACCGACATCCGCTCGAATATCGCCGTGCGATGCCTATCCTCCGGAATGTGCGCCAGCCCCGCCGCGATCCGCTCGCTCACCGGCCGATGCGTCATCTCGACCCCGTCGATCAGCACCCGCCCCGCACCGGGCCGCTGCAGCCCGACGATGGCCTCAGCCAGCTCCTGCTGCCCGTTGCCGTCGACCCCAGCCACCGCCACGATCTCACCGGCCCCCACCGTCAGGCTCACACCCTCTAGCCGTCGTACGCCGCGCACGTCGGTTAGCCCCAGCCCTTCGACTTCGAGCACGGGCTGGCTGTCGGCCACCGTGCCCTCGAGATGCGGCAGCGCTACCTCACCGCCGACCATCATCCGCGCAATCTCGCGCGGCTTCGTCTCAGCCGTCCGCAGCGTCCCCGCTACCCTGCCACGCCTGAGCACGGTGATCCGGTCGGTCACCGCCATCACTTCGTTAAGCTTGTGCGAGATGAAGACGATCGCGGTGCCGCCCTCAGCTAGCGACCTCAGCACAGGAAACAGCGCCGCGCTCTCCTGTGGTGTCAGCACCGCCGTCGGCTCGTCGAGCACCAGTATCTTCGCGCCGCGATACAGCGCCTTGACGATCTCGACCCGCTGCTGGCTGGCGACCGAGAGTTCGCCCGCGAGCGCTCGTGCGTTGACCGCCAGCCCGAAGCGAGCCCCCAGCGCATCGATCTCGTCGGCCAAGTGATCGAGCCGCGGAAACCAGGTCCGCACCTCCTTCAGCCCGAGCGCAATGTTCTCGGCCACGGTCAGCGTCGGCACCAGCATGAAATGCTGGTGCACCATGCCGATGCCGAGCCGCCGCGCCGCGAGTGGGCCGTCGATCCGCACCACCACGCCGCCGACCTCGACCGTCCCGGCCTCGGGCTGCAGCAGGCCGGCCAGCACTCGCATCAGCGTGGTCTTGCCGGCCCCGTTTTCGCCCAGCAGCGCGTGGATCTCGCCTGGCGCTACTGCGAAGCTCACATCGTCATTGGCCACCACCGGGCCGAAGGCGACGCGGATACCCCGCATCGCAACCGCCGGTGTGTCCTCGTCAGTGGTCGTCACGTCGGGATCATTGCACTTCGGTCGTATCGAGCGGCACCTCGAACGTGCCGGCCTTGATCGCCTCGATCTTGTCGCTGACCGCGCTCAGCACCGCCGGATCGACATTCTTGTCGAGCCCGTGGAAATCAGCGAGCCCGACCGAGCCGGCGGCAACGCCATACGACCAGTTCTCGCTCTTCCAGGTGCCGTCGATCACCGCCTGGCCGACCGCCGTCACGAGCGGCCCGAGGTCCCAGGTGACGCTGGTCAGCACCACTTCGGGCCCCAGGTGGTTCTGGTCGGTCATCGCGCCGAGCGCCAACACCTTCTTCGACAGGGCCGCGTCGATGACGCCGACGCCCTGCGCGCTCAGCACGTCGGCGCCCTGCTCGACCTGCGCGATCGCCGCTTCCTTGGCCTTGGGCGGATCGAACCATGAGCCGATAAAGGTATGGAGCACCTTGATCTCGGGCTTGATTTCCTTTGCGCCGGCTTCGTAGGCGTGGAGGTTCGCCAGCATGTTGGGCGCCGGCATACCGCCGACCCAGCCGACCGAGCCGGTTTTGCTGGCACCCGCAGCGAGCATGCCCGCCAGATAGGCGCCCTGATAGTCAGGGTTCGAATAGGTGCCAAGGTTCGGCGCCAGTGACGCCGCGGTGCCGGCCATGAAGATGGTGGCGGGGAAATCCTCGGCCGCGTTCAGCGCGGCATCGCCGAACGAAAAGCTGTGCGCGAAGATCAGCCCATAGCCGCGCTCGGCGAAGTCGCGCAGCAGCCGCTCAGCATCGGCGTCGGTGACATTCTCGACATAGGCCGTCTCGACCCCCAGCGCCTTGCCGGCGGCCTGCAGGCCATTGTAGCCGACCGAGTTCCAGTCATTGTCGGTGATCGGACCAGGCAGGATCATCGCGATCTTAAGCGGGTCGGCGGCCAGAGCCGGGGTCAGCGCCGTCGAGGCGACGAGCAACAGCGCCGCCTGCGCGAAGCGCCGGCGGGAAAGAGTCATCAAGGATGTCATTCGTTTCTCCTGGGTCACGCGCCGCGCGAGGCGTGGGCAGGCCCCAGCGTCCTCACATTCGGGATCGCAGCGCGACAGCGGATCGTATGACAGCTGGGGTTGTCGTCAATCGTTTCATGCCCGACTGGAGGCGCAGGTACCCCCTACCTTGGGTGCATGGCTAGCTGCCCATGCACCGATGAAACCAGCGTGATGATCCCAAACGAGCGTGGACTGCGTCCCTGCCTTGTAGTCGGTCCGCGAACGAGTGATGGAGTGAAGCGCCCCAATGCCAAGTGCAAAACTGGCCATTAGAGAATGACGCGAGTGCATCGCGATTTCGGGCTCCGAATTAGGCGTCTCCAGTTGGGTTCGCGTGGCTGCCAGGGCGAATAGACGCGACCTTTCCGTGGGTTATCCAAGGCGCCTTGAGGAGACAAAAACACGTTTAATATCAACGAGTTAGTGGCGGAGAGGGAGTCAGGACGTAGCAGGCTGTTCCTGCGGCTCTCCGGGCATGATGCTCTGCGGACAGACAGGCGGACAGACGATTGCGAGTAATTCAGTGGTCCTGCTCGCCCAGTTGATGGCTTTGTCCGCTACTCAGGCGCGGAGCTAGTCTTGAAATACACTTGCTCCTTTCCACGCGGGTCGCACCGACTAAAGGTGTCAGCGGTGTGGGGCGGCGGGGGGTACAATTGAAGGCGCGAGAACTGCTGGAAAACGGCGTGAGCTGGACAGATGCCATGACGCGCATCGCCCTGCCGATCGTTCTTCATACCGCAATGAACGGTGACCGCATCACATATGGCAAGCTTAATCAGGCTGTAAGTCGAAGTGGCGGCACCGCAGCGATGGCGATTACATATCGCTTTGTAGCAGGAAAGATCGGAGATATTTGCGAGACTCTGGCGGACGATCTGGGAGAGCCAGTACCACCGTTGAACTCTATCATCGTCAACGAACGCACGAGGCTTCCCAGCCACGGCGTGGACACGTATCTCCTGCGATACCTTGGGAAGCCCGCCAAGCTTCTGGCTAAGATGGCCGACGAGGACAGGAAGGCATACGCCAATCAGGCAATCGAGGCTGTCCACAGCTTCGAAGCGTGGACGAAAATTGCAAACCTCCTTGGCTATCCACCCACTGCCGACAAACCGCTGGATCGCGGAAAGCCCATCCCACCCCCCGACCACCATGCATTTTCGACTGGCCCGGAGTCCGAGGCACATAAGGCGCTCAAGCATTGGGTCGCGGATCATCCGGAGCAATTCATCGCCTTCGGCGCCTTCGGAAAGGGCAAATGCGAGCGCGATCTTTCATCCGGCGATCGCCTGGATGTGCATTTCGACAATGGCAGCAAATCGCTTGCGGTTGAGGTTAAGGCTGCCGCTGCATCGGTCAGCGAGGTCCAGCGAGGCGTCTATCAGTGCGTGAAGTACCGGGCGGTTCTGCGAGCGATGCAGCTCGCGGCATCGAGGCCTCCCAACGGCAACGCCGTACTTGTGCTTGATCGAAAACCGCCGGCTGTCGTAGCTCAACTCGCCGAACGCTTGTCGGTGCGGGTGATAAGCGTTGATATGAGCAGCAAGTCGTAGCCGAGTTCATCCAAGGTCATTCTCATTGCCGGCGGCCGGCAACAAGGGAGTGTGTTTCCGGCCGTATATTCTGTTGCACAATCAATCCATTGCGCCGGCTGAGAGATGACAGCAACACTGGTGTCACCTAGGCTTGCAGCTCGCTGGCGGTCGGCTGTTGGCAATGGGAGGCATTCTTGGCACGACAACACAGCGCCCCGCTGCTGCTTCGCACCGGTTACCCTGGCGCGTTTCCGTTGCCGCAGGTCAGCACGCAGGCCGGAGAAGGCAGCGTGGATGAGGCATTCATTCAGGCCTTGGTTCATGAGCATCCCGGCTCCCTGCCTATCGCCGAGATCGATCCAGTGTTCGTCGGTCCAGTGCCAATCTGCAGGGAGCTGAACACACCGGCCGGTGCGATCGACAACTTCATGATCACGCCCTCGGGTCTTCCGGTGCTTGTCGAATGCAAGCTTTGGCGCAACCCGGAAGGTCGGCGAGAGGTGGTCGGGCAGATCCTCGACTACGCGAAAGAGCTCAGCCGATGGTCCTCGTCTGACCTTCAACGCGAAGTGAGCCGGCGCCTTAAGAGGGACGGCAACCCGCTGCTTGAGCTGGTTCGAGCTGTGGCTCCCGACGTCGACGAAGTTGCCTTCAACGACGCCGTGACGACCAACCTTCGTCGTGGCCGCTTTCTCCTGCTGATAGTCGGAGACGGTATTCGCGAAGGCGTGGAAGCCATCGCCGAGTATCTGCAGGCGCACGCCGGACTTCACTTCTCACTCGGCTTGGTGGAGCTGCCGATTTACGAACTACCGGGTGGTGGGCGCCTAGTGGTCCCTCGAGTGCTTGCAAGGACAGTGAACATCACTCGCAACGTGGTCGCCGTCCCAGAGGGCTTCGCTCTGGACCAGCCAAACCCGGCGGGAGATGGAACTGGCTCAACCAGCTCGCCGCAGGCCGACAGGCAACAGCAATTCTGGGGGGAGTTCCTATCGGTCCTCAAGATCGACGATCCAGAGCAGGCGAAGCCGTCCCCTGCCCGGCTGGGATACCTGAGCTTTATGTTGCCTGCTCCCGGGGGGAGTAGCTGGCTAACAGTCTACCGGGACCAGCGAGCCGGCGAGGTCGGCGTGTTTCTCTCTTCGTCGAGGAACAGCCCCGGTGAGTATGCCATGCAAGCAGTCGCCGATGACTGGCAGACGGTCAGAGATGAACTCGGTGGGACGGCCCAGTTGGTCCAGGCTGACGGTCGTCCGCGCATCATTGACTCACTGCGGACGGGCGCCCTCGATCAGGCGGAGGCGCGCCACGCGGCGTTTGAGTGGCTGGCGGAACGAGTGAACACGTTTATCAGCGTTTTACGCCCCCGCGTGCGGTCCGCGGTCGCCGACTTTCAGGCCCGAGAAGAGGGGACAAAGTGACTACCGACGACGAAAGCGGTCCGAAGACTGTGACCCGTGAAGAGCTCTACGCGCAGGTGTGGAAGACGCCGATGAGTCGCCTTTCTACGGAATATGGCATCTCGGGAAAGGGTTTGGCCAAGATATGCGACCGTCTCAAGGTCCCCTACCCGCCTCGCGGCTACTGGGCGAGGAAGGAGGCCGGGCAGAGGGTGCTCACTTATCGCTTACCCAAGGCCGACGAAGAGGTGCCGGCCAGCGTCACCATCACTCCCACTCCGCCTCCGGTGGAACTGCCCGGTCTTCCGACTGATGTTCAGGTCAAGGCAGATGCGGCCCGAAAGGACGGGGAGAGGGTATCGGTCGCGGATCGTCTCGCGAAACCACACCGGGTGATTGCTGCCTGGATTGAGGCGGCTGCTCAGAGCCGGGCTGAGGCTCAGCGAGAGCGTGAGCCTTGGCGCAGGAAGTGGCTGCTGGAGCGCGCGGTCTTTACGGACATGGAACGTCGAAAGCACCGTATCCTTGACGCGCTGTTCAAGGCGCTGGAGCGCAACGGCGCGAAGGTAACTGAGACCGAGCGACGAGAACTCATTGCCGAACCCAGCGGCGAGAGGGTCGAGTTCGGCGTTCGCGAGAAGCAGATACGCCGTCCTCTCACCGTGGATGAGAAGAAGTGGGCTTCCCCCGGAAGCAGAGACTGGAAGAAGGACCTGGAAGCGACCGGCAGACTGGTGTTCGCAATCAAGGGATACCCGCCAGCTGGAGTTCGCACAGAATGGCTGGAAACCGAGGAACAACCGCTTGAGGACATGCTTCCAGACATCGTCGCAGCATTCGTCGCCTTAGGACCCCTGCTGGTCGCCCGGCGGCTGCAGCGGGAGGAGGAGGAGCGACAGCGGCGGCTAGCTGAGCAGAGACGTTACGAGGAGCAGCAGCGACGCAAGCGTGACGACAAACGCTGGAAGACGCTCATTTCGCTCGCTCAAATGAAGCGGGATGCCGAGCTAGCCGCAGAGCTCATCGCCGCGCTCAAGTCGAAAGACATGGATTCCGACGCCGTGGTTGACGGCCGTCCGCTTCGCGAATGGATCGACTGGGCCGAGGAACGCGCGGCGAAAGCCAACCCAGCTAACCTTGGCGCGCAGGCGGTTTTCGAACAGATTGCTTCAGTGAACGAGTGGAACTATCGCGACGAGTTACAGGGCTGAGTGGTCGACGGTTCGATACCTTGCGGATCTGCTGGTGCTCTGCCCATGCACACCGCCGACCTGCTTCTCAGCCGGCCGTCAATTCGCGCGCTTGTAGATGGTGACCCCAGGTGGCGTTTGCCATGCATAGGAAAGCTTGCACCCCACATAGGTTTTGTCGATGTCGTCCAATCTGAACGAAGCCGAATTTGGCACTTTAAGGTTCCAAGCTCCCGACGCCGATAGAGGCCCGCCCAAAACAAGGGCTACATGCCCATGCTCCGGCTCGGGTTGCACTGCCACGACTGCTACCCCTGCAGCGGCCTCATCAGCGGCAGTTTGCAACACCGCCTGATCATCGGCCGCCCCTATCTCCTCCCAGTTTGCACTCGACGAGATCTCCGCAGCAATCTCGTTGGCCGACTTCCAACGACCGCCGACAGGGGTGAAATCCGTAATGCCATAGAGTGCTTCAAGACCTCTTGCGAAGAACCAGTTGCAGGCCGTCCTGTCAGACAAGGCGTTCTCAGTATCGTCGCCGTAGTCCTTGCACTGCATGAACTCCATGAGCGTGTCGTAGGCCGGCAGCCGTCGCTCACCTTCCCAATAATACGAGTCCTGGTTCATGCAATCCTTTGCCTGGGCCATCCCTAATCCAAACCATATTGTCGCCAATACGGTCAGTGCCCGAATGATCATCCCCATCCTCCATGGCTTGCTGGCAGACTCCAGCTACTTGTTGACGCGATCGAGTTGGTAGTCGCACGCCTTATGTCAACGGCACATATTTCTCTTATCCGGAACGCAGTATCTTTGCGTTTTGCCTAGCAGAGTATCCAGCGCCCTGTAATGCCGCAAGAGAGACACTCCAGTCCTGGACCCCCAGGGGACGGTTGTCGTTTGCTTTCAATTGGTTATTGCCAATCCTCTTTGTGATAACTGTTGACTCTCGGTGTGTTTCGTTATGCGAGCGTTACGTCGCTCCACAATCACAAGCAGGCCGCCTACACACAAAGTCGTTGCAACCCTGATTTTTACGCAATACTCGTAGAAGAAGGGGCAATGGCCCAAACAACGCAATGACTGCTTGAGCTGGTTCGCCAGGACTTGAGTGTTGGTGAATCGCTGATGGTTGTTCACGATCATATTCTGCTGGCAGGCGATCCGGCGAAGATCGACGGGTCCGCCGTCGCCCAAGGTTGACAACATAGGTCCGCGAGTTGGGGGACTCTAGATGGACTCAGAGGAGCCAGATCCAAGCAAGAGGTTGCGGCCAATTGCCGAGCAACCAAGTCACTCACGTAACATGTCGCGGCGCGCAGTCGTGGGGGCGCTCGTTGGCCTCCCGGTGTCCCTCAGCGCCGTTGGCGCGCTGGCAGGGGGCGACTTCAAAACCGAACTCCGGTTTGATCTCAATGCTGACGGGACTGAACTGAACGTCGTGGAGTCGCCCACGAGTGGGATGAAGCTCGGATACCCCAAATCCTGGACGTTACGTCTCGCCTCTTTCGGGCCGCAGGTGAAGCTGCGCACAACACCGGTTTGGGATGATCGGGAGTGCAGGATTGAGTTGTCGAACGTCAGTTACGGTCGCGATACGGGCAGCGTCGTCTCCTTCATTTTCAATCGATTGGCCTCCGACGGCCAGTGGGGCTTGCAGTTCGAGACGGACCTGTGGCGATCTGAGGACGGATCAAACGTCCGGAACGCATTTAAGTCGGAGCAGTTGCCTTTCGCGGCCTTTGCCGATGGCGCCGTCCTGAAGCTTTTGCAGGCCATTCGCAAGGCCCGGATCGACAACACGCTGATCAATATCTTTGACGGCCACATCAAGGCGACGGGCCTCTGCAACGTCCACTTCAACCGAGATCATCAGTGGACCGTCGTTCCTCTGAAAAATAGTCGGGTCTCCGCGCTCGCTGGTGTCGTCACGTTTGAGGGCGGGTTCGTTTTCGGATGGGAGGAAGCAGCCGAGCCCGCAAAGGCTGCCGATGGGGTGTCGCTGAAGCCGAAACGGCCGGCACCTGCGTCGGTCAAAGGGATCGGCCAGGTAGCCGCGGCCTCGCACATCACCTTTTCGGGAGCGGGGACACCTACGCTCACGCTCGCCATGGGCGCTTCCGTCGGCTTCGAGGTCACGGCGTTCCCGGAGCGCCACAGCAAGGCTCGGGTTAAACTTGCGGGCACGGGATGGCAAACGACGTTGATGGCAGGCCAGTCGATCGGCTGTGGCACCTTCGTGAGCAGTCAGGGAGAACTGAGCGCCGAACTCGAGAGTCCCGCCAAGCTCGACGGCAAGGACCCGTCACTAGGCGCGGTGAAGATGCGTTTCAAAGGCATGCTTCGTGACGAGCCGTTCACGGTGACGTCTCCGGTCGGCCGGCTGAAGCTCCGGGCCGTAGAATCCACCGAACTGCAGCGGATCGCCTATAGCGACGGTCTGGCGCTGCCAGTGGACTTCAACGCCAGACGGACCGTGAGCAAGACCGCGCAGCATCAGCTGGTTGATATCTCGATCTCGACTGCGCTGGTTGAGTCCGACCTAGCGCTGCCTGGCAGCCACTACAGCCGCTTCGTCTTTGACAACGCGGCTCTTCGCTTGTTCTGGGAGCCCAACCCACTGCCGGTGCTACCGGAGAGCTACATCTGGCTCGGATCGGACCCTCCGGAGGGGCGGAGAGCCCGACTGAATCTGACAAGGGCCGCGATCCGTGCGGCCCGCGATCATGACCTTCTTAGCCTGACCTTCCGTTTCTCCAACCTTGCCCTTGTGTTCTCTCCCGAGCCCCGGATCGAACCCAAGTCTGATGCGTGTCGCGTGGTCGCGCGCGGTGTCCCCATCGAGTTCGACACTAACCTTCAGCCGAAGCCTGAAGCAGAGGTTGTCGTCCAGACGCCGCCTGCCGAAGGCGAAGCGGATGTCGCAGGCGATTCCGGTGATCAGCAGGCCGCGGATCCGACGCGCGTCACGACGCAGCCATTGCCCGCCATGACCGCACGCGACGAGCGTCCGATCTTGGTCGTCGAGTTTCCGCCGCAGCATGTCATGGAGGAAGCGCTCTTCCGTCCCGGTCTCCCCCCGCTGCCCCAACTAGAGGGGACGAGCGGCGGGACAGAAGGCGATCCGCTGGATGCGCGGCAACTCATTGCTGGCATCGCCGCGCTGCCTGTAGTGGACCGCCGCAGTAAGCGGCTGGCTTGGCGAGACGCGCGTGAAGCCGAGCCAAGTGACCAGAAGCGCAAGGACTTCTTTACGTTCTCGAGGTCCTACGAGCAGCAGGCCGGGTATCTGCCAGCGGATCAGCAGATCTATGTCGGGCCGTTTGGACTCGACGCCGACGGCCTTGCACTAGCACGCCGCGTGCAAGGGAGCGACAACGCGAAGTGGCTCGACAGCGTTGTTGACGCGATGTTTGCGGAGGCAGCGGAGCAACGCCGGCGGATCCTCGAACGTATCGCAAAGGAGGAGACGAACATCGAGGCCACGGAGGCATCTGGGACCATTAAGTTCGCGCTGCAAGTGGAACGCAAGGTCGAGGCCGCTCTGCCAACCTACCAGATCTTCCGCCGGTTCTACGCGGAGCTGCGAACCAGCGCCTATTTCAAGCAGTCGGGTGAACCCATCGGTTCGCTGCCGGAGACGCTGGAGCCCGACAGCATGGAGTATTTCATGCCCGAAAGTCGGACCGAGATAGAGTCCTGGCCGTCGCTAGGGACTGATAATCCAACCATCCTCACTGGGCTGAGCGCACGCGATGGCGACGCCCGGAGCCTTTTTGCCACCAAGATGACCGGTGCTGAGCGCGTGCCGCCTGTGGCAGCTGCACGACTGTCCGAAAAGTCGCGGCTAGCCTTTCGGGTCAACTGCACGAAGGAGAGCACAGATCACGGCGATAAGGCGCCGCCCCCAACCGCGCTCAAAAGCTTCATCGAGTTTTCGCTCGATGGTCTCACCGATTGGGCCACACATGACCTGGCCGTGGTTCGCCGTGCCGAGAGGCTGTTCGATGCGGACGTGACCGGAGGTTTCGGTTCCAGCGACCAGCGCCGGCTCAATCTCAACGACAACGACATGCTTGCCTTCCAGGGCTTTAAGTCGAGCGCATATCGCACCGCGGCAGAGTGGCTGGCCACGTTACAAGCCACCCTCATGGAACCAGGAGACCTCGACACAGCGATCGAGATTCCGGCCCGCGTGGTAATGTCACCAGCGCAGGACGCAATCTGGCGAACACCCCGCAAGTTCGACGCCGCGATCTATAGTTCGGCAGACCCGGCTGATGAGGCTGGTACGCGCCTATGGTTCACCACATTGGATGTAGGTGCACGCGACCCGGGATTGCGGGTGATCCATTCCCCCGATATGCGCCGAGGATTCATTTGGCAGCGACAGCAGCGCGCCGACAGCAAGGCGTTGTTCCCCAACGGCTCGAAGCGTCTGCCGGGCAACGGGGCGCCGCCCAGAGGCCCGGTCGCTCCTTGGTTACTCGGACCCGACGATACCGGCATTCCGTCACCTGAGGCAGTCGATGTGTTTCGCGCGGCCAAGTTCGGTACCGCCGGCATCGATGCGAACATAGATGCAGTCGCCTTTTGCGAGGAACTCGCCAAGGTCGATGGCCGCCATGTGAATGGCTTCGATCTTGGCAAGATGATCGCCTGGCTGTGCGCGCGCGCAGATGACCGGCGAAATTTCAGGGATCAGAACGAGTTTCGCACTTCGCTGGACGCCTATGATCGGCACGAGCTCACCTTACTGAGTTCGGCATATGGCCTTCCAGTTATGGGACGACGCGAACTCTCAGGTATCCTCGCAAAGAACTCGAGTCAGTTCGAGACCGATCCCGGGTTTGAAATCGCCGATGTCGAACCAGGGAGTGCCTACTATCGGCCTCGAGAACTAAACGTGCACGAGCTCACGCTGACTGCACTCGGCGGCTCGTTCCGTCACGATACCAACTTCGTACCACCGGCTTCAGCCCGCCACATCACGGGTGACAACCTCTTCGACGCCTTCTCAATCGAGCGCTGGCGTCACTGGGTAGTGCTCGGCCGGGACGTCTTTGCGGAGGTGATCTACAAGGGTTTCCTCTATCCCATCGGCCACCAGGCATCGTTGGTTAAGGTCACCGAACGCACATTTATCGAGGACGAGAGGGGTAAGGTACGCGCCTATCTAAGGCAGCGGATGTACATCCGTTGTGGCAAGCCTCAGAAGCGCTATCCGGCAATCCTGCAGCCCAATCTGGGCCGCCAGTTCCCGGTCGACGAGCTAACGATCCTCACTGTCACGACGCCCGACATTGTCGATCCTTCGTCTGCCGGCGGCCTTACACCCGACCCGAACCTGCCGGTGACCCAGCACCCTTCAGGCAGACTTATGTTTAGGACCGCCCCTGGGCTCGCGTTTTGGCCGCGGACCGCCTTGACCGATGCAGCCAACATCACGTTCGAGATGAGGATCGACGGCGTACTGACCAAGATGCCGCTGATATTCCTCGACAACGTGGCCGCTAACGACCGAGAAGCCCTTTCAGAACTGCAGGCTTACTACAACGCCCTTCCCAAGCCTGAGCAGGCACACGACAGTTACAGGCCGGGCCTTCTCCGCACTTTGGACTTGCGCGGTCAACCGATGCGGTACTGCAGCGAGACGAAGGTAGGGGAGGTCTCCTACGCAACCGATTATTGGACCCTGAAGGTCGAGGGCACACAGTCGTCGCCCCCCGGCGCAAATGGCCCCCCATGGGCTGGTGTCAACGACCGCTTTCTGTTCGACACTGTGCTGCAGGGAGCTGATCAGCCGCCGTTCTATCCAGCGATGCTACACGCAAAGGTGCGCATCAAGCAGGCCGAGCGTTTCTCGGGGCAAGGTCAGTCCGCTGCCTTGGCGCAATTCGATGGATACTTCATCGCAAACGGCCTGCCAACGACGAGCGACCCAGGCAACCCCCTTGAGGTGGTACTGAACCTCGTAGCCCCGGTTCCGATGGGCATGGGCAACAATGGCGATCGCGGCGGCGCAATGTTCCGGCCGGAGCTTGGCCTCGTCGCGCTGTCGCGGCGCAAGGGCCCCCTAGGCGGACGGAGAGGTTCCGAGAGCAGCCCGGATTTCGAACTCGGGTCACTTGCGCATTTCTATCGCGACGGAGCGCACGGCGACGACCCAAAGACGCCTCCACCTCCTGTGCCCCCGACAAACGCCACAACCCCGGCAGTATCTGCCAATGTCATGGAGCGATACTTCAAGCTGGACACAAAGTTGCTCGGCGCGGTCAGTTTGACCGACCTTGTCAAAATGCTGGGCCTGAGTGATCCAGATAAAGACCTGCCAGATCTCAAGGAGTTGGTGGAGTTCGGGGCTTCCGCCGGTGCGGCGGCTGAGCAGGGTGCGGAGGCCGGGGCTCAGGTAGTCCGGGATAACGTGCTGCTGCCGCTCCTCGACGTCGTCAAAGGGCTACGTCGACAATGGGCGGAGCTGCAGGCCAAAGTCGATGATGCACAGTCGAGTCTTCCCCAGAGCGTTCAGTTCAGTCTCCAGCAACTGTACCCCGAGATAGACACTGGGCTCGCAGAGCTCGAGCAAGCGCTTGGAACCGCTAACGAGACCGAGAATGTCATCGCGTTCGCTCTTGCCCTGTCTCAGGTGTATCAGACGGGCCGCAACTTCCTTGGTGCGCTGGACCGCGTCGCAGCCAACCCGGTGGCGCGTGTTGAGGCAGCGGTCCGCCAGCGTGTCGAACAGGGGGTCGGTGAGATCACCGGTCAGATTACGAACCTGGTTTCACGACTGGATGCGGAGCTTAAGGCAATTGGTGAGCACCTGAGCGAGAGGCTCGCCGCGGTTGTCGTCGGCGGCGTCACAGATCTCGCAACGTGGCTCCCGGTGCCCCTCCCCGATCTAGACGAGATCCTAAAAAACACTGTTCCGGCCGACGTCTCCATCCAAAATACGGCGATTGACGCAGCGAATTCGGCGTTGCTCCTGACTCGCGATCAAGTCACTGCAGCCGTCAACGCCTGCATTCCAAGTATCATCGAGAACAAACCGCGGGACGCTGCCAAGGTGTTGGTCCGCGAACTCATCAAGGCGGCCAAGCAGAACCACGCGGCCGCGCTGGTAGCTTTCGCGCAACAGGGTGGCGAAGGAGCGCTGCAGGACGGCCTCGAGGACCATGCACGATTGCTGGACCTCATCGATCCTACGGCGCCACACGACGCGGACCAAGTACTGCAGGCACTGTTCAGCGACGCCGTGGAAGCGCGCGTAAACCATATCGCTGGCATCATTGCGATCGTCTTGCGCACTCGCGACGCAATAGGCAGTGGGAACGTGCGGGAGGCCGCCGGCAGTGTTCTCGAACTCGCCGAACTCGGTCTTGGCCCTGACCGTGTCGGAGCCATCGAGACAGAAGTTCGCCGCCTGAACAATAACGTCCTCGCCGGCGCGGGCGACTTGATGGCTGAACTGCGCAAGGCATTGCTTAGCACAAAACTCTCGACTGTCACCGACACTGCCTTCTGCGACGCAAGACCCGAGGACCGGCCAGGGTTGCTGGACCTTCCCGAGGCAAACGCCAAATGGGGCGGCGCAGAGGGGTCAGTGTGCCGGCAGCTCTTTGATCTTGCGCAAAAGCTGCAGGAAGCAATCAGGCAGATCGAGGCTGCCCAAACAAGGCTGGGCGAGGTGCCGGACGCGGACAACCGCGACAAACTGCGAGCCTTCCTCGAGAAGTTTCTGGCGTCACTTGTAAAGTTCAGAGACGACGTCATCACCGCACAATGTGCTGTTGTGGCAGATGCTCAGACATTCACCGAGGCGGCAGGCGTTCTACCCTTGGAACCATCTAATGTTCCGGCAATCCTCAGCGCCCTGGAGGCGCTCGATTTTGGCAAACTGCTGGAGTCTAAACGGCGGATCGGGTTGTCGCTCCTGGTCGCGGGAAAGAGCTTTGGTGACTTCCTTTCCGAGAACCGTGAGGTTCTCATACTGGCCGCTGCGGCTGCCGCGGTGAAGTTCGTCTTCATCGACAGGCGTGTCCTTCTGGGCACCCTGACCTACGTCGACCTGCCTACCGAGCAGGAGGCGTCCGACAAGCTGACGAGACTGCAGGGAGACATCGTCAAACTGATCGCGCCCGTCGCCGGCTCCATTGCGGGCTTCATCGGTTCTGGCGGCAGCGGACTCATAGCTGGTGTCGCTGCGAAAGCTGATACCTTGGCTCAAATCGTCAAGCCGCATCTCAATGGCCTTCTTGCGACCCGCCTTGAAGAGTTTGCCGTCGCCGTTCGCTCGATCACTCCGGAATTGCGTGAGTTCCGAGCTCTTGGCGCCTTCCTCAAGAGCTTCAGCACTGAGGGGCGTAAAGAACCGTTCAAAGAGTTGATGATGGAGACGGCACCCGGTGACGGGAATTTGGCCGCATGGATTACGGGCGGTACGCCACAGGAAACCAGGCTGGGCGAGTTTGAGAAGAAGCTGACGGAGGTCGACGTCCGGTTTCAGGCAGTCGTCGTCGCGGCGCGCACCGTCCCCACAGCAGCCGCTGAGAGTGGCCTGAAGCAGGTCGACGAGAATTTCGTCGTTGTAGCGAAGGTCCTGCGAGACGTTTACGCCAAGCTCATCGAGGCCCGGGCTGCGGTTATCAGAAACCTCAGTAGCGGTGTGCCGGATGTCATCGCAAAGAAGCTCGTTGCGAAGTTGCTGGTGATCCCCGACGAGGGAGCGCCCCCTGACGAACTCGGGGAGACTAACGATCGACTGGCGGTCGAGACTTCTCGCCTCTCCGCGATTGTGGCAGCGGGAAATCCGTTGTCGGATGAGGCCAACCGGACGTTCCTTCTGACCTTCGTCGATCGTTGGGCGAAGGAGGCGTCGACACCGCTCATCATCTCCAACAACGTCACCAACCTGGTAGCCGAACTGCTACGTGGCGACCTCTTCAAGTTCATTGATGTCGGCGCGATCCGTGACCAGATCGAAGACTATCTGCTTTCTTTGATCCCGGTGCGCGCGTCGCTCGAGTTCGGGTTCGGCGGTGCCTTCAAGGATGACGGCGGCAAGGGGCTGGCCGGCGGCATATTCCTGCCTCAGAAGGGGTGCGAACTGCGGATGTCCAGCCGCGTTTCGGTAAACTTCCGCGACGGCAAGGTGGAGGCTCTGGCCAAGGGAACGATCGGCCCGTTTCACATCAAACTGGTGGGCGATTTTATCGACGCCGTGACCCTGAAATTCCGCGGCGCGAGCTTCACCACACAGGGCGGTGAGAAGCTGAAGTTCAACATTGACTACGAAGACTTCGCCATAGGCAGAGACCTCGAGTTCGTCCAGCAGCTGCAAGCCTTTCTCTCGCCAAAGGAAGGATCTGGGTTCTACTTAGTGCCGCTTCGCGGCCAGCCCGGCGTGGAGGCCGGGTATGGCCTAAACCTCGGCACCATTTCCCTCGCAACGATCTCCTTCTTTAACGTCTCGCTCAACGCCGCCGCCGTGCTGCCTTTCGATGATTCCGATGCGCGATTCCGTGGCTCGCTCTCACGCCGTGACTCGCCGTTCACGATCTCCGCGGCGCCGTATGGTGGGTCCGGTTATTTCGCGGTTGAGGCCAACGCCAAGGGTATCGTCGGCTTCGAGGCTTCGTTCGAGTACGGGGGCGCCGCTGCCTTTGCGTATGGCCCGCTGCAGGGGTATGGACGCCTGATGGCAGGTGTCTACATCCGACACCTCAAACTCCCCGGACAGCCATCCATCACGGAGATACAGGCGACCTTCTTCGCCGGAGGGTCAGCCAGCATCTGGGTCTTCTCTTTTGGAGCGTCGCTTTACGTTCGGCTGGGGATGCTGAATGGCAATATGACCGGCGAGGCCGTCTTCACCTTCTCCTTCTCGATCGGCTTCGCCGATTTCGACTACTCCGTCCGGGTAGCGCGCACAGAAAACAAGTACAGCTCCGGCTCCGGGAGTGACAGCGGCGGTACCCAAGGGTCCCTCAATCGCTTCGATCGCATCCGGGTTGCCTCACTGATCGCCGGTGACATCGTGGCTGAGAATGACCGCAGCAAGGAGAACCTCTTCGGTGCCTCGATGGTCAATCAGACCAGGTGCATGGGCGTCGATTGGTCGACATACAGGAGCTACTTCGACGACGAGCTCACGCTGGACGAGGAGTTGGGCGCTTGACGTTACTAGCAGACGGAAAGGCTTCCAGCGGCTCTTGGGCAGGTATCTATGCACGGGTTATCGCCGCGGGGTCGGCGCGAGACGATGCCAACCAACCGACGGGCATGCTTCGCGTGACGATGCTGCTCACTCCCGATCCGGGACAAGGGGGCGTTGTACCAGAAGCGGACCTCAACGCTTGGCCAAATACCGTTCTGCAGCGGTTGCGCGAGACAGGCTGGGAGGTGCCGCTTCGCGTTCTGCGTGCTCCGGAGCCGCTAGAGGAGAACAACTGCTGGGTGCATGGCGCTCCCGACTTCGAAAACGCGACGCGGGTCACGGGGACCGCCACGCTCTTGCGACAGGCCTATGGTGATGATCAGGGGGTCCGTGCCTTGGCGATGGCCGACCTGTGGGCCAAGACGTTCGAGTGGGACAACAGTGACGTCAACGACCGTTGGGCGACCCTAAGCAGCGTTCTCGCTAGCTCGTTCGCTGGCGAGTCTATCAGCGCCGGTACAAATGTCGGCGGCACGCAGCCGAATGCGGCTGGTCCGCAGTCTGCGGTGAAGGAGAGAGGTGGCATCAGCAGCCAGAAGCGGGAGGTCGAAGCGGTGCTGCCTGTTCAGCACGGGCAGCTGGCACTAGCCCTCGATTTTCTGAGAGCGCGAGAAGTACTCGGAACTTTGGCGGGCACACGGCGACACGACGGACAAAAGGGTACCACGTTCAACGAAAAAGAGACACCGATCGACCCAGACCCGGCCACGGTCCAGAAGCTTCTCGAGGACATCCGGGAGAAACGGCGCAAGGACCTGCTCAACGCTCATCCAGGCAAATTCTACAGCGAGGTAATGGAGGCACTCGAGAACGGATGGTGCGACGTGCCGCTACCCGTACCGAGCGTTGGCAGCGCCCCGCTCGCGCTCGGCAAACTTGACGAGAACGGATTAGCGGCGGCATCGGGTCTCGCCGTTGACAGCTACCTATACGGCTCCCAGCTCGAGCAACGGATCGATGAGAAAGATCGCGCCAAACACAGGGAGCGGCAAGGTGACGGGCCGCAGACTGTGCTCAAGGGGGCTCCCGGCTCCATCGAAGTCGAAAATCAGGAACTCAACCGGCTCGGCAAAGCCAATGAGCTGCTTGTCGACGAGATCAGTCGCCGCTTCTTTGCCCTGCAAGGCACGCCGAGCCTCTCCCGGCTGTTCTGCCTCGCAATCGATCTGGACGTCGATCCGGAGGCCTTCCGCCTGCTGGCGCAGGGCGACGCAGGAAACGGCATTATGTTCCTGCTCGGAACCGACTTCGGCGATGCGGCTGCCTTTATGCGGCCAAGAACCTGGACTCTGGCAAAGCTGAAGAGGGAGGAGGGAACCAGGAGCGCTCACTTCTGGCCGGCGTCTCGAACCGAGCAATACGTCTTGAAGACCGGCAAGGCCGGTTCACCTGAGTTCTACACTCAGTACGATGGCGTCATGGTGTTAGGGGGTGGTTGGGCGCCCGGCGACCTGGCTAGTCACAATCCTCGTTTCGATCTGACCAGCCTGGATGTACGCGCCGCCACAGAGACGCACTATCAACGCCTTGTCGACCGACAGCTTTCGGCGGGCCAGGATCCTAATTCGACAGATCGGGCAACGCGAACCGAGGACCGGCAGACGCTGACCACCGCTGGGTTGATGCTGCTCGATCGAGGCCGCCAGCACGAAGCACTCGCGAAGCTCGCCAACCGTGTCCGCCAACTGGCGAGCGTTGCAAACGGAAATCTTGTCCTCGACGCCGAGGATCTGACTACCGGTTATCGCCTCGACGTCGGCGTATTGAAGGACAGCACCTACCGCTGGCGCAGCATGATGCAGCGGGTCGTGGATTTTGGGGCCAACGGAGAGGATGGGGGAACCGTGCGAGATCTGCTAGCGATTCTTGCCGGCGATCTCGGAAGCGAGCGACGGCGGGCCATGGACGCGGCGCTGCTTACAAGTCCTATCCGCTTCCTGCCGCTCGCAAGCGAAGGAGAGAAGCAAAGCGTCGACGCGATCGTCGAGGAATCGGTGGCCGTCTGGGATGGCGGGCCGATGGCAGTCGATTGTTCCGGGCCGGACGAGCGGAAGACAACGGCCGATGATCTGCCCTTTGGCCGCTCCTTATCGTTACCGAGCACGGCCACCCGACCGCCCCGTTTGCGCTTTGGCGTGCCTTACCGCTTCGGTCTGAGGGCAGTATTCGCCGGCGGCGGATCCCTGACTACCGAAGAGGTGTCAGATGTCTACGCCAAAGGCCTGGACGGAAAGTTGGCCTTTCCTCCGGCGTCGGGCATAAGGGCCATCGGCTCGCCAGCCGAGCGCCGCCGGTTCCTCAGGCACGAACGCGTTTCTGCGCCCTTCCTGCTGATGCCAGGTGACCTGGCCGAACGCAGTCTCGGGAAGATGGGCTACGAGCGCACGCCCTCCGCCATCGTCCGCAGCTATGTTGAAGAGGCGGTCATCGTTCCCGATCCGTCCACCGACTTCGACCAATTGGCTCGAGAGTTCCGCGACGCCAAGGACAGGGCGAGTCCAGATCATACGGCACGTGTTTTCGTGGCGCCTTCAGTTGCGCAAGCCTTCGCGACGATGCATTCGGTGTTTGACGAGATCGACGATGAGCGACCGAGCGACGGACTGAAGGGCGTCCGCTTCGACGCCGCGGCTGGCGGCTTCCCCTCCATGATCCAGACTACGGCGGAGGGCCTAAACGGTGACAGGTTCATCGTCGGCCGCAGCGTATCGGCTAGCACCGCGGATGCGGGCGACCTCGTGTTCGACACCCGCCCCGAGCAGGTCAGAAGGCGGCCGACGCGATACTACCCCGATCCGGCAGCCAAGTATTTCGTGCTGGCGCTCCGCCACGCCGATGGGCGTGGCTACCTTCCTGGACAGAGCCTCGTCCTCGACATCTATCCTGCCGGCACCAGCTACCCCGATGCTTTGCCCCTGTACGTCAGCGTGGAAACAACATCGCGGCGTGACAAGACGGTGCCGCTACATGAGCAGCCGATTTTGCACAAGAGTGGGGTTGTAAACAGACAGGCGGGCAAGAATGGCAATTTGGTGAAGATGATCGAAGTTGTGGCGGGCCTGGCCCCGGGCGACGACTTTCATCTAGACGTGTGGTGTGCCCCCAGTGAGGAGGCACTCGCCAGAATCTTTGCGGCCGTCGAGTCGATCGCTGCGATTGGTACCTGCACGGCGGAGCAGAAGGGCAACGAGAACAACGTCACTGCGTGCATTGCCGCGATCGGCGACCTTCTCCCAAATGCCAATCTAAAGGCGGAAATGGACAAGCTGGTTGGCTCAAATCCGACTAGGAGTGGTTATTCCGGTCCAGGCGGTATCCCTCTGCCCCCATATGGCGCGTTGAAGATGATCGCGAACGCGCTGGCCAAGAGGATGGAAACCGAGCCGATCGATGAGATAGCCGCGGTGCGAACCTTGCGAATGACGCACGCTGTTAACCGACCACTGAACCGGCCACGCTTCATCAAGGGAACGAACGAGAAACCCGCCCTAGTTGCTGCACGCCTGCTGCCGCAGGCCATCGACGATATGGTCACGAAGAAGATCGGTGACCGCCATGTCTTTGTCTATCCCGATGGCAATCCAACCATCACGCCAGGCGCTGCGGACTTCGTACTCGGCGGGCCCATCGACATCGACCTCGATACCTCTGACGGCTTCGAGATTGTCGCGAGGACTATCTCGCCTACCAGCCCTCTATTTGATGATCCGCAACGTGGCCGCAGCGCCAGACAAGTGCGCGAGGGAACCTGGCCGATCGATGTTGGCAGCAGCGAGCGGGGCGAGGAACGCAAGCCGATGAACATGGAAGACGTGTACGGCTTCCGTGTCGCCTACGGTGGCAAAGTGAGCTTTACGCCTCAGACCGTGACCCTGATACGGGCGGAAGGTATCAAGTCGCCACGTGCGTTTGCAGACGTCGCCGTGCCAGACTCGGACTACGATCGCATCAACTTGGAATGGCTGTACGGTCGTGAAAAAGGTGTACCTGGTGCGCAATGGGCAAGTCATCCACACCTTGAGGAAATGCGCTTTTCTCGCCTCCACACCTTCCCTGACCAAAAGGCGCGGGAGCTGAGCCTCGAGATCGTCTCGCTGTCACGGTTCTCCGGAATGATGCGCACGGCTGACCGCAAGGATGGCAATTGGTTCGCCAAGGGCGAAGATCTCCCTGCCTCACAGCAGTCAAGCCGGACGGACACCTCGCTCACTGTCTGGCTACAGGCGAGCGCGCGACCTAGCAAGCCTGACAGCCGCATACCGGTGCCGGTGTTCATGTGGACGCGCGAGGATCCGGTGCCCACGCGTCCAAGCTTCGTCGTCACGCGCACAAATGTGGTCCGGATTCCGCTCAAGCGCCCGTGGTTCTCGTCAGGCGAGGATGAACGACTTGGCATCGTCATATGGCCGCCAACGCTGTTCACGCAGAAGCTCTCCAAGCTGCGAGACGACAAGGTCTATGTCGAGCCGACCGAAACCGATCCAGGTCGCTATATGAACATCCCGGACTTCGAGGACGAGCATCTGGGCCCCGGTGGTGCGTTTGTGACGCGCTGGGGAGCAGATCCCATACGCGGCGGGCTCGACCAAGTGGGCCACTTCATGCCGCCCAGCGCGTTCGCCGACTACTTCGAGGATAACGGTGTCGCCGCGAATGTTCACCTGGAGGAGAATGTCAGGATACCGATAGAGGTCGATGGCACTACGGGCGCGATTGTTGAAGGGTTCAACGCCTCACTGCTGACGTACGCCCCTCGGTTTGATCCGATGGATGAAGAGTGGTTCGTTGACGTGAAAATCCGACCGGAATTCTCCACCGATCCGTTCGTTCGTCTGGGGCTCGTGCGCTTCCAAAAGCACGCGCCGCCCGACCTGCAGGTGTCACAGCCTGTTGTTGAGTGGACGCAGCTTCTTGCGGCCCGGACAGTCGACGTGGCGGTCGATGGAGTTGCTTTCGACCGGGTCAGGGTTACCGTCCGAGGGCTCTCCGCTGACCAGGCTCGCGAACGGCCAGATCAGCCAGATGATGATGAAGCCAAGTACCGCTATCAGATCCCAGTAGTACGGGTCCGGCTCGTCCACGAGGCCGTGACTGCTACGGGCGCTTCGGTGAGGCACACACTAGACCAGATCAGCGTTGACGGCGAACTGCCTGACCCTCAAATCGTTGATAAGCTCATCAAGCGCGAGAAGGCACAGAACACCATCTCGATTGAGGGCGCTGAGACGGTATGGCGTGCCAGTTTCGATAGAGTTGTTCCAGCCAAGGCCAAGGACAAGCAATCAGCCGGCTTCGGCGCCATGCTCGACGAACTCGGGCCAGGCAAGCTATTTGTCTATGTCGAAGAGGTAGAGTTCCGTCGCCCTGCGACCTACCCCCATGAGCCGCAGACGCAGGAAACGCTTGCAGCAGAGGACAGGTTCGTGGAGTCCGGCCCACGTTTTCTCGCGCGGATCGACATCGGCGAATCTGCAGCCGCTCAATCGTCAAGAGTGGAGAACGAAGAATGAGCCGGCTTTCTCTCTTTGTTGTTGCCGTCGGCACCATTTGGCCATCGGCCGGCATTGCGTGCGTGACCTTGGTCGCGCCTCCGCTCGCGTTCGAACGATCAAACTGGTCTGAGCTGGAGAGTATGGAGGTGCCCGCCGACCTCAACTCCGCGATTACTCAGGTACAGAACTTGCATGCCACAGGGCACGGTGACCTCAACATTGACCAGTACTCGATAACGCTCGACTCGATGGGGCAGTCGGCAGCGGACTTCATGAGTGAAGTCCGTGGCGATCTTGCTAACGTGCTCTTCGACGGTTCCGCATACCAGGACTTTCATGCATACGACGAACATGATGACACCCTCTGGACGAGTGAGGATGCGACGGGGGCAGTAATGGTTTTTGGCCTGAAAGACATCGCTGGTGTTATCCCAGCGGAGGACGGCGCGGTCGTCGTCTCCTGCTTTGATCCCACAAACTTCGTGTTCTCGACCGTTCAGGTCGGCTCGATGCTGACCCCTTGGGACCCGGGGCTGCATCCAGTTTCAGGCAACCGGGGCTTCGGTGTTCGTGATAACGGTGATGGGTCACTGACTTTCTTCGTAAAAGCAACCGATCGTGTGGTTGACGACGGCATGTTTTCGCTGCTGGGCGAGAGCTTCCGGGAGAAGATCTTCGCGCAAGGGCATAGCGTGTGGGTGAACATGTTAGAGAACATCACTGATCAGTTCCCGGAGAGGAACCCTCGAGACACCGCGATTTACTCCGAGCGCGTGCCGTACTGACGGCCAGCACACGGAATTGCAGGCGCAGCCACCCAACCGCGTTACCCGCTCTCCTCGCGATCCCGGGCTCGCTCATGGCATGTGACGCCCAGAGTTGCTGACGGTGCACGGAATTGAACCAGCGGCCGCTTGTGGCTCTAGGCGGAGGTTCGGCCAATAAATTGGAGCGACCACGACAGATTTGGCCGCTTCCTCAACCGGGTTCTAGCGAACTAATCGACTGTTTCTTGCGGCCAGTTTTGCATAGCCGGCATTTCGAGGGCCCCAAGTTGTGTATTCTCTGAAGGCAAATGCGAGGATCACGTGCCATGGCGATAAGAGGCCGCATTTCCGAACTTCATCCCGAGATCACGGCTTGGCGCCGCGACATCCACGAGCACCCGGAGCTCGGCTTCGACACGGTCCGCACCGCCGGGATCGTAGCGGCAAAGCTCAGGGAATTCGGGTGCGACGAGGTAGTTGAGGGCATCGGTCGTAGGGGCGTGGTTGGCATCATCGAGGGCCGCTCCAACACCCGAAAGCACGTCGTCGGCCTCCGCGCCGACATGGACGCACTGCCCATTGCCGAGCAGACCAACCTGCCCTACGCCTCGAAGGTTCCGGGCAAGATGCATGCTTGTGGCCATGACGGCCACACAGCCATGTTGCTTGGCGCCGCCAAATACCTTTGCGAAACGCGCAACTTCGACGGCAGCGTCGCCGTGATTTTCCAGCCAGCGGAAGAAAACGGAGGTGGTGGCCGCGTTATGATCGAGGAGGGGCTGATCGGTCGCTTCGGCATCCAGGAGATCTACGGCATGCACAATGCGCCCGGCTTCCCCATCGGCACGTTCGCTACCCGGGCGGGAGCGATGATGGCAGCGTCGGACGATTTCACGATCGACATTGTCGGCAAGGGTGGCCATGCCTCCCGGCCGCATGAGGGTATCGATCCAGTGGTCGTCGGCAGTCAGGTCGTCATGGCGTTGCAGACCATAGCATCCCGCAGCGCCGATCCGACCAAGGCCATAGTAGTGTCGGTGACCAGCTTTCACTCCGACGGCCACGCCCATAACGTCATTTCCGACGCCGTCCAGCTCCGCGGCACGATCCGCACCTTCGATACGGCGCTCCGCGCCCTCGGCGAAACTCGGCTTAAGTCCCTTACCACGCACACGGCGGAAGCGCATGGCGCCTCCGTCACGATAACTTGGACCGCCGGCTATCCCCCGCTGGTCAACGCCGACACAGAGGCAGGCTTCGCCGCGGTCGCAGCGCAGCGCGTTGCCGGCATCACGACCTCGATTGCCCCGATGATCATGGCCGCCGAGGATTTCTCATACATGCTCGAAGCCTGCCCCGGAGCCTTCGTCTTCTTGGGCAATGGTGACTCAGCCGGCGTCCACCATTCCTCCTACAATTTCGATGACGCCGCGATTCCGCACGGCGTGTCTTATTGGGCGGAGCTGGTGGAAAGCCGCATGCCGGTGCGATGAGGCCTCTAAAGAGACGACCACCGTCAGCGGCCCGCCCAGTCTACGGACGCCATGGCAGGGAGCTGGATGATCCCAAGCGAGCCCACACCATCCTCCTAGCATAACCCGCTACGATGGTGGCCGTGCAAGGACTCGAACCGTCCGCTTTGACCTGGATCAGACCGGGCAGTCCTCCGCGTAAGCTTTTTGTCGAGGAGGATCCCAGTGCGATATACTACGTGGATCACACCCCGAGCTTGGCTAGTGCCTTATCGAGCAATTGCAAGTGGGCAGCGGAGACGGGTGCCAGCTGGGCCACCGTCAGCGACGTGATGTAGGTGGCCCAGTTGACCTTCGCGCTGCTGTCCTTGTTATCGTTGACACGCTTTTCAAAGTAGGGTCGCCAGTCATGGTCAAGCAGATCGCTCAACCGTTCGTCTTCCTCGGCCAGACGCTGCAATAGTTTCTCCCCGACGAGCCCCTTCTTGGGGCGCGGGAGGAGCCAGCCCTGCTGGTCGGCATGATTCCAGACGTCCAACGGCCAAAGCTCCTCAAGCGCGATGGGGATGGTGATGCCGAGCTCAGACGCCGCCGTTAAATGCGGGGGCGTTTGGAGCTTGATAAGAGAGACGTGCTTCCAGTCCACGCCCTCCTTTTCGAAGCGCAAACAGGCGCCGTCCCCCTCTGCGTCGCCGTCGACGATGCCCACGGCGCCTCGGCGCTGCGCCCCCGGTAGATGCTTCGTCCGGAATTCCCATGAACGGAGCATATTGGCGACGTAGTTTGCACCCGCACGCTGTGGCGGCTCGGCGAGGAAGATTTGCTGCGCGCGCTCCGGCCGGAACACCTGGAGCAGCTTGCTGAAGACGGCATAATCGGTCGGACCCTCGACGAAGATTGTGGGCAAGTTTCCCTCGTTGAACTGCTCCAACTTCGCCTTCAGGTCCGCCGCCTGTGACGTTGCCTCTGCCAAGGCGACCTGGGCCGCCTTTATGTGCGGGGCGATGATCGCCATTGCCCCCATCGACTCGTCGAGTGAGACGCTTGCCTCCGCGGCGGATCTTGCTTCCGTGCCCGCGCTCGGACCGTCCTTAGTCAGATGGTAGGCGCTGCAGAGGCCTCGTCCGCCATCATCCTTATACATGTTGTAGAATATTGGGGAGTGGCTCGTCAGGAGCACCTGCGAGAGCTCGCCCTCGGCGAGCTTGTGGAAGGCATCTGCCAGAGCCTGCGCTCTCCGAAACTCGAGGTTGTTCTCGGGTTCCTCGTAGGCCCATATGAACGTGCGAGCTATGCCGGCTGCGTCACGGCTCCGCTCCGCGATGAACTTCAGGATAAGCGGGATGTATCGCGCTTTGATGCCGTCACCGCGGCTGTCCAACGAGATCGACTTCTCACCTGCGAGAAAGTCGAGGCTCTGGAACAGCGGTGTCAGGTCGTTGGGCAGGCTCAAGCGGGAGACGTCCTTGAGTTCGGTGCCGATGTCCTTGAGCAACCCAGACACCGCGTCCGAGATGACGTCCTCGAGCTGCCCGCTGCTCTGCCTAACGGTTTGTTCGGACGCGTTCGCAATGACCTGGAAGATTCGACCGCGCAGCGTCCGGAAGAAATCGGCGCTACGCACCGCCGGCACGTATTCGAACTGTATCCGAGACAACAGCGAAGGTACGCGGGAACGCCCTTCTATCGGCACGACGACCTCATTGAAGCCTTTGCCGCGCTTGCGCTTCTCGAGTCGAATGCCCCAATAGTCGTCCTCGTCTTGAACACCATCGGCGCGCCACCGCTTTCGCCACCGTACTAGGTCGCCGTTGTTCTCGCGGTAGGATGCGGGAAGCTCGAGATCGACTTGGACCTCGATCTCTGGCGCGCGCTTTGCCTTGGGCTCGGCGAAGCGATTGTAGTCGTCGGAGAAGTTGAACTCTGTGTCGGGATTGGTTCTGTCGTTAAAGAACAGATTCAACGCTCGCAGGACGTTTGATTTACCGCAGTCGTTATCCCCTACAATCACGGTAAGATCTGTCGCATCCATCGTCAGCTCTACGATGGACCGGAAGTTTTTGATGGTAATTTGCCTGATTTTTGGCATGTGCCCCCCTGTCAGCCCGAACTTCGCTAGAAGCCAGCCAACTGCCCCCGCTTTCTGGACGCATTCAACGGCGTTGGTCAACATGCCGAGTTTAGGGTGTGATGCTTTTCATTTCCGAGTTACTCGCTCGGTTCCGGCGAACCAAAATCTCTATCTTGCGGCCGCCAGAGCCCGAGCATCGGAGGAGGAGCGTGTCCGATTGTCACAAGCAACGATCATCGCGTACGTGTGAGGGATCGCATCTTGCGCATTCCGGATATTGGTGACCGCTCAGGGACTCGAACCGCGCTCGCCTCAGCCGTCAGAGTGTCTCCGAGCCAGTCGGCGCCAAGATCGATGTGGTCGCCCCCGCTGGCAACACCCTCGCGGCGTTCGATCTGAATGGACCGCTCATCTTACAATTGACCGCTGTAAGATGATGTGTTAGCTGTTGCCAACAAATGAGCTGGAGCCAACGATGCCGCTAGCGGAACGTCTCAAGAAACTTCGCGCCGATGAAGGCCAGTCATTGCAACAGGTCGCCGACGCCGTAGGGGTATCGAAGGCTCACGTGTCCGACCTCGAGCGCGGAACCACCGCAAATCCCAGCCTTGACCTTCTTAAGAAGCTCGCGGCTCACTTTTCCGTCTCAGTGGGATTTTTGATCGACGACGAGCCCACATCCGCACCGATCGTTGTAAACTCCAGTCAGGTCGAGCTTTGGATAAAGCAAGTCCGTCGCGCGCAGGCGGCGGGTCTTGATCTCGAGAACGCGGCACAGGAAGCGAAGGAGATCTTCGAGCAGCAGATGGGGCGGTCCTTGGACGAGACCCAGACTGCTACCTGGAGAGCGGCTAAGGAAGAGATCAAGAAGGCCCTGTCCCAGGAAATCGAATTTCTGGGCACCAACTCTCTGCGGAAACCCAGGCGCCCCATCTGGTATCCCGGGCCCAAGCCAAACGATCAGAACTGGCCGAAGCTGCAGGCCTACATGCACGAGACGCTGCGTTGGGACAGCGACACTATCCTGAGCATCGACAACACCTCCACCGAGGTTGTCGGGCTGATGGACAACCCGGTGCAGAGCGTCTTCCGCGGGCGCGGATTGGTCGTTGGCTACGTTCAGAGCGGGAAGACCGCCAACATGACCGCGGTCATTGCGAAGGCAGTCGACGCTGGCTATCGCTTCGTGATCGTACTCACGGGCATGACTAACTCCCTTCGCCGGCAGACACAGCGCCGCCTTGTGCGTGATCTGTGCGAGCGCAACAAATACGGGTGGTATCAGCACACGAACAATGACGCCGACTTCCGTTCGCCTGCCAACCTGTGGTTTCAGGTGACGAACGATGTCCAGCTCGCGGTGATCAAGAAGAACGTGTCGCCCCTGACCGAGCTGCTAAACACCATAAGGCAAACACCTGAGATCCTGCGCGATCGTATGCCGGTCCTGCTGATAGACGACGAGTGTGACCAGGCAGGCGTGAATGCGACGGGCAGTCAGTACAACATGACTGCGATCAACCGCCTCATACGCGAGATAATCACAGCTTTGCCCCGCGTTCAGTATGTGGGCTACACGGCCACCCCGTTTGCCAACATCCTGATCAATCCCAGGACGCCAGAAGGCGTGATGGACGACCTCTATCCCGAGGATTTCATCACCGCGCTGCCTCTGCCCCAAGGCTACTTTGGCGCCGAGAGCCTGTTCGGTCGCGAGCCGATCAACGCGGATGAGGAGACACCCGCCGAATCCGGCCTCAACATGATCCGCCCGGTTCCGCAGAAGGACGCAGATGCCGTCCGCCCACCATCAAGGAAAGCCGGTGGAAGCTTTGCACCTGGTATCCCTCCATCGCTGGAAGAAGCGCTTACATACTTCATTCTTGCCAGCGCATGCCGCAGAGCGAGAGGGCAGGCCAAAAGCCACAGTTCAATGCTCATTCACACCACTGTCTACAAGCGACCGCACGAACGGCATCGCGAAGCTGTGGCTGAATGGATCGAGGAGTTCAGGGCCGGCCTGCGCACAGGCACGAGACAAGAAGATCTGCGCAATCTGTGGGACGAAGAACGCTCGAAGGTGAATGCCTCACGGTTCGGGCGCGTCTCCGAGACCTTCGAGGTCATTGAACCTCACATTGACGCTGTGCTCGAAGCGCTGGAACTCGTCGTTGAGAACAGCGAAAGCGAGACACGCCTCGATTTCGAGAGCGGTCCTAAGACGTACATCGTCATCGGCGGGTCCGTCCTGGCGCGTGGTCTGACGATCGAAGGGCTGGTCGTCAGCTATTTCGTACGCAGCACGGGTCAGTACGACACACTGCTCCAGATGGGTCGGTGGTTCGGATACCGCAACGGGTTCGAGGATCTGCCGCGCATTTGGATGACGGGCGAGCTGAGCAGCGCGTTCAGAGACCTGGCCACTGTCGAAGCAGAGATCCGCACGGATATTGCCACTTACCGTGAGCGCGACGTGACGCCCGCAGACTTTGCGGTGCGTATCCGGCAGATACCGGGAATGACTATCACGGCGGCAAAGAAGATGGTGGCCGCCGAAGACTGTGACATCAGCTATTCCGGTGAGCATCTTCAGACCATCCGCTTCCACCACGAGAACGCCGATGAGCTGAAACACAACTGGAAGGCGGGCGCCGATCTCATCACCGCTGCGGCGAGAGAGTCGACGGTTGAGGTGGGCAAGGGCGGGCGCCTGTATCGCGGCGTGCCGCTCGATGATGTGGTTCACTTCCTGAAGGCATACCGTGGAAGTCAGCGAGACCTGTTTTCAGAGTCGCTCGTCCGGTACGTGACAGAAGAGGCAGCAAGGTCTGACCAGCCATTTGCCAAGTGGAATGTCGGGATCGTCGAGCCAGCCAAGCAGGTGGCATCGCAGAAAGAACTGGGGCCGCTCGGCAAAGTATCTCTTGTGAACCGTGCCCGCCTTGTCGACCTCAGTGGAGGAATGGCCGACATCAAGGCGCTCATGTCCCGCCGCGATGTACTGCTTGATGCTCCCGGCGCCGACAAAGTCGCCGACAACTGGCAGGCGCTGAAAGACGAGCGTCAACGACTTGTGGGCGACAAGATCCCCCTGCTCCTGCTTTACGCAATCAACGCAAACTCTGTGGCTGCGGAAGGCAGCCAGTCGCGAGTCGACCTGAATGCGGCAACGGATATTCTCGGCGTGGGTATCGTGTTTCCTGACCGGGGTGAGAGGAAATCATACGTACGCGTTGCCCTCATCCCGGATGACGCGGAAGGCGATGACGATCTTGCCGCCGCCTTGGAAGATAACGAGGCAAGCCAATGAGCGGCGGGGAGCTTGCCGATCTGGCATGGGATCGTCTCCGCGGTGAGAAGACAGGCGACTCAGACCTTGGGATGCCGTCCTTCCCGCTTCAAATCAGCACCGAGGCTGGCCCCGCACGGCTCGCGGTCGGGACGGCGGATGAGCCCCGCCTCCTGTTGCCACTGGCAGCCGGCGAAGACTTTCCAGACATCGGAGACACGCCTGGCCTCCTCCTCCTGGACATCGTCCTGTTAACCAAAGGCAAGCCGGTCCGCTTTGTCGACATGACCTGCCGGGACGCGGGTCTTGAAGACGTGTTCCGCGATCTGGTGTCGTCGATCTTGAAGCGCATCGGTGAGAAGGCGAGTGTCTCCGACGCAGTGGAAGGGGCGGTACGTGAATACCGCGCTCTTCTGAAGCGTCGAACGCAGTCGGCTGCGACGCTCGAAAAGGTACTGGGGCTGCTGGGCGAACTTTACGTGCTCAATCAGCTTCTGGACATTGCCCCGGCGGCGGAAAGCACGTGGATGGGCCCCTCTGGTGCGCGCCATGACTTCCGCCGCGCGGAGATGGCGATGGAGGTCAAGACATCAATCCGCAGTCAGACCAGCACCGTGGAGATTTCCGGCCTACAGCAGCTCCAGGCACCGTCGGAGGGGAAGCTGCTGCTGGCAGCTTTGTTCGTTGAGGCCGATCCGGCGGGCGTCATCACTGTGCCGCGCCTCGTCGACAGCATCCTGACCAAAGCCCAAGACGTTGCGCGCGTGGGAAGTATCCTTGCTTCCGCGGGATATGACCTGGAGGCGCCGAAGCCATTCGAGCAGTTCGCGTTTTCCCTGTCCTCTTTTGATCTGTATCGGGTCGAGGGAGATTTCCCCCGACTGACAAGCGAAGACCTTAAGGGAACAGCCCTACCCTTGGGTGTCTCCCAGGTCACATATCGTCTTGATCTGGCCGCTGCTCAGTCCCACCGGATCTCGCCTGGAAGCCAGAGCCAGCAGCTTCAGAGGTTTCTTGGGCTATGACTGCGCTCTCGCTCGGATCTGAGAAATTCAGCCCGTCGGGTGGATTTGCCGCAGACGGAATCAAGAAACTGCTGGGATCGCCGGCGCTGTCCGCGCTTCAGACGGTTGTGCGTGAAACGGTTCAAAACTCCTGGGACGCCCGCGGGACTGCCGGGCAGATTAGATACCGAATTGAGCTCAGGACTCTGACTGCCACAGAGCAGGCCACACTGCGCGACCAGGTTTTCGTCCAAACGCCCTCGTCTGTTGCAGACCTTCAAACGTACCTCACCAGCCCGTCTCCAACGGTCCTGGTCATATCGGACTGGGGAACCAAAGGACTCGGCGGCCCCACCCGAGCTGACGTGGTCCCCGAGCCTCACGAGTCCAGTGACTTCGTAAACTTCATCCGAAACATCGGTATGCGTCGGGACTCGGTGCAGGGCGGTGGGACCTATGGGTACGGGAAAAGCTCGCTCTACTCTATGAGCGCCTTTTCCACCGTCATTGTCGACACACTTACGGCAGCAGGATCTGGGTACGAACGGCGTCTGATCGCGTGCCATCTCGGCGGCGCCACCGATGATCCGGTGAAGGGCAAGCTCACTGGCCGGCACTGGTGGGGCGAGATCGACACGAGTCAGTCATTCGTCGAACCTCTGCGTGGTCCAGCGGCGGAGGAGCTCGCCAATGAGATAGGACTGCCCACACGAAGCTCCGGCCAGACCGGAACGTCGGTTATGGTGCTGAACCCGCTGCTGGGCGAGGCGCTGGATGAGTGCCTGGGCGAGATTCAGGAGAGCCTGCTCTGGTTCTTCTGGCCGAAAATGCTGAGGGACAACGGCGAACAGCCAATTACCTTCGAAACGCTTCTCGAGGGTCAACTGGTCCCGATGCCATCCCCGGAGAGCTTCGCGCCTGTCTCGCTTTTTGTAGAAGCGTACTTGGCGCTAAAGCGCCGGGGCGACGATATCCATGAGGTAAGAAGCGAACGGCCGGCACGACTCCTTGGACGCTATGCCATTCGGCGCGGACTTAAGGGGGATCGAACAAGGCTGGTGCCGTCTGCCGACAGCATCATCCCCGGTGCATCGAGACACATTGCATTGATGCGGCCGGTGGAGCTGGTGGTTAAGTACCTGGAAGGCACACCTCTGGCCGGGGAGGAAGTTGAGTGGGGCGGGGTGTTCATCTGCTCAACCGATCGCGAAGTCGAACAGGCGTTCGCTGACGCTGAGCCTCCTGCGCACGACGACTGGGTGCCGGACAACATGCCGAAGGGGCCGGCCAAGACCTTCGTCCGAGTTGCGCTTCGGGAGCTGCGTGACATTGCACACGCGTACGCATATCCAGTGCCGATCTCGCCCCCATCCGACGAGGTGCAACCTTCCTTGGCTGTTGCATCTGATCTGCTGGGCCGGCTTCTGCCGAGCTCCTCCGCTGGCGGTCGGGGTTCAAACGGTGGGGGAGGAAGCCGAAGGGCCTGGAAGGTAAGCACTCCCCGCTTTAGTGGCTTGAGCCTCGTTGGGAACGTGACACAGGCAACCTTCGATGTGGATGTCGAGAACAATGCGGGTCAACCGCTGACCGTACGGGGACTTCCTGGCTATTTCATCGATGGCGCAGTCAGTGCGGAGAACACGGCCGCAGATGGCAGAATCGTTGAGATAACCACCTGGGCTGACGATAGCGGAACCGTCCTGACCGGCGACACCTTCGTGGTGCCGCCTCGCAGCTCTCGCACATGGACCGCACGCGTAGCCATGCCAGGTCTTGGCGCAGTCGGCCTCAGACTCGAGGCGGAGCTGGAGAGCAACTCATGAGCGCTATCGCATACCCCTACCTCAGACCCTCTGCCGGTACGGTTGTCGCCTCAGCTTGGCAGGTCTCCGTCGACGGGCGGCCGCATGTGCCGCTGCAGACAGAGGTTCCAGGCTGGGACTACGCGGCGAGTGTTGAAGCCATCCGCTCGTTCTCGGTCGACTACAATGAGCTGGCTCGCGAGGTCGGAGTCGACACCGGCACGCTCGCTGTTGACCTGCTTGTCACGATGTCGACCGGCAAGGGTCGCCTGGGCGCCGCGCGTAAAATAGTCTGGCGATCAAGAGTGCGACCGGACGAGGCTCAGGATGCGCTAATAGTCCTCGACGGCCCCGACCTCTCAAATCGCTTCTCGCTTACCTCCGAGCTGATCCTCCGAGACACTCCGTTCGTGCTCTCGACGCTGGCGCCACACCTGCCGGGAACACGACTTTGGAGCGACACCGTTACAGCCGAACTTGAGCCCGTCGCACCCAGGTTCCCGATCGAAGTGACCAGCTTCAGCGCGAACCTCCGCCATAGAGCGGGTGCGTCGCCGTGGTTCCTCGACTGGTCGCCCGGGTCGTTGTCGCATGAGTTTGTCAGCAGCGTTCAGCTCTACCTCAACGCAGACTTCCCGGAGCTGGTGGAGCGGGTGCGGGGCATCGACGAAACGACCATCCGCCTGATCATGGCAGGGATGGTAGTCCAGCTGGCACGAGGTGCACTTGGCGATGAGTCCTTTTCGCTTTCGCTCCAGAGCGAGCACCCAACCAGCGTTGGCGGTGTGATAGCCACGTGGATTTCCGCGGCATTCCCTGACCAGTCACTTCCCACGGTCCAGTCCATCGCGCAGCTGAACCCCTCGAAGTTCGACTCTGCGATTGCCGCTCTCTCTACACTTGCAGGAGAGGAGTGATGGCGCCGCTTCGACTATTCCCGCGGCTCAGCAAGCTAGGTGTTGACGCGATGCTGGCCAGAGCCGGGCAGCAGGGCCAATGGACAGCCGACCACATGAAGTACGCGGAGGGGTTTACCACCTATGGCGGCTCCGGCGCATCTCGCGTTTCGCAAAGCGAGCTTATGGAAATTCGTGATGCGATTGTGCAGATCGCGGTGAACGCCGGTTTTCCCAGCAGCCAGCGGCAAAGTGCACGGTCTGCGTTCGATGCCGCATGCACCGCCTGGCTGGGAAACAATCGCCCGATCACAAGCGGAGAGGCTCTGCGTGACGACGTCTGGGCTTACGTCGCTGCTTGTCTGCTCTCTGACGTCACTCGTTGGCGATATGGCGACGTTCCGGAAAGATACTACGGTGGCGTGCGCAATACATTCCAACGGCTCTGGCTCCGCAGCTCGGCTCTGGATCGGGGCAGCGATCATTCGGATCGATGGAAAATCGTGTCCGAACTGTCAGAAGACGCGTTTGTCCAGATTACAGAGCGCCCGTCGGTAAGCGCAGATCCGCACCTGGCTCGGGCGATCGGTGAAGCGTGGCTGGAGACGGCCGCAGAGATCGGCAAGGACAACATGCAAGAAGTCACTCGCACCGCCGTCCGCGATATCCGGATCGCTAACGAAGTCATCTACATCGGGGCCCTGTCCGGCAACGGAATCCGCGATGCCGTAAGGCGCTATTTTAATGCCGCGGTTCGTAGGCACCTTCGGCAGTAGCAATCCGAGAAGGAAGACCGGTCGCTCGCTTCGCCTCAACAATCGATCGAATCTGCATTGCCAGCTGCGGCGCTGACGAGCGAATCTCACATTCCCAGGTCGTGAAAACGGTCCATCCCTGAGCCTCAAGTGAGGCCACAGACTCTGCATCTCTCTGAACGGTGCGATCAAACTTGCTGCGCCATCGCTCCGTGTTCGTGGCAGGGGTCGTGGCGTACCGGCATCCGGGATGCCGATGCCAAAAGCATCCGTGGACAAAAACCGCCAGCTTTACGCCGGGAAAGATGATGTCCGGAGTTCCGGGCAACCCACGACGGTGCAGCCGGAAGCGAAGTCCCGCACGATGCAGCGCTGAACGGAGCGCCATTTCGGGGCCGGTGTCCTGCGCCCCAATCCTCGACATGTTGTAACTGCGAATGGCGGGACTATGGACGTCAACCATTGCTGGCGGCTCGCGGTTGGACAGGCTGGTCGTCTGACTCTGCCGCACGCGCGAACAGCGGGGCCACGGCGCGTGCAAGTTGTACAGCGAGGAGCGGAGGCACCGCGTTGCCAATCTGGTGGTACTGCTCCGTTCGGTTTCCGCTGAAGAAATAGTCATCGGGAAATGTCTGCAGTCGCGCAGCTTCACGGACGGTAAGGCTGCGCCCTTGCGTAGGATCAGGGTGAATGAAGTAGTGGCCGTCTTTGGCAATGTGCGACGTGACCGTCGATGAGGCGTCATCCCACACCTGCACCTTAAAACGATCGCTAAAGCCTGCCGCTTCAACCTCGCCCGAGCTGCTGTTGATCGTAACATTGCGGTGGGCTGGAAGCAGAAAGGGCGGCCACTCTTCGAGCTTTGGGCTCCGCTGTGTGACTTCAGCAGTTGCGGCGGCGAACAGATATCTACCGAGGTCTGATTTCATGTGACCCCGGGTTTCATGCTGTATGAAGCCGTCGAGTTCCGGATTGGAAAGCCACGTCTCAAGCACAGCATTGTGTGGGATGTCACTCGGTGCGGCTAAGAACGACGACCCGCGTCCGTTTGCTGGCGCCGGCGCATCAAGTGCCGCCTGAATCGCTGCCAGGACCGGCGCACCCAGTGCGGCCAATGCCTCGGCAGGAAAAGCTGCTGCCCTCTGCTCACGCCATGCGCTTTCGCTGTCCTTTCGGGAGATGCCACTACGCAGGGCAGGAAGTCTTCCTATAGCGTCACGCACAGTTGTCCGATCTGATCGTAGAAGCGTGCCTGGGACACCCTCGTGATCCTCCCGAACTCCGAGGATGATGACCCGGTGTCGCTTCTGCGGAATTCCGTGCTCTTCGGACCGGATCAGGAAGTCCGCATTTTCTGCCTCGCCGGACCACAAGTCGTCAGCGGACCCGCCAAATGCGAGTAGCCGGTACTTCGGGCGACCAGGACGCGCCAATCGCATCAGTTCGACAAGATCTTTGTCGTCCGCCAGCGAGCGCCAGGGGTCTTTCAGGTCCTCGCGGATACGGTCGAACATCCGGGCGTGACCGCCATCGGCGTCAGGTGCTCGCGCCGACAGGATGCCCTTTACGTTCTCCATTACAAAGACGGCAGGCTGGTGCACCGCAATGATGCGAAGGTACTCCCGATACAACGCGTGGCGCACATCCTTCCGGAAGTGAGCCAGCCGGCTGGTCCTTGTAACCTCCGCAAGAGCCTCGTCCTGCCGAGCATCGTGACCGATGCCGGTCATGCGTGCGCGTCCCATCAAGGAGTAGGCCTGGCATGGGGGGCCTCCCAAGAGGAGCCAGTCATCAGCGCCGGCCAGGCGCGATGAAATGCGCCCATGAAGGTCGGACAGATCGATTTTTCCAAGCTCCGCCTGCCAGACGTGCTCCACAGCAGCCTTCCATTGGGGGAAGCGCTCCAGAACCTCGACAGGCGATTGGCCCTTCACGACGGCCCAATACTCGGCAGGCAGAGGCAATTCATCAAACAGGCGATAGAACGTGCGCAAGGTCAGCGTTCTTACCGCCGTCGCTTCCTTCTCGATGCTGAGTACGCTTCGAAAGCGCACGTCAGCGTCATACCACTCCGCGTATCGACTGAAGCCCTCGCTGAGACCGCCGGGGCCGGCGAACAAATCGATCACGGGGACAGTTCTGAGCGAATTGGTCATGACCGACGAATGGCTCAGTGGGAAGGCCAATTCAAGTCGGAAGCTGACGGGCTCAGTCTTGTTCACTGAACTCGCGATATCGACCGACCTCGACGGACCTTGCGCCGGTGCCCGAGGCAGCTGATGCTCCGGGGCTAGCGCTTCGCATAGGGGCCGGGGGGAACTGATGAAGCCTATCGACGACAATGGGCATGAGCTTGACTCAATCTTCACGATTGAGCCGAGAGCCGGTGGCTGTCTTCTGATTCTTGAGTCGCGAGGTGGCGCCGAGGGTGGTCCCCGCGCGCCGCGCAACGCCGATTACGCCAAGGGATTGGAGTTGCTGCTGAATCGACTCGGAAAACGTGGGGCCACTTTGACTGACATTGAGGTGTTTAGTCGCGTTACTCAGGACTGGCCGGTTGAACGACGACGCATCGAGGCACCTAGCTTTCCTGTTCCCATTGACCTGTCGAGCATCCGGGACTTGCAGGCATTTCGTCACCAGTTGGGGAGTGCGTCGGCCGCCCTCGGCCGGAAGGCACGGACAGGCGGAAACTCCACCAAACGACTTCGGTTCACACTCGAATGGCCTTTTGCTGTGGGACGTCGTCCGGGGGAACTCGAGCGATTGCTTGCGGGAGGTTCAGACAATCTCGCGGTGCCTGTTGAGGAGAACAACGTTCGCAAACCCGTACTAGAGGAACCCACCGACGATCCGGATGAGCTTGCTCGGCGCGTCCAGGTCGCCAAAGATAGGATGGAGCGTGGGGGGCGTGATCTGCCCCCTCCGCCCGCCGGTTCCAGTGAGGTGGAAGAACGCATCGGCTGGTCGAAGCGATACGTCCGAGATCCGAACATCGTTGCTTGGGTGCTGATCGTCGCCAACGGCACCTGCGAGGTCTGCGACACCCCGGCGCCGTTCATTGACAAGAATGGCGACCCCTTTCTGGAAGTTCATCATGTCCGCCCACTGGGCGAGGGCGGGCCAGATGTGACCGAGAATGCGGTGGCGGCATGCCCCAATTGCCATCGCCGTCTCCATTTTGGAGAAGACAGAGATGCGTGCCGCGTCGCTACCATCGCCAAGATCGAGCGGTTGGAGGATTACCCGATGTTGGTGGATCAAACTGCGCCAACCGAAGATCCGGCTCTCCTGGGCGGTGTCGAGTAAGGGGACCGGCTGGCATGCCGTCCCGTCTCCCTTTTCCAACAGAACGGGAGATAATCTTGCGACCGCGCCTGAGGTGGCTTGTTCCCGCGGGCGCCCTTGGCGACGATCGTCCCCGACGTCGCTACGAGACTTATCCCCGCCACGGTGAGGCGCCGTACTCTGATACCCCAATTGGAGGTCAGAACATGCAGCAATGGTGGTGGGCGGCCATACCGATCATCGCAGGTGGTTTGGGCTATCTAGCGCGGCGGTTTCTCGAACGTCGTCGCGGGGCCGAAGCGCTGAAGCGCAAACTTCAGGCGTTGGCATTGCACCAAGGGATGAAGCGCGAGGGTTTATCGATGCAGGATCTCGAACAGATCGAGCGCGAGGCAGCCACCTAGTGGAAGGGATCGGCCGCGCTTCGATGCGGCAGATAGCCGTGGCCAGTAAGCCAATCACGCAGGATGTGATCGATCGCTGCCGCCTTGGTCGTGGGCGCCATAGGCTCCGCCAAGTATGCGTCCAGCCCCGGCCGCAACTTCCGGATCGGGTGACGAGATCGCATCCAGCGCGGCAGCCACTTGTCGCGCCACGGGATTGGCGGGATCTGCCGATCCAAGAAATGGCATTTGCTCGGCCTCAACGCGGAGCAGCGCCGGCACCCGATACTGGCTCGCCCCCAGCGAAGTCAGCAATTCCTGCGCAGCATGCAGGCGACGATCATCTGCGTGAAGGTGCTTGGGCATTCCGACCTTGACGACGGTCAGCAGGTCGCCAACGATCTTGGCGAGGTCGTAGTTGGTGAGTTTGGCCATGGGGCGCACCGAACTGTAGATGTCCGCACAGGCAAGCACGACGCGAGGTGCAAGTCACCTACTTGTCACCCACCTCATTTCAGGCGGAACTGTGCGCGCGAGACGAGGCGACCGTTTTGGAAGGTCGCGTGCATGTTCCCAAACATCGCGGTCTGCGCATCCCAGCCGACCATGACGCTGTTTGTTCCGCCCAAACTGACCTGACTGAGTATCTCACCCTCGCAGCCGATGATGTCGCGCGCCGCGGCGTAGGGCATGCCGATTTCGAGCTCGTAGAACTCTGCCAGCGTCGCGCCGCACTTTGCCGCCGCTGCGGGGCGAGCCGCCACCGTCGATGTAGCCGCTGTGTCCTCGCCACTATTGCGGATCGCTGCCAGCGCCGCGAGGGCAATGACGACAACGGCGACGTACTTTCCCCAGTCTACGAGCAGGCTTCGCCTCAGCGTGTCGGGCGCCCCCCGCTCGGCTTGCTGCAGCGTCGATGGGTTGGCTGGTTGGGCCAGTTGGGGGCGGTTTCTACGGCCGAAGGGACGGGTCTGGATCATATCGAACTCCACACATTCCATTGCGGTGACGGTACAATATGTTCCTGTTAAAGTCCGTAACGTACGTGTTCAATTTGACGTCTATCGAGAACAATCCGTTCTCATGGACATCTTCATCCAGCGCCTGCGAGAACGGGCAGCTCAGCTCGGAATCTCCAATGCGGAGGCCGCGAGGCGGTCCGGCCTCGAGGAGCGACGCTATGCCCATTACGTCACCGGGCGACGCGAGCCGGACCTCGAGACCTTGGTGCGGATCGCGCAGTCGCTCGGCACCACACCCAACTGGCTGCTCGGTGAAGACGATGCGCCTTCCGCGCGAAACGGTCTGATTGACCGGTTGCTGATGGCCGGTCGGGCCATGTCGGATGCGGAGCTGACGACGACCGTTGTCCAGGCAGAGGCCGTCGCTCGCGCGGCCAAAGAGGGCTGACAGGGATGCCGGATGGCCTCCTTTCAGTACTGGGTATCGACGCCGCGTGGACAGCGCGACAGCCGAGCGGGGTGGCACTGGTTGTGAACCGTTCCAGCCGCTGGGAACTTTCTGCCGTTGCGTCGTCGTATGCCGACTTTCTTGAGGCCGGCCAGGGTCTACTGGTCTGCAACCCTACTGCGCTTCTCGCGCGAGCTGCGGAACTCGCCGGTCGTCCGGTCACGCTGGTGGCGGCCGATATCCCGTTGTCGCATTCGGCCATCGTGGGACGCCGGTCTTCCGACGACGCAGTATCCGTGGCCTACGGCGCACGATACGCGTCCACTCACACTCCCAGTGTCTTGCGACCAGGCCCGATCAGTGAAGAACTGCGAGGCGGCTTCCATTCTCAAGGCTATCCACTTCGTACCCACGGTCCTGTTCATGATGGGTTGATAGAAGTCTATCCCCACCCTGCCCTTATCGAGCTCTCGGGCGCACCAGTTCGCCTTCCATACAAGCAAGGCAAGATACGTCGGTATTGGCCCGACCTGCCGGTCCCGGGTCGCCGTCTGCGACTCCTCGAGCAGTGGGGCAGCATAGTCAACCTGCTGGACGCAGAGATCGGGGGCGTAGCCGCCGCTTTGATCCTGCCCGAACCGGCGGCACCAGCTAAAATGCTGAAGGCCTTCGAGGACGCGTTGGATGCTGTGGTGTGCGCCTGGGTGGGGCTCTGTGCTCTGGAGGGGCGCGCAGTGGCGATGGGGGATGGGGATTCCGCAATCTGGGTTCCATTGCCGTTTCACCGATAGCGACTGGACTTCTCTGAAGTAACAAGCCGGTTTGATCCCATGCTTAAACAGCGTGGTGACCGGATGCGCTTAATGATCCTCAGCGAGGAATCCCACGGCCTGATCCTCGGCCAGGCTCGACCGCGTATGCTGGCGCGAAGTGATGCCACTCTGCGCGAGGACGGACTATGGGAAGTCCCGGTCGACGACGAGGTGGCCGCCGCCATCGACCATGCGAGACTGCAGGGCGAAAGCGACGATGACGTCGTGAGCCGGCTGGTGCGGGAAGCTATCGGGCTGCGCCCGAGCTAGCCATTCCTCACGCGGCCAGAGGTGCGAGTTCCACCTCCCCGCGGCGAGCCGTCTCTGCACGTAAGCACGAAAGCCATGCGGACTGCGCGGGCGCTTCAGCCGGTGCCTCGCTCGATTGCAGAAGAAGCAGGCCGCAGCGACATTCGTGGACGTATCAAGTCCGCCATCACACCGCGCCTTCAGGTGCTCCGCTGTGCAGCGCCTCGGACCACCCCCCGATCGCAGCATTGGTATGTCGCAGTAGCAGCACCCCCCCGTTGGCGCTCGGATGCTTCATCACGCAGTCGGACAAGTCTTTGGCTCATGACACACCCGTTTCACGCTCTGCGCTGTGCAGAGCTTCGAAACAGAACGTGCCGCGCGGTTACAGACCGGCTCCTGCACTAGGCCGCATAAGCGGGCATCGGACCGAGCCCTATGAGCGTGACCCTGTAGTGTGCGCCGACAACCTAACCCCATTCCTCCTGGGCCTCAATCCCGTCGGCCCCGCGAGAATTATTGTAAATTTCGGGATCCGGCGATCGAGCAAGTTACTTCCACGTGTGGCGAAGGATGCTCAGAAGGCGCGTGTTCCTCGGCATGACACGCCTATCTCGCGAGTAACCCCCAATCGACTTGCCGACGGCCGTGAACCAGGGGTCTGCGGCCACGTCGACAGCGCGGAACGACTCCGATCGGCTGACCGCCGTTGGGAACATATACTCATACTTCCAGGCGATGGGTCGATCGCCGCGGCCAGGCGAGTAGTAGTTTCATAAAATTATCGGTAGCTGCTCCGCTAGTGCGCTGCTGCCGCCCCTCATTGCACCCATGTCCGGGGAGGACCCGGAGCGCACATGTCACCTGCGCACACACGCCATCACAAAGGCTTCGACGACGACCTTGGCATCATCCGGATTGGGATAGTTAGTGTTGTCGAACCAGAAGTCCTCGCCGCGTGGATGGAGGCGGATGTTGTACCCACGTCCATTCTCGAACACCGTGAACTTGCCCTCTGGCACCTGCAGCTTCCACGTCTTCGTGCCAGTATTCGCCCACCGCTTCTTCAGCGCCTTCTTAGCCCGCACACGAGCGCGACCGCGCTGTTGCATGGCCTTGTCGCGTGCCTTAGCGGACACGAGGTCTTCTTGCATGCGCCCGGAGCAGATGCAGCCGCATTTCAGCAGCCCATCGTAATGGTCGTGTTGCATTACATGGACGTACCGAATCGACTGAGACTCGCACATCTCGCACGTCAGGTGCAGCTCCTCCCCATCTTCGCAGGAGTCGTATTCGTCGACCCAGCGCCAGCCCTTGTGAGGAACGCCGGGTTGGCTCCACTTCCCATGTATCGAATGGATACTTTCGCCGGTCGTCATAACCCCGTCCTATCTTTCGCCCGGAACATGCCAGCGGGAATCGAGCACGCAGTATATTACAGTTCCACACGGCGCATGAAGTTTCTCATCGGGCGCAACGCCCCGTCCCCTTAAGGGGGGACGTGGGCGCGCCTGCAGCCTCTGTCGCGGGGTCCGGCGCACGTGCGCCACCCGGAGAGGCCTAGAGTCCGGGCACTTCCTATATCAGGCGCACCGCCAGGCGCAGGCGCACAGGCAGGCGCGCGCCGCTCAAAACCCGGCTATTTTCGCCCAGTCCCTTGCGCCCGTGCGCCCGCCCAGAGTCCGGCGCCCTGCGGACATTTTGGCCATCATTCGGGCACCACCGCGCCCAGTAGAAGCGCGGCGTTTTCTCCGGTCTCGGTAACCCGGATACCGCCCGCATCCTCGACCAGCATGTCGTCATCGAGCAGCGTCGCGATCGCCTTGTTCACGTTGGCCTTGCTCATCCCAGGCGTTGACGGATCGATGAGCTCGGAGCGCTTGCCGACGAGACCGGCTTCCGCGATGCGAACCAGCACGAGGTCCTTGGCAGACTTCGGCTCCATCGCTTCGGCCCCTGCGCCAACATGCTTCATTGCAAGGCTGGTGCGAAGATCGTCGGCAACGATGACGTGCACTGGTTCAAAGGTGAAGCTGGTGCCCGGAGCCGCGTCGCGGATTTCCTCGACATCAACGATAGTCTGGCCAGCGGCGTTCTTGCTGACCTTGATGGTAGAGTCGACAGCTCCCGGCAACGCGGTGCTCCCTCGGCCCTGCTTGCCCTCGTCCTTGCCGCTGTGGTGCACGACAAGCACGGTGCCGGAATAGTGCTCGCGCACCTGGTCCAGCCCCTTCACGAACCGGTTCATATCGGCTGTGGAATTCTCGTCGCCGTCCATGCTGCGCGCCACGGTGTCGAACACGACCAGATCGCAGGGCGCGAGGTCAGCTGCGAGGAAGTCCTTGAGGTCATTCTTCGAGTCTACCGCCACCCGCATCGGCACGACGGCGAACCAGTCTTCGAGATCGTGGGGATCAACGTTGTTATGACGGCACCAAGCCAGCACGCGATCAGCGAAGCGGGATCCGCCGCCTTCGCCGATGACATAGGTGGCGCGGCCACGCTTGACCTCAACACCGTGAAAAGGTCGCCCCGTCGCAACGCAAAGACTGAGGTCAAGCGTCACGAAGGTCTTGTTGCTCTTGCGCCGCCCATAAACCTGCACCAATGCGCCCTGCGGTACCATGTTGGCTACGAGCCAGGCAGGCGGAGGCAGGGTCATAAGGTCGGTGACGGACAGGCGTCTGAATCGAGGAGGGCGGGACGGCTTGTGGCCCGCATCTTCCCCGGTCACGATGTCGTCGTCCCAGTCCCCGGCCGTGGCCGCCTGGACGAGATCGCCACGCCCGACGTCCGACACGGCCTTGAGCAGCGAACGATACGTCACGCCATCCGGCCGGCCCGACGTGAAGGTCACCCACTTCATCTCGTTCTGTGCGGAGGCGACCGAACCGAAATTGTCGTCGCGTGCGCACCAATCGAGCCAGACCACCATCCCTTCCGGATCGCCGCCAACCGCATCGTGGCAAGCGGCGGAGATGCGCAGCCAGTCGTCGTAGTCGGCGTAGGCCATCGGATCGAGCGCGTCGAGTAGCAGCTTGAGTTGGTCAACAGTGAGTTCACCACCCGCTCCAGTTCGCTCGGTCGGGTCCGGACGGCGGGCGTCGTTCAGCAGAACCTGCGGAGCCGGCGGCGCTTCCCCGATGGATTGATGGTCCTCGTCCACCTTGTATTGTTTGCGGGTGACCGGGTGAACGGAGCCGGGCGCGACGACGTAGCCACCCTCAGCCTTGATATCGACGCCGGGATACCCGGGGAGCTTGCCGCGCAGGCGCACTCCGGCAGGTTTCTTGAGGTAGAGGTGCATTCCGCCGCCGCCGGAATGGACGCGAGGAGTTTCATCATCCAGAAGCCACCTAAGACGCTTGAAAGACTCGTCACCGCCGTTGCGCGGATCGATGTCGAGCACCAGATCCTCAGGTCCAAGACGGATACCGAGGTTACCACCGCTCCTCAGATGGCTAGCGTAATCGAAGCCCCGATAGTCGGCGGTCTGCCAGCCCTTGTGGATCGGTACCTTCGAGGCGTGCTGGAGGGGAAAGATGGTGTACCCTGCCTCGGCGAAGCGATGCAGCTGCTCCAAGGGGCTCATGTTGCGACGACGCTCCGCTCGACGGGCATGAGCCGCCGCAACTTCGAGTCCAGCTTCTTGTGGACCGCCTGGATCGCGAGCTCTCCAGCACCCCAGTGCTGTCTGGCTTCCAATCCGACGACACGACAGTGTTCCGCGACCGCCGACCAGCCTGCGGCCCGGTCGGTGGCCCGAATATGCTTGGCGGTCAGTCGCTCGCGGGCCAGCTCGATGGACTGCTTATGGGCACGTGTCCACCCAGTCGCCATCAGCTTAGCGAGACGCTCAAAATACTGCGCCGCCGACGTGCCGTCGTTCTGAAGGTAGAGCATGTCATTAAAGCGGTAGTCTTCCCACCCGTGCTTCCAGCGCCTCGGGTCCGAACTGAACTCAATGGCCTGCTCAGCGAAATCGAGGTAGTCGACCCACGCATGCTCGTCCCACGGGATCCCCAACGGCTTGTACTTGCGATTGAGCGGCAACCACACGTGCCCGGCAACGGGCAACTTTGCCACACAGTAAGGCAGCTGAATGGGGTGGTTGACCATCACGAAGTAATTGTGGTCCGTCATGACGCGCCTCCAGCGATCCGAGCGTGGGGGGCCGTGCAGGAGCCTTCGTGGCACGGGCTGATAGTTGCCCAGAGGCTAGACTGGCCCACAGTCCGCAGCGGCTTCTTCTCTTCAACGATGTCCAGAATGACGTCGTGCATGCACGGCTCGTCTTCCGCCGCCCGCTGAAACTCCCGAGCGAGTTCAGCAAGTGCCTCGCGGGCAATACCCTTGATAGAAATACGCATCACGTTCTCTCCGTGAGCACAATTGCTCACATTTCGTGATGATACGTGATCACGACTTGTGAGAGAACGATCTGCGCGTGTGACGGTTAACGGGTGGGTAGGGTTAGTGCGAGAGAATGGCCGGAGAGACCCGGAGGCAGTGATGTCGAGCGACCCGCTGGAGAATGCACAAAGCCTCCGCTTGCGAATTCAGGCACGCCTTGCCGCGATCGAAGCAGAGCGAACTGAGCTCATTCAGCAGTTGTCGAGTGTTAGCCGTTTCCTAGACACGGCGGAGCAATACGCGCAGCTCGACCCGCACGGATCGATACCACCAAAGCTCACCAACCAACGTTCTTCGGGGGGCGCTCGACGACCTGCGAGAAATCCTCGTCGAGAGGATGTGCTGGACTTGGTCGTCGAGATAATCGTCGCGAAGGGACGCCCAATGCGGCTTCGCGAAATGTACGATGCCGTTACTGCTAAGGGCATTACGCTGATAGGGACAAATCCTGTCGCCGTGCTTGGAACGATGATGTGGCGCGGAGGAAGGGAACGGAGGCTTATTAACCTCAAGGGATTCGGTTACTGGCCACGACACCTGCCTTTTGCCCCAGCCGCCTATGCCCCGGAAGCGCCATCCACGGAGCGCGGAGCCTAGCTTCGTTTCCATGGAGCCGCGGCATGGCAGTGAAATGTCCTGGACTAGCCCTCTCGAGTAAGCATCATCGGTAGTTGCAACTCCTTGTAGCCCGCCCGGCCGCCCCGGGTTTGCGTCCGTAAACCGAGGCATTCCGCCCGGCGAACTGACGGAGAGCCACATGGCAAAGAAATCAAAGCCTCATACTTCGGAGCCGGCGGACGCAGAGCCCAAAGCGACCAAACAGGACATCGTCCTAGGTCTGCTGCGTCGGCAAGAAGGAACCAGCATCGCAGAGATCTGCGAGGCGACCGGCTGGCAGACCCATAGCGCCCGCGGATTCATGTCGGGCGCACTGAAGAAACGCCTCAAGATCGAAGTGATCTCGGAGAAGAATAAGACCGGCGAGCGCCGATACTTTGTCGCCCCACTCAAGGCGAGCTAATGGAAGCAAGGAGGGTCGAGGTACTGCCCTCGACCCGTACCAATTACACCTTCACGTAGATTGAACTGCGCAATACAGTCAGCGACTGCGCCTTGGGGGAGGCCGATGTGGCGCGACGACGAGCGGGGGGATCTGGACTGTGGACGCTGATCATCGTTGCGGTGATCATTGCGTGGTTCACTGGTCGCTCGAGCACGCCGAGTGTTGTTCTGCCTAATGGACCAGCCGTGGCAGAGCGTTCGACGCCGAACTCGATCGAAATACTCCGGCCCGTCGACGAAACACCGACGACAACCGCACCAACTGCGACCGTCGCCTACGTCACCGCCACCACGCTGAACGTTCGTGCTTCGCCAAGAAAGGACGCCGCCAAGTTGGGGACGCTGGCTCGAGGCGATCGCGTCACGGTCACCGAGGTTCAGGATGGCTGGGCAACTCTGCGGCTACCGTCAGGTGAGACGGCCTGGGCTAGCGCCGAGTTCCTTTCATCGTCTCCGCCAGCCATTAAGGCTCCAGCACAGCCACCAGCCAGCGCCGCGACACTGGGACCCAGCAGATCGGAAGCTGTACGTGGGCTCATGGAGGCGTCGATGCAGTCATACGGTGGCAGCTGTCCCTGCCCGGAGAACCGCGACCGAGCTGGCCGTCGGTGCGGTGGGCGAAGTGCATGGTCCAGAGCTGGCGGAGCCCGGCCGCTCTGCTACCCCTCGGATGTTACCGAGGCGATGATCGAGCGATATCTGTCCAGGCAATAGGTGACAGGCGCAGCGACGACGTTAACCGGAAATTTACCTGTTCCAGACAGGTTAGGTTAACAAAGCGTGAAGGCCTCACTGTGCTTAAGCCTCTTCTCGGTATTGCCGCACTCGCAATTTCAGTGTCGTCAAGTTCGGGTGCGGACCGGCCAGCCGGCCCCCTACCCGACCGGGCCAAAGCGCTCACCGTCGCCGCGCGGTCGATTGATGTTCCCGGGACGGAAGCACCCGCGCAGTACACGCTTGAATGGCAGCGACGTCTTCTTGCCTTCCAGCTCGCGTACACGTCCAAGCTTGGGGCGGCGTCCTATCTGATCGATGCGACCGAGACGGGAAGCATCACTCGAGATCGATAACGTCCATTGGTTCAAACGTGACGAAGCGCTTCGTCCCGCTCGTCACCCCAATTGCAGTCCTTGGGGCGCCTACACCAGCCTTCAGCCAACATTGCTTCTGCTTCGTGACGAAGCTGAACGCGACACAGCTTTTCGTCCCGATGCAGGTCTGGCGGCAGTCCATCAACGTGTCAGCGTCATGCGCTGGGCCGGTTTGGAGGTCGCCCCCTGGGTAGTCGATGCCCTTCGCCACGTCCACGGTCGGGTCGATTGCGTCGACGCTGAACACAGGCGGCTGACCCTCCCGGAGCAAGACCCCTGAAATCGCATCCCGGTAGGCTTCTGGACGATCGGTCGAGCTCTTGAGAAAGCAGTTGGGGCCCTTCTTGAGGCTAGGGTTCGCGTTGAAGGTGAATGCCTGGCAATAGTTATTTTCCATGCACGCGGTCGCGCATTGAACCGCGTCGGGCATGCGGGAGCTCTGCAGGTCGCTGCCAAAGAAGTCGAGGCCTTGATAGAGGGCGAGCTTCGCGCCCGACACGGGACGGGCGGAACTTGGCTCCTCAACGGCGGGCCGGTGACCGGGTTCGGGCATTTGCGGCTGCTCTACCGCCGCTGCCATCCGGTTGATTTCCATGCTTTCGACTTCCGCCGCCGAGAACACGTACATTGAGTCATTGGGGGTTCGGAACATTCTGGTCAGAACGGGCGTGGGGACGTCGAAGTCCTCGAGAGCGTCGAGGATGTCTGCGGTGCTGTATTGAATACCGCTCGGATCAGGAACGTCCGAAGCCATTTGGTGAACGCCAAGCTCGCCAGAGGCGAGCCGGTTTTTGCCGGCCAGAAACACGAAAGCGCAAGCCGAGTAGCAGCCGAACCCCTCTGGGATGAACGTGCTCAGCCCCAAGCGATGGATGTCGTCAGCGAGGATGAGCGAACTCGCAACGAGGCCCCCAGGGCTCGCGAGCACGACGACGCTGGTCTTGGGTCGTAGGTCAAGCGCACGCCGAAAATCCAACGGAGTACTGACGCCGATTTCGCCATCCATCAGGACCGCATCTTCGACCTCGTCAAGCACGACAAATGCTCCGACGCGCTCATCTGCGGCTGCAGCGACGGCACACGCAGCGAGGAACACAAGAAATAAACCGAGTATCCTGCTAAACAACGACTTTCCCCCAACACCTCAGCGTATGTGAGAGGTCCGTGCCGATCAAGTTCACGCTGCTTGATTTGGCGAGGCCCGAAGTGTCTCGCTGGAGCGACGGTATCGCGCTTCGATCATCCGAGGTACCTGCTTTCGCGATGCCATGTCAGCGCCTCCGTAGCGGGAGCTGCCGCTAGCGTCTTGGGTGGCCTGAGTTCGGTGCCATGTAGATCGTAGTAGTGCTTGCCGTTGTCGAAATCCTGCTTCAGACGCCGGCTTACGACGAAGCGCTTATCCTCGTCGACTGAGACGTACCCGAGGTCGAACAGCTTGTGGATGTCGGTGCGTAGCAGGAGGCCGTTGCCGCCTTCATGAGCACCGCCGTCTGCATAGGATCGGATGTGCGCGGCATCGAGGATGGGTAGAGTCTTTTCGCCACTAACCGCGCAGCGTCTGTCGTAGGCGTCGGTGACGAGCATGCGGAATGCGCCCTGCCCTAACCGAGGCTTCACCAGCACTGGCGTGCCATACCGCGCAAGGTCGGATTGCCGATCGACTGGCACGAGGTCGGACGGTCTGTCGAGCACGGCTCGCCACAGGCGCCCGCCATCTACCTCATCGGTGTCGTACCCTCGGCCCACAACGATGTTGGATGCCCAGCTATCCGGTATCGGGATCCAGTACTCCTGGGGCCAGAAGAACGGCGACGTCAGTATTCTGCATCCAATGACCGGATCGGATCGATCGGCGACCAGCGCGTCGTCCCTGCGATACTTCGCGATGCGCCCGCGCATCGCGATCAGTGACGAGACGCCGTTCTTCGATCCGAACGCCTCCCAGGCAAGGGACAGCGGGACGTTCGATGCGTGCGAGAACACGCCGCCACCGACGATGAAGTTTCTCGGCGCGTGCAGTTTGAAGAGGAACAGCTCACCTGGCTGTAGTGCGCGGAAGTTTGCCCTGCCGCTCGGCGCCCAGAAATTTACCTCGTCCGGCTGTGCGACGGAGAGATTGTCGAACCAGTCCTGATCTGTGACGCCGACGAAGATGTTGACCATCCGCGCATAGTGTTACGCGGGCTGCACGGCGGCAAGGGCGCGAGGGGTACACGTTCGCACTTGGCCCAGCCGACATTCGGGCCAATGTTGGCGCAAAGCGCATACTTCAGTTCGGTGGAGCTTGCCGCCGCCGTGATCAGATACTCTAGGCCCTTCCCAGCGGCAGATCGGCAATGTAGCAGGGTGAAGACTCCCATTCGCTGTTGACGAATTCACGCTAAGCAAACTAATTCAACTTAACTATTGGTTGCCGCAGCAAATTTGCCGGGTGCAATGCAGTGACCACGACGATATCGGCTGCGATTTATGAATGGTTGCCGATCAACAGCGACGCAGACTATGATCGACTGGCGGCCCTTCTAGAGCCCGATTTCGGTCCGCAGGAGGTATCCCTAAAACTCAAAGGGTCGATATCACCGGCGGTACGGGGTGTACTCATTGAGCGCGACTATGTCGACAAGGACTACCGTAGTACATTCTACCACTTCTATGCCAAAAAGGGACGGCGCTACCGGGACGACTGCGTTCGCCTGCATCTGTTTGACGAAACGGTTTCCTTCGATGCCGACAAACTGGACATACACAGTGCGGGGGAGTCCGTAAGGGACCACTATTTTGGCTATCTAGTATTGCGCCCGACAATAACAGGCACGATAGGTCGGTCGATCCTGCCGCCGGACGTTCGGACGGGTGCCAGCGGCATGGTAATCCAGGCTAGACACAAGGTGAGCTTGCTTGGCTACTCCTTGACGGTCTGGGGGTTCCCCTCAATGGCGCAGCATACGGATATCTCAGTCTGCGCCCACGTGTCCTGCTGGGCCATCCTGCGCCACTACAGCCGGGTCTTCCCGCAACACCGTGAGGTCCTAATTCACGAAGTCACCAAAATGGCGAGCGCCTTCGACCCTGGTGGACTAACGCCGTCCTTGGGCCTCAACGTCCCACAGGCCGAGCGCATCTTTCAGGCGGCTGGGGGCTATCCGCTGACGGTTCGCAAATCTCCGTCGGATGAAGCAGAATTCTACACGCAGATGCTGGCGTATCTAGAGTCCGGCTTTCCCCTGTTCATTGCGATGCATCGACAACAGCATGCGGTCGTCGCAGTAGGTCACGCTTGGCGAACCCCTGCGCTGGCGCCGCCGCTGTCAAACAGCCACGCCTGGGATCAGGTCGCCTCGGTTCTCGTCGTTGATGACAATCATTTGCCCTACCGGGTGATCGAAGTCGGCAAGGCCACCGCCCCGCCGCTGCAGTATACCACTGGCAACTTTGATAGTTTTACCGTCTCCCTGCCAGACAAAATCTTCTATCCCGCCGACGCGGTTGCGCGGCAGGCTGTCGCCGCGTCGAAATTGGTGGCGCCGGTAATTCCTATGCCTGCACAAGACGAACTCGTCCTGCGCTATTTTGTGACGACGATCTCGGACCTCAGACGCTACGCCAGGGACAATCAGTCTCAGATGGGCGACAAGCTGGTGGCGGCCATCATGCAGTTGCGCACGGCCCAATACGTATGGATGGTGGAGTACGCATCCGCCGCCCAGTGGTCGGCGGGACATATCGCCGCTCGCATGATTTTGGACGCGACAGCCAGTCCAAGAGATGCAGTTCCTATGTGGATGGTCCATGGTCACGACAAGGCGATCTTCTTTGATCGCAGTTCGGCGGCCAGCGGAGCGAGCGTCATAGAACTGGGACGGTCAGGCGGCCCGTTAGGGCGGATGGAGCAAAATCTCCGCCCGGTTAGACCATATGTGTAGATTGCCATGGAACCCGGAGGCAAAACGGCAATGAAGGACCGATTGAAAGACTACTTACTGAGGCAGGGCGCCAAGGCCCTCAAGCCGGAATTCCTAGAAGACTACATCACGGAAATGAACGAGCAGGTGATCCCCAATATCGTTGAAGCGGTGCAAGAACGCGAACTGTTGGCCGCCGAGCTGCGGTACTCCCCAACGGCGACGCAAGGGACCGCTCGCAAAGATACTGCCGATTAGCTGACCCGATCCCGCCGGAACCGCGCGTAGGCCGCACTTATTATGGCTTCCAGCGCTTCTGCTCCGCCAGCGTCAAGCTGGGGATCTTCACGAAGCAGCTTGCCAACCATAGCCAATGGCTCTGGTGTTGGCCGCTCTGCTCCCATGAAATCGACCGGATCAAGTCCTGACCAAGCCGACAGAGCGGTCAGGCTAGCGCCGTCGGGCTGTCGCCCGGAAGCCATCCGAGACAGCGTCGACTGCGACACTCCGGTGAGCACACTGACCTCTTTCCAGTTCGTGTTTCGAGCAGCGACCGTGGCGCTCAGCGCCCGATAAAACGACTCAAAGTCGAACCGATCCTTGTCCACTAGCGCCTTCTCCGTGACTTGCGATTTAGCAATTGCATTCCTGATCGGCAAGTGTCATATAGTTGCTCATTCGCAATCGGTTGTCAAAGGAGAATGACCATGGCGGAAGAAGCTATGACCGGTGGTCCCGAACACGCCGAGAAGGGCAAGCCCCCCAAGACGGTCGAAATCGAGGTCAACGGGCGTGAAGTCACGATGCCGGATAAGGATGCGACGGGTCTGGAGATCAAGCAGGCAGCTGTAGATCAGGGTGTTGCGATCGAGATCAACTTCGTGCTGCAGCGGGAACTGCCAAACGGCTCGAGCGCGATCGTTGGCGATGCCGACGTGGTGAAGCTGCATAAGCACATGAGCTTCACTGCAATTGCACCGGACGACAATTCCTGAGGCGCAACGACCATGAACACGGAAGTCGCGAAGGCGGTGGAACAATTGTGCAAAGCCTTTCCGTCGTCGGTTGTCGAGGCAACCGATGACGGCCAGGGCGGTGCGTATGTATTTCTGTCTGATATGGATCTGGGCGAGCGTTATGTGCCGCGGCTTGCTTGGCTCGGCGCACAACTTCCGGCGCTCTATCCCTATGCGGACATCTACCCAGTGTTCATGAATCCAGCGGTAGTGCGAGCAGACGGCAAGCCGTTCGAGGCTCCCGTCACGCACGGCGCAAACTTTGCAGGTCGCCCCGCGATACAGATCTCGCGTCGCAACAACCATGCGCAGACTTACCCTCAGCCGGCCGTAGCGAAATTCCTAAAAGTGCTCGATTTCCTAGCGAGGCTGACATGAATCGCACGTGTGATCTGACCATTTCCCGTGAGGACTACGACCTGCTTCAGGCCCATCTATTTCCAGGGGACGGCGACGAACATGGCGCGGTACTGCGCGCAGGTGTGGTCAGGACGAACGAGAGACTGCGGCTTGTCGTGCAGCATGTCGCCTTGGCCCAGTTCGGCAGCGACTACGTAGTCGGAACGATCGGGCATCGAGCGCTGCATCCGACCTTCATTCATCGCCAGATCGTCGCCTGCCGCGACCAGGGCCTTGCCTACCTTGCTGCTCACAATCACAACGCCGACGACCGCGTGCGCTTCAGCGCCATTGACATCGCCTCTCACGAGCGCGGTTACCCGGCACTACTCGATATCGGCAAAGGTGTGCCAGTCGGAGCACTAGTATTCGGACGACGCTCAGTCGAGGCCGACCTCTGGTTGCCGGGTGGTGAGCGCCTTTCACTGGGCGAATGCCGAGTGGTTGGCGGAACGCTAGAACGACTTTATCCTCAGCCGCCAAGCTGGCAGCCAATCGACAAGTCATTTGACCGACAGGTGCGCATGTTCGGAGCAAAGGGACAGGCCGTACTCAAACACAGCAAGGTCGCAGTTATTGGTTTGGGCGGGATCGGATCGCTTGTCGCGGAGTTTCTCGCCCGGCTCGGTATCGGAGAACTCGTGTTGGTAGATCCTGATGTGATCGAAGATACCAACCTCTCTCGAGTGGTTGGTGCCGCAGACACAGACCTAGCAGGGCCAGCGCTCAAGACTGGGATCGCCGTTCGTCACGTTCACGAGTCGCGCCCCGATATTGGCGTGGAAGCGATCGCCGATGATCTTGCCAAGCATGCCGTCTCGATGCGGCTGCGGGACTGCGACTACATCTTTCTTGCCGCCGACTCGATGCGCGCGAGATTGGTCTTCAATGCGCTTGTGCATCAATACGGCATTCCTGGCGTGCAACTAGGTGCAAAGGTCCGGCCGGGCAAGGATGGGCTGTTGGCGGAGGCGATGGCAGCTGTGCGCCATGTACGGCCGGGCACGGGGTGCCTATGGTGCAACCAGTTGATCGATCCGACGCAACTAGCGCTAGAGGCTAAGACGGACCAAGAGCGGCGGGACCAAGCCTACGGAACATCCGAGCCCAACCCGAGCGTTATTACCCTCAATGCCGTTTCTGCGGCGCACGCGGTAAATGACTTCCTGTTCTACTACCTAGGCATGAAGTCGGAGCCTGCCGCCGGTGACTTCCAGCACTTCCATTTCCTGACGGGCAAGTCCCCCTACGTGGTGCCGCGACGGGACGCCGATTGCGGCGAGTGTAGTCGCGAGGGACGATACGGTAGGGGCGATGCGATGCAATTGCCCGGTATCGACAGCTAGAACTGGTAAACACTTGCAATCCTGCGCCTCCGCATTAAGCACGCGGTGGGGGCGCAATGAATCGACTCGACAACATCATCAGGAATTTCGCACGCGGCCGACGCCCCTTCTGGGAGGCCAAGCAAAGAATTGCAGCTGCGATCCTCGCTGAGCCGTCCCTAGCGATGAGTCGCTTGCCATCGGTGTTGGCAGACCAACTGTTCGCGATTGGCGTCGAACCATGGAAGTATCTATCCTTCGACGAAAAGGACTTCCGCCTGCTGTCGCGGCTGAAGTCGGCTGGAACAGTGGTCGCCGCCAATCTTGCCGGCTTGCTTCACACCTACCTTGAGACGAATGTTTCGCGGATCCGGCGCGGCGCGCGCATGGAGAAGGCTGTTTCCGACGCCATTGTAACGGACGAGGTCACCGTCGACGTTCTGGCGTCCGACGGCGACAAAAACGACATCGAGATGCTGCTGCGCTGGAGAACCCTGGCGGGCCTCTTCGCCGCTTCCTCGGAAGCGTTGATCGAGCAGTTACGCCTTGCTATGCGGGCTGGCTGGGCTAGGCGAAAACTCCTGTACCCGTTCGTCTACTACGCTTTGAACAACGTCAACGACCGGTTCTTTCGGTCCTTCCTTGGCTACGCGCTCTCGGGCACGGAATCGAAAGCTGAGACCGACGTCATCCGCCTTCTCCTGCGAGATGAGATCGCGACCGACGATCCAGCAGCCGTCAGATACTACGTTGCCCTCAATATGCATCCATTCGATGCCGCGGACCTGTTCCTCACACAAGTGGAAACCGTCATCGCAAGGGGGGAAGCGCTGAGCGACGAAGAGGAGGCGCTCTTCCGGTTTCTCGGCGAGCAGGCAGAGTATGCCCGCGCCAGCACGCTGTTTGCGCTCCTCAGAGGGAAGCCTGTGCCGTTCCTAGAGCGTCCGGTCGCCGCGAACCTTGTTCCGGTCGCGGGCGTCTCCGCCGTTACCGCTTCAGCCATCGCGACCCTGCTCGACTGGAATGACGATGCGGAGCTTCCCGACCTGCCCGGGGTGTTCGGCGAGCTGATCAAGATGTGCAGGTCGCAGTATCCGTCCGCTACCGACCACGAGTTGATGGTCGCGAGGTTGACGAAATGGCGGTTCACCGAGGCGGGTCGTTTCCTAAACGGACTATTCAACGCCTTCTACATGGTGCCGCGTCGCGAGACCCTCATCGAGCGCCGCGAAGCACTGAGGCTCGTGGGCTACCTACGCGGCTACTGCCCATTCGTTGCCAGCGTCCCGGCAGGTGACGACATCGTAACCCTAGGGCTCCTGAAGTCCGAGATCTCCGATGGGGAGATACTGCTGCGCAGTGCTGCGACGATCGCCGAGCCTTCGACCTATCGTCGACGTCACTGGATCAACGCGGCGCAGTTTCATCTCCGCGAGCCGCGTGCGACGCCTCGGCTGGGTCTGTGGATGGCGATGGTCCGGCGGTTCTTTGACGTGCGCCCGGCCTACATCACCGGCATCGACTGGGAGTGGCTCACGCGCCTCATGGAACTGGTGCGGATTGGCCCCTTCTACGGAAATGTCGACGGTTGCTTTGTGTTGCTTCTGCAGTTCGTCGAGGACAAGGCCGGTGGGCTGGACAAGCTAAAGACCGCCATTGAACCGTTGGCAACGGCGAATTCGTCCATCACAGCGTTTGTCCAGTGGCTGATCGACACCTACACTGATCAGGCGACGGCGTTCGCACGCTTCCTGCTAACGCCGGAGATTATCCTTCGCCTTCGTCTGGCGCCGAACTATACGGCCGCATTAAGCAGCCGGCTCGCCGCGCTTCGAACTTGCGTTCGCGTGACGGGCTTTAGCGATTTGCTCACCGAGCAGCAATACGAAGTTGAATCTCGGACTCTGACATCGGCGATCATGTTGAAGCGGGTCGGAGGGGCACAGTTCTCGATCGCGTGGGAGGTGTTGCGTCGCGACGTGTTGACGGAGGAAGCGATCACGTTCGAAAGCGTACGACCTTTCATAGGCGCTGCGGATTCCAACCCGATCCTTGGGCGCGCGCGAATCGAAGTGCCCTATAGCTTCAGAAATGGTGCTGTCGCCAAGTACAGCCTCGAGAACCGTCAATGGCCGCTCGCTGTGGTCCAGCTGCAGATTATCGAAGCCTTCCTTCGGCATCCGTCTACCGGGCTAGAGCTCATTCTAAGCACTCGCTTCCGCCACGACACCCTTCGCCGTGAGTTCGCGCGGGCGTTGGACCACTTGTCCACGATGCGAATACCCGGCGTGTTTGCGGACGAGCAGCGCGAGATCGTGAGCGGGATAGGCGCTGCGATCTATCCCGCCGTTAGTGGCTGGCTCGATGAGCGCATGCAGACAAAGCGGGCCGGCCATGAGGGAGCCCTGTTCGACGTCGTGCCAACACAGACCGAGCTCATCGAGCTTGTGACTGGGGCAGAGTCCACTGTTGACCTCTCAGGGCTGATCGACTCAGTTTTCAGCTGGTTGAAGAACCGGCTCGAGCCCCAGGTTGCTCACGCGGCCAACGAGTTCCGAACGGAGTTCGCTCGCCGGGTCGAGGATGCACTGACTGTATTTGCGACTGCCAAGCGGGCTACGAGCCCGCGTCCGGAACAGTTCGACAAGGTGATAGCGGCTGCTCGGACCATGATCCAGCACACTACGCAAGAGCTGGTGACTTGGTTCTCCACCGGCGGCGACCACCAGAAGCCGTCGATGAGCATCGCAGAGATCAAGCTCGCCGTTGATGGTCTCTACGAACAGGAGCGCGCCAGCAACCGCCTTCGGGTTACCGGTGCAAATAGCGCCGGCGCATCCATGACGCTTCCTGCCGAAGAGACCCGCCTTTTCTTCGATCTCCTGGACGAAGTCGTCGCCAACGCTACAAAGTATAGCCACCGGCAACGGACGCACGTCCGTGTCAGCGTTTGTCTGAAGCCAAATGGCCGCTACCTGCGGTTCTCTTCGTTGTCCGGGCCCGCTCAAAACAGCGCTTGGAAAGTGGCCGGAGAGAAATATCTCACAACATCAGAGGCAATCTTCGGAGAACGGGGCTCCGGGTTGCCCAAGATCGCAGCTCTCGCGGCAACTCTCAACAATCGTCCCCTTGAGGTAGACGCAGTGCAGCGAGCTGGCTCCTTCCACCTTATTATGCCGATGGACGAACCGGCATCATGAGCGGTGCCGTTCTGATAGTCGAGGATACCGACGACAAGTTCACCGCGGTGGCGTTGGTGGTCGCGGAGTCGTTTGACAAAGCGGTCTCCATCCGGCGGGCCGCGACAGTCGTTGAAGCTGAGGAGCTTACGGCCATTGAGGACTGGAAGTTGCTTGTCCTGGACATCTCGATGGACATTGTCGCCAGTCGGAGCGGTCGCTCTCAGAATGGCCACGCCTCGACGGGTGGGATGGCCGTGCTCGAACGGATGTACCTCTTGGGCCGGGAGGTGCCGACGGTGATCGTGACGGCCTTCGACGCGTTTCGGGCGACGGCCTCGCAACGCGAAGATGATGGGATCCTTGGTCTCGAAGACATCAATCGCAAGGCCCAACAAATCCTGGGTGAAAAATTCCTCGGCTCCATCCGCTATGGCGCCGACGGGTGGGAGAATGCATTGCGTCAACTTCTGCGAACGGTCCGCTGACGATGCGGATCCTGGTTGTTCATGATCGCGTAGAAGTGGCCGCGGAGATCGAAGCCGTCATCCGCGACGTTTCCGGCCCTCAGGCGATGGTCGATAAGGCCGTCGATGGCGTGGGTGCCAGGCAGGCGTTGCGCGAAGGTCTCTATGACCTGCTGATCATAGACATTACCATCCCGCAGATTACCGGCCGGACTGAGGTCGATGTTCGGACCGCGGATGAGCTGCTCGCCGAACTCTTCCTGTTAGATACGCTCCGGAAGCCGGGAGACATCATCGGTATCACGCGCGAGCTCGACGCGCTTGTCACCGTCTCGAACAATCTCGGGGTCCACATGATGGCCATCCTGGAGGAACGTCCGGACACCCTGTGGAAGAAGCAGCTCGCCGACAAGATCAAGTACGCCAAGCTGGCGTCGGACTCGCGGATCGTTAGCGTCAATCAGCACTATTGGTATGACGCGTTGGTGGTTACCGCCCTCGACGAGGAGTTCACTCCCTTCCGGGAGATGTTCGAGCTGGCACCAGCCAAGACCTATCGCCGCGCGGAAACCTTCACCTTCACCGACAAGCAAGGCCAGCTGCGCACGGGGGCAGCGTTCGCAATAGGGCAGTCGGGTCAGGCCAGCGCCGCGTCCATCACACAGAGCCTGATCAGCTTCTTCCGCCCATCCGCGGTCATCATGAGTGGCTTCTGCGGCGGCGTCGAAGGAGAGAGCTCGATAGGGGACATCGTCCTCTTCGAACAGGCTTACGACTGGGACTATGGCAAGTGGCGAACCCCAAAGGACAACCCCGATGCTCCGGTTTTCCAGGCTCGACCCTATCCCATTCCGATCGGAGATGGCCGGATGCGCGACGCGGTAAGGCAGTTCCTCGGCTCGAACTTCGCTGAGCCCGACTACTGGGGCCCGCTCAAATCTGAACTTGAACGGTGGGAGGACGACAAGCGTCGCGTCGTGTTGAAATCCGCCGCATCCGGTTCCTCGGTGGTTGGTCACAAGCAGATCGTGGAGCAGATTTTCGCGCTCAACGGAAACATTCGCGCCATCGATATGGAAGCCTATGGTGTCTACCACGCTGCCGATCACACTCACGTCCGGAAACCGGAGTTCATCTGCATCAAAACCGTGGCCGACTACGCCGATGGAGATAAGGGCGACAAGTATCACCCGATTGCGTGCTTCCGTTCGGCTGAGGCGACACGGATCATCCTAACAAAGTTTATGGATTTCGGTTGAGACCCGAGCCAGATCACCCGGATCGCCGTTGATCACAGGCTCGCTGACGGGCAACAGGGTCCGCCTCTGCCGGAGCGTTGCGGACTCACGCTCGGACGCCGCAGAAGGCGGCCCACTCCTCCATCAGCTCCCTCCGCTTGTCCAGGAAGTCGGTCCGCAGGTATGCCAGCTCAACAGCGTCGCCCGACGCATGCGCGAGGCAGGCCTCGACGATCTCACGGGGATAGTCCGTCTGCTCGCGCGCCCAGGTTGAGAACGAGGACCGGAAGCCGTGAACCGTGGCGCCATCGTCGCGCAGCCCACGAAGCAGCATCAGCATCGCGAGATTGCTGAGCGCCCTGCCGGTGCGCGGGTTGGCGAACAGATACTTAGTGTCGCGGGGAAGCTTTTTCAGCAGGTCGACGGCTCGTTGGGACAGCGGAACGCGATGCTCTCGTCCTGCCTTCATCCGCTCACCGGGGACGGTCCACAGCTTGTTGTCGAGGTCGATCTCGTCCCACGTTGCTCCGATGGTCTCGCCCGTCCGAGCGCCGGTCAGGATCGTGAAGATGAGGGCCTTCGCGCTGATACTGTCATTGCCGATCAACTGCTTCGTCAGCGCCGGCACCTCAGCATAGGGCACCGCCTTGTGGTGCTCGATCTTCTGCACCTTGGAAATGGCCGGCAGCAGGTGGCTGAGTGCGCCGTTCCATGCCGCGGGGTTGTCGCCGCTGCGGAACTTCATCGCCGTCGCCCAGCCGAGCACCTTCTCGATGCGCCCACGCAGTCGGCTTGCGGTCTCCGGCTTCGTGGACCAGATCGGCTTCAGGATCTTGAGCACGTCTTCGACCACGATCTGATCGACCGGCTTCTTGCCTATGACCGGTCCGGCGTAGGTCCGGAGCGTGCTCTCCCATTGCTCGATATGCTTCTCGTTCTTCCATCCGGCCCGATGAGCCTCGATGTACTTGTCGGCGCAGTCGGCGAACGTTGAGGCCTTGGTGCGGGGCTTGCTCGCAATGGCGACCTGCTCCCGCTCGGCCATGGGATCGCCGCCCTTGCGCACCTGTACGCGCAGTACGGCCGCTTCGTCGCGAGCCTCGGTCAGCGGCTTGTCGGCAACCGCTCCAAGACCCATCCACTGGTTCTCGCCGTCCCGGCTGTAGCGGAACAACCAGCTTCGAGTTCCCTGCCCCGCGCGGACCTGCAGATACAATGAGGGCGCGACCCAATGCACGCCGTCCGCCGTGAGGGCGGAGACCTGGGCGGCAGTGAGAGCACGATGCTGGGACATGAGGAACTGGTGTCGTTGTTGTGGCCGGACCATCGCTCCACCTGCAGCAACAGTCCAGTCCAGCAACAGTTTCCTTACACGGAAGCTGCCCATCCCGAGGTACAGCTAGTCGCAGCGACCTGCAATATGCCACGATACAGCCGTCCGTACGGAGTCCAAAGTGGCTGATAAATACAAGACCTTCGCAACATTGGCGGCTGAGCAACAGGTTGACCACGACTACCGTGTGGTCGTGGCGCCGCGCGACCCAAGCGTCGTGGTGATGGCGCCCCACGGTGGGACAATTGAACCAACGACGTCGAAGATCGCAGCAGCAATCGCCGGCGACGACCACTCATTGTACTGCTTCGAGGGGTTGGTACCGAGGCGGCCCCACGGCGATCTGCACATCACGTCCAGGTTGTTCGACGAGCCTGAGGGGACCGCTCTGGTGGCAAGGGCCAAGATAGTCCTCGCTGTCCACGGACGTAGCAATGGAGATGACGCAGAAACCGTCTGGTTGGGTGGTCGTGATATTGCCTTTGTCGAACGCCTAGGCGCGGCACTGCATGGCGCCGGCCTTCGAACCTGGGTGGCGACGGGAGCTTTGTCCGGCACCCACCCCGACAACATCTGCAATCGAGGATTGCGTGGGATGGGCGGGCAACTCGAGCTACCACGCGCGCTGCGTGATGCGCTGGACGCCGACGCCGAGCTGCTGGCGCGATTTGCCAATGCAGCAAGGCTAGCAATCCATCAGCACTCAAAAGCGAGTTCCCCGAGCTAGCGGCATCACACTGATGTGGAGCACCGGGATCGCCGAGCCGCTATGACGGACAGACGATCGGACAGACGGTTGAGGAAATCGTGTGTGCCGCAGGAACTGGGGAGTTTTGTTGCAAGGGCTTCCAGACGGAGCTTCTCGTCTCCGCCAAGGTGCTGGGAACGCTGCGCAATAGTGACGCTGCTACGCGGGGTTAGCAACATTCTAAGGTACTGATTACGAAGGAGGAATGGCGGAGAGGGAGGGATTTGAACCCCCGATGGAGTTGCCCCCATGCCGCATTTCGAGTGCGGTGCAATCGACCACTCTGCCACCTCTCCGCGAGGTCGATGACGCGTTGCCGCGGCTGGTCGAGACGGGCGGGCTTATGGCATAGCATGATGGACGCTGCAACACTCTTTGGCTCGCCCACGCGCATGACCCTTCCGCTCTTTGTTTATGGCACGCTGCGCGACCCTGATCTCCTGGCCGCCGTGCTGGGCCGCGCGCTGCGGCCGGGTGGTCAGCACATCGCTCGCGCGCCTGGCTTTCGCGCCGTGCACTATCCCGGGCGCATCTACCCCGCATTGATCCGAGTGCCGGGGGCCGCCGCGGAAGGACTGCTGCTGATCGATCTCAGCCCGTTCGAGCGCGACCTGCTGGACGCCTTCGAGGGCGAGGAATATCGGCGCACGCCGGTGGCCGCGATGGTCGAGGAGGACCTGTTCGAGGCCGACGCGTATTTGCCGGCGATTGCTGTTCCGAACGAGGGCCTCGACTGGTCGCTCGGCCGCTGGCAGGCCGAACATAAGCCGCGGGTTCTCGGCGCCGAGGCGGCGAGTGCGGCCGACATTCGTGCCAAGCTGATTGCGGTGCGCCCGAACTAGCCGGATTTGCTGCGTCGCCGACCTTGACTCCGCTTGAATTTGCCCCGATAAGGCCGCTCGAATTGCGTGCGGCATCTGCTGCGCGCATTTTTGATTTTGTTCAACCGCTGTCCGAGGCCGCCGCCAATTCGATTGGCAGCCTATCTCGAAGCCCGCAGGAACAGGCATCGCCTGCGGCGCCACAGGGCGCGATAACGAAGAGGTCCGGGATATCCCGGCAAAGCTATGACGTTTGCAGTGATCAAGACCGGCGGCAAGCAATACAAGGTTGCCGCCAATGACGTGGTGAAGATCGAGAAGCTCGACGCCCAGCCCGGCGACGTGGTCACCTTCGACCAGGTCCTGATGGTTGGCGAGGGTGACGCGGTCACCGTTGGCGCGCCGCTGGTTGCGGGTGCCCTCGTTGCTGGCCAGTTCATCGCCACCGAGAAAGAGCGCACCGTCATCATCCTGAAGAAGGAGCGCCGCCAGCACTACGATCGCCGTAACGGCCATCGTCAGCGCCTGTCGACCGTGCGCATCACCGAGATCCTGACCGGCGGCGCCAAGCCGACCACCAAGGTCGACGAGATCGCCAAGGCCCGCGCCGAAAAGCGCGCTGCCGCCGCCGCTGCTTCGGCCACCGTGACCGAGGCACCGAAGGCTGCCGCCAAGCCGGCCGCCGTGAAGAAGGCCCCGGCGAAGAAGGCGGCTCCGGCTGCTGACGCGACCGAGACCAAGGCTCCCGCCAAGAAGGCTGCCGCTCCCAAGAAGGCTGAGACCAAGGAAGCTGCGCCCAAGGCTGAGAAGCCCGCGACTGAGAAGAAGCCGGCGGCCAAGAAGGCCGCTCCCAAGGCGACCAAGGAATAAGGAGAGTAACCGATGGCACATAAGAAGGCAGGCGGTTCCTCCCGCAATGGTCGCGATACGGCTGGCCGACGTCTTGGCGTCAAGAAGTTCGGCGGAGAAGCTGTGATCGGCGGCAACATCATCATCCGCCAACGCGGCACGAAATGGCATCCGGGCACCGGCGTCGGTATGGGCATCGACCATACCATTTACGCCCTTATCCCCGGCCACGTGGCGTTCAAAACCCGCGCCAACGCCAAAGTCTACGTGTCGGTACTCCCGGCAGCAGAAGCAGCAGAATAACCCGGTGAGGCCTAACAACCCCTGCCGGAGACCAGCTCCCCGGCAAGGCGACTAGGCAGTCCGCCGCGCGACAAGATCCAAGGGGAGCCGGAATCCGGTTCCCCTTTTGTCTTTTTCGTCGTGAGGGCGGCTGAAAATGAGACTGTACCTGAGCTCCTATCGGATCGGCGACCGCGCCGGTTCGCTTCTCGCGCTCCTGGGTGGTGGCAAGCGCGCCGCCATCATCGAGAACGCACTCGACAACATCTCGCCCGCAGCGCGCGAGCTCTATCGCAACGAGGCCTATGACCCGGTCTCGGAGCTGGGCTCGCTCGGCATCGCCGCCACCCCGCTCGACCTGCGCGACCATTTCGGCGACCCCGAAGGGCTGCGAACCCGGCTCAGCCAGTTCGACCTGGTCTGGGTCACCGGCGGCAACGCGTTTGTGCTGCGCCGCGCCATGAAGCAGTCGGGATTCGATGACGTGATTGTCGACATGCTCGACAATGACGAGATCGTCTATGGCGGCTTTTCGGCAGGTGCCGTGGTGGCGGCGCCGAGCCTTGAGGGCATCCATCTGATGGATGATCCCGATGAGGCGCCGTCTGGCTACGACCGCGAGATCGTCTGGGACGGCCTCGGGCTGATCGACCACGCGATCGTCCCGCATTACCGCTCGCCACACCCCGAGACCACGTCGGCAGAACGCGCGGTGCGGCATCTGTGCGGCCGTGGGCTCCGCTATCGCGCTCTGCGCGACGGCGAGGTGATCGTGTGGACCGAGGATCGGACGGCGTCGATCGATCCGACGCGGAGGATTGCGTGATGAAGAAGTTCGAGGACGACGAGGACTTTGTCCCCAAGCGGCGGCCCCAGCTGATGGGCCCCGCGGCGCAGGCTAAAGCGCTAGCCGAGGCAACGGCAAAGCTGGCCGCCCGCCGCCAGCGCGATGCCCTGCCGCACCGCATCGAGACGCCCCGGCTGGTGCTGCGCGCCCCGATCCGCGGCGACGTACCCGATCTGGTCAAGCTCGCCGACAACAAGGCGATCGCCGAAAAGCTGTCGCGCCTGCCGCATCCCTATACGAGGGCCGACGCCATCGGCTTCATCGAGATCATCGCGCAGCGGCCCGATGAACGGCCCTATGCCATCACGCTCAACGACCAGTTCATCGGCGTGGTAGGGTTCACCTTCCACCCTGGCGAGCTACCCGAACTCGGCTACTGGCTGGGTGAGCCCCACTGGGGCAAGGGCATCATGAGCGAGGCGGTGAAGGGCCTCATCGAAGCCGCGTTCGCTACGCACCTCTTCCCGCGCATCAAATCGAGGGCACTGGCCAGCAACGACGGCTCGCTCAACGTTCTCACCAAGGCCGGGTTCGTCCGCATTGGCGAAGGCACCGACCCCGCCGGCGCGCTGAAGGACAAGCCGATCGTGTTCTTCGAACTGGAGCAGCCGAAGTGGAGCTGAGGACCGAACGATTGCTGCTGCGGCCGCAACGGGAAACCGACGTTGACGCCATCGTCGCCGGCCTCAACGACTACGAGGTCACACGCTGGCTGGTGGTCGTCCCCCACCCATACACGCTGGCCGATGCCCACGAGTGGCTCGGTCGGCAGCAACCGGCGGTACCCGCTGCCGCGACCTTTGCAGTCGATCTGCCCGGTACCGGGTTGATCGGCGTCGTCGGGATCGGCCCGGGACTCGGCTATTGGCTCGACCGGCGCCACCACGGCAACGGCTACATGACCGAGGCCAGCGCGGCGCTGCTGGATTGGCATTTCGCCGCCCTGCCCGACAGCGTCCTGCCGTCAGGAGTGCTCGTCGGCAACCAGGCATCGCTCAGCGTGCAGAAGAAGCTCGGCTTCACCGATACTGGCATCCGCGACATGCGTTTTGTACGGTCGCAGGGCCGAGAGGTCGAGCACGTCAATACCAACCTCGTCCGCACCGACTACGAAGCGGCGCGTCGGCGACTGAGGGCCAACTGAATGGACGTAACGCTCCGCACCCCCCGCCTCACGCTCCGCCAGCCGGTATTGGACGATGCCTCGCGCATCGCCCGCTTCCTCGACAACTTCGCTGTCGCCGGCAACCTCAGTCGCGTGCCCTATCCCTATCGTCTTGCCGACGCCAAGGCGTGGCTCCGCACCTGGCGGCCCGACACCCTGGCCGGCGAAACCGGCTTCATGATCGACCTCGATGGCGAGGGGGTGATCGGCAATGTCGGCTTTCACCGCGATATCGAGGGGACCGTCATCGGCTACTGGCTGGCCCAGCCGTTCTGGAACCGCGGGCTGATGAGCGAAGCGGTGCGCGCCAGCCTCGACTGGTATTTCGAGACCACCAGCGCTTCCACCCTCGCCTCCGGCGTGTTCCACTTCAACAAGGCCTCGCTCGCCATCCAGAAGAAGGTCGGATTCGTCGAGATCGGCACCTCCACGCGCCTTTGCCTTGCGCGCGGAGAGGAGGTGCGCCATATCGACACGGAATTGACACGCACCGCCTGGATGGCCCACCGGCAGGCCACCAGAGAAAGTATCAGATGAAATTCCTCGACCAAGCGAAGGTCTTCGTACGCTCCGGCAATGGCGGTGCCGGCGCGGTGTCGTTCCTGCGCGAGAAATTCGTCGAGTTCGGCGGTCCGAACGGCGGCAATGGCGGCCGCGGCGGTGATGTGATCATCCGCTGCGTCGATGGCCTCAACACGCTGATCGACTACCGCTTCCAACAGCACTTCAAGGCCGCCACGGGCACCCACGGCATGGGCAAGGACCGCCACGGCGCCAAGGGCGAGGACACCATCCTCAAGGTCCCGGTCGGCACCCAGGTGTTCGAGGAGGACGGCGAAACGCTGATCGTCGACTTCACCGAGGTCGGCCAGGAAATCACCTTGCTCTCGGGCGGCAATGGCGGCTTCGGCAACGCCCACTTCAAGACCAGCGCCAACCAGGCACCTCGCCGCGCCAATCCCGGTCTCCTCGGCACCGAGAAGTGGATCTGGCTGCGCCTCAAGCTGATCGCCGATGCCGGCCTCGTCGGCCTGCCCAATGCCGGCAAGTCGACGTTCCTCGCCGCCGTCTCTGCGGCGAAGCCCAAGATCGCCGACTATCCCTTCACCACGCTCCACCCCAATCTCGGCGTCGTCAGCATCGGCGAGCGCGACCTGGTGCTGGCCGATATTCCCGGCCTGATCGAGGGCGCGCATGAAGGCCAGGGGCTGGGCGACCGTTTCCTCGGCCACGTCGAGCGCTGCGCCATCCTCGTGCACCTGATCGACGGCACGCAGGAGGATGTGAAGACCGCCTACAAGACCATCCGCGGCGAACTCGCTGCCTATGCCGAAGAGCTGGCCGAGAAGCCGGAGATCGTCGTCCTCAACAAGATCGACGCGATCGATCCCGACGAGGTGAAGGAAAAGGTGAAGGTGCTGAAGCGCGCCAGCAAGGCCGAGGTCTTCACCTGCTCGGGCGTCACCGGCGAAGGCGTCGACAAGGTGCTCTACCGCATCGTCGCGCAGATGGACGCCGACAAGGCCGAGCGCGAGGAACTCGAACGCCGCAAGGCCGAGCCCACCTGGGTGCCCTGATGGCCAACGCCCTCGCGCCCTACCGGCGCCTGACCATCAAGATCGGCTCCGCCCTTCTCGTCGACGGCAAGACCGGGAAGTTGCGCGCCGAATGGCTCGCCTCGCTCGCCGCCGATCTCGCTGCGCTTAAGGCAGCGGGCGTATCGCTGGTCATCGTCTCGTCAGGCGCCATCGCGCTCGGCCGCCGGCTGCTGAACCTCGATGCCAAGGCGCTGCCGCTCGAGCAGAGCCAGGCCGCCGCCAGCGCCGGCCAGATCGCCCTATCGCAGGCCTGGTCCGCGGCGCTCGCCGAGCACGGCATCGTCACGGGCCAGATTCTGCTCACGCCCAACATCACCGAGGAACGCCGCTACTTCCTCAACGCCCGCACCACCATCTCGACGCTGCTGGGCCTCGGCGCCATCCCGATCATCAACGAGAATGATTCCGTCGCCACCGCTGAGATCCGCTACGGCGACAATGATCGCCTGTCGGCCCGCGTCGCGACCATGATCGAGGCCGACTGCCTGATCCTTCTCTCCGATGTCGACGGGCTCTACACCGCCCCGCCGGCCAAGGACCCGAACGCCGAGCACCTGCCTTTCGTCGCTGCCATCACGCCCGAGATCGACGCCATGGCCGGCGGCGCCGCCAGCCACCTGAGCCGCGGCGGCATGACCACCAAGGTCGACGCGGGGAAGATCGCGACGCAGGCCGGCACCGCGATGATCATCGCCAAGGGCACCGAGAGCCATCCGCTCCGCGCCCTCACCGAAGGCGCACGTCATACGCTGTTCGCCCCCGCCGAATCCCGTGCCCAGGCCCGCAAGCGCTGGATCATGGGCCATCTCGAATTGCTCGGCGCCATCCATGTCGACGCCGGCGCCGCCCGCGCGCTGCTCGATGGCAAGAGCCTGCTGCCGATCGGCGTCACTCGCGTCACCGGCGAATTCGGCCGCGGCGATGCGGTTGCCATCCTCGGCCCCGACGGACGCGAGATCGCCCGCGGCCTTGCCGGCATGGGTCGCGAGGAGGCCGACCTGGTGAAGGGCAAGAACTCGGCGCGTGTCTCCGAGCTGCTCGGTATCGGCACGCGGTCGGAACTCATCCACCGTGATAACATGGTGGTGCTGATGGGCCAGGAGGCCAAAGTCTGATGAGCGCAGCTGAGGCAGTCGCCAACGACCTCTCCACCGTGATGCTCGCGATCGGCCGTCGCGCCCGCGTCGCCGCTGGCGTGCTGGCTTTTGCGACGCCCGGGAGCAAGGTCACGGCGCTGCACGCCGCCGCCGACGCCATCGACACCCGCCGCGACGATATCCTTTCGGCCAATGCGCTCGACATGCGCGCCGCCGAGGGCAAGGGTATCTCCAAGGCCTTCCTCGATCGCCTGCAGCTTACCTACAAGCGCATCGACGGCATGATCGAGGGCCTTCGCACCATCGCCGACCTGCCCGATCCGGTCGGCCGCGAGCTGGCCGAATGGACCCGCCCCAACGGCATGACCATCCGCCGTGTTTCGACCCCGCTCGGCGTCATCGGCGTCATCTTCGAAAGCCGCCCCAACGTCACCGCCGACGCCGGAGCGCTGACGCTGAAGGCCGGCAATGCGGTGATCCTTCGCGGCGGCTCCGACAGCGTGAACTCTACCCGCACCATTCACGCCTGCCTGGTCGAGGGCCTGAAGGCCGCTGGCCTCCCCGCCGACGCCATCCAGATCGTCCCCACCACCGATCGCGCCGCCGTCGGCGAGATGCTGGGCGGACTCGGCGGCACCATCGACGTCATCGTGCCGCGCGGCGGCAAGACCTTGGTCGCCCGCGTCCAGTCCGAAGCGCGGGTACCGGTCTTCGCCCACCTCGAGGGCATCTGCCACACCTTCATCGACGCCTCTGCCCAGCTGCAGATGGCCATCGATGTTACCCTCAACGCCAAGATGCGCCGCACCGGCGTCTGCGGCGCCACCGAGACGCTGCTGGTGCACCGCGATGTCGTCGCTACGCACCTGACGCCGGTGATCGCCGCGCTCGTCGCCAAGGGCTGCGAGATCCGCGGCGATGCGACCGTCATGTCGCTGATCCCCGAGGCCGTCGCCGCGACCGAAGCGGACTGGCACACCGAATACGAGGACGCGATCATCTCGGTGAAAATCGTGGCCGACGTCGGCGAGGCCATCGCCCATATCGGCAAATACTCGTCGCACCACACGGAGGCGATCATCACCGAGGACGCCAGCTCGGTCGCCCGCTTCTTCAACGAGATCGACAGCGCCATCCTGCTCCACAACGCCTCGACCCAGTTCGCCGACGGCGGCGAGTTCGGCTTCGGCGGCGAAATCGGCATCGCCACGGGAAAATTCCACGCCCGCGGCCCGGTCGGCGTCGAGCAGTTGACGAGCTTCAAATATCTCGTCGAAGGCAACGGGCAGACGCGGCCTTGATCCAAACGAGCCTCGCGCCCGACATCACCGCCCTCCCCCCGTCCGGCTCCGGCCTGCGCGTCGGGCTGTTCGGCGGTAGCTTCAACCCGATCCACGACGGCCACCGCCTCGTGGCGGAGCAGTGCCTCAAGCGCCTCGACCTCGATGCCGTGTGGCTACTGGTCTCGCCGGGTAACCCGTTAAAAGACCATTCCGAACTCGCGCCGCTCGAGGCTCGCGTCCGCGCCGCCCGCGACCTCACCGCCAACCCGCGCATCCACGTCACCGGCGTCGAAGCCCTGCACCGCTTCCAGTACACCGTCGATACGCTCGAATGGCTGGTCGCCGCCTGCCCCGATACCCGCTTCGTCTGGATCATGGGCGCCGACAACCTTTCCCAGTTCGATCGCTGGGAGCGCTGGCAGGATATCGCTGCGCTGATGCCGATCGCCGTCTACGCGCGCCCCGGCTCCACCTTCCGCGCCACCGTGTCGAAGGCAGCCATCGCGCTGAAGAAACATCGCCTCCCCGAGGCGGCCGCCGAGACCCTTGCGAACAGCAAACCGCCGGCCTGGGTCTACCTCCACGGCATCACTTCACCACAGTCTTCGAGCGCCATCCGGGCGCGGCGGCAAGCTCGGCAGAGCGATCCGGCAAATTGATTGCACCCCGCTGCCTTGCAGAACTCCAAACGAAGCGTCATATTGAAGGAGTAGTGGTTATTCGCCACTCAGGATGGGACAACAACGATAGCTGCGCTTTTGCGAGCCTTTCGACCCCACAACCAAGGACAGCTGAAACACGCATGACCCGTGCTTGTCTTGCATGGGCTGAGGCCATTTGATGGCATCGCCCAAGAAGAAGACCGAACCCGCCCCGGTGACCGAGGTCGCCGTTGAACCCCGCATGATCGATCTGGTGCTGCATAGCCTTGACGACGCCAAGGCCGAGCAGACCGTTGCTATCGACATCACCGGCAAGTCGTCGCTCACCGACCATATGGTGGTGACGTCGGGCCGCTCGAACCGCCATGTCGGCGCCGTTGCCGACCAGCTGGTGAAAGCGCTCCGCGAAGGTGGCTTTGGCAAGCCGCGGATCGAGGGACTGCCGCACGCCGACTGGGTGCTGGTCGATGCCGGTGACGTCATCGTCCATATCTTCCGGCCCGAAGTGCGCGAGTTCTACAACATCGAGAAGATGTGGGCGGTCGATTTCGCCGCCGACGGTCGCTAGTCCGTCGGCGTCCTCGCCTTGCGCATCGCGATTGCCGCCATCGGCCGGATGAAGCAGGGCCCCGAGCGTGAACTCGTCGCGCGCTATCTCGATCGCGCCAAGGCATCGGGAAAGCCTCTCGCGCTGACCGGTTTCGACGTGCTCGAATTCGCTGAATCCCGCGCCACCACCAGCGACGGCCGCAAAGCCGACGAGGCCGCAACTCTCCGCGCCGCCCTCCCAGAAGGGATCCGCATCGCCCTCGACGAGCACGGCAGGACCATGCCGTCGCCGGCCTTTGCGCAGCAGCTTGCCCGCTGGCGCGACGACGGCCGCACAGCGGTCAGCTTCATCATCGGCGGCGCTGACGGTCTCGATCCCGCCTTCGTGCGCGAAGCCGACCTGACGCTGAGCTTCTCCCCCCTCACCTGGCCGCACCAGCTGGTCCGCATCATGCTGGCCGAGCAGCTCTATCGGACCACCACGATATTGTCGGGCCACCCGTACCACCGGGAGTGAGCCCCACATCGAGGCTGTGGCCCCGGACCACGACATTCGTCGCCATTCAAAAGACAAACCCCCGGACTATCGGCCTCTGCGCTATGGTCGCGTGATCATGATTCGGGTGGACGTGGAAGTTTGATGCCGGCAAAGGGCTGGTCGAGACGTGCAATCGCCGGAGGCGCCGTTCTGGCGCTGGCGCTTGCCACCGCCGCGCTCGCCCAACAGGCGACGCCGGAAGCGCCCACTACCGCGCCCGATGCAGCTCCCGCCGCCGCAACACCGGCCGCCCCCGACGCTACGCCGCAGGGGGCTACGCCATCCACCACCGACCTCAACCTCCGCCCTTCCGTCGATAGTGTCGAGCCGCTGGCCCCGCCAGTCGATCCGGCAATGGCCGAGCAGCAGAAGGCGCTCACCGAGATCGAGGCCTCGATCTCGGTCACCAAGGAGCGGGCCGACGCGCTGAAAAAAGAGATCGCCGACATGCAGGGCGATCGCAATAAGCAGAATGCCGCCCTGATCGCCGCCGCCGAACGGGTGAAGCGGGCCGAAACCGACATTGCGGCGCTCGAGGACAAGCTCGGCGACCTGATCGTCCAGGAACTCGAAGTCCGTGGCCGGCTCGATGGCGCCGACAACAACATCTCCAACGTGCTGGCGGCGCTCGAGCGCATCTCCCGCAACCCGCCTCCGGCGCTGATCGTCAACCCGTCCGACGCGCTGGGTTCCGCCCGCTCGGCGATCCTCATCTCTGCCATCCTGCCCGAGCTGCAGAAGAAGGCCGACACCGTGATGGCCGACCTGACCAAGCTCGGCCAGATCAAGGCCGATGCCCTCGAACAGCAGGGCAAGCTCGAAGCCAACCTCGAAATCCTCGAGGAAGAGCAGCTGCGGATCGGCACGCTGATTGCCGCCCGCAAGGAAAACGAAAACCGCGCCACCACGGCGCTCGCCGCCGAAGAGGCCGAGGCCCAGGCCCTGGCTGACAAGGCAACCTCGCTCAAGCAGCTGATCGACGACCTGCAGAAGCGCGCCGCTGCCGTCGCTACCGCTGCCGAGGCCACCGCTACCGCCAATGCCGGCGGCAGCACGCCGACGCTCGACCAGGACACGGTCCGCCTCGCTCTCGCCAACACCAACCGGACCGAGCCGGCGGTGCCGTTCGCCCAGGCCAAGGGCTTCCTCACAATGCCCTCGAGCGGCGTCACGGTGATCGATTATGGCGCCGGCGACGGCTTCGGCGGCATTTCGCGCGGCCTCTCCGTGGTCACTCGCGCCGACGCCCAGGTGGTCTCACCCGCCGATGGCTGGGTGCTGTTCCAGGGCGACTACCTCAATTATGGCCAAATCGTCATCCTCAATGCAGGACAGGACTACACCATCCTTTTGGCCGGACTGGACAAGGTCGATGTGCAGATCGGCCAGTTCGTGATGATGGGAGAACCCGTCGGCTCTATGGGATCACAGACAATTGGCCGTACCGTCGCGACCAGTGCTGGTGTCTCCCGCCCGACCCTCTATATTGAAATGCGAAAGAACAATGAACCCGTCGACCCCACGGGATGGTGGTCGGTGGCTTCGGTTCCAACCCAGAGTGGATAGAATTTGATGCGTTTGACGCCCCTCCGCATAGTCGCTTCGATGGCTGCCGTGTTCACGCTCGGGCTCGCCTGTGCTCCACTGATTGCGCAGGACCAGACGCCGCCGGCAGCCGACGCAGCCGTTCCCGCCAGTGCGCCGCGCACCTCCGACGAGGTTTACTCCGATCTCGACCTGTTCGGCGAAGTGTTCGACCGCATCCGCGCCGAATATGTCGAAGCGCCCGATGAGCGAAAGCTCATCCACGCGGCGCTCCAGGGCATGCTCACCTCGCTCGACCCGCATTCGGGCTACATGGAGCCGGTCGAGTATTCCGACGTGCAGGAAGACACTACCGGCCAGTTCGGCGGTCTCGGCATCGAAGTGCAGATGGAAGACGGGGTCATCAAGGTGGTCTCGCCCATCGATGACACTCCCGCGGCCAAGGCCGGCATCCTCGCCAACGACTTCATCGTCGAGCTCGACGGCACCCAGGTCCAGGGCCTGACGCTCGACCAGGCAGTCGAGAAGATGCGCGGCCAGGTTGGTTCGAAGATCACCGTCACGGTGGTCCGCGAAGGCGTCACCGAGCCCCTGAAGTTCGAGCTCACCCGCGACATCATCGCCACCCGCGCCGCCCGCATGACCATGGAAGGCGATGTCGGCGTCATCCGCCTCGCCCGCTTCTCCGAGCAGGCCTTCGTCGGCATCCAGAAGGCCGTCGACGACATCTACAAGGCGCGTGACGGCAAGCCCCCCAAGGGCATCATCCTCGATTTGCGCAACAACCCGGGCGGCCTCGTCGACCAGGCCGTGTTCGTCTCCGATGCCTTCCTGCCGCAGGGCGCCGTGGTGCTGACCCGTGGCCGCATCGACAGCGAAAGCTCGCGCTACGACGCCAAGCCCGACGCGCTCGACAAGAAGCTCGCCGATGTGCCGATGGTGGTGCTGATCAATGGCGGCTCGGCCTCGGCGGCCGAGATCGTTGCCGGCGCGCTGCAGGACCACAAGCGGGCGACCCTGGTGGGCACCCGCTCGTTCGGCAAGGGTTCGGTGCAGTCTATCATCCCACTTGGTGCCGATGGTGCGATGCGCCTGACCACGGCCCGCTACTACACCCCGAACAATCGCTCGATCCAGGCCTCCGGCATCCAGCCCGACATCCTGATCACCCAGGACGTCCCCGAGGAGTTCAAGGGCCGCGACGAGATCATCGGCGAAGCGGCGCTGCCTGGCGAAATCGGCGGTGGCACCGAGGAGAAGGCAACCGTCGGCTCCTCCGTCTATGTCCCTGCCGAAAAGGACAAGGACAACCAGCTGCAGTACGCCATCAAGCTGATCGACGGCCTCGAGACCAACGCCGCCTTCCCGCCCAAGTCCGCCGGCTGACAGCAAACTCCGCAACAGGGTTAACGCTTCCTTACCCTTTGCCCGACACACAATGAGCCTGACCCGGGGCGGCCCGATTCGCCGCCCCGTTCGATTCCCGTGACCTGGGATGAAGGCCCGACCATATGAGCGACCTCAGCGCGCCCCTCGTTCGCCGCAAGGCCAGGCAGGCCAAGGCCGCCACCGGCGGTGCGCTGCTCCGGCGCCACATCCCCGTCACCCGCATCGCCATCGGCCTCGTCGCGCTGATCGGCCTTGGCGTCACCGCCCGCATCATGCTGGTCGACGACCCTGATGGCGGCCGCCCGAGCGCCACCGTCGATATCGCCGGCGCCACCCCTTCCAACAGTGTCGCCGGCGCCGTCGCCGGCCCGAGCGAAGTGACCATCACCGCCGACCCCGAGATGTTCCCGGCCGAAACCGTCACCGCGCCGGCCGATCCCGCCGAGATGGCGATCGCCGATCCCGCCACGACCGATCCGGAGCTGCTCGAGGACACCGAGTTCGGCCCCATCCCCCGTGTCTCCGGCACGGGTATTCGGCCGTTCGACGCCTACTCGCGTCCATCCGACACACCGGCCACCTCAGGCGGCAAGCCGCAGATCGCCATCGTCGTCTCCGGCCTCGGTCTCAACCTCAACGGTACGCTCGACGCCATCGCCAAGCTGCCCGAAGACGTGACGCTGGCCTTCGCCCCCTATGGCAAGACCCTCGAACGCACGGTCGGCGAAGCCCGTGCCGACGGTCACGAGATCTTCCTCGAAGTGCCGCTCGAGCCTTTCGATTACCCCGAGAACGATCCGGGCCCGGATACCCTGCTCACCGGGCAGGCGCCGCGCGACAACCTCACCAAGCTGTTCAAGGTAATGAGCAGCTTCTCCGGCTATGTCGGGCTGATCAACAACATGGGCGCCCGCTTTACCGCCTCCGGCGCCGATTTCGGCCCGATGATGGAAGAGCTCGGCGCCCGCGGCCTCGGTTATCTCGACGACGGCTCCTCCAACCGCTCACTTGCCCCGCAACTGGCGCGCGCCAACCGCGTGCCGTTCAACCGCGTCGACGCCATGATCGACGCCAATCCCGCCCGCGGCCCCATTCTCGCCGCCCTCACCGCGCTAGAAAAGCAGGCGCGCGACAACGGCTCCGCCATCGGCATCGTCTCGGCCTTGCCGGTCTCCGTCGAAGCCGTTACCGAGTGGGCCGCCGGCCTCGCCGAGCGCGGTTTCGAGATCGTGCCGGCCAGCGCCCTGATGGGAGACAAGTAATGCCCAAGCGCGAAGAGCTACCCTATCGCGACTGCGTCGGCACTGCCGTGTTCAACGCCGAAGGCTTGGTTTTCGTTGGCCGCCGCATGCCCGCCGGCAACCCGGAGGTCACATCCGAGGCCGATTCTCCCTGGCAGATGCCGCAGGGCGGCATCGACAAGGGCGAAAAGCCTGTAGACACCGCCTATCGCGAACTGTTCGAGGAAACCTCGATCCGTTCGGTCGAGCTGATCGCCGAAGCCCCCGAGTGGATCTATTACGATCTCCCCGACGAGGCGCTCGGCATCGCGCTAAAGGGCAAGTACCGCGGCCAGCGCCAGCGCTGGTTCGCCTTCCGCTTCACCGGCAAGGACAGCGACATCGACGTCCTCAACCCCGGTGGCGGCGCGCATCCCGCCGAGTTCGACAAGTGGCGCTGGGAAAAGCTCGAAACGCTCCCCGACCTGATCGTCCCGTTCAAGCGCGAGGCGTATCTCAAGATCGTCGAAGCGTTCAAGGACGTGCCAGCGGGGATCAGGGGCTAGCTGAGGCAGACGGCCACCCTTGCCTCCCCCGCCAATCCGCGCCATCTGTGGATCATGAAAACCATCGGCCTCATCGGCGGCATGAGCTGGGAATCCACGGCTCACTACTACGCCATCCTCAACCGCGAGACGGCGGCCCGCCTCGGCGGCCTCCACTCCGCCCCGGTCATCGTCCACTCGGTCGATTTCGCCCCCATCGAGGCAATGCAGCGGGCCGGCAACTGGGACGGTGCCGGTGAGATCCTCGCCAGCATCGGGAAATCGCTTGAAGCGCAGGGCGCCGGCGTCATCGGCCTCGCCACCAACACCATGCACATCTGCGCCCCGCAGATCGTTGCGGCACTCGGCGTGCCCTTCGTCCACGTCTCGGCGCCCACCGCCGACGCGCTGATTGCCGACGGCATAGGCAAAGTCGGGCTGCTCGGCACCCGCTTCACCATGGAAAAGCGCTTCTACATCGAAGGACTGGAGGCACGCGGGCTCGAGGTGCTGGTGCCCGATGTCGGCATCACCAATCTCAACGGCATCATCTACGAGGAGCTCTGCCTCGGCATCGTCCGCGACGAGTCGCGCCGCACCTATGTCGACGCCATCACCCGCCTGCAGGGCCGCGGCGCCGAAGCGGTGATCCTCGGCTGCACTGAGATCTGCATGCTGATCGACGACAGCGTCAGCCCGCTCCCGACCTATGACACGACGGATTTGCACGCCAAGGCGTTGGTGGCTGCGGCTTTGGGCTGAGACCGGGCACCACAGCGCCACAACCTCGATCCTCATCCCGGCGAAAGCCGGGACCCAATGCGCGGGCCGATCAGCGCACGCTAGCAGTGCCGATCCTTCAGCGAAAGACCGGCACGATCTCCGTCAGACCCACCAACTGAGCGGTGGGTCCCGGCTTTCGCCGGGATGACGGCGGTGGGTGGGATAGGTCACACCGACCCGGACTCGGATCAAGCCGCCCGCCGCATCCCGCCGGTCTGCTCCACCACCTGGAACACCTCGACGATCCGATCCAGCTCGCTGGCCTGCGCCTCGGTCTGTTCGATCGCCGCGTTGGTCTCCTCGACCAGCGCTGCGTTGTGCTGGGTCATCTCATCCATCGTCCGCACGGCGGTGTTGACCTCGTCGATCGCCGAGGCCTGCTCGTGGCTGTCGCGCGCGATCTTCTCCATCAGCTGATTGGACGAGCGCGCCGCTACGAGGATCGCCCCGAGCTTTTCCGCCGCCTCGGCCACCAGGCGCGAGCCGGCCTTCACCTCGCTGCCCGATTGCTCGATCAGCGCCTTTACCTCGCTCGAGGCGCCCGCCGCCGATTGCGCCAGCCGCCGCACTTCCACCGCAACCACGGCGAAGCCCTTGCCGGCATCCCCCGCCCGTGCCGCTTCCACCGACGCGTTCAACGCCAACAGGTTGGTCTGGAACGCGATATCGTCGATCATGCCGATGATGTTGGAGATCTTGCCCGACGAGGTGGTGATCCGCTCCATCGCCGTGTTGGCATCCTGCATCACCACGCCGCCCTGCTCTGCCGCCAGCGTCACCCGCCCCGCCGCCTGGCTCGCCTGTTGCGCGTTCTGGGAATTGGCGCTCACCGTCGCCGCCAGCTGCTCCATCGCCGCCGACGTCTCCTCGATGGTCGCCGCCTGCCGGGTCGTGCGCTCGCTCAGATCATTGGCCCCCGACAGGATCTCGCCCGTCGCCGTCTTCAGCGACCGCGACGTGCCCTTCAACTGGCCGACGATCTCGGTGAGCCGCTCGGCCACCGCATTGGTATCGTCCTTCAGCCGCGCGAAAGCCCCGCCATACTCGCCGTTCACCCGCTGCGTCAGGTCGGTCTGCGCCAGTGCCGACAGCACCTCGCCGGTCTCGCCCAACCCGCGATCCACCGTCTCGACCAGCTGGTTGACGCTGCCAGCCAGCGTGTTGAGCTCCGCATCCGGGAACTCGGCCGCCACGCGCCTGGTGAAATCGCCGTCGATCGCCGCATCGACCACATCGCCGAACGCCTGCTGCAGCTCGGCCATCATCTTCACCCGCGCCTCCTGGTCGCGGACGATGCGCACCGCCTCGGCTTCGGTCATCTGGCTGACCTTCAGCGCATTCTCCTTGAAGATCTCAACCGCCTTGGCCATGGCGCCCAGCTCGTCGCCACGCCCGACACCCGCGACCTCAGTGTCGAGCTTGCCTTCGGCCAGCCGCTCCATGGTCTGGGTCAGCCGGGTGATCGGCCGGGTGATTGTCCGCGCGAACACGAAGCCCGCCGCCGCGACCAGCAGTAGCAGCCCCGCCGCCACCTCCAGCATCATGTTCCGCATCTCGGCGATCGGCGCGAACACCTCGTTCTCGTCCATCGCCGCCGCCAGTGCCCAGTCGAGCCCCGGCGCCTCGACCGGCGCCGCCGCGACGAGGAACGTGCCGCCGCGATAACCCTTGAGCTCGCCCGACGACGCGGTGCCGCTGAGGGCCGCAGTAATGGCTGGACTGTCGATTGTCGCCGTCAAAACGTCGCTCTCCGCCGTGAAGGCAGAATCGGACCGCACGAACCCATCCGCCCCGACGATCAGCGTCTCTCCGCTGGTCCCGAGCCCGGTGCGGTTGTCAATGACTGGGGCAAGCCGGCTGGCCGGCAGCTGAAAGGCCACCGCGCCGATCTTGCGGCCCTGCGCGTTGAACACCGGCTTGGCGAAGAACGCCATCGCCTCGGCCGCGCCGGGATAGCTGGCGAAATCTGCGAATGCCGTCTCCGTCGGCGACTCGATTTCCAGCGCCTTGCGGGCGGCATCGCCGAGGCCCGTCTTGGCATAGGGCCCGTCGACGAAACTCGTCGCGAAATCGTCCTGCTTGGCGGTCGAATAGACCAGCAGCCCCTTGGTATCGAACAGATAAAGGTCACCATAGCCGGCCGCGAGGATCTGCTCGCGGAAATGCGGCTGCACCTTGGTGTGCGGGGTTGCGTAGGTCAGCGTCGTCTGGGGCGTGTCGAGCAGCAGCCGCTTGTCGGCCGCGTTCGGATTGTCGGACACATAGACCTTCTTCAGCGCACCCGCCGGATCAGGATCCTTGATCTGCAGCCACGCGCCGGCGAAATCCCTCAACGCCTGGATCGTCGCATCGGCGCTCGCCGTGGCGACCAGGTCGGCCTCGACCGACTTCATGTAGGCGCCAAGCTGGTTGGCGCGCTCGAAAGCCAGCGTCGAGAGGTTCTGTCGCGCCTGCGTGCCCAGCGCGCTCGAGCCGATCAGATAGCTCGCCGAGCCAACCCCAGCGCCCACCAACAGAGCCGAGGCCAGCAGCACCAGCGGCAGCTTCCGCGAGATCGTGAATGCCTTCATCTTTTCCCCGAGGTCTTCTGTCCTGACCGCCAGGCGGCCCGCGCCTTCTGCTGCGCGAGCCATACCTTAGGGATCCGAATTTAAGGGCGCGTTAAACATGCAACGGCCGGCCTCAGGCCGCCCGCCGCATCCCCCGACTGGCGTCCGCCACGTTGAACACCTCGACGATCCGATCGAGCTCCGACGCCTGCGCTTCGGTCTGTTCGATCGCCGCATTGGTCTGTTCGACCAGCGCCGCGTTGTGCTGGGTCATTTCATCCATCGTCCTGACGGCGGTGTTCACCTCTTCGATCGCCGAGGCCTGCTCGTGGCTGTCGCGCGCGATCTTTTCCATCAGCTGGTTCGACGAGCGCGCCGCCCCGAGGATGGCTTCGAGCTTGTCCGCTGCCTCGGCCACCAGCCGCGACCCGGTGCTGACCTCGGTCCCCGACTGCTCGATCAGCGCCTTCACTTCGGACGAGGCGCCGGCCGCCGACTGGGCCAGCCGCCGCACCTCCACCGCCACCACCGCGAAGCCCTTGCCGGCGTCGCCGGCCCGCGCCGCTTCGACGGAAGCGTTGAGGGCCAGGAGGTTCGTCTGGAACGCAATGTCGTCGATCATACCGATGATGTTGGAAATCTTGCCCGACGACGAGGTGATCCGCTCCATCGCAGCGTTCGCCTGCTGCATCACGCCGCCGCCCTGCTCGGCCGCCAGCGTCACCCGCCCCGCCGCCTCGCTCGCCTGCTGGGCGTTCTGCGCATTGGCAGTGACAGTCGACGCCAGCTGCTCCATCGCCGCCGACGTCTCCTCGATGGTCGCCGCCTGCTTGGTGGTGCGCTCGCTGAGGTCGTTGGCACCCGAGAGGATTTCGCCCGTAGCCGTCTTCAGTCCGCGCGATGTTCCCTTCAGCTGCCCGACGATCTCAGTCAGCCGCTCGGCCACGAGGTTGGTGTCATCCTTCAGTCGCGCAAAGGCACCGCCATATTGGCCGTTGACCCGATGTGTCAGGTCGGTCTGTGCCAGCGCCGACAGCACTTCGCCAGTCTCGCTCAGCCCGCGATCCACCGTCTCCACCAGCTGGTTGACGCTCCCGGCCAGTGCGTTGAGCTCGGCATCGGGGAACTCCGCGGCGACCCGCCTCGAGAAATCGCCGTCGATCGCAGCATCCACCACGTCGCCGAACGCACCCTGGAGCTCCGCCATCATCTGCACGCGCGCCTCCTGGTCGCGGACGATGCGCACCGCCTCGGCCTCAGTCATCTCGGCGACCTTCATGCCATTCTGGCGGAACACCTCGACAGCGCGAGCGAGCGTACCCACTTCGTCGACACGCGCCGTCTCCGGCACCGTGACCGAGTAGTTGCCCTCCGCCATGGTCTTGACCGTCCGGCCCATTGCGCCGAGCGGCCCGCCGACCAGCATGCGGAGCAGCAGGAACAGGATCGTGCAGGCGACGATGACGCAGAGCGCCGACAGCACGAGAATGGTGTTGCGCCCTTCGGTCGCCGCCGCTTCCAGCGTCGCAATCGGCACGCTGGCGATCACCACCCAGCGGTCATCCGTGCCACCGACACTGAACGGCACCGCCGTCTGGCGCAGCGCCACGCCGTCGGCGCCAGTGCTGTCCTTATCCTTGACCGCATTGTCTGCCAGTGCGCTGGCAAAGATCACGCCGACCGGGTCCGCCGGATCGAGAGTCTTGCCGATCATCGTCGCGTCCGGATGCGCAACAACGATGCCCGTCGCCGAGACGATGATGATGTGACCGGTGCCGAACGGCTTGATATCGGTCATGCGCGTGTTGATGTCGCCCAGCGCCAGGTCGACGCCGCCGGTGCCCATATACTTGCCGCCCGATGTGATCGGCCCGCCGAACGACATGATCAGCATGTCCTTGCCGGCGACCGTGTAGCTGTAGGGCTCGATGGCGACGACGCGGTTCAGCTCCTTGGGCTTCAGGTAGTAGTCGCCGGCGCCCGGCTGGTCGTAGCCGGTCAGCGCCTCGAGGACGATCTGCCCCGACCCGCGGTTCCAGTAAGGGATGTAGCGCCCGGTCGCGTCGTGCCCCGGCTTGCCGACCGCCGCCGCATCGTTGCCGTCGAGCGCATTGGGCTCCCAGCCCGACCATGCACCGAGCAGGTTCGTATTGTTCTCGAGGAACTGGCGGATGGTCGCATCGTAGACCGCGCGGTCCACGACCCCGGCCGCATGCATCCCTTCGAGCGCCGTGATGATCCCCTCGGCCGCCCGTTCGCCGCGCATCAGCTCGGCCTTCACCTCGCCGGCAATGCCGGTGGTCGTCTGGGCCTGCAGCTGGCGGGTCTGCGTTTCGATCGTGCCGCCGACTTGCAGCACCAGCACGGTCATGCCGATGGCGAAGACCGCCGCAAGCGCGGCGCCCCCCATCAGAGCCACTTTGAGGGACAAGGAACGAATGCGCATGCGGAACGGCTCCTGCCGAGTAATGCTTCTACTGCATTGAACGCGGTGCGCCGTTAAGGAACGGTCAAGCACGATGGCATCTGCTGCAAAAATAGGCAGAGGAACTCGGCCCGCAAAGCACGACCCCGGCCACCTGCGTGGTCGGGGTCATCATGGATCAACGAGGGCGCCGCTCCGCGACCGGCATTGTGCCGATCAGAATTCGGCCCAGTCCTTGGCGATCGCGGCGTTGCCATTGCTGAGATAGCTCTTGGTCGCCGCCTTCACCTTGTGCTGCAGCGTCTTTATCGAGCCACCGCGCGGCATCTCCACCGGCGCCATGGCGCTGCCGGCGTCGTCGATCGAGAACACGTCGACGATCCTGTCGAGCTCGTTGGCCTGGCCCTCGGTCTGCTCGATCGCCGCATTGGTCTGTTCCACCAGCGCCGCGTTCTGCTGGGTCATCTCGTCGAGCGCCCGCACCGCCGAGCTCACCTCGTCGATGGCGCCGGCCTGCTCGCGGCTCGCCGTGGCGATGCCCTCGATCAGGGCCGAGCTTTCGCGTGCCGTCTCCAGCATCGCAACCAGCTTCTGCGCTGCCTCCGCCACCAGCTTCGAGCCACCGGCGACTTCGGCGCCCGACTGCTCGATCAGCGCCTTCACCTCGCTCGAGGCACTCGCCGCCGATTGCGCCAGCCGCCGCACTTCCACCGCCACCACGGCGAAGCCCTTGCCGGCATCTCCGGCCCGCGCCGCTTCTACCGACGCGTTCAGTGCCAACAGGTTGGTCTGGAATGCGATGTCGTCGATCATGCCGATGATGTTGGAGATCTTGCCCGACGAGGTGGTGATTCGCTCCATCGCCGCCGTCGCCTTCTCCATCACCGCGCCGCCCTCGGTCGCCGTCCGGCTGACATCCTGCGCCTTGTTCGAGGCATCGGCCGCACGCTTGGCATTCTCGGTGACGGTGGACGCCAGTTGCTCCATCGAGGCCGACGTCTCCTCGATCGTCGCCGCCTGCTTGGTGGTGCGCTCGCTAAGATCGTTCGCCCCCGAGAGGATCTCCCCGGTCGCCGTCTTCAGCGCTCGCGACGTCGTCTGCAGCGAGGTAATGATCTCCGTGATCCGCTCCAGCGAGGCGTTGAACGCCTGCCGCAGCCCCTCATATTGCCCGGTGAACTGGGTATCCACCCGACCGCCCAGGTCGCCCTCGGCCATCCGCGCCAACGAGGTCTTGAGCAACTCGATGATTGCTTCGGACCGCTTTCGCTCGGTGATGTCGGAGGCGAACTTCACCACCTTCATCGGCTTGCCCGCCGCATCGAATACCGGGTTGTACGAGGCCATGATCCAGACCTCCTTACCGCCCTTGCCCAGCCGCTTGAACTCCGACGAGATGAACTCGCCGCCGCGCAGCCGCGCCCAGAACTGATCGTACTCGGCGCTCGCGCCGTAGCCCGGATCGACGAACATCCGGTGGTGCCGCCCCTGGATTTCCTCGAGCCGGTAGCCCAGCGCACCAAGGAAATTCTCGTTGGCGGTGATGACGGTGCCATCGAGCTTGAACTCGATTACTGCCTGGGCCCGGCCGATCGCCGCCACCTGCCCGGCCATGTCCGCCGCGCGGTTCTTCTGCTCGGTGATGTCGGCGGCGAACTTGATCACCCGGACCGGCTTGCCTGCCTTGTCGAGGATCGGGTTGTAAGTGGCCTGCAGCCAGATCTCCCTGCCGCCCTTGCCGAAGCGGCGATACTCGCCCGACTGGAACTGCCCGGCGCCCAGCGCCCGCCAGAACTCGGCATACTCCGCCGTCTGCGAGAACGCCGGATCGACGAACATCCGGTGATGCTTGCCCCGCACTTCTTCCAGCGAATAGCCCACCGCGCCGAGGAAGTTGCTGTTCGCCGTAACGATGGTGCCATCGAGCATGAACTCGATCACCGCCTGGCTTCGCATGATCGCATCGACCTTGCTGCGGTCGTCCGAATGCGAACCGCCGGAAAATCCGGCGAAAATTGATTGACCCATGACTTCTGCCCCCAAAACCGCTTCTGCGATCGATGCGATTTCAACCGTAATCCGCTTGAGGAACCTCCAAGCCGGTGGTGCGCATTAACCCGCGGTACACCATGAGGTTTACCTATCGGGGGAGGGAGAGCAGTTATCGCGCAGTACGGGCCGATGCGTACTTTGGCGGCCTGTCGGGTAATATTCCGCCGCTCAAACGAAAAAGGGCGCCGGAAGGCGCCCTTTCATCGGCTATCCAGGCTAATTGGCCACTAGAACTCGTCCCAGTCCGCCTTGATCGCTGCGTTGCCCTGGGTGAGGTAGGCGCGCCGCGCCGTCGCCCGGGGTACCGGTGCCGCCACGCTCGCCTCGCTCACCGTGAAGACGTCGACGATGCGGTCGAGCTCGCCCGCCTGCGACTCCGTCTGCTCGATCGCCGCATTGGTCTGCTCGACCAGCGCGGCGTTGTGCTGCGTCATCTCATCCAGCGTCCGCACGGCAACGTTGACCTCCTCGATCGAGGAGGCCTGGGCCCGGCTTTCGCCGGCAATGCCCTGCAGCAGCTCGTAGTTGGTGCGCGCGCCCTCCAGCATCACCCCAAGCTTGGCCGCCGCCTCCGCCACCAGCTTCGAACCGCCGGCGACTTCCGTCCCCGATTGTTCGATCAGCACCTTTACCTCGCTCGAGGCACTGGCGGCAGATTGCGCCAGCCGCCGCACTTCCACTGCGACGACGGCAAAGCCCTTGCCCGCATCACCCGCCCGCGCCGCTTCCACTGAGGCATTGAGAGCCAACAGGTTCGTCTGGAACGCGATGTCGTCGATCAGCCCGATAATGTTGGAGATCTTCGCCGACGATTGCGTGATCCGCTCCATCGCCGCAGTCGCCTCGCGCATTACCTCGCCGCCCTGCTCTGCGGTACGCGACACATCGGCGGCGTTGCTGCTCGCCGATTCCGCGCGCTTGGCATTCTCCAGCACCGTCACCGCCAGCTGCTCCATCGCCGCCGAGGTCTCCTCGATGGTCGCCGCCTGCTTGGTGGTGCGTTCACTGAGGTCGTTGGCGCCCGACAGGATTTCGCCCGTCGCCACTTTCAGCGAGCGCGAGGTCGAGCGCAGGTTCGTCACCACCTCGGTCAGCCGGTCGCCCACCGCATTGGTGTCGTCCATCAGCTTCTTCAGCGATCCCGAATAACTGCCTTCCATGCGCCGCGTCAGGTCCGCCTGCGCCAGCGCTCCAAGCACCTGCCCGGTCTCGCCGATCGAAGCATCTACCGTTTCGATCAGCTGGTTCACGCTGTACGCCAGCGTCCGCAGGTCCTCATCGGCAAACTCGTCACTCACCCGGCGGCTGAAGTCGCCGTCGAGGGCTGCGCCGACAGCATCGCCGATTTCCCGGTTCAGTGCCGCCGCCGCATCGGCCCGCGCCACCGTCACCTTGGCCGTCGCAGCCGCCTCGCCTGCCAGCAGGTCGCGATTGCGCAGAGCTTCGCGGAAGATTCCGAGCACCTTGCCGAGCCCGTTCACCTCGGCAACCCTATGGCTCGCGTCCACCGTCACCTCAAGGTCGCCCTCGGAAAGGCGGCGGAAGCCGTCGGTCATGTTCGCCAGCGGCTTGGCGACGAAGCGCTGCGCCAGCAGCATCGTGGCAAGTGCCAGCCCGAGGATCAGCACCAGGCCGCCCCAGGTGGCGATGTCCGAGAACAGCGCATTGCGCTCCGCGGCGCGCAACTGCGCGATATTGGCCGCCTCGATCGCATCCGAGATTGCCGACATCTGGCCTTCCAAGGTCTCGAAGCTCTCATCGAACGCCGCGAGATCGGCCGTGGCGCCGGCTACGTCGAGCTTGTTGACCTTGCCGACCAGTGCGGTGGCCGCGTTGATGTACGCATCGAGCGGCGCCTTCACCTCATCGAGCGCGTTCTTGATGCTCTCGGGCAGATCCAGTGCGTTCTGCGAGTCGATCGCCTGCCGGAACGAAGCGCCGTAGCTCATCACCTCGCTGTAAGCGTCCCTGGCCATCTCAACGTCGCCGCTGACGCCGGCATAGAGCCCGCGGAACACGATCCCGCGCATGCTGTCATGCAGCATGTCGGCGGTCATATGCGCACGCATCGACGTCATCATCGTCTCGGAGGTCTTCCCCGATTGCTTGAATTCGGCGGAGACGTAGAAGCTCGCCCCCGCCACCACGACACCGATCAGCATCAGCGTAGCCGACAGGCCGAACACCAGGGTCCTGAGCCGGACCCCGTTTGCCGGCGTTGTCGGCGCGCCGTATTCCGGCGTCGTCGTCTCCGCGCCGGCAGTACCCTTGTTCTTCATTCTGAAGTTCCGTCGGCCGACGCCACCGCCTTCTGGCGGCCCGGAAAACGCACGCGGCCGGCGCGCGTCCCGTCGTTAACGAAAAGTGCGCTCTAGCGGTTAATGCGTAGTTGAAATCCCCGGCGGGGGCTAAAATTCTGCCCAGTCGTCGGTCTTGATCGCGGTGTTGCCGCGGCTGAGATAGGTCTTCGCCGCCGCCTTCACGCGCTGCTCCAGCGCCTTGACGCCGCGGGCCGGCTGCAGTTCCACCACTGGCGCCACCGCCTCGGCCTGGGCGTCCACGGTGAACACCGCAACGATCCGGTCGAGCTCGCTGGCCTGCGCCTCGGTCTGCTCGATCGCGGCGTTGGTCTCTTCGACGAGCGCCGCGTTGTGCTGGGTCATCTCGTCCATCTGGCGGACCGCGGTATTGACCTCCTCGATGGCCGAAGCCTGCTCGCGGCTGTCCTGCGCGATCCCTTCCAGCAGCTCGCGATTGCCGCGCACCGCCACCAGCATCTGCTCGAGCTTGGCCGCCGCCTCGGCCACCAGCCGCGAGCCGCCCTGCACTTCATTGGCCGATTGCTCGATCAGCGCCTTCACCTCGCTCGAGGCACTGGCCGCCGATTGCGCCAGCCGGCGCACTTCCACCGCCACAACCGCGAAGCCCTTGCCCGCATCACCGGCCCGCGCCGCTTCCACCGAAGCGTTGAGGGCGAGGAGGTTGGTCTGGAACGCGATGTCGTCGATCAGCCCGATGATGTTCGAGATCTTCGCCGAGCTCTCGGTGATCCGCCCCATAGCCGCGTTAGCGCTGAGCATCACCGCCCCGCCGGCTTCCGCCGTCGTCGTCACCTGGCCGGCATTCTCCGAAGCGCCCGCCGCGCGCTGCGCATTGGCCAACACGGTGGTCGCCAACTGCTCCATAGCCGCCGAGGTCTCCTCGATCGTCGCCGCCTGCTTGGTGGTGCGCTCGCTGAGGTCGTTGGCGCCTGACAGGATCTCGCCGGTCGCGGTCTTCAGGTCGAACGAGGTCTTTTTCAGCTGCGTCACGATATCGGTCAGCTTCTCCGCCACCGTGTTGGTGTTGTGCTTCAGCCGCGCGAACTCGCCTTCGTAATTGCCGTCCATGCGCCGGGTCAGGTCGGCGTCAGCCAGCGCTTCGAGCACGTCACCCGCCTCGTTGAGACCGCTCGCTACGGTGTCCATCAGCCCATTGAAGTTCTTGGCGATGCGTTCGATGTCGGCATCGGCGAAGTGCGCGTCGATGCGGTGCTTCAGGTCGCCCTTTAGCGTCGCCGCCACCACCCCGTCAAAGGCGTTCTGGAAGCTCATCATCATCGCGGCGCGCTCGGCCGCCTTCTCATGCCGCGTCCGCTCGTCCTCGTTCAATTCGGCAACGCGGATGCCGTTCTCCTTGAACACCTGCACCGCGGCCGCCATCTGGCCGATTTCGTTCTTCTCGCCGGCATAGGGCACGTCTACGCTGAGGTCACCGCCGGCCAGCCGTGCCATCGTCTCGGTAACCCGCGTCAGCGGCCGCGACACATAGCGCGTGCCGACATAGATCGCTGCGCCCACACCGGCGAGTAGCCCGAGGATCGTTGCGCCAGCCACCACCGGCAGGATCAGCGCCTCGAAGCTGCCGATATCGGCCTTGATCGCGTCGAACTGCGCCTGGTCATTCTCCACCACGGCGTCAATCTCGCCCTGGTAGGCCTTGCGGTTGGCGCGGTTGGCGTCGTTGTTGCCCTGCGCGTTGGCCTGCGCCGGATCGATCGTCGCAAGGCGCGCGGTTTCGGCACGGAACTGGCGGAACTCCGCCGTGCGGGCCACCACCTGGTCGAACGCCGCCCGGTCGGCCGCCGGCACCAGCGGCTGCCACTCGGCGAGGTGCGCGTCGATCTTGTCGAGCGACTTCAGCAGCCCCTCGGCGAACGGCGCCGCCTTCTCGACGTTGGGCGATGCATAGATGCCGCGCGCGTCCATCACCACGGCCGTCACCAGCCGATTGAGATGCTCGCCGTTGAACGCCCGCTGCGACGCCGCCTCGAGCTGCTGCGTGCGCTCGGTGAACGACGTCGTCACGAACAGGGCGAGCCCGCCGATGACTGAAACAACCAGGCCCATGACGGCGACGATAAGGAAAAGGCGGGTCCGGATCTTCATTCTGCTGCGCTCGCTCTGATTCTGGAGTGGACGACGACGGGGCACGACTGAGCGCGTTCGGAATCGCTTCCGCTGAACGGCTTAGGACTGGTGATCAATTGGGCGCGGCTCCACTACTAGCCGTGGCTGTCCTGGCCCCGGCGCGGTTAGTCTTGCTGCATTCCCGATGCCGACAATTACGCAGTTTGCCTTAAGGGTTGGTGAATAGATTCCGAACGCGCATTTAGGACAGGGGAAGTCATATTTGGAGGGCGCCCCTCCTCGGAGGTGTCGTCGCGGCCGCCCGCAAAGCAAAACGGGCGCCCCTGGGGACGCCCGTTTGAATTCGGTATCTGCCGTCCGCTCAGTGCGCGGTGCTGGTCCCGACCGAGGCGTCGAGCAGGAGGTTCCGCCAGCCATCGATTTCCGCCTGCAGCCGCATCTCGTCCTCGGCGGTGGTCGCGGCCTGCTGGGCGGTGAGCCCGGCGGCGATCAGCCCTTCGATCTTGGCGCGGTCGAATTCGGCGATATCCTGCGCCTCTTCGGCGAGAATGGTCAGCCCTTCCGGCGAGACGTCTGCGAAGCCGCCGCGCACGTAGTAGACGTGGCTGATCCCGTCATTGCGGACCACCGTCACGAAGCCCGGCTTCAGCGTCGTCATCAGCGGCGCGTGGTCGCCCAGCACGGTGAAATAGCCGTCGGCGCCCGGCACGGTCACCGACTTCACGGTCTCCGAGAGCAGCAGCCGCTCGGGCGAGACGATTTCGAGTTTGGTGCCTTCGGCCATGGTCCTGCCTTTGCGATGATCAGGGTCCGCCCGAAGGCGAACCCGAGTGCGTCAGTGAAGCTTAGGCTGCGGCAGCCAGCTTCTGGGCCTTCTTGACCGCGTCCTCGATGGTGCCGACCATGTAGAAGGCGGCTTCCGGGAGGTGGTCGTACTGGCCATCGACGAGGCCCTTGAAGCCCTTGATGGTGTCTTCGAGCGCCACGAAGATGCCCGGCGTACCGGTGAACGCCTCGGCCACGAAGAATGGCTGGCTCATGAAGCGCTCGATCTTGCGGGCGCGCGCCACGGTCAGCTTGTCCTCTTCGGAAAGCTCGTCCATGCCCAGGATCGCGATGATGTCCTGCAGCGACTTGTAGCGCTGGAGGATTTCCTGCACGCGGCGGGCGACGTTGTAGTGCTCCTCGCCGACGATGTTGGCCGAGAGCATGCGCGAGTTGGAGTCGAGCGGATCCACGGCCGGGTAGATGCCCTTTTCGGAGATCGCGCGGTTCAGCACGGTCTGCGCGTCAAGGTGCGCGAACGAGGTCGCCGGCGCCGGGTCGGTCAAGTCGTCGGCCGGCACGTAAATCGCCTGCACCGAAGTGATCGAGCCCTTGTTGGTCGTGGTGATGCGTTCCTGCAGCGCGCCCATGTCGGTGGCGAGCGTCGGCTGATAACCCACGGCGGAAGGAATACGGCCGAGCAGAGCCGACATTTCCGAGCCTGCCTGGGTGAAGCGGAAGATGTTGTCGATGAAGAACAGCACGTCCTGGCCCTGGTCGCGGAAGTGCTCGGCGACGGTCAGGCCCGAAAGCGCGACGCGGGCACGGGCGCCCGGCGGCTCGTTCATCTGGCCGAACACCAGGGCGCACTTCGAACCGGCGGTCGAGCCGTTGTTCTCGTGCGGGTCCTTGTTCACGCCGGACTCGATCATTTCGTGGTAGAGGTCATTGCCCTCGCGGGTACGCTCACCCACGCCGGCGAACACCGAATAACCACCGTGCGCCTTGGCGACGTTGTTGATCAGTTCCTGGATCAGCACCGTCTTGCCCACGCCGGCGCCGCCGAACAGGCCGATCTTGCCGCCGCGTGCGTACGGGGCCAAGAGGTCCACCACCTTGATGCCGGTGACGAGGATCTGCGCTTCCGAAGCCTGCTCGACGAAGCTCGGCGCTTCCTGGTGGATGGCGCGACGGGCCTTGGTGACCACCGGGCCGGCTTCGTCCACCGGCTCGCCGATGACGTTCATGATGCGGCCCAGCGTCTCGTCGCCCACCGGCACCGAGATCGGCTCGCCGGTATCGGCCACGGGCGCGCCGCGAACCAGACCTTCGGTCGTGTCCATCGCGATGGTGCGCACGGCGTTTTCGCCGAGGTGCTGCGCAACTTCGAGCACCAGCCGGCTGCCGTTATTGTCGACTTCCAGCGCGTTCAGGATCGCCGGCAGGTGACCCTCGAAGGTCACGTCCACCACGGCGCCGATCACCTGCGAGACTTTGCCCACCGGCTTGCCGGAGGTCGAGACCACGGTGGTCGAAGCGGCCTTGCGGGCCGGGGCTTTCTTGGCGGCGGGAGCCTTGTCGGTCGCCGGGGCTTTTGCTGCAGTCGCTGCGCGGGCCATGATTTACCTCGTTCCTGCTAGAGCGCTTCCGCGCCCGAAATGATTTCGATGAGTTCTTTGGTGATCTGGGCCTGGCGCTGCCGGTTGTAGACCAGTGTCAGCCGCTTGATCATGTCGCCGGCATTGCGCGTCGCGTTGTCCATGGCGCTCATCTGCGCCCCAAAGAACGATGCGTTGTTTTCGAGCAGCGCCCGGAAGATCTGCACCGAGATGTTGCGCGGCAGCAGGTCCTCGAGGATCGCTTCCTCGTCCGGCTCGTACTCGTAGCTCAGCGTCTCGGCGGCACCCTCGGCCGGAGCCTCGAACTTCGCCGGGATCAGCTGGTGCGCAGTCGGGATCTGCGCGATCACCGACTTGAAGCGCGCGTAGAACAGCGTCGCCACGTCGAACTCGCCCGCCGCATACATGGCGAGGACCTTCTCGCCGACCGTCGCAGCGTTGGCATAGCCGAGCGTCCGCACTTCGCGGAACGAGACCGCCTCGACGATCTTGTCGCCGAGCGTCCGCTTCAGGATGTCGTTGCCCTTGCGGCCGACGGTGAGGATCTTCACCGTCTTGCCTTCACCGAGCAGCTTCTGCGCCGTTTCACGCGCCAGGCGCGCAATCGACGAGTTGAAACCACCGGCCAGACCACGCTCGCCCGTCGCCACGACCAGCAGGTGCACCTGGTCCTTGCCGGTCCCGGCGAGCAGCGCCGGAGCGTCCTCGCGGCCGGCATAGGCTGCGCCGAGCGCCGCCAGCACGTTCCCCATGCGCTCGGCATAGGGACGCGCCGCCTCGGCTGCTTCCTGTGCGCGGCGAAGCTTCGCCGCTGCCACCATCTGCATGGCCTTGGTGATCTTCTGGGTCGACTTGACCGAGGCGATCCGGTTCTTGAGGTCCTTTAGCGAAGCCATCGGGCCACTTTACTCCCCATGCGCGACCGGAACGGTCGCGCGCCAGTATTGGCCTTAGGCCTGGAACGTCTTCTTGAAACCGTCGATCGCCGACTTGAGCTTGGCGCGGAGGTCATCCGACAGCGCCTTCTCCTTGGCGATCGCCGTCAGCACGTCGGCATGCTTCGAACGGAGCGCACCGAGGAGGCCCGCTTCGAACGCACCGACCGCCGAGACCGGCAGGTCGTCGAGGTAGCCCTGGCCGCCGGCAAAGATCACCGCGACTTCTTCTTCCGGCTTCAACGGCGAGAACTGCGGCTGCTTCAGCAGCTCCGTCAGGCGGGCGCCGCGGTTCAGCAGGCGCTGCGTGGCAGCGTCGAGGTCGGAACCGAACTGCGCGAACGCGGCCATTTCGCGATACTGGCTGAGCTCACCCTTGAGCGAGCCGGCAACCTGCTTCATCGCCTTGATCTGGGCGTTACCACCCACACGCGACACCGAGATACCGACGTTCACCGCCGGGCGGATGCCCTGGAAGAACAGGTTCGTCTCGAGGAAGATCTGGCCGTCGGTGATCGAAATCACGTTGGTCGGAATGTAGGCCGACACGTCGTTCGCCTGGGTTTCGATAACCGGCAGCGCGGTGAGCGAACCCGAACCATGCTCTTCGTTGAGCTTAGCGGCGCGCTCCAGCAGGCGCGAGTGCAGGTAGAACACGTCGCCCGGATAGGCTTCGCGGCCCGGCGGACGGCGCAGCAGCAGTGACATCTGGCGGTAGGCGACGGCCTGCTTGGTCAGATCGTCATAGGCGATCACGGCGTGCATGCCGTTGTCGCGGAAATACTCACCGATGGCGGCGCCGGTCATCGGCGCGAGGAACTGCATCGGGGCCGGATCGGAAGCGGTCGCCGCGATGACGATCGAGTATTCCAGCGCGCCGGCATCTTCCAGCACCTTGACGAACTGCGCCACGGTCGAGCGCTTCTGACCGACGGCGACGTAGATGCAGTACAGCTTCTCGCTCTCGGGAGCGTTGGAGGCGTGCGCCGGCTTCTGGTTCAGGAAGGTGTCGAGAATAACGGCGGTCTTGCCGGTCTGGCGGTCGCCAATGATCAGCTCGCGCTGGCCACGGCCGATCGGGATCAGCGCGTCGATGGCCTTGAGGCCGGTCGACATCGGCTCATGCACGGACTTCCGCGGCAGGATGCCCGGGGCCTTCACGTCAACGCGGCGGCGTTCCTTGGCCTTCAGCGGGCCCTTGCCGTCGATCGGGTTGCCGAGCGCGTCGACCACGCGGCCGAGCAGCTCCTTGCCCACCGGGGTATCAACGATGGCGCCGGTACGCTTTGCGACGTCGCCTTCCTTGATGCCGCGGTCATTGCCGAACAGCACGACGCCGACATTGTCGGTTTCGAGGTTCAGCGCCATGCCCTTGATGCCGCCCGGGAACTCGACGAGCTCACCGGCCTGCACGTTGTCGAGGCCATAGACACGGGCGATACCGTCGCCAACCGACAGAACCTGACCAACTTCGGAAACTTCCGCTTCCTGGCCGAAATTCTGAATCTGCTCCTTGAGGATCGCAGAGATTTCCGCGGCTTTGATATCCATTATCCGACCTCTTTCATCGCGATCTTCATCGCCGTGAGCTTGGTTTTGAGTGAGCTGTCGATCATCTGGCTGCCGACCTTGACCACGAGGCCACCGATCAGGCTGGGATCGACATGTTGGTTGAGCGTGACGGACTTGCCGATCTTCGCCTTGAGCGTATCGGCCAGCGTCTTGATCTGCGCAGCGCTGAGCGCCGTCGCCGAAGTCACATCTGCAGTCACTTCGCCGCGCGCATCAGCAGCGCGCTCGCGGAAAGCCTTGATGATCTCGGGCAGCGCAAACAGCCGGCCGTTGCGGGCCACGACCTTGACGAAATTGCCCACCGTGCTGTGCGCGTTGGCGCGCTCCAGCACAGCGTGGATCGCCTGCGCCTTTTCCTCGGTATTGATCACCGGCGAGCGGAGGAACCTGGAAAAATCAGGGCTTTCCTCGGCCAGTGCCAGCAGGTTCACCAGCCCTTGCTCAACCGCTGCGACGGAACCGTCGGCTGCGGCGAGATCGTAGAGCGCCGACGCATACGGCCGCGCGATCTGGGTAAGCACTGAATTCTGCGCTGCCAATGCCCCGACACCCTCGTGCTGCGCAACCCGGACCCGGCCAGTAGAGGCGCCGGAGGCTGCTGTCGCTTATGATTGTTCGCCGGGGAAAAGCGGATAGCCCCCCGGATTTCGCGCCCCCTCTAACATGCGATCTTGGGCATCGCAAGGCACCGGGACACGAGTCTTTCGGGGAGTTTTGTCGCAGGGGAAAAGCACGAGCGCCGGCCGCTGCGATTGCGGTCGGCGTGCGCCTTGTCGAAGGGCTCGTCGCTTTGGGCTAGTTAGGCTTGAAAGCAGCGCTCAGCTGATTGAACGCATAGGGTGCGAACAGCGACGCTCCGGCGAGGAAGAAACCACTCAATCCCTGCAGCATCGTGCCAACCTCGGCGGGCGCCGTGAAGGCCTTGAACAGCACGACGTTCCCCAACGCCCAGATGAAGCAGGCCAGAACCACAGCCCCAACCATGCCGGAGACGCGGCTGTAGCTCGTCTCGCCACTCGGCCCGGGCGTCGATTGCTTCTCCTTCTTTTCCTCCGTCTGCAACTGGCCACCGGCATCGGTTGGCACGGTCTGCTTCGTCATGCTGGTCTGGACGACCGCCACCGGCCCCTTTTCGCTCAGTGCCGCCTGGATATCGATGCCGACCAGGCACGTCCGCAGCAGTTGGATGATTGCGATGTTGAATACGATGATTGCGCCCCACATCACGAAAGGCGCGCTTCCGCTCAGCCAGTCCATGCCGATATCCCCCAATCACTTCCGGATCGCCCGATCCGGGACAATGACTAGGAAGCCGGTCGGAACGGCAACACAATCAGGGCTTCACCTGATCAGTAGAAGCCGCAACGGGATGGCCTAGAGAAAGCTCTGCGGGTCGATATCGACCTGCACCCTGAGGTTCCCCGTCGTCTTCGGCCCCTGCTCCAGCCAGAACCGCACATAGCCCGAGAGGTCGAAATCCTTGCCCGATTGCACCAGCAGCCGCACCCGATGCCGGCCGCGGATCATCGAGATCGGCGCATCGGCCGGCCCGAACAACTTCAGCCCCTCGGCCAATGGCGCCACGCTGAGCAGTTGCTTGGCGTAGGCGAAGGCCGGGTCATGCTCGTTGGCCGAAACGATCAGTGCCGCCAGCCGCCCGAACGGCGGCAACCCGCCCGCCTCGCGCGCCAGCAGCTCGTGCTTGTAGAACGCTTCGCGGTCACCCCTGACCATCGCCTTCATCACAGGATGATCCGGATGATAGGTCTGGAGGAACGCCTTCCCCGCCCGGTTGGCCCGCCCCGCCCGCCCCGTCACCTGCGTCAAAATCTGGAACGTCCGCTCCGCCGCCCGCGGATCACCGCGATCGAGCCCAAGATCGGCGTCGAGCACGCCCACCAGTGTCAGCTTCTCGAAATGGTGCCCCTTGGCCACCAGCTGCGTGCCCACCACCAGGTCGTACTCGCCGCGCTCGATCTCGGCGAACCGCTCCTTGAGTTGCGCGTTCGAGCCCATGTCGGACGAGAGGATCACCATCCGCGCGCTGGGAAAGCGTTCCGCCGCTTCCTCGGCCACCCGCTCGATCCCCGGCCCGATCGGCGTCAGCGAATCGACCGCCCCGCAGGCACCGCAGCTCTTCGGCACCCGCTGCTCATGTCCGCAATGATGGCACATCAAGACGCCGCGGAACCGATGCTCGACCAGCCAGGCCGAGCAATCCGGGCACTGGTACTGGTGCCCGCACGCCTTGCACAGCGTCAGCGGCGCATAGCCCCGCCGGTTCAGGAACAGCAGCGCCTGCTCGCCCCGGTCGAGCGTCGCGAACACTTCGCGTGCCAGCTGCGGCGCGATCCACTGCCCCTTCTCCGGCGGGTCCTCGCGCATATCGATCGGCACGATGTCCGGCAGCACCGCCTCGGCGAAACGCGAGGTCAGCAGCACATGCTTGTAGCGCCCCAGATTGGCATTGTTCCGGCTCTCCACCGACGGCGTCGCCGAACTGAGGATCACCCGCGCCTCGGCAAGCCGCGCCCGCACCACCGCCATGTCGCGGGCGTGGTAGTTCACCCCGTCATATTGCTTGAACGCCCCGTCATGCTCCTCGTCGAGCACCACCAGCCCGAGTTCGCGGAACGGCAGAAACAGCGCCGAACGCGCCCCCAGCACCACCCGCACGTCGCCGCTGAGCACGCTGCGCCATGTCCGCGCCCGCTGCGCCGGCGTCATGTCCGAGTGCCACTCGGCCGGCCGCGTGCCGAACCGCTTGGTGAAGCGCTCGACGAACGTGTTGGTCAGCGCAATCTCGGGCAACAGCACCAGCGCCTGCCGCCCCGCCCTAAGTGTATCGGCCACCGCCTCGAAGAACACCTCGGTCTTGCCGCCGCCGGTCACCCCATCGAGCAGCGCCACCCCGAACGTGGCCGTATCGATTTCACGGATTTGCCTGAGCGCCGCCGCCTGCTCGTCATTGAGCGTTGGCGGATCGGCATCCGGATCGGGCGGCAGCGCGATCGGCGGCGGCGGCATCTCGATCCGCTCCAGCGCCCCGGCCCTCTCGAGCCCCTGGACGACCGAAGCCGAAACGCCCGCCGCCCCGGTAATCGCCGCCTTGGCCCAGGCCTGCCCGTCCATCAGCAGGTCGAGCACCTTCTCGCGCGATTTGGTCAGCTTGTCCGGCTCCACCCCGGTCAGCCGGAACGCCGTGATCTGCCGCTCCGGCTCCAGCGCCTCGGTCGAGCGCAGCACGCTCCGTAGCACCAGCCCCGGTGCCGCCAGCGTATATTTCGACACCCAGTCGACCGTCTTCAGCAGCTCTTCCGAAAGCGGCGGCGTGTCGTAGACCTGCGCGATGTCCTTCAGCCGGTTGTGCGCATAATTGTCCTTGGGCGGCCCCCAGACCACCCCCAGCGTCAACCGCCCGACCAGCGGCACCGCCACGATCGAGCCGCGCTGCACCTCCATCCCATACGGCACGCGATAGCTGTACGGTCCGTCGACCGACACGCTCACCATCACCGCCACGATGTCGGGGGACTTTTCCATCTGTGCCTGCTTTGTTCACGGCTGAGATGGGAATTGCAAGACCATTCCCCAACTCTTTGGCTCCTGCCGCGTTCTGTCAGCAGTCTCGGTTCATACGATACGTGCCCAACCACATGAGGAGCGTCCCATGCCCAGCACGATTCCCGAAGGCTACACCACCGTCACGCCGTGGATCATTTCTGCCGACACCCCGCAACTGATCGATTTCCTTGTCGCCGCCTTCGATGGCACCGAGCTGGCGCGCGTGCCGAACGAGGATGGCAGCATCGGCCACGCCGAAATCCGCATCGGCGACGCCGTGGTGATGGCCTTCGACGCCCCCGCCGGCATCGACCCGATGCCCGCTTTCATCCGCCTCTTCGTCGACGATGCGCGGAAGGGCTTTGCCAAGGCTCTCGAAGCCGGCGCCACCGAGGTCACGAAGCCGACGCTTCTGGCCTTCGGAGACCGCGTCGCCCGCGTCCGCGACCCTCTCGGCAACATCTGGTGGCTGCAGCAGCGCGTCGAAGAGGTCTCGGAGACAGAGATGCAGGAGCGCTGGAGCGACCCGCGCTGGTCCGAGCCGATGAACTACGTCCAGCACTCGTTGGTCGAAGCGCTGAAGCATTGAGGTGTGCGGGACCTACCGGTCCCGCACCTTCTCGCCCAGCCCACCGGCGTCACCCCCGCCTCAGATCACCAAAATCGGCGATCCCGACGGCGCCCGCTCATAGAGGTCAATCACGTCCTGGTTGAGCAGCCGCACGCAGCCCGACGACACCGCCTTGCCGATCGAGGTCGCATCCGGGTTGCCGTGCAGCCGATAGATCGTGTCCTTGCCGCCCTGGAAGATGTACAGCGCCCGCGCCCCGAGCGGGTTCTCGAACCCCGGCGCCATGCCGTGCCGATACTGCTCCAGCTCCGGCTGCCGCGCGATCATCTCGGATGGCGGCGTCCAGGTCGGCCATTCGCGCTTGTAGCCGACATAGGCGCGCCCCGACCACGCAAAGCCGTCGCGACCGATACCGACGCCATAGCGCATCGCCTTGCCCCCCTCGAGCACCAGGTAGAGGAAGCGCGTCGAGGTATCGACGACGATGGTGCCCGGCCGTTCACCGGTCGGATCGTCCACCACCTGCCGCCAGTATTGCGGATCGACCAGGTCGATTCGCGCCGCCGGGATCGGGAAGCGCTCGTTCGGCAGCGCCGCATAGGTCGCCAGCACGTCGGCTGGAATCTGATTGGTTTCGGCTTCGAGCCGGCGGCTGCCGGAGGTGGCGCAGCCAGCCAGAGCAAGGGCCGCAAAGCTCGCCGCCCCGGCGAGCAGCGCCCGGCGGCCGATAATCAGTTCAGTCATGGCAAGATCTCGTTGGCGGCCGGAGAGGGGCCGCGTTGGCATAAAGGGAGGTGACGGTGTCGGAAGGGCTTAGCCCAGTCGCGGCGGCGGCAGTTCCGCCAGCGTCGCCCGTCCCTGCCGCATCGGCTGGTCGGCGAGACCCAGGGCCCATTGCGCCGACGTCGCGCGCGGCACTTCAACCTGCGCGTGACTGCCGAAATCCGGCTGCACCGGCATCACCCGCTTGCCGCCCCTGCATCTCGCATGGGTTCGGCAACTGCGTCGGCCCGCCATCATGGCTGGTGCTCACCGACGGCAGCCCGCCATTGGCGATGCAAACCCCGGCCGCAAAGCTGGGGCTCAACAGCGCGAGCAGCGCGACGCAGAGCGTCAAAAAGGCCGTGAACCGATGCATGCCGTCCGGATAGCCCCGCAAATACGGCACGCAAAGGGCACCTCACGCCCGTGTGTTGGGCACGGGCGGGTTCGAGGATGTGGTGGTGCAAATCGGCAACAGCCGACCCGCACCACGGGGTTGGTCAGATCAGAACGTGCCCTTGAGGCCTGCCGACAGGGTGGCGGCGAACAGATCGCCACCGCCCATGTCCGGGGCGATCAGATCCAGGCTGCCGTCAGTCATATCGTAGACATACTCATTGCCGCGCCCGGTGAAGATCTTCTCAGCTGTTCCGGAGACGAAGACGTTGAGGCCATCGGCGATTTGATATGTGGCCGAAGCACCGACCGACACCAAGGGTGCCGACCCAAGATGGTCAATGAACTGCGTGGGAACGAGGGTCTGGTAGTGCTGGTCGTCAGCCTTGCTGTAGAACGTGAGTCCGGCGTGGGCTGACGCTCCCAACGTCCAGGCCCCCTCCACCACCTCAGCGTCGATGCCGGCCACCAACGCCGGGAAAGTCTGGCGATATGTAATCATCTTCGTGCTGTCGGCTTCGCTGAAGATGTCATTTCGGAAGCCACCGCTGCTGTAGACAAAGTCGCCGCCATAGGCGGACCATTGGACATCGGTATACTTGAGGCCGCCATTGACATTGACGATGACATTGTCGCTGACGGCGAAGTCGTGGCCAAGCAGGACCGAGCCATTGAAGTACCACTCGAGGTCAGTCGCATCATGCTGCGAGCGATCCGACCAGTCGTCGTCGCCAGTACCGGTCGCCCAGGGGAAGATCCAATCGTAGTCTTCCATGTAGCTGTCACCGCCCATGGCAACCTGCGCCTGCGCAGAGAAGGTCCAGCCCTCCGGTAACGCCACGTCGAGTCCCGCCGTTAGCATTGGAGCGGTGCTCTGCCAGATCAGGTGACTCAGCCGGACGTCGGTAGTAGGTCCGGCGTAGACATATTCGTTCGCTTCGAGCGATACGATGCCAATACCGCCCGACAGCGTCACGATGCCCTGCTCGTCGACGATCAGCGTCTCCTCGGCACCGAGATCCGCCGCCAAGACGGGCAGCGCCACGCCCAGCGATAGCGCAAGCGCCAGCCCCCGCAATCCATTGCGAGTATTCATTTGAAATGCCCCCTGAAAATCCAAAAATCCGACCCACGAAGTCGGAGGTGAAATGCGTTAATTGCCCCGAGATTCGATCTACTGTCGAACCCGCGCCAACCTGACAAATTATACTTAATGCAGTACTAACGCCGAAGTTGTTTGCTGAATCCTAACCGCTTCGGCACAGAGTTCGGCAATGTCCCACGCCCTCCTCACCGATGCCGCCCTCGCGACCCACATCGCCAACTGGCAACGCGACCTCGGCGCCGTCCGCCGCCTCGCCCCGCTCACCCTCGAAGCCTATCTCCGCGACCTCGGCCAGTTCGTCACCTTCCTCGCCGCCCACACCGGCGGTGAGGTGACCCTCGCCACGCTCCGCGATCTCCGCGCCGCCGACATCCGCGCCTTCCTCGCCGCCCGCCGCAACGAGAGCCTCGGCTCGCGCTCCCTCGCCCGCGCCCTGTCTGCCATCAAGAGCTTCTTCGGCTTTCTCGAGCGCGAAGGCGTCCTCGCCACCGAAGCCCTCAACACCATCCGCACCCCCAAGCAACCGCGATCGCTGCCCAAGGCGCTCACCGTGCGCGAAGCGAAAGCCACCATCACCACCACCGACGAGCTCGAGGACACCCCGTGGGTCGCGGCCCGCGACATGGCGGTGATCGCGCTCTGCTACGGCGCCGGCCTCCGCATTTCCGAAGCCCTCGGCGTCACCCGCGCCGATCTCGAATCGAGCGCGCTGCGCGTCACCGGCAAGGGTGGCAAGACCCGCCTCGTCCCGCTCATTGCCCCCGTGCGCCAGGCCATCGACACCTATCTCGGCCTCACCCCGTTTCACCCCGGCCCGAACGAACCGGTCTTCCGCGGCAAGAAGGGCGGTCCGCTCTCCCCCCGCCTCATCCAGCTACGCATGCAGCAACTGCGCGGCGCGCTCGGCCTCCCGCCCTCGGCCACCCCCCACGCCCTCCGCCACAGCTTCGCCACCCACCTCCTCGGCCGCGGCGGCGACCTCCGCGCCATCCAGGAACTATTGGGCCACGCCTCGCTCTCGACCACGCAGATCTACACGGCGGTGGATACGGAGCGCCTGCTGGAGAGCTATCGAGCGGCCCATCCGCGGGCCTGAGAGCGAACGCACCGTTCACCCAACCGCCCACTTTACAGTCCTCTGGCCAGCGCGTACCTATCCGCTCATGACCGCTTGCATCCTAATTATTGGCAAAACCTGCCTCATCCCCTCCGGGGACCGGGACGCGACGGCTGTTTGACCCTCGATGCTCACCGGCCCCGCCATCAGGCGCGGGTTCTCCGGTGATCTGATGGCAGGGCCAGAACTGGACCCGCCAAATGTCTTCCGACACTGCGCCTAACCCATCCATTGCCCCGCGCCCTGCCTTCAAGCAGATGGCCTGGGCCGGCATCGTGCTGGCGCTGGCCGGCGCCGCCTTTTTCGCCACCAAGGGCATCGTCATCAAGCTGGCGCTGCTCGAAGGCATCGACTCGGTCACCACGCTTACCTGGCGCATGATCGTCGCCGTGCCGATCTTTTTAACCGTCGGTATCATCACCTATCGCAAGACACTCGCGGCCACTCCGGCCGGCGCGCCGCCGGTGCTGACCTGGCCGGTGCTGGCGCAGACCCTCGGCGTCGGCGTCATCGGCTACTACGTCGCGAGCTTCCTCGATTTCTCGGCGCTCGAGTACATCACCGCGCAGTTCGACCGGCTGATCCTCCTCACCTATCCGTTCTTCGTCGTGCTGTTCGGCGCCATCTTCTTCAAGCGCAAGATCACCCTGCCGATGGTCGTCGCCCTGCTCGTTTCCTACCTCGGCATCGGCGTCATCTTCTGGCATGACCTCAGGATCGAAGGCGACAACGTGCTGCTCGGCGCGGCGCTCGTCTTCGGCTCGGCCATCGCCTACGCGGCCTACCAGATCATGGCCAAGCCCCTGATCGACAAGCTCGGCCCGCAGCTCTTCACCTCGATCGCGATGAGCGGCGCCGGTCCGGCGGTGATCCTGCACTTCCTCTTCACCCACCCGGTAGGCGACTTGGCGGTGACCGGCAACGGCTTCCTCCTGATGCTGGCCATCGGCACGATCTCCACCGTGCTCCCGGCCTACTGCATCTCCGGCGCCATCGCGCTCATTGGCCCCGAACGCACCGCCATCATCGGCAACGTCTCGCCCGTGGTGACGGTTGGCCTCGCCATCTCCGTCCTCGGCGAAGCCTTCACGATCTACCACGCCATCGGCACCGCCCTGGTACTGGGCGGCGTGTTCCTGTTCACGAGGAAGGAAAAGCCGAGGGTGAAAGTGCTGGAGGAGAGTACGGCCTGAGGCTAGGCCCCAATCTCTCCGACCTGCCTTCTCCTACAAGGGGAGAAGGCACTCACCGACGCACTGGCGCCGGACGAGCAAAGCGAGGACCACGGCCGTCGGCCGCCCCCCCGGAGCGCCAGCGAGGACTGGCCCACCGGGCCAGCCCGCAGCGGCATGGCGCGTGAGGCCTAGATATGTATCGCGCCGTCCCCGCACATCAGCGCGGCTTCCTTTACCGCCTCCGATAGCGTCGGGTGCGCGTGCGTCGTGCGCCCCAGGTCCTCGGCGCTGCCCGAGAACTCCATCAGCACCACAATTTCGTGGATCATCTCGCCGGCGTTCTTGGCGATGATCTGCGCGCCGAGCACCCGGTCGGTGTTCACGTCGGCGAGGATCTTCACATAGCCCTGCGTCGCCAGCATCGCCTTGGCGCGGCCGTTGGCGGTGAAGGGGAACTTGCCTGCCTTGTACTCGATGCCGGCCGCCTTCAGCTCGTCCTCGGACTTGCCGACCCACGCAACTTCCGGGCTGGTGTACATCACCGACGGGATGGTGCCGTAGTTTACATGCGGGTGCTGCCCGGCGATGATCTCTGCCACCGCATGGCCCTCGTCCATCGCCTTGTGCGCCAGCATGGCGCCGGCCACCACGTCGCCGATCGCATAAATGCCCGGCACATTGGTCTTGAACTGCGCGTCGGTGCGCACCCGGCCGCGCTCGTCGAGCGCCACGCCGGCGCCCTCGAGCCCCAGACCTTCGGTGAACGGCTTCCTCCCCACCGCCACCAACACCGCATCAGCCTCGGCGAACGTCGCCTCGCCACCGGCCGCCGGCTCCAGCTTGGCGCGCAGCGAGCCGTCGCCCTGCTTTTCGATCGCCGTCACCTTGGTCGAAAGCTTGAACTCCATGCCCTGCTTCTGCAGGTTCCGCTGCGTCTGCCGCGCCGCCTCGCTGTCGAGCCCAGGCAGGATCCGGTCGAGGAACTCGACCACCTGCACCTTGGAACCCAACCGGCCCCACACCGAACCCAGTTCCAGCCCGATAATGCCGCCACCGATCACCAGCAGACGCTTGGGCACTTCCTGAAGGGTCAGCGCACCGGTCGACGACACCACCTTGTTCTCGTCGATGGTGATGCCCGGCAGGCTGATCGGCACCGAGCCGGTGGCGATCAGGATGTTCTTGGTTTCAATGGTCTGCGGCGCACCGCTTTCCGGCGTCACCAGCACCTTGCCCTCGGCGGGGATCGAGCCGGTGCCGCGGAAGGTGGTGATCTTGTTCTTCTTGAACAGGAACTCGATGCCCGAGACGTTGGCAGTGACGGTATCGTCCTTGTGCACCAGCATCTGCTTCAAATTCAGCTGCGGCGTCACATCGATGCCGAACTGGCGGAACTGGTGTCCCGCTTCCTCGAACAGCTCCGACGCATGGAGCAGCGCCTTGGAGGGGATGCAGCCGATATTGAGGCAGGTGCCGCCGAAGGTCGGCCACTTCTCCACCACCGCGACCTTCATCCCGAGCTGCGCCGCCCGAATTGCCGCCACGTACCCGCCCGGGCCGGAACCGATTACGGTGAGGTCGAAAGTGTCCGCCATGATGTCTCCGAGAGGCTCAAGCGGCGCCTGAGGGAGTGGCGCCCGCGCTGCCGATATAGGACTGACAAACGGGTTAAACTACCCGCGTTGGGGAGGGAACCCCCGACACGACCGACCTATGCGAAATGCGCATGAATCGATCCGGGCGGACTGCACTCTCGCCTCAAGCAAAGGCCGCCCGTCCCCCGGTCACCGCCAGCGTCGTCCCCGTCACATACCCCGCATCGTCCGACAGCAGCCACATGATGGCGCTCGCCACTTCCTCGGCCGTGCCCACCCGCGCCAGCGGCACGCTCGGCGCCAGCTGGTGGGCCCGGTCCGGCACACCGCCAGTCGCATGGAACTCGGTATCGATCACCCCCGGCCGCACCCCGTTGACCCGGATGCCCTCGGCTGCCACTTCCAGCGCCAGCCCGACGGTGAACGTGTCGATCGCCCCCTTGCTCGCCGCATAGTCCACATACACGCCCGGCGCCCCCAGCTTTGCCGCCGCCGAGCTGACATTGACGATGCCGCCGCCAGCCCCGCCATGCTTGGTGGACATCCGCCGCACCGCCGCCCCGGCGCAAAGCATTGACCCCGTCACGTTGATCGCAAAGATCCGGTTGATCCGCTCCGCGTCCATCGCATCGACGCGCGCCGACATCGCAATCGTCCCGGCATTGTTGACCAGCGCCGCCAGCCGCCCCATCCGGTCCGCCGCGCTGAAGATATGCTCGACGTCCTCGGCGCTGCTGACATCGCCACGCACGGCCACCGCTTCGCCACCGGCCGCATGGATATCGGCGCACACCGCTTCTGCCGCCGCGACATTGCCGACATAGTTCACCACCACGCCATAGCCCCGCGCCGCCGCCAACCGGCACACCGCAGCCCCGATCCCGCGGCTGCCGCCAGTCACTACGATAACCTTGTCCGCCATAGTCTCCTCCGTTGCCGCCACTCTAGCGAGGGCGGCCCGAAAAGCCACCCGGCCGCCACCCCGACTGGGCTGAACCACCTCTGAACGCGCGGTTCGAACTCGGTTCAAATGCCCGCCCCTAGAAGCCCGCCATCAGTTGCAGACGCAACCTCCCACCCCGGTCCGTCCGTTCGGATGGCCCCACCCAGGAACGAAATAAATGAAGAAGATCATCGCACTGGCCCTGCTCGGCACCGTCATCTCCGCGGCCTCGATTGCCACCGCGGCCTTCGCCGTCGACACCCAGATCTCGGCGCTCTGCGGCCCTGACGCCCCGGAAGCCTACAAGCGCCCCGGCGGCTACTGCGAGCAGGTCGGCGAAAACAAGTCCCAGGCCGCCGGCGAAAAGGACACTCTGCCCTGGTGGTGGAACGTCAAGTAAGGCGACTGATCTGCCTGCCTACAAAGGCAAGCTCCTTCCGTAGGGCTCATCGCAAGGTGAGCCCTTTCTCGTTGCTGATTTATCTGGCGCGAGCCTGCAACGCCGATCCGTTTACTCTTTGCTAACCATCCCGTTGACCCACTGCCGAGAACCAATAGGTTCTGCCCGGGCGGAGAGGTCTGTAATGACGCCGCCGCCGAAAACAATGATCAAACAACAAGGCTTGGAAGCGTCCCATTATGAGAACATTTCTCGCAGCACTTTTTCTAATTGTACTTTCTGGCGCCGCCTTGGCGGGTCAGGCGTTACCGCTCAACAAGATGAGCGCCGACCAGCTGCAGCAATATTTCGCTGGCAAGACAGCGATGCACTATGACCGTCGCGGCGGCACCGCCATCGCCTATTTCCGCAGCAACGGCAGTCTCTACCTGTTGGGCACCGGCTCGTCGCGGGTCGAGAAGTCCCGCTGGACCATCGTTACCGAGCCCGGCAAATCCATCCTTTGCCTTGCCGAAGCGTCCGGTCGCGTGCCGGGGGTCCGCGGCGCCAAGGTGCTCGTCAGGGTATGCGTCGACGTCAAGCAGTTCGTCCGCGAGGCCATCGGTATCGAGCAGGGCGACATCTTCGGCATCTCCAAGCGCACCAAGGCGCCCTTCATCCTCGATGGCAAAAAGACCACCATCGCCAAGCTGAAGGCTGCCCATCCCTGACCGAACAGGCAGAAGCGACCGATGCCGTCTGCCGGTCGGCAAAAGCAGAAGGGCTCGCCATTGGCGAGCCCTTTGCTGTCTTTACTGCCTGCTAGGCCGGATCAGAGATCCAGCACCAGCCGCTCCGGCGCTTCGAGGCTTTCCTTCACCCGCACCAGGAACGTCACGGCTTCCTTGCCGTCGACGATGCGGTGGTCGTAGCTCAGCGCCAGGTACATCATCGGGCGGATGACGATCTCACCGCCGACGACCACCGGCCGCTCCTGGATCTTGTGCATGCCCAGAATGCCCGACTGCGGCGCATTGAGAATCGGCGTCGACATCAGCGAGCCGTAGACGCCGCCATTCGAGATCGTGAAGGTGCCGCCCTGCATGTCGGCCATCGACAGCTGCCCGTCACGGGCAAGCTTGCCCAGCCGGGCGATGTCCTTCTCGATCTCGGCGATCGACATCTGGTCCGCATCGCGCACCACCGGCACCACGAGGCCCTTCTCGGTCCCCACGGCCACGCCGATATGGGCGTAGTTCTTGTAGATCAGCTCCTCGCCGTCGATCTCGGCATTGACCGCCGGGATTTCCTTCAGCGCGTGCGTCACCGCCTTGGTGAAAAAGCCCATGAAGCCGAGCTTCACGCCGTGCTTCTTCTCGAACAGCTCCTTGTAGGAATTGCGCAGGTCCATCACCGGCTTCATGTCCACCTCGTTGAAGGTGGTGAGCATGGCCGCAGTGTTCTGCGCTTCCTTGAGGCGCCGGGCGATCGTCTGGCGCAGGCGGGTCATCTTCACCCGCTCCTCGCGCACGTCGTCACTGGCGTTGACCGGGCCACGGACCTGGGCCGGAGCCGGCTCAGCCGCCTTGGCAACCGGGGCAGGTGCCGGAGCAGCCACCGGGGCCGGCGCGGGCTTCGCTGCCGGGATCGGCGCTGCCGCCGAACCGCTGACCGCCGTCGGCATCGCGATGACGCTCGCCGTCGCACCCGCAGCAGCGGGCTTGGCGATCGCCGCCAGCACGTCTTCTTTGAGGATCTGCCCGCGCTTGCCCGAGCCGCTGACATCGGCTTCCGACAGGCCGCTTTCGGCCATCAGCTTCTGCGCGCTCGGGGCCGGAGCCATCGAACCACTGCCGTTGCCGGCCTTCAGTGCCGGCTCGGCGGCAACCGCCGCCGGCTGCGGCACTTCGGCGGGCTTGGCAGCAGCGGCCGGAGCCGCAGCGGCGGCCGCGCCAGCCGCGCCGATGGCGCCGATCAGCGCCCCGACATTGACCGTGTCGCCCGGGTTGGCGGTGATCGCCTCGAGCACGCCGGCCGCCGGGGCCGGCACTTCGATTGTAACCTTATCGGTCTCGAGCTCCACCACCGGTTCATCGGCCGCGACGGTGTCGCCGACCTTCTTGAACCACTGGCCGATCGTCGCCTCGGTGACGCTCTCGCCCAGCGTGGGCACCCGGATGTCAGTCGCCATCAGTTTGGTCCTTCAGTTTTCTTTGCCGCTTGTCTGGCGAGTTTGCTTGCCGAGTCTACTTGGCGAATGCTTCTTCGAGGAAGGCTTGCAGCTGCTGCAGATGCGTGCGCATCAGCCCGGTCGCCGTTGCCGCCGAAGCGGCGCGGCCGACATAGTGCGGCCGGTCGCCCGGACGCCCCATCTGGTCCATCACCCAATCGATATACGGCTGCACAAATGCCCACGCACCCATGTTCTTGGGCTCTTCCTGGCACCAGAAAATCTCGGCGTTCGGGAAGCGGTTGAGCTCGTCGAGCAGCGCCTTGGCCGGGAACGGATAGAGCTGCTCCAGCCGCAGCAGATACACATCGTCGATGCCGCGCTTCTCGCGGTCCTCGAGCAGGTCGTAGTAGACCTTGCCCGTGCAGAGGACGACACGGCGGATTTCCGCATCCGGCTTCAGCTTGATCGTGGTCTTCGGCACGCCCGGCGCTTCCGCGTCGTCCCACAGCAGGCGATGGAACGTCGATTCCGGCCCGAACTCGACCAGCCCCGACACCGCCTTCTTGTGGCGCAGCAGCGACTTCGGCGTCATCAGCACTAAGGGCTTGCGGAAATCGCGCTTCATCTGCCGGCGCAGGATGTGGAAGTAGTTCGCCGGCGTCGTGCAGTTAGCGACCTGCATATTGTCTTCGGCGCAGCTCTGCAGATAGCGCTCGAGGCGGGCCGACGAGTGCTCCGGCCCCTGGCCCTCATAGCCGTGCGGCAGCAGCATCACGAGACCGCTCATGCGGAACCACTTGCGCTCGCCCGACGAGATGAACTGGTCGACCACCACCTGCGCGCCGTTGGCAAAATCGCCGAACTGCGCTTCCCACAGCGTCAGCGTCTTCGGTTCGGCCAGCGAATAGCCGTACTCGAAGCCCAGCACCGCCTCTTCCGAGAGCATCGAGTTGATGACCTCGTAGCGCGCCTGCAATTCCGCGATGTTGTTGAGCGGGGTGTAGGTCTCTTCCTTCTCCTGATCGTACAGCACCGAGTGCCGCTGGCTGAAGGTGCCGCGCTCGACGTCCTGGCCCGACAGGCGGACCGGGTGGCCCTCTTCGAGCAGGCTCGCGAACGCCAGCGCTTCGCCGGTTGCCCAGTCGATGCCTTCGCCCGACTCGATCGAGGCGAGCCGGTTGTCCATGAACCGCTTCACCGTCTTGTGGGCGTTGAAGCCGGCCGGAACCGTCGACAGCTTCTGGCCTAGCTTCACCAGATCGGGGACATCCACCCCGGTGTCGCCGCGGCGCGGGCCTTCGACGTCGGCGCGCTTCAGGTCCTTCCACACGCCGTCGAGCCAGTCGGTCTTGTTCGGACGGAAATCCTGCCCGGCCTCGAACTCGTGCTCGAGATGCGCGCGCCAGTCCGCCTTCATCTTGTCGACTTCGTCGCCCGAGAGCACGCCCTCGCCGACGAGGCGCTTGGAATAGATGTCTAGCGTCGTCTCGTGGCTGCGGATCTTCGAGTACATCAGCGGCTGCGTGAAGCTCGGCTCGTCGCCTTCGTTATGGCCGAAGCGGCGATAGCAGAAGATGTCGATCACCACCGGGCGGCCGAAGCGCTGGCGGAACTCGGTCGCGACCTTGGCCACATAGACCACTGCTTCGGGGTCGTCGCCGTTCACATGGAACACCGGCGCCTCGATCATCTTGGCGACGTCGGTAGGGTACGGCGAGGAGCGCGAGTACATCGGCGCGGTGGTGAAGCCGATCTGGTTGTTGATCACCACGTGGATCGAACCGCCGGTCCGGTGCCCCTTGAGGCCCGAAAGCCCCAGGCACTCGGCAATCACGCCCTGGCCAGCAAACGCGGCGTCACCATGCAGCAGCAGCGGCAGCACCACCGAGCGATCGGTCTGGCGCGTATCGGCGATGAACCGCCCGTCGACCGCCGAACGCTGGTCCTGCTTGGCGCGCGCCTTGCCCAGCACCACCGGATCGACGATCTCGAGGTGCGACGGATTGGCGGTCAGCGACAGGTGCACGTTGTTGCCGTCGAACTCACGGTCCGCCGAAGCACCGAGGTGGTACTTCACGTCGCCCGAGCCTTCGACTTCCTCGGGGTAGAACGCCCCGCCCTTGAACTCGTGGAACAGCGCCCGGTGGGGCTTTGCCAGCACCTGGGTCAGGACGTTCAGCCGACCGCGATGCGCCATGCCGAGCACGATATCCTTCACGCCGAGCGAGCCGCCGCGCTTGATGATCTGCTCGAGCGCCGGGATCAGCGCCTCCGAGCCATCGAGGCCGAACCGCTTGGTGCCGGTGAACTTGACGTCGAGGAACTTCTCGAAGCCCTCGGCTTCGACCAGCTTGTTGAGGATCGCCTTCTTGCCCTCGGGCGTGAACTTGATCTCCTTGTCCGGCCCTTCCATGCGCTCCTGGATCCACTGCTTGGCTTCGGGATCGGAGATGTGCATGAACTCGACGCCGACGGTCGAGCAGTAGGTCCGCCGGAGGATTTCCAGCATCTGCGGCACGGTCGCGTATTCGAGCCCCAGATAGTTGTCGATGAAGATCTTGCGCGCATAGTCGTGCGGGTTGAACCCGTATGCCGCCGGCTCCAGCTCCGGCGCCGGATCGTCGGTCTTCAGCTTCAGCGGATCGAGATCGGCGTGCAGGTGCCCACGCATGCGGTAGGCGCGGATCATCATGATGGCGCGGATCGAGTCGCGCGTCGCTTGCAGCACATCGACCGGAGTCGGTGCCGGCGCCGCTTCGACCTTGGCCTTTTCGACCAACGCCTTCTGCACCTTGACCTGGATCTCGCCCCAGTTGCCATCGAGCGCCGAGACCAGCTCGCCGTTCGCTGCCTGCGGCCAGTCGCGGCGCTGCCAGCTCGGGCCTTCGGCATTCTTGTCGATGTCGGCGGGAGCATCCTCGAGCCGATCGAAATACGACGCCCAGGTCGGATCGATCGAGGCCGGATCGGCCTTGTAGCGGGCGTACAGCCCTTCGATGTAATCGGCGTTGCCGCCATAAAGGAAAGAAGAGAGCAAGAACTGTTCGTTCTTTTCTTGTCGGGTCATGTCCAGCGTCGCGGGGCGTTTGACCCCGCCATCCTTCTCAAATGCCCCGGGAGGTCTCGACCGGGCTCGCGAGCACGGGCCTAGATGCCCGTGTAGTCCTTTGTTTGACGTTAAGGCGCGGGGTTTTGCCCGCGCCCAATCATCGGTTTGTCGCCCTCGGGTTAGCCTTTTAGAACTTCCGCGAGGGTTTGGCCAATCCTCGCAGGCGACTGCGACACCTTTATGCCCGCACGTTCCATTGCCGAGATCTTGTCCTCGGCGCCGCCCTTGCCGCCGGAGATCACGGCGCCGGCATGGCCCATGGTCCGGCCCGCCGGAGCAGTACGCCCGGCGATGAACCCGGCCATCGGCTTCTTGCGGCCGCGCTTGGCTTCGTCGATCAGGAACTGCGCGGCGTCTTCCTCGGCCGAACCGCCGATTTCGCCGATCATGATGATGGACTTGGTCTCTTCGTCGGCGAGGAACATCTCGAGCATATCGATGAATTCGGTGCCCTTGACCGGATCGCCGCCGATGCCGACCGCAGTGGTCTGGCCGAGCCCGGCATTGGTGGTCTGGAACACCGCCTCATAGGTAAGCGTGCCCGATCGCGAAACAATGCCCACCGAGCCCTTCGAGAAGATCGAGCCCGGCATGATGCCGATCTTGCACTCTTCCGGCGTCAGGACGCCCGGGCAGTTCGGCCCGAGCAACCGCGACTTCGACTTGTCGAGCCGCGCCTTCACCCGCACCATGTCGAGCACCGGAATGCCCTCGGTGATGCAGACGATCAGCGGGATCTCGGCGTCGATCGCCTCGATGATGGCGTCGGCTGCCCCCGGAGGCGGCACATAAACTACCGATGCGGTCGCCCCGGTGCGCTCCTTGCCTTCGGCAACGGTCGCGAACACCGGCAGTGTCGCCGAGCCGTCGAGCCCGCTGGTCCACACCTCGCCGGCCTTCTTGGGGTTCACGCCCCCCACCATCTTGGTGCCGTAATAGGCCAGCGCCTGCTCGGTATGGAACGTCCCGGTCTTGCCGGTCAGCCCCTGCACCAGAACGCGGGTGTCTTTGTTGACGAGAATGGACATTGCGGCCCTTTACGAGATGGTTAGAGAGGAAGGCGAAACACGCCGGAACGTGCCTTTCGCCATGTCTTGCCAGTCCGCGGCGCCAGCGGGTCGGAACTCCAGCCACGTGCGGTAGCTGTCCTGGCTGTCAAAGAAGTAGCTGACGCGCGCCGAGCCGCGCTCGGAAGTGCGCACCATGACGAGTTCGTCACCCGTCCACGCACCGGAAGCCGGCACCGGCATGAAGCCCATCGAGTCGAACTGGTAGAGCTTGTAGGACCCGTCCATCCGGTCGAAGGCGAAGACGTTGTGGGACGCGAACGACGGCTTGCCGTCGCGCGCCTGGCGATAGCGCTGCACGACGTAAAGGCCGCCGCAATCCGGCTCGGTCACCAACTCGGCGGTCGCGAGGCCGGCCGGTGCCCACTGCGTTGCAGACATCTCCTCCTCGCCCTGCCATGCACCAACCAGCGCCTGGAGACGCTCGTGGCCTGTGGCAAGGGAAGCCGTGGAAGCGCTCATGCCGATGCTCAGCCCTTGACCGCCGCGACGATCTTCTGCGCCGCGTCGTCGAGGTCGTCGGCCGAGATCACGTTGAGGCCGGACGAATTGAGGATCGCCTTGCCTTCCTTGACGTTGGTGCCTTCGAGACGCACCACCAGCGGCACCTTGAGGCCCACTTCCTTCACCGCGGCGATCACGCCTTCGGCGATGATATCGCAGCGCATGATGCCGCCGAAGATGTTGACCAGGATGCCTTTGACGGCCGGGTCGGCAGTGATGATCTTGAACGCCGCCGTCACCTTCTCCTTCGATGCGCCGCCGCCGACGTCGAGGAAGTTGGCGGGCTCGGCGCCATAGAGCTTGATGATGTCCATCGTCGCCATGGCGAGGCCGGCGCCGTTGACCATGCAGCCGATATTGCCGTCGAGCGCCACGTAGGCGAGGTCGAACTTCGACGCCTCGATCTCCTTGGCATCCTCTTCGGTGAGGTCGCGCAGCGGCGCCAGTTCGGCATGCCGGAACGCGGCGTTGTTGTCGAAGCTCACCTTGGCGTCGAGGACGCGCAGGTGCCCGTTCGCCATCACGATCAGCGGGTTCACTTCGAGCAGCGACATGTCGGTCTCGACGAACGCCTTGTAGAGCGCCGGAAACACCGACTTCGCATCTTCCGCCGCCGAGCCATCGAGCTTCAGCGCCGCAACGATCTCTGCAACGTCCTTGGCCGTGACGCCGACCGTCGGGTCGATATCGACCGCGATGATCTTTTCCGGCGTGTCATGCGCAACCGCCTCGATGTCCATGCCGCCTTCGGTGGAGACCACGAACGACACCCGACCGGTGGAGCGATCGACCAGCAGCGAGCAGTAGAGCTCGCGCGCAATGTCGGCGCCGTCTTCGATGTAGAGCCGGTTGACCTGCTTGCCAGCCGGGCCAGTCTGCTTGGTCACCAGCGTATGCCCAAGCATTTCCTGGGCATTGGCAGCGACTTCCGCCGCCGACTTCGCCAGCCGCACGCCGCCCTTGGCATCGGCGGGAAGTTCCTTGAACTTGCCCTTGCCGCGCCCGCCGGCGTGGATCTGCGACTTCACCACATAGAGGGGACCCGGCAGCTCCAGCGCCGCAGCCTCTGCCTCGTGCGGCGTAAAGATCGCCACCCCATCGGCCACCGGCAACCCGTAGGTCTTCAGCAGCGCCTTGGCCTGGTGTTCGTGGATGTTCACCTGAATTCTCCTGTACCAAATACGCGGCTTGCCACCATCACTGGTTGGCCCCGCTGAAATCGGCGACGAGGGCCCGAGCCCCCGGGACGATTACGATCCTGTCGCTGTCGCAGTCGAAGAACTTCGCCATGGCGCCGAGTCCCCGTGCCGTGCCGTTGGCCTGCTCCGCCGCAGCGTCGACCACCGCAACGACACAGCCCGGTGCGTCCGGAGTGCCGACCTTGCTGACCACCAGCGCCTCCGCCTTGCGGCCGTCGGCATCGATCAGGAAGCGGATGACGGCAGCCTGCACGCCATCTTCATCGTCCAGCCACTCGATGGTCTTGCCGAGATTGTTGAAGGCCGAAAACGTCTGGAACGCCTCGTTGCGGACGCCGAAATCGACATCCATCCGGGCGTCGCCTTCCGAGACGAACACGTCGAACAAGCCATGGCCGTCGCAACGCAGGTCTGCCCCGCCGCCTTCCTCATAGACTTTCAGCACCTTGCACGCGTCGAGGTCGAGCGTCGTGTAGGTGCTCTGTGCCCACGCCGGACCCGCCGCGGCTGCGGCGAGCATGGTCAGCACGATGAGGAAAGTCCGGTGGGCGCGCACGGCGTCCCCCTTGCCAGTTACGCGAGCTTCGGCGCGATCTTCTTGCAGGCCTCGACGAGGCCGTTGACCGCGGCCACCGACTTATCGAACGCCTTCTGCTCGGAGCCCGACAGCGAGATCTCGACGACCTTCTCGACGCCACCGGCACCCAGGATCACCGGCACGCCGACATAGGTGCCCTTCACGCCGTATTCGCCCTTGAGATAGGCGGCGCACGGCAGGATGCGCTTCTTGTCCTTGAGGTAGCTCTCGGCCATCTCGATCGCCGACGTCGCCGGCGCATAGAACGCCGAACCTGTCTTCAGCAGCCCGACGATCTCGGCGCCGCCATCGCGAGTGCGCTGGATGATCTGCTCGAGCTTTTCCTTGCTCATCCAGCCCATCTTCACGATGTCCGGCAGCGGAATGCCCGCAACGGTCGAGTAGCGCGCCAGCGGCACCATGGTGTCGCCATGGCCGCCGAGGACGAACGCGTTCACGTCCTGCACCGAAACCTTGAGCTCATCGGCGATGAAGTGGCGGAAGCGCGACGAGTCGAGCACGCCCGCCATGCCGACCACCCGGTTCGCCGGCAGCCCGGAGAACTTCTGCAGCGCCCACACCATCGCATCGAGCGGATTGGTGATGCAGATGACGAACGCCTCAGGCGCGTACTTCGCGATGCCCGCACCCACCTGCTCCATCACCTTGAGGTTGATCTCGAGCAGGTCGTCGCGGCTCATGCCGGGCTTGCGCGGCACGCCAGCGGTGACGATCACCACGTCGGCGCCGACGATGTCCTTGTATTCCGAGGTCCCCTTGAGGGTGGCGTTGAAGCCTTCGACCGGGCCGGACTGGCTGAGATCCAGGGCCTTGCCCTGCGGCACGCCGTCGACCACGTCGAACAGGATCACATCGCCCAGCTCCTTGGTCGCGGCCAACAGAGCCAGAGTGCCACCAATCTGTCCCGCACCGATCAGAGCGATCTTCTTGCGCGCCATCCACCGAACCCCGTTTTGCTTATGCTGGAAATTGCGCGCTCCTATTAACCCTAGAGGGTGACGGGGGCAAGTCAGCCGTACGTCCTACCGGCTGAGTTTTCATCACATCGGAAATTGCCCATTCCTTGGGCAAGTTGACGAGTCCGACACTTAGTGCAGCGCCGCCCCATCCCCGCGATGCGGCGCCGCTAGATACTCCGCCGACTGCATCTCGATTAGCCGCGATACGCAGCGCGCGAACTCGGCTTTTGTCTTGTCGTCCTGTCCAAGCTCATCGAGCGGCACCGCAAAGCTCGCCGCCAGCTTCGCCCCACGATCGTAGAGCGTATCCACCAGCAGAATGAACCGCTTCGCCGCGTTCGATTTCAACCGGTCGAACTGCGGCACATGATCGATCATCACCGCCTCGTAGGCGTGGCTGAGCTTCAGATAGTCGCGCGCGCCAAGCGGCGCTTCGCAAAGCTCGGCGAATGTAAACCGCGCCGCCCCCATCGCCGCCCGCGGCACCGGTATCACCCGCCCCAGCGAATGCAGCTCCGCCGGCTCACCCTCGGCGCCACCGGTGAGCTTCAGCCACAGCCGGTCCATCGCCGCATCGACCTCGGGCCCCGCGCCATAGTGATAAACCGCCTCGCCCTCGAACTTCAGCCGCCGATAATCCGTCGGCCCATCGAGCTCGACGATCTCCGCGTGCTGCTTCAACTCGGCGATGAACGGCAGCACCAGTTGCCGGTTGAGCCCGTTCTCGTAAAGATCGTCCGGCCGTGTATTCGACGTCGCAACGATCGTCACCCCGCCGGCGAACAGCTTGTCGAACAGCCGCCCCAGCAGCATCGCGTTGGTGATGTCCTGCACCTGGAACTCGTCGAGGCACAGCAGCCGCACCTCGTCCAGCAACGGCTTCACCACCGCCGCGACCGGGTCGGCGCTATCCGCCTTGCCCTTCGCCGATTTGCGGAATTTCGCGATCGCCTCGTGCATCTCGTCCATGAACTCATGGAAATGCACCCGCCGCTTTTCTGTCGTCGGCGCCAGCGAGAAGAACAAGTCCATCAGCATGGTCTTGCCACGCCCGACCTGCCCGACGAGATACACCCCGCGCACCGGCTCCGGCCCGCCGAACAGCCCGCCGAGAAATCCGCGCGAGCCGTTCTGGGCGGCAAACTCTACCGCCACGCGATCGAGCGCCGCCGCTGCCTTGAACTGCAATGGATCGGGAGTGAGCGCGCCGCCCTTGGTCAGCGCGTTCAGTTTGTCGGTGATTGGTGTGCCTGCAGGCCCCCGCCGCCGGCTAGCCAAGCTAGCCGACCATCGTGATGCCCTGGCCGCCGGCCAGAGTGCCGATGAACTGGCTGCCGCTGAGGATCAGCGAGGCGATGATGTCACCGGCCTCGTCGAACAACTGCACCTGGCTGCCCACCAGCTGCCAGCTCGCCACCACTTTCAGGCCGGCGAGAGCGCAACCCGGCGTCGAGGCGCGATAGCGCGACGTGCCCGATTTCGCCGTCTGCGTAAGGTTGAGCTTGCACTGCTCGGCGCCCGAAACCACGGTCCAGCCGCCCAGCAGCTTCTCGACGGTCAGCCCGGTCGAGAGATCCCGCCCCGGCGCCTGCGGCACCGAGCCCAGCGTCGCGAACGAACCATCGGCACTCGCCACCTGCGCCGGCTGCCCGATCTGCCCCGGCGCACCAAGCGGCGCCGGCTGGGCAATCGCGCCCGGCTGCACGGTCGTGCCCGGCAGCGCGTTGAGGTCCGAACTCGCGACCGGCGTGTTCTGGATCGGGGTGATGGTCTCGGCCGAGGCGATGCTGGAAGTGGTTACGCCGCTCGAGGCGCAGCCGCTCAGCGCAAGCGCCAAACCGGCAATCACCACCATGGAAACGCTTGCGCGTCTCGAACTCATCATCGGCCCTGCTCCGCCAGATGGTTAAGAATTGGTGACCGGCGATACAGCCTGAACGGCAACGCCGTCAACCGCCAAAGCCCCGCTTCCCCTATGCGACGATCAATGTGGCAGAGTTAGGGAGTCGTCGCCGCAGCCGCCGCTGCGTCTCCCTCCCCCTTGCGGGGAGGGATCAAGGGTGGAGGCGCAACACGCTCGGACGGATCGGCCCCCTACCGCCTCAGCATCTCCGCCACCAGCGCATCGGCGAGCAGCTTGCCGTCGCCCGCCTCTTCCTCCGGCAGCTCGATCGGAATGCCCTTCGGCCCATACACCCCCGGCAGCCCCGGCAAGCCGCTGTCGCCGCCTTCCTTCGGATGAAACCCATGCGCCTTCAGCGCCGCGATCAGCACGCGGGCGACGGACGGATCCTCGATCTCGGCGATGGTCTCAAACAGCTTATGCGAACTCCCGTGTCACCATCATCTGCTTGATCTCGGCGATTGCCTTGGCCGGATTGAGCCCCTTGGGGCAGACCTTGGCGCAGTTCATGATGGTGTGGCAGCGATAGAGCTTGAACGGATCCTCGAGGTTGTCGAGCCGTTCCTCGGTCGCCTCGTCGCGGCTGTCGATCAGCCAGCGATAGGCCTGCAGCAGCACTGCTGGGCCCAGATATTTCTCGCCGTTCCACCAGTAGCTTGGGCACGAAGTCGAGCAGCAGGCGCAGAGGATGCACTCGTAGAGCCCGTCGAGCTTGGCGCGGTCGTCGCGCGTCTGCAGCCATTCCTTCTCGGGTGTCGGCGTCGTGGTCTTCAGCCACGGCTCGATCGAGCGGTGCTGGTCGTAGAAGGTGGTGAGGTCCGGCACCAGGTCTTTGATGACAGGCATGTGCGGCAGCGGGTAGACGCTGATATGCCCGGCGAAATCGTCCATGCCCTTGGTGCAGGCAAGCGTGTTGGCGCCGCCGATATTCATCGAGCACGAGCCGCAGATGCCCTCGCGGCACGAGCGGCGCAGCGTCAGCGTCGGATCGACCTTGTTCTTGATCCACAGCAGCCCGTCGAGCACCATCGGACCGCAATCGTCGAGATCGACGAAATACGTGTCGAGCCGCGGGTTCTCGCCCGAGTCCGGATCGTACCGGTACACCCGATATTCCTTGAGCCGCGTCGCCCCTGCCGGCTTCGCCCAGGTCTTGCCCGGCATGATCCGCGAGTTCTTGGGGAGCGTGAATTCAGCCATGGCCCTATCCTACAACTTTGCACGTCTTGAGCGCCGCGGCCGACGTGTTGGTCACCGCCATCACGTCATTGGCGCTCAAATTGCCGATCACTGCCGGATCGAACAGTTTTCCGGGGTCGGTCTGCGCGTAGGTCGCGAGCTTCATCAGCTCCGGCTTCAGCTTGGCCGACAGTTCCTTGGCGTAGCACTGGCAGCTTTCCGCGGTCGCGCCCGGCACCTTCGAACAGGAATCGGCAACCGCCTGCGCATCCGCCGACAGCCCGCCGCACCCCGCAAGCCACAACGTCGCGAACGCGCCGGTAATCAGTCCAATGGCTCTCGTATGCTTCAGCGACACAGGGCTTTCCTCAGTAGTTCGGCTTGCAGATCTGGTTCGATTTGGCGACGTAGGTGTTATAGGCCGAGTACTGGCCTGCCGGCGGCGCTTTGCCCTTCATCGAGGCGATCACCATCGCCATGAATTCCTCGTCGATCAGCGTCATCGCCGCATCGGCTTTACAGCTGCACAGCGCATCGTCCGAAGCGATGCCCATGCAGGTCTTGTAGAAATCGGCCTTCTGCGCCTCGCTCGGCGCCGCCTGTGCCACGCCGCCCAGCATCCCCAGCGCCAGCAGCGCCACCAAAACCCGCTTCATCATTCGCCCCGTTTGTCTCACCGCAATTCTCTGCGGATCATCAGTTTCAAACCCGACCAGATCTCGCTGACCGCCGCCACCTTGATATCGACCAACCCGATCGGCAGCACCACTTCGCGTATCACATCTTCCGTGATGTCGGTTTGAACCTTCGCCGCCTTCTTCGGCCATGAGATCCAGATCACCCCATCCCGGGTAATCGCCTCCATCAACGGCCGCGCATTGTCTTCCAGCACTCCGCGAGAGGCGGTGAAGCCATGGATATAGTCCCAGCCCCCGGTCCCACGCCAACCGTCCCACTCGACCTCACGAACCTCAGCAAAATCCCGCGCCGTCGCCAGCTCCTCAAGCTCTTCCGGCAACGCAAGAAACAGCACCCGCTGCCCATCCTTGAGCCCGAGCTTCTGCGGCAGCGGCGTGCCGGAATAGCCGGGGACGGTCACGGCTTCGGCTCCGTGCCCTTCGGCACTTGACGCTGAAGATCGATACTAAAGCCTTCCCGTCCGCCCCCGTCAGCGCTCCTGACGCCGTTGCACGCAGCCAACCGAAGCTTCGCGCCCGGCTTGATCACCACGTCGCAATCGAACTGAGCAGCATGGAAGAACCAACCGCCACCACTAGGTCTGTTGATGACGAGTCGTTCACCTTCGAAACGGTAGTGAGCGTCCCGGACCATCGTAGGCGCTCGCTGGAAACCGTCCAGCGTCGTCACGCCCCGATCCTCCGTTACTCGCAGGAGCCCGCTTCGCTCGAAACACATGGTGATCCAGTTGTCGTAGTCGGTGATGGTTTGCGCCGACCACGTCCAGCAACCGTGGAGGGCGGTCGCAACCTCAGCTACCGTTCCATCGCGATGGTGAGGAAATCCGCGGACCCTCTCGTCCGCCGGCACCCTGATAAAGGTCGCATCAGCCACGCCCTCCGAACAGTTGCTGATCTTGATCTGGTCAACCGTGTCCGTGGTCAGCTCACACGAAAAGCGATCCTGCCCTTCGTCGTTCCAAAGCCAGCCTTCCCATTGCAGGTCGGTGCTGAATTCGATGCGGTTGCGCTCCAGTCTGTAGCGACCGTCGCCGCCGAACCCCTCGCCCCAGCCCATCACGGTGACAGAAATCTCCGAGGCGCTTTCGAAACAAATCGACGACGGCAGGATCGGCGTGTCCTCCGCCTCCTGCAGGTCCCAGCAGCCGGCCAAGGTCCTCGGCGCCGGCGCAGAGCTTTCGGCCCCTTGCGCTGCTGAGAGAGCAAGTGCGAGCGCCGCGAGTATCAGCGCCAGCCCCCTCACCTCAATACACCCGCGCCTTCGGCGCGATCTTCTTCAGGCTGATCCCGCCCTCGCTCTCCGGCGTCAGCGGGTCCACATGCACCGGCCGATACCCCAGCTCCACCTTGCCGGCATCATCGATCCAGCTCAGCGTGTGCTTCCGCCAGTTCACGTCATCCCGGCTCGGGAAGTCCTCATGCGCATGGGCGCCGCGGCTTTCGTGGCGCGCCTCGGCCGAAACCACCGTCGTCGCGGCGCAGGCCATCAGGTTCTCGAGTTCCAGCGTTTCCACCAGGTCCGAGTTCCAGATCATCGAGCGGTCCGAAACCTTGAGATCACCCAGCTCGCCATAGAGCGCGTTGATGCGCTCGACGCCCGACTTCAGCGACTCCGACGTGCGGAACACCGCGGCGTCTTCCTGCATGATGCGCTGCATTCTGTCGCGCACCTGCGCCGTCGGCGACGAGCCATTGGCATGCCGCAGCCGGTCGAACCGCGCCAGAATGCGCTCGTCCTCCGAGGCCACCGCCGCAGGCACCATCGAGCCCTTGTCCACCACCTTCGCCGCCCGCAGCGCCGCCGCGCGTCCGAACACCACGAGGTCGGTCAGCGAGTTCGAGCCGAGCCGGTTCGCCCCGTGCACGGAAGCGCAGGCCGCTTCGCCCGCCGCCATCAGCCCCGGCACCACGCGGTCGGGATCGCCTTCGGTCGGGTTCAGCACCTCGCCGTGATAGTTCGCGGGGATGCCGCCCATATTGTAGTGCACCGTCGGCAGCACCGGGATCGGCTCGCGCGTCAGGTCCACGCCGGCAAAGATCTTGGCGCTCTCGGTGATCCCGGGGAGCCTTTCGTGAAGGACCTTCGGATCCAGATGGTCGAGATGCAGGAAGATGTGGTCCTTCTTCGGCCCCACGCCCCGCCCCTCGCGGATTTCGATCGTCATGCAGCGGCTCACCACATCGCGGCTCGCCAGATCCTTGGCGTTCGGCGCATAGCGCTCCATGAACCGCTCGCCCTCGGAATTGGTGAGATAGCCGCCCTCGCCGCGCGCCCCCTCCGTGATCAGCACACCTGCGCCGTACACGCCCGTCGGGTGGAACTGCACGAACTCCATGTCCTGCAGCGGCAGCCCGGCCCGAGCCACCATGCCGTTGCCGTCGCCAGTGCAGGTATGCGCCGATGTCGCCGAGAAATACGTCCGGCCATAGCCGCCTGTCGCCAGCACCACGAGCTTCGCCCGGAACCGGTGCAGCGTGCCGTCATCGAGCTTCCACGCCATCACGCCCTGGCAGCTGCCATCGGCGCCCATGATCAGGTCGAGCGCGAAATACTCGATGAAGAACTGCGCGTTGTTCCTGAGCGACTGCCCATAGAGCGTGTGGAGGATCGCATGCCCGGTGCGGTCGGCCGCCGCGCAGGTGCGCTGCACCGGCGGGCCGTCGCCGAATTCGGTCATATGGCCGCCGAACGGCCGCTGGTAGATCGTGCCCTTGTCGGTGCGCGAGAACGGCACGCCATAGTGCTCGAGCTCGTAGATCGCCGCCGGGGCCTCGCGCGCCAGATACTCCATGGCGTCGTTGTCGCCCAGCCAGTCCGACCCCTTCACGGTGTCGTACATGTGCCACTGCCACGAGTCAGGGCCCATATTGCCCAGCGACGCGGCGATGCCGCCCTGTGCCGCCACGGTGTGCGAGCGGGTCGGGAACACCTTGGTGATGCAGGCGGTGTTCAGCCCCTGCTCAGCCATGCCCAGCGTAGCGCGCAGCCCGGCGCCGCCAGCACCGACGATGACCACGTCGAATTCGTGGTCGATGATCTCGTAAGCGGCCATGCGGCTAACCCCAGAAGACGAGCTTGGCGATGGCGCCGAGCACCACCACCACGATGAAGACGGCAAAGACGTTGTTGGCAACGAGCGCCAGGCGGTTGGGCTCGCCGTTCATGTAGTCCTCGATCACCTCGCGCATGCCGATCCGCATGTGCACGGCGACATTGACGATGAGCAGCGCCAGCCCGATCGCGACGAACGGGTTGCGCGCCAGCGCGATCATCTCGGCCGGCGCCCTGCCCGCGAGGCTGACGACGAACCAGATGATGAACAGCGCGAACAGGATGTTGATCGCGCCGGTGATGCGCTGCGTGATGAAGTGCCGGGTCGACGCCTTGGCCCGGCCGTAATGCGTCGAGGGCGTCTGGATCTGTGCCCGCGTGGGCTTGGCCGAACTCATTTGAACCACACGAAGATTGCCCAGACGATCAGCGTCAGTAGGATCGAAGCACCGAGCTGGATGCGGACGATCAGCTCTCGCCCGGCCGCGTCCATCGCCTTGGTCGCATCCCAGACGAAGTGCCGGATGCCGCCGAACATGTGGTGGAACAGCACCCAGGTGTAGCCGAACAGCACCAGCTGCCCCAGCCACATGCCGAACAGCCAGGTGACGAAATCGAAGAACCCGCCGCCGATCGCCGCCCCCACCAGCCACAGCGCCAGCAGCAGCGTGCCGCCATAAAGCGCAATGCCGGTCGCGCGGTGCACGATCGACATCGTCATGGTGAGCGTAAAGCGGTAGATCGAAAGATGCGGCGAAAGCGGCCGTGAAGAAGGAGCCATGCTAGTCTCGCGCCTCGCCCGCCGGGAGAAGGCCGGGCGCCCCAGTTTGGAATGGTTCGAGACTTCTAGCGACGCTTTGCAGGAAGGTCAAAGGCTCTGCTTATGCGGAGCATTGCACTTTCGTCCCGCTATGCGCTGAGTGCATCTCTAGCGGCGCGGGCCGGCGAGCACCTCCGGCGCGGCCCGCAGCGCTTCGAGTGTGAGCAACAAGCTCAACACCCGCTCGCTGCTGGGTCCGGACGCCACCGGGGTGGCGGACGAAAGCGTGGTCGAGGCGATCAGCCGCTGGCTGTCCTCCGCCAGGACATCCCGCACCAGGTTGCCATTCATCGCGAGGATCGCGAGTGCAATGACCGTTCCCGCTGCGAGTCTGCCCATCTCTTTCGTCCTTGTTGCGGGCGATCCCTGTGTTCGAGATTTCCGCTGCTTGATGAGACTTCTAACGTGCCGCGAATGGCTCTGCGCTGAAGCCGCTATTCACAATCGGTTCACCAACGCATGGTGTTTGTGAGCGGTTCCATTGAGGATTGACGACGTGAACGAGAAAGTACGAGTGCTCGGCGAAGAGGTGCTCTCGAACAACTGGGGGCTGGTCAAGAAGACCACCATCGAGCTCAAGCGCCGCAACGGCGAATGGCAGCGCCAGGTCCGCGAAACCTACGATCGCGGCGATGGCGCAGGCATCCTGCTCTACAACCGCACCCAGCGCACCGTCATCCTCACCCGCCAGTTCCGCTACCCGGTCTTCGCCCACGGCGAGCCGGGTACGCGTGGCGACCCCGGCTGGCTCATCGAGGTCGTCGCCGGCAAGCTAGACGGCGACCACCCGGTCACCACGGCAAAGAAAGAAGCCGAAGAGGAATCCGGCTACCGCGTCCACGACGTCGAGTTGGTGCTGAGCGCCTACATGAGCCCCGGCTCGGTCACCGAAAAGCTCTCGCTGTTCCTCGCCGAATACGACGCCGACTCGAAAGTCTCGGCCGGCGGCGGCCTCGAACACGAAGGCGAAGACATCGAAGTGCTGGAACTCGGCATCGACCAGGCGCTGGGCATGATCGCCTCCGGCGAAATCGCCGACGCCAAGACCATCATGCTGCTGCAGCATGTCAGGCTGAAGGGGATCCTCTGAGGCGCCCCCCTCCACCCCTCCGGCGTCATTCCGGCGAAGGCGGGAACCCAGTGGGATGCTTCGACGCGCAGCGAAGTGGAGAGACCACAATGGGTCCCCTCCTACGCGGGGATGACGTCAGTACTTGGAGCTCGATCAAGCCCGCCCACAAAACGGCACCTCCCCTGGACGGGGGAGGATAGGAGCCCCGATATTAGTTGGCAACCACCCCAAACGGATCCGCATCCACATCCAGCGTCGCATACCCCTCGGGCAGCTTCACGCTGAACTCGGCGCCGCTCTCACGCGGATCGAGCAGCAGCATCGACAGCACCTGCGCCTTGGCCAGCGATGGCGCCGGCTTCAGCGCTTCGAGCTTCGGCTGGCTGGCAAACACCGCGAGCGGCAACGCCAGGGCGACAAGTCCGATAGCGGCGACGACAAACTTGATCTGCATTTCGGGGCCTCAAAACCTGGCGCATCCCTGCGCGTTTTGTCCCCTTCTAGCTCCACCCGTCCGAACCTGCCTTGAACCCACCGTTCATAATCGGTTTAGCGCGCCGCTCATGGGACGCGGCGGGCCGGGAGCAGTTGTCGCCCAGATGGACGCGCTGCGACGCATCCACCTGGGCGACCAAACCAAAGCCTAGACGTAGTCGACCAGCTTCTTGTCTGCGTCATAGGGCTGGTCGCTGACCACCTTGGTCACCGCCTGCCCGCATTTCATCTTCTTGTTCATTGCGTCGTACGCATAGCTGGCAGAACCGTGCAGCACCCAGCCTTCGCTGAGCGCCTTGGTCACCTTGTGGCAGAAGGCTGAATCGTCCTCCCCCGAGAGGAAGCGATAGATCAACATGCACTACTCCTTTGCTCGCCCTCTTTGCCCCGGGCGATTGAAATTGCCTTCAGTAACCGCTAATCGCTGCGGCATGGATCGGTTTCCAGCATTTTTGCTCGACGGCTACAAGTCGTTCATGTCCGACCGCTACGACCCTGAGCAGGGCCGTTACCGGCAATTGGCCGATCGGGGCCAATCCCCTACCACCATGATCATCGCCTGTTGCGACAGTCGCGCGGCGCCCGAGACCATCTTCAACGCCGGTCCGGGCGAGCTGTTCGTGCTCCGCAACGTCGCGAACCTGGTGCCCACCTTCCAACCCGACGGCGGCCAGCACGGCACTTCGGCGGCGATCGAATTCGCCGTCAACGCGCTCGAAATCAGCAATATCGTGGTGATGGGCCACGGCCGCTGCGGCGGCATAAAGGCCGCCCTCGCCCCCGATACCGGCCCGTTGGCCCAGGGCGATTTCATCGGCAAGTGGATGAGCATGCTGGCCCCGGTGTCGGACGCCGTGTCCAAGTACACCCTGCTGACCGACAAGGAGCGCCAGACCATGCTCGAGCGCTTCTCGATCCGCCACTCGATCAACAACCTGCGGACCTTCCCCTACGTCAAGAAGCTCGAGGAAGAAGGCAAGCTCGCCGTCCACGGCGCCTGGTTCGACATCTCCACCGGCGAACTCTGGGTCATGAACGCCGACGGCGATTTCTATCGTCCGGAGTAGTTTCCGCATCGCGGCTCGTGTGGCGTTTCCCTCCCCCTTGCGGGGAGGGGACGGGGGTGGGGGTCGGCTCGCACCGGGCAGCCAGTCGGCACCCCTCACCCGCTCCCAAACTCCCGCTCCCACCGATACAGGATATCCGGCGCCCTCTGCTCGTTGGCGGCCCCGTCGGTGAACTTCACCGCCTCAAACCCCATTCGCTCGTAGAACGCCCGCCCGCGCAGATTGTTGGCGAAGCACCACAACTGCAGGTCCTCGTTGCGCGATTGCGCATCGGCAACCAGCACCGATCCAACACCCGAACGAAGCTGCGCTGCATCGATATAGAGATGCTCGATCCAGCCCTCGAGCTCGGCCATGAACCCGACGATCGAGCCGTCCCGCTCCGCCACCGTCACCCGGAAATCTCGCAGCACTTTGTCGCGCACATAGACCCGGTCCTCCTCGACGGTATGGAGGTCCGGCAAAAACGTCAGCAACCGCCGCGACGTCGCGAACAGCGCCGCAATCTCCGGCGCATCCGCCTCCACCGCCAGCCGCAGCGTGATCATGCCGGCGCCCGCCTGAACAGCCGCGGGCCGAACACGTTGAGCAACAACCCGGCAAACACCAGCGCGCTGCCCACGATCTCAACCCCGGTGATGCCCTCGCCGAGGAACAACGCAGCGCCCGCGATCCCCGCTACCGGCACGAACAGCGCAAACGGCGCAACCTGGCTCGTGCTATAGCGGCTGAGCAGCCATGCCCATGCCCCGAAGCCGAACAGCGTCGCGATATAGGCCATGAAGGCGATCGACCCCACGCCCTTGATCGTCAGCTGCGACATCGCCAGCGGGATCGCTCCCGGCCCATCGAGCAGCAGCGAGGCGAGGAACAGCGGGATCGGCGGCACCAGCGCCGACCACACCACGAACCCCAGCATGTCGATGCGCCCCGCGGCCTTCCCCACCATATTGCCCAAGCCCCAGCAACCGGCCGCGCCAATCGTCAGCAAGAGCGGCAGCAGCGCTGCCCCTTCCAGCCGCTCCACCGCGATCACCCCGATCCCCACCAGCGCCACCGCCGCCCCGCCCAGTTGCGCGAGGCTCGGTCGCTCGCCGAAAAACGCGAACGCCAGGAAGATCGTGAAGAACACCTGCAGCTGGATCACCAGCGAGCTGAGCCCCGCCGGCATGCCGAGCTTGATCGCCAGGAACAGCAACCCGAACTGGCCCACCCCGATGGCGAAGCCATAGCCAACCAGCAACGGCCACCCGACCGCCGGGCGCTTGACGAAAAACACCGCCGGCACGGCCGCGAACACATAGCGCACCGCCGTCAGCAGCAGCGGCGGCACCTCATCGACGCCCCACCGGATGGCAATGAAACTCAGCCCCCAGACCAGAGCGACGGACAGCGCGAGGAAGATGTGGCGGGGGGGCATTGGGCAGCGAGCCTCGATCTATCGGCTTCTGCCTTCTCCCCTTGTGGGAGAAGGTGGCGCGGAGCGCCGGATGAGGGGTCCGCGCCACGCAGTGCAGCGCGATCCGAGCAAAAGCGAGGAGCGACGGGTTCACGCCAGCCTCTCCGTGATCCTCCCCCGCGTGGCGGGGGAGGGGGACCACCCGTCGGGTGGTGGAGGGGGCGGCTAAAGTCTCAGTCAGCAGCCCTTAGGCCGCCTTCTTCTCCACGAGCTTGCGCTCGATCAGCGTCTCGAGGATTTGCACCGTGTTCAGCGCCGCGCCCTTGCGCAAATTATCGCTCACCACCCAGATCGAGAGCCCGTTCTCCACCGTCACATCCTCGCGGATGCGCGAAACGAACGTGTCGTACTCACCCGCCGCTTCCACCGGCGTCGAGTAGCCACCGGCCTCGCGCTTGTCGATCACCGAGATGCCCGGCGCTTCGCGCAGGATATCGCGTGCCTCATCGGCCGAGATCGGATTGACGAACTCGAGGTTGACCGCCTCGGAGTGGCCGACGAACACCGGCACGCGCACGCAAGTGGCGGTCAGCTTGATCTTGGGGTCGAGGATCTTCTTGGTCTCGGCCACCATCTTCCACTCTTCCTTCGTGTAGCCGTCCTCCATGAACACATCGATGTGCGGGATGACATTGAAGGCGATCTGCTTGGTGAACTTGCGCGGCTCGAGCTTGTTGTTGACGAACACGCTCTTGGTCTGGTCCCACAACTCGTCGACGCCTTCCTTGCCGGCGCCGGAGACGGACTGGTAGGTCGCAACCACCACGCGCTTGATCGTCGCGAAATCGTGCAGCGGCTTCAGCGCCACCACCAGTTGCGCCGTCGAGCAGTTCGGGTTGGCGATGATGTTCTTGCGGTCGTTCCGCGCCATGTACTCGTCGAGCACATGCGCGTTGACCTCCGGCACGATCAGCGGCACGTCGCCGTGGTAGCGCCAGAAGCTCGAGTTATCGACGACGATGCAGCCGGTCGCCCCGATCTTCTCGCCATATTCCTTGGCGATGGCCGAGCCGGCGCTCATCAGCGCAAAATCCACGCCCTTGAAGTCGAAATTCTCGAGGTTCTGCACCTTCAGCCGCTTGTCGCCGAAGCTGATTTCCTGGCCCTGCGAACGCGACGAAGCGAGCGCGATCACCTCGGACGCGGGAAACTTCCGCTCGGCGAGGATGTTGAGCATTTCCCGGCCCACATTGCCTGTGGCTCCGACGACGGCGACGCGATAACCCATTTGGAAACTTCCTCTTTGCCTTCATTCCCCCGCGCTGGACCTATCGGGTCCGCGGCACATGGCATCCGGCCGCTCCCCGGCGGGAGTTGCCCGGGGATCGGCTCAGGGGGTTTTGGTGGTTTTTGTCCCCGCCATGACGAAACGGCGAAGACCCATGGCCTCCGCTTTCGTCACAGTGATGTGGTGGGTCTTGCGCATCCCGCAACCCGATCCTCTTGTCCGGCCCCGGGTTTCTACGCCGAAATCGCAAATAGTCAATCACCTATAGGACATCGCCTATCACCTGAAGGAGCCACAGCGGATCCTCCCCGCGCGGCGGGGAAGGGGGCCGCCGGAGGCGGTGGAGGGGGCGGCCAGGCTCTCAGGCATCCGCCTACCCTATGCGTGCCGCAGAACTCCGTGTATTTCCCACCCCATGCAAACCTACGACACCATCATCCTCGGCGCCGGCGCCGCCGGACTCATGGCCGGCATCGAAGCCGGCAAGCGCGGCCGCAAGGTTCTGGTGGTCGACCACGCCAAGAGCCCTGGCGAGAAGATCCGCATCTCCGGCGGCGGCCGCTGCAACTTCACCAACATCAACGCCACGGTGAAAGCCGGCCGCGACCGGTTCCTCTCGAACAACCCGCGCTACGCCTTCTCGGCCCTCTCCCGCTACACGCCGGAACACTTCATCGCGCTGGTCGACCAGTACGCCATCCCGTTCCACGAGAAGACCCTGGGACAGCTGTTCTGCGATGGCTCCAGCCAGCAGATCATCAACTTGCTCGTCAGCGAACTGAAGAAGGCCCAGGGCACCCTGCTGCTCGACACCGAGATCGAAAGCGTCACCCACGCCGACGGCACCTTCACCGTGATGACCGCCGAGGAAACGCTGATCGGCAAATCGCTGGTCGTCGCCACCGGCGGCAAGTCGATCCCCAAGATGGGCGCCACCGGCCTTGCCTACCAGCTCGCCACCCAGTTCGGCCTCAAGGTCACCGAAACCCGCCCTGCCCTCGTCCCATTGACCTTCGAGCCCCGCATCCTCGAGCGCCTCGCTCCCCTTAGCGGCATCGCCGTCGATCCCACCCGCATCTCGGTGAGAAAGAAGAGCTTCGACGAAGCCATGCTCTTCACCCATCGTGGCCTTTCCGGCCCGGCGATCCTGCAAATCTCCAGCTACTGGCGCGAAGGCGATGCCATCGTCATCGACCTGTTCCCCAACGGCGGCCTTGACGAAATCCTCCGCGAAGCTCGCAGCAACAGCCCCAAACTGCAGCTGCAGACCGTGCTGTCGCAGCACCTCGCCAAGCGCCTCGCCCAGATGCTCGCCGAAGAGATCGGCATCACCACCATGATGGGCGACATGAGCGACAAATCGTTCGCAAAGATCGAGGACTCGCTCCGCCGCTGGACCATCAAGCCCACCGGCTCCGAAGGCTACCGCACCGCCGAAGTCACCCTCGGCGGCATCGACACCGACGGCCTCGACTCGACGACGATGCAGGCCCGCACCGTCCCCAACCTCTACTTCATCGGCGAAGCCGTCGACGTCACCGGCTGGCTCGGCGGCTACAACTTCCAGTGGGCCTGGGCCAGCGGCTGGGCCGCCGGACAAGTGGCCTGAGCCGCCGCGCCCCCTTTCAGGCCACCCGAACCCAAGCCCCCTTCGCTCCCGTCGCGTAGTCGCGGAATCCCACTGCCGGCCGCCCAGTGACCCGCTCCACCACATCGGTCAGCCGCGCCCCATGTCCGTCGCGGATCGAGATCTGGTTGCGCACCACCACTGCCCCCTCGTCCTCTGACACCCCCGCCCCGACGAGAACGCTCATCAACTCCTCCGGCGCGATCTCGCGATAACCGATCGGCCGCCCCGCCACCTCCCCGATGATCGCCGCCGCCTCGGCAAAGCTCAGCGCCTCCGGTCCGGTGATCGCGTAGGTTTCGCCCACGTGCCCGTCCTCGCTCAGCGCCGCCGCCGCCACCGCCGCGATGTCACCAGCATCGACGAACCCCACCTTGCCGTCCCCGGTCGCCGTCGCGACCATGTCCATGTGGACGATCCCGGGCCTGAGGAAATCCTCCGAGAAGTTCTGGTTGAATCCGCCGGGCCGCAGCATTGTCCACTCCAGTCCCGAGTCCCTGACCAGCCGCTCGACCTTTAGCCGCCCCGACTCCACCGGCTCGCCCGGAAACTCCACCCCCATCGACGACACCGCCACCACGCGCCGCACCCCCGCCGCCTTGGCCTCGGCCAGCAGGGCGTCAACCATCGCGCTCGGATCTTCGACGCCGTTCGGCGTCACCAGATACAGCGCCTCCATCCCGGCAAGCGCCGGGGCATATGTCTGCGGCCGTTGCCAGTCGAACTCCACTTGGCCCTCGCCCGGCGTGCGGCTCGCCGCCCTTACCCCGGCCCCGCGCGCCTTGAGTTCGGGCACTAGCCGCCGCCCGCTCTTTCCCGTCGCCCCCAAAACCAGCACCGATCCAGCCATTCTCTGCTCCTGTTGTTGTCAGCAGTCGGGAGATAGGATCGATTGACGCTCCAATGAATGCATGAAACGCTCCACTTTATGTTCGAACGTCTCGACTCCCGCTTTGATGTCCTCACCGAAGTGCTCGAAGCGGTACACCTGGGCAGCGCCCTCTCCTCGCGGCTCGAGCTCGGTGGGCCCTGGGGACTCCATTTCGGCAAGGCGCTCGGCCAGCTCGCCGGCTTCCACGTGGTTACCGCAGGCCACTGCTACGCCCGGCTCGACGATGGCTCGGCGACCGTGGCGCTCGCCACCGGTGACATGGTGATCTTCCCGCACGGTGCCGGCCATGTGCTGAGCGACACCGCGGATGGACACGGCGTCGAGTTCCACGATCGCGTCAGGCCTCTTGCCCCAGGCGAGCGCACCGCGCTCCCCACCGGCGGCTCGGGCGCACCAAGCGTAGTGCTCTGCGGCTCCTATTCCTTTTCCGCCGACGGTATGAACCCGCTGCTGCGCGGCCTGCCGCAGCTGCTGCACGTCCGTCCTGAGCCGCAAAGCCCGCTCGCCGCGGCCATCGGCCTGCTTGCCGCCGAGGCCGAGGCCGCCGGCTCCGGTTCGGCTCTGCTGATCGATAGGCTGGTCGACCTGCTCTTCGTCTACGGCCTCCGCGACTGGATCGCGACACAGGCCACCCACAGCGCCCATAGCTGGTTCGGCGCCTTGCAGGATCCCGTCGTCGGCCCTGCCGTCTGGGCGGTACACGACGATCCGGCGCACCCATGGACAGTCGACAGTCTTGCCCAGCGTTCCGGCCTCTCGCGCGCCGCCTTCGCCCGCCGCTTCAATACCGCCGTCGGCGAACCGCCACTCAGCTATGTCACCCGCTGGCGCATGAGCCTTGCCGCCGACCTGCTGTCGCGCGGCGAGCGCATCGGTCTCGTCGCCCATCGCGTCGGCTATGACAACGAGTTCGCCTTCGCCAAGGCGTTCAAACGCGTGCGCGGAGTTGCGCCCGGCCAGCACCGCCGCCGGCAGGCGGGCTGACGCCGCTGGGGCCAGGGCTGCGAATGTAAGGACGAGTAGGTGGGCCGTCGGGTAGGTGGCTTAACGCGCACGAGGCGGGGTCAGCACCGATACCGGCAAGCCTCAGAACTTCCAGCCGACGCGCACGCCGATATTGCTGAGGCCCCGGTTGAAGTCGCACAACCCGGCATTGGAAATGTGGTCGGCGGTGATCATCACGCTCAGGTCGGGGGTAACGTCGTAGCCGACCGAGACACTTTCATGGAACAGCACGGGGCAGCCGAGGTTACGAGCCGGGGCCACCGCGCCGCTCGATGCTCCATTGTGCACCGCGCCGCCAAACGTGCCCTCGATGAACAGCGGCGTATCGAAAAGATGCGACGTAAAGCTCAGGCCGCCATAGACCATGCTCTCGAGGCCAGCGAAATTCACCGTGGCGCCGACATGCGGCCGAAGCTCTCCCCACGAATTGAAGCTGCCCAGGTCGAACGGCGTGAACAGCAACTCGACATTGGCATCCTGGATCTGCGAGTCGATCCACGGCAACCAGGCATTGTCGCCCTTATCGAAGCCGTGGAAATACAGTCCGCCCCGGACCTCGTCGACCCCAAAGCCAGTATCCTGGGCCATGGCCGTGCCGACGCACCCAAGCGTCAGCAATATGGTCAGTCCCTGCACTAGCCGACGCATCGCAACCGCCCCCGTTTGACGATGCCCGCAAGACGCCACGGGCGCCGTGCCAAGTCAATCGTGCTGGTCAAGAATCCGCGTGTGCCGGCCCGGTTCTTGGCCCCGCGTCTTCTTTCCACATCGGGGTTGTGGCCGCCCTGCAACTGCAAAGTCGCACTACCCGCCGCAGGCACGACTTGTCACTCATAGATGTCGGCGACCCGCTCACTCGCTTTCCGGTTGCCGACCGGGTCCACCACCGTGCACTCGAGCCCGCCCCAATCCGGCCGCTCCAGCCCCGGTCGGTTGTTCTTGTACTTCTTGGCGATCAGCTCGGCCTGTAGCGCCGCGACGCCGGTGCAATCGATCCGCACCTGGCCCCCCGGCGAGCCATCCCCGTGATGTTCCGAGATGTGCAGCACGATCCCGTCGCGGCTCACCTGCATGTAGAGCGGCATTCCCGGCTCGAAGCGGTGCTCCCAGTCGACCGTGAAGCCGAGCCAGTCCACGTAGAACTCCCGAGCCTTCGCCTCGTCGAACGAGCGCAGGATCGGCACCGTCCGGATATAGTTCAACCCCATGGCGTCCCTCGATATTCTCTCATCCGCCAACAGCGGCCCTTATTCCACATACCCGAGGAACCGGCCCACCAGCACCACCGTCACCCACAGCCCGATCGACGCCCCCGCCGCCACTCGCGCCACCATGGGCGCTGGTTCACCCGTCGCCCGCCGCCGGTCGATCGCCGAAAATACCAGGAAATTCAGGCCCGCCACCCCGATCAGCCCCAGCTTCACGAGAAACAGCGGCATCACCGCATATTCCCTCGCCCGCACCGCGAACATCGTCACGCCGGTCGCCACCGCGAATGCGAACGCCCCCAGCGCCACCCGGCGCAGCAGCCGCACGAACGGCGCCTCGGGCACGCTCCGCACCACGCCGATGACCCTGAGATCCATCAACGCCACCGAGGTCACCAGCGCCCCCACCGCCAGCACATGCACGGCGTTGACGATCGGATAGGCGAAGAACGAACTCTTCAGCACCCGCACCCAGGCGAGTTGCTCGATCGCCTCCAGCCACGCCTCCATCCGGCTAGTTCGCCGGCACGCGCGACGGATAGATGTCGTAGGCCTTGCCGCCCACCGTGATCCGCACCGCCTTCATCCGCTTCTCGTTCGGGTCGAGCGACCGGTTGCCGAGCGCCACCACCTCGTCGCCGGGGTTCGCGGTCTCCTCGGTGAACCCGGCCGCCATGGTCGGACCCGGCGGCGCCAGTTCCACCCGCCACACCACGCCGTCCACGTCGACATCCATCGTCGCATGCGGGTTGCCGACATACACCGACTTGATGATGCCCGTGAGCTCGAAGAACGCCTCCTCGGTCCACGCCCAGCCATGATGCGCGAAGGCCGGCATCGCCGGCAGAACGCAAGCCAGCATCACCCCGGCCAGCAGTCCACGAACAGAAAGTCCTCCAATACTCATCTCAGGCCTCCTTCCCGTCGATCCACTCAACCCTAGGCCGGGACGCCCGAGCGTCAACCCGCTCACCGAGCCCCGACCATCACTTTGGCCTGATCCTCTCCAATTCCGCGTTCAGCCTTCGTCTATCTCCCGTTCATCTCCGATCATCCACCGAAGGTCGATAGTGCAGCGGCACTGTCTCAGTGGACGGGCGCATCGCACCCCGCTACGACTCCCCGGCTATTTCGAGGAGGGAACGATGGCAGAAAAGAAAGTTCGCTGGGGCATCCTGTCCACCGCCAATATCGGCCTCAAGAAGGTCACGCCGGCGATCATGAAGTCGCCCTCGAGCGAAGTCGTCGCCGTCGCCTCGCGCGACCAGTCCAAGGCCGAAGAGTACATCGCCGAGCTTGGCCTCACCGGCAAGGCAGTGGCCCATGGCAGCTACGAAGCCCTGTTCGCCGATCCCAATGTCGACGCCATCTACAATCCGCTCCCCAACCACCTGCACGTCCCCATGACGCTCGCCGCCGCGAGGGCCGGCAAGCACGTGCTCTGCGAAAAGCCCATTGCGCTCAACGCCGGCGAAGCCGAGCAGCTGCGCCAGCTGCCGCCCGGCATCATCTTCTACGAAGCCTTTATGGTCCGCTGGCACCCGCAATGGGCCCGCGCCCGCGAGATCGCCCGCTCCGGCGAGCTTGGTGAACTACGCGCCGTGCGCGGGGTCTTCACCTATTACCTCACCGACCCCACGAACGTCCGCAACCAGGCCGATATCGGCGGCGGCGGCATCTACGATATCGGCTGCTACCCGATCACCGGCTCGCGCTACCTGTTTGAAGCCGAGCCGCAGCGCGTCGTCTCGCTGGTCGATCGCGATCCGGTCATGAAGACCGACCGCCTCGCCTCGGTGATCATGGATTTCGGCGCTGGCAGGCAGGCAAGCTTCGTCTGCTCCACCCAGACCGTGAACCACCAGTCCCTCGAACTGCTCGGCACCAAGGGCCGCGTCGAGCTGGTCATCCCGTTCAACGCCCCCGCCGACACCGCCACCGCGCTGCTCGTCGACCCGGGCTACGCGCCCGATGGCCACCTCAGCCGCCGCGAGATCATCGCCCCCTGCGACCAGTACACCGAACAGGCCGAAGCCTTCGCCCAGGCCGTCCTCGGCAACAAGCCGCTCCCCTGGGGTGTCGACGACGCCATCAAATCGATGAAGGTCATCGACGCGGTCTTCAAAAGCGAAAAAACCGGCGCCTGGGCCCAAGTCTAAACTCGGTCTCTCCATGATCCTCCCCCGCATGGCGGGGAAGGGGGACCACCCGCCGGGTGGTGGAGGGGGCGGCCGCCAGCACCGCTCTCTCAGCCATCTCCCCTCTTGCGGGGGAGAAGGCGATTTCTTGGGCTTAGCCCTTCGCTAAGTCCTAGAAATCGCAAGAGGGAGGCCGTTTCCCGCTCCGGCTGTCGCTGCCGACGTCTCCCTCCCCTTAAGGTCAGGCGGCGCCGGCCTAAGTGTGCCCCCCTACCCCCGCACCTCCGGCCCCACCAACCGCTCCACCAGCAACCGTATCCCCGGCCCGATATCCCCGGCCGTCCGCGCCTTCCGCTTGATCCCATAAGCCGCATCGAGCACCAGCCGGGCCAGCGCCTCAGGCTCCTTCGCCCCCGCCTTCCCAAGCTCCTCGGCCACCATCGCGTCGATCACATCCTCGGTCGCCCGCACCTCAGGCCGCACCTTCTCGTGCTCGTCATAGAGCTCTTCCGCGTGCGGTGAATCCCCCAGCAGCCGCCCGATCGCCTCGTACTTGGCTGAAAGCGCCGCACTAAGCCGCGCCACCAGGTCACCGTCTCCCCGCAGTGCCCGCACGAACCCCTCGTGCAGCTCCACCATCAGCTCGGAGACAATCGTCTCGAACACTACGTTCTTATCCCCGTAGTATTTGTAGAGCGTAGGTTTCGCGACCCGCGCCTCGGCCGCAATCGCCTCCATCGAGGTCGCGCGCAAACCCTGGCGCAGGATGAGCCGCCGCGCCGCCGAAAGGATCTGCTCCTGCTTGTCGATTTCCGCCACGTCGATTTTCCTTCGCATACCACTTGAACGAATTGAACGATATTCGTACATATCGTTCAATTCAACGGAGAGATACCATGTCAGACCGCGTCCTGCTCACCGGCATTTCCGGCTTCCTCGGCGGCCACGTCGCCCTGCAACTCCTCCAGCAAGGTTACACCGTCCGCGGCTCGGTGCGCAGCCTCGACAAGGCCGAAAAGGTGAGGAAAACCCTCGCCGCCCACGGCGCCGATACCTCCCGCCTCGAGTTCGTCGCCCTCGACCTGCTCTCCGACAAGGGCTGGGCCGAGGCCATGTCCGGTGTCCGCTACCTGCAGCATGTCGCCTCCCCCTTCGTCCTCGAAATGCCCAAGGACAAGAACGACCTGATCCGCCCGGCCGTCGAGGGCACCCGCCGCGCCGTAACCGCCGCGCTCGCCGCGGGCGTCGAGCGCATCGTCGTCACCTCCTCGATCGCCGCCATCGCCTACGGCCACGATGACTACAGCCGAACCTTCACCACCGCTGACTGGACCAATACCGACAGCCCCAAGGTCAGCGCCTATCCCGAATCGAAGCTCCGCGCCGAACGCGAGGCGTGGCGCATCGCCGAGCAGTTCAAGGCCCGCGACCGCCTCGCCACCATCAACCCCGGCGCCATCCTCGGCCCGCTGCTCGACGAGGATGTCGGCACCTCCGGCGCGCTGGTGCTTCGCCTGCTCAACGGCTCGATGCCCGCCGCGCCCAAGATGAGCTTCTCCATCGTCGACGTCCGCGACGTCGCCGCCGCCCAGGTCGCCGCCATGACCGCACCGGACGCCGGCGGCAAGCGTCACATCCTGTCCGACCGCGAGATGACCCTGTTCGAGCTCGCCAGCGCGCTCCGCGCCGCCCTGCCCCAGGCCTCTTCCCGCGCCCCGCGCTTCGAGCTGCCCAACTGGGTGGTCCGCCTGATGGGCCTGTTCGACCCGCAGATCGGCTCCAACACCGCCGAACTCGGCCATATCCGCCGCGTCGACGGCAACAGCGGCCGCCTGCTGCTCGCCCGCCCGACCATCCCCGGCCCCGACGCCGCCGTGGCCACCGCGCAAAGCCTCATCGCCCAGCGTCTCCTCGCCTGAAAAAAGGACTGGTCCAACGGCGCGAGATTGGCTAATAAGCGCGCCATCGAAGCGGGGCTGTAGCTCAGTTGGGAGAGCGCATCGTTCGCAATGATGAGGCCAGCGGTTCGATTCCGCTCAGCTCCACCACTTCGATTTTCACTATCTAGCTCAATGCACTCCGTTGGCTAACCTGCAGAAGCGCGCTTCACGGTGGCACGCCATTTTCTGCGGATGACCGAATAGAATCCGCGCCATAGCCTCCCGCAGAGCGGTGTCCACGCAGGCCGTGAGGCGGCGCGACGACGCTTCGCTGCTGCTACGCCGGCTATTGGGCCGGCGGCGAGGAGAAGGTGGCGAGGTAGGCGATGACGTTGGCAACATCGTCTGGGTCGCGCAACCCCGTGAAGGACATGTTCGAGCCATTGACCACGCTGCGTGGCTTGGTGATGAACTTGGTAAGCGTCTCGATATCCCAGACCACCCCGCCTTGCCCCGCCTCAACCATGCCGTCCGAGTACTTGAAACCCTCGACGGAGGCAGCGGGGCGCCCGATCAGGTTGTTGAGCGGAGGGCCGTTCTTGGCGCCTTCACCCACCGCGTGGCAGGTGGCGCATCTGAACTGGAACATCTCCTCGCCCAGAGCCACATCGCCCTGCGCCAACGCGCCTCCGGCATTCATCATGAGGGCGGCAATCGCAACCGCGGTCCGAACCATCTCACGACCTCCCTGACTGGCCTCGCGACCGAAATCAGCTCCCGGATCGTCGGGTCATCACCGAGCAGTATAGAGCAACCCGGCGCCGTCACCTAGACCGCGTCGCCCGCAGCAGTCGACCGTGACGCTTTGATTTCTAGCTGCGCCTGGGCACCTCAGCCGTCACGAGCCATCGGTCCTTCCCCAGCCTGCGCCGGCGCTCGAACCCCGCCCGCTCAAACATCCCCAACGTACCGTTGTGGAGAAACGACGACGACACCGAGCGGCCTTCGGCGTCCTCCGGAAAACTCTCCACCGTGCCGCCGCCGAGATGGCCGATCTCGGTCAGCGCGCCGGCCAGCGCCGCCGCTGCGACACCGCGCTTGCGATAGGCCTTGTCGACGAAAAGGCAGGTGATGCGCCAGTCCGGCAGTGTCTGCGGCTCCGCCTCATAGGCCCGGCGCGCCTTGATCCTCGGCAGTTCCGCCGGCGAGCCGAACTGGCACCAGCCGACGCAGGTATCGCCGTCGAACACCAGCGCGGCGTGGGCATTGCCGCTCTCCACCCGCGCCTCCTTGTCGGCCCGGTGTTGTGCGGCGCCCTCATGCCCCGCGCCCTCGGCGTGGAACGCCATGCACCAGCAGCCGCCCCAGACGCCGTTGTGGCGCTCTACCAGGGCGGCAAAATCCGGCCAGGTGCCGGGGTCGAGCGGTCTTGTCGAGAAGCTGGCCATCGCTCTCTCGCCGAGGCTGTAGAGCGGGCATCAGGCAGCAAACCGCGGCCCGATGCAACCCGAACGACTTGACGGCAAGGTTCGGGCGACCAGGTGTCTCTCGCCCTGACCAGCGGCAGCCCTCACTTCCGCCGCCTCCGCCTCCTGCTACTGATCGAGGCTCGCGAACATCGCTTTCGTCCCGGCGCACCCCCAGGTGCGTGTTGGCGACGAGGCTGGCCGCCCGGAGGACATAGCGCTCGCTCGACGCCGGCAGGGTCACGATCCAGATTTCGTTGTTGAGGCTTTGCACGCAGACAACCGCCCGATCTCCACCTCGAAAGCCGGCACCCTCGCGACAAGGTCGTGCAAATCGTCGTTCATTTTCAATGAGCTCCACTCCGCAGGCAAGGCTTGCAGTGATCGTGCGGTCCGGCCCAGCGGGCACAGCGCGGCAGATATCCTGAGCGCTCCCGGCTGCACTGGAATCTGAGAGTATCCACCAGATTCCAGTCAGCTCGCTGCATCCGGTTGACAACCCTGCCATCGTCACGCTCATATGTGGGATCGATCTCATGTCGAGTACCCGATGGCGACGATTACCGACGTCTCGAAGAAGGCCGGCGTTTCCCGATCCACCGTTTCACGGCTGATCGCAGGCAACGGCTATGTCTCCGAGGAAGCCCGGAAGGCCGTCGAAGCCGCCATCCTCGAGCTCGGCTATCGCCCCAACACCATGGCGCGGGGCCTCCGCTCCAATCGCTCCAATATCATCGGCGGCGTCGTCGTCAACGTCTCGAGCCCGTTCTACGCCCAGATGATCGGCGGCATGCAGGAAACGGCGCGCCACGCGGGCAAGAGCATCATCGTCGCCTCCGGCTATGCCGACCGCGATGAGGAGGCCCGCGCCATCATCGAGCTGGTCGATCGCGCCTGCGACGGGCTGATCCTCTACCTCGAAAACGCCCTGCGCGACGATGCGCTAGAGATCCTCACCCGCTCCAGGATCCCGGTGGTCAGCGTCGGCGGCAACGACTGCCCGCCGGCCCTCGCCCGCGTCGGCATCGACAATTTCACCGGCGGTCTCGACGGCATGCGCCTGCTGCTCGCCGAGGGCCACCGCCACATCATCTATCTCTCCGGCGGCCCGATCTACCACGATACCCACGAGCGGCTGCGCGGCATCGATGCGGCGCTCGCCGAGTTCGGCCTTACCCGCGACGACATCTTCATCGAGCACGGCAGCTTCTCCGAGACCTTCGGCCACGAGGCCACGGCCCGGCTGATCGCCGAACGGCCCGAGACCACCGCCATCTTTGCCGGCGACGACGACGTCGCGGCGGGGTCGCTGCTGGCCTTGAAGCGAGCCAACAAGCGCGTCCCCGAGGACATTTCGCTGCTCGGCTTCGACGACAATTTCCATGCCCGCCACCTGACCCCGGCGCTGACCACCGTGCGCCAGCCGGTCGATGAGGCCGGCCGTGTCGCCACCCGTCTGCTGCTCTCCATCCTCGATGGCGAGCCGCCGGCCGATCCGGTCATCACCATTCCCACCGAGCTGATCATGCGCCAGAGCGTCGGTCCGGTGCCAAGCCTTTCGCCGACGTCCCGCGTTGCGGCGCCGGCGCTGACGACCAACTGACCAGAGCGAGATCAGGAAAAGTTCTGAGACTTTTTCGGTTCGATCTCGCGACAAACCTAGGACTGCGCCTCAGGAGCCTATTTCGACTGCACACTGGCCTATCGATTATGGGATCGATCTCACAGGGAGAGACTAGCCATGCACCGACTGCGTTTACTGACCCTTCTCGCCGCCACCGCCCTTGCCGGCACGGCCCTCGCCACCGCGGCACAGGCAGAGGTGATCATCCGCATCGCCCCGGTCCACACCGACGCGCATGTCGAGAACTACAACCCCTACAACCTCACCGGCCCGCACGCCTACGTCCAGGATTTCGCCTATGAGCCGCTGTGGATCGACAATGTCTGGCACCCGGACAACGACTTCCCGGCTCTCGCCACCTCATATGAACTCGGCGACGACCTGAAGAGCGTGACCTACCACCTGCGCGAAGGCGTGAAGTGGTCCGACGGCGAGCCGTTCACCGCCGCCGACGTGGTCTTCACCTTCAACTACGCCAAGGCGCATCTCGATTTCCCCGTCGGCTACGACATCTACAATGCCGAAAAGGACACCGGCTCGATCGTCGATGTCGTGGCGGTCGACGATCACACCGTGCGCTTCGAGCTGAAAGCCGCCGACTCGCTGGCCCGTCTCAATATCGGCCCGGTCTTCCCGCTGCCCGAGCATATCTGGAAGGACGTCGCCGATCCGGTGAACTACGCCAACCCCAAGGTGGTGGCGACGGGCCCGTTCACCGAGGTGCGCGACTTCTCGCGCAACGCCTTCAAGCTCTGCAAGAACCCGCTTTACCGCGATGCGGCCGACGTGAAGATCGATTGCATCGAATACCCGCAGCTGTCGGACAATCTCCAAGTCATAGCCGCCATCACCAATGGCGATCTCGACTGGGCCACCGACGGCATCACCGATCCCGATATCACCTATGCGTCGAAGAGCCCGGACAACCACTACTGGCTGCCGCCCGATGCCGGCACCAACCTGCAGCTCAACACCACCAAGGCGCCGTTCAACAACCTCGAGTTCCGCAAAGCCATGTCGATGGCCATCGACCGCGGCACCCTGGTCGATATCGCCACCTTCGGCCTCACCACGCCCGCCGAATATCCCATCGGCGAAGGCATGTTCTACAAGGACTGGATCGATACCGCGGCGCTCGCGCCTTACCAGTACCTGATGAAGTACGATCCCGATGCGGCAAAGAAAGTCCTCGACGACGCCGGCTTCGTCGACAAGGACGGCGACGGCTGGCGCGACAATCCCGACGGCACGCCGATCGCCTTCAAGATGGCCGTGCCGGCCGGCTGGGACGACTGGGTGAATACGCTGCAGACCGTCTCGGAGAACCTCCAGGACATCGGCATCAACGGTGAGATGGAGACCCCCGAGGAAGGCGCCTGGTTCGACAACATCCCGACCGGCAATTTCGATGTCTACATCATGTGGACGAACCTCAGCTCGACACCCTGGTTCACCTATCACTCGATGTTCAACCCGCGCACCATGGTCCCTGGGCAACTCAACGAGCAGTCCATGCACCAGATGAAGATCCCGGGCATCGAAGCCGACCTCGCTGCCATCAGCGCCACGGCCGACGTCGCCATACAGAAGGAAAAAGTCACCTCTGTGATGAAGCAGGTAGCCGAGAACCTGCCGGTGATCACCCTGTTCTCCAACCCCGCCTGGTACGAGTACTCGACCCGCAACTTCACCGGCTGGCCGGACGCCGACAACGCCTGGGCCCGTCCCAACAACCCCTCCGGCATCCACGAACGCGTCAAGGTTCTGCTGAGCCTGACACCGGTGGCGAAGTAAGCTGATCCTCGGGGACGGGTTCGCCCGTCCCCATCACGCTCGGGGTACGCGATGGCCTTCCTCCTCCGCAGACTGGGGTTCTACTTCGGGGCGTTCTTCGTCGCGATCACCCTCAACTTCCTGATCCCGCGGCTGATGCCGGGCGATCCGGCGACCCGCATCCTGCTGTCACTGCGCGGCAAGCTGCGCCCCGATCAGATCGACGCCATCCGCAAGACCTATGGCTTCGAGGGTTCGATGTGGGACCAGTACCTGCAATATCTCTGGCGCCTCGCGCACTTCGATTTCGGCATCTCGACCGTCAACTTCCCCGAGCCGACGGCGAGCCTCCTCTTCTACGCCGCCGGCTGGACCCTGCTCCTCGTCGGCACCGCCACCGCGCTCTCCTTCGGCATCGGCATCACGATGGGCATCTGGTCGGCCTGGCGCCGCGGCGGCTTCTTCGACACCTTCTTCACCCCCATCAACGTGATGCTCAACGCCTTCACCCCGGCCGTCGTCGCGCTGCTGCTCTGGTACGCCTTCACTATGCAATGGGCGATCTTCCCGCTCGGCCGCGCCCACGAGATGAACCTCACCCCGGGCTTCAATCTTGAGACCTTCGTCAGCGTCGCCTGGCACGCCGTGCTGCCCGTCGCCTCGATCGTCATCGTCAGCTTCGGCGCCTGGCACCTGGGCATGCGCAACACGATGATCAACCTCCTCAACGAGGACTTCGTCATTCTAGCCAAGGCCAAGGGCCTGTCCGACCGCCGCATCCGCAACCGCTACGTGGCGCGCAACGCCATCCTGCCGCAGATCACCTCGCTGGCGCTGTCGATCGGCTACGTGCTGGGTGGCGCCTTCATCACCGAGGTGGTGTTCAACTATCCAGGGCTCGGCAAGTTCACCCTCAACGCCATCCAGACGCGCGACTATTCCTTCATCCAGGCCCAGCTGATCCTGCTCACCATGAGCGTCCTCATCGCCAACCTCGCCTCCGACGTCCTCAACGTCATCCTCGACCCCCGCCTGCGCTCGATCGGGAGAGCCTGATGACCGACATCCTCCCCGCCCTCACCGCCGCCGCGCCGCGTGCCGAGCTCACCGCCCCCACGCAGCGCGAGCTGATGGCCGAGCTCGGCGTCCGCCCCCGCTCGCGCCTTCTCGCGAAACTCCCCGGCTGGGCCCAGCTCTTCCTCACCAACAAGAAGGGCCTGTTCGGGCTGGTCATCCTTGCGATCTTCGTGATCCTCGCCGTGCTGGCGCCACTGATCACGCCCTATGACCCCTATCGCCGCGCCGGTAAGCCGCACGTCCAGCCCGGCGTCGAGCACTTCCTCGGCACTTCGCGCCAGGGCAAGGACAACTTCAGCCAGTTGCTCGAAGGCAGCCGCGCCAGCCTCACGGTCGGCTTCATCGCCGGCTTCTCGGCCACCCTGATCGGCCTCGCCGTCGGCATCTCTGCCGGCTATTTCGGCGGCAAGACCGACGAGGTCCTCACCTTCTTCGTCAACGTCTCGCTCGTCCTCCCCGCATTGCCGCTGATCATCGTCCTCGCCAGCTTCATCGAGGAGGCGTCGCCGACCGTTATCGGCCTCGTCCTTGCCTTGACCGGCTGGGGCTGGAGTGCGCGCACCATCCGCACCCAGACCCTCGCGCTCAAAAGCCGCGAGTTCGTCTTGGCGGCAGAGCTGATGGGGGAGAAGAAATGGCGGATCATCGTCCGCGAGATCCTGCCCAACATGAGCTCGTTCGTGGTCGGCGGATTCGTCCTCGCCACCATCTACGGCATCCTCGCCGAGGCAGCACTCGAGTTCATCGGGCTCGGCAGTCCCAACTCCGTCACCTGGGGCACCATGCTCTATTGGGCCATGCGCGCGCAGGCCCTGCAGACCGGCGCCTGGTACGAAATCTGGCCGCCCGCCATCGCCATCATGCTGACCGGTGCGGCCCTCGTCATGGTCAACTTCGCCGTCGACGAGATCACCAATCCACAACTCGCCGCCACCCGCCGCATCGGCCCCATCCGCCGGTTCCTCAAGCGCCGCAACCGGAGTGCCGATTTTGTCTGACTCACCCCTGCTCGAGGTCCGCAACCTCACCGTTGATTATGTCGGCGCCAATACCGTGTCGCGCGCCGTCAACGGCATCGACTTCGACATCCGCCCCGGCGAGGCCTTCGGGCTCGCCGGCGAAAGCGGCTGCGGCAAGTCCACCGTCGCCTTCGCGCTGGCCCGCCTCACCCGGCTCCCCGGGCTCGTCAGCGGCGGCGCCGTCCGCTTCATGGGCGAGGACGTGCTGAACTTCACCGCGGAGCGCCTCCGCCGCTACCGCTGGAGCGAGGTCAGTTTCGTCTTCCAGTCTGCAATGAACGCCCTCAACCCGGTGATCAAGGTTTCCGAGCAGATCGAGGACGCCATCCTCGCCCATCGCCCGCGCGCCAGACACGCCGAAACCCACGCCCGCGCCGCCGAACTGTTCGAGCTGGTCGGCATCAGCCCGCGTCGCCTCGACGATTACCCGCACCAGTTTTCGGGCGGCATGCGCCAGCGCATCTGCATCGCCATGGCGCTGGCGCTCGAACCGAAGCTCATCATCATGGACGAGCCCACCACCGCGCTCGATGTGGTGGTGCAGCGCGACATCATCGAGCAGATCTGCGAGCTCAAGGCCCGTTTCGGCTTCTCGGTCCTGTTCATCACCCACGATCTCGGGCTGATGATCGAGTTCTGCGACCGCATCGGCGTGATGTACGCCGGCGAGCTGGTGGAAGTGGCCCCCGCCAGTTCCATTCTCACCGCCCCGCAGCATCCCTACACCCGCGCCCTCGGCCGCTCCTTCCCGCCGCTCACCGGCCCGCGCGTCCGCCTCGACGGAATCGCCGGATCGCCGCCCAGCCTCAGCGCCTTGCCGGAAGGCTGCCGCTTCTCGCTGCGCTGCGGCGAAGCCATCCCGCTCTGCACCCGCCTCGCCCCCGAACTCCGCCCCACGCCCGCCACCGGAGGAGAAGCTGCATGTCATCTGCTGTCATGACCGCCGATCCCATCCTCGAAATGCGCGACGTCGACATGAGCTTTACGCTCGGCGGCCTCGTCGGCAAGCGCACCACGCTGCGGGCGCTCTCAGGCATCTCGCTGAAGCTCACCCCCGGCCGCGCTCTGGCGCTGGTCGGCGAATCCGGCTCCGGCAAATCCACCTGCGCCCGCATGCTGGCCCGTGTCTATGAGCCCGCCGCCGGTCAGATCGCCTTCCACGGCGCCGACGTCGGCAAGCTCACCGGCAAGGCGCTGACCGACTACCGCGCCGAAGTGCAGATGATCTTCCAGGATCCGTTCGGCTCGCTGAACCCTACCCAGTCGGTGGCCTACATCCTCGAGCGCCCGCTGCGCATCCACCGCCCTGGCCTCACGAAAAAGGAAGTCCGCGAGCAAAGCGAAGCCCTCCTCACCCAGGTTGGCCTCGTCCCCGCCGCTGAGTTCCTGAAGCGCCGCCCGCATGAGCTCTCCGGCGGCCAGCGCCAGCGCGTCGCCATCGCCCGCGCTCTCTCGGTCGAGCCCACGGTACTCCTCGCCGACGAGCCCACCTCGATGCTTGACGTCTCGGTCCGCTTGGGGATCCTCAACCTGCTCGAGGACCTGAAGCGCGAGAAGAACCTCGCCGCTCTCTACATCACCCACGACATCGCCACGGCCCGCTACTTCGCCGAGGAAACCGCGGTGATGTATGCCGGCCACCTCGTCGAGCAGGGCCCGAGCGAAGCGATCACCGACAACCCGCGCCACCCCTACACCCAGCTCCTGATCGCCGCGGTGCCCAACCCCAAGAACAAGATCACCGGCGCCGCCGTCCGCCGCGCCGCCGATATCCCGCTCTGGACCGCCGAAAGCCGCGGCTGCCCGTTCGCCCCGCGCTGCCCGCGCGCCACCGACATCTGCCGCGAAGTCATGCCCGGCCCCACCACCGTCGGCGACAGCCACATGGCCCGCTGCCACCACCTCTGACCGGATTACCCCAAAATGAACCAGCTCCTGGCGATCAACGCCCAGTATCCTGCGCTCTTTTCGAGCCGCGCCATCGCCACCAACCAGGTCGGCTACGAGGCCGCGGGGCCGAAATTCGCCGTCCTCGCCCTTGGCGCAGGTCCCGAGTTCACCGCGCTCCACCTGCGCGATGCCGCAACCGGCGATGTCGTCTTCGAGACCACGCCCGGCCACGCTGCCGGCGTCGACAGCTGGAAGGCCCAGCGCTGGCAGACAGCCGAGTTCACCGCGTTCACCGGCATCGGTCAGTTCATCCTCGAAGCCTTCGACGCGACCGGGGCCCGCCTCGTCTCCGAGCCCTTCGAGATCGCCGAAACCCTTTACGCTGAGCGCTTCCCTCCAGCGCTGCTGCGCTATTTCCAGAGCCAGCGCGCCGCCGAGCTCTATGACAGCGCCGACCGCGCCATCGCCTTCATCGGCAACAAGCGCAATTCGCGCGCCGACGTGCACGGCGGCTGGTACGATGCCTCGGGCGATGTGTCGAAATACCTGAGCCACCTCAGCTACGCCAACTTCATGAACCCGCAGCAGACCCCGCTGGTGATCTGGGCCCTGAGCAAGGCCGCCGTCTGCCCGCACATCGATGCGAACCTCCACGCCGCCTTCCGGACCGAAGCCCTATGGGGCGCCGATTTCCTCGTCCGCATGTGCGATCCCGCCGGCATGTTCTACATGACTGTCTTCGACCGCTGGTCGGGCGACACGGCGCAGCGCGAGATCTGCTCCTACTCCACCCAGAAGGGTCTGAAGCACGACACCTGGGAATCCGGCTACCGCCAAGGCGGCGGCATGGCCATCGCCGCTCTCGCCCGCGCCTCCCGGCTCAAGCAGGACGGCGAGTTCACCGCCGCGCAGTACCTCGCCACAGCCGAACGCGCCTTCGCCCATCTCGAAGAGCACAACCTTGAGTACCTCGACAACGGCGAAGAGAACATCATCGACGACTACTGCGCGTTGCTCGCCGCTACCGAACTCAGCCGCTCGACCGGCAAGCCTGAATACCTGGTGAAAGCTGGCGAGCGCGTCGCAAGCCTGCTCGATCGTCTCGCCGGTGGCTACGGCTATGACGGCTGGTGGCGCGCCGACAACGGCACCCGCCCGTTCTTCCACGCCTCCGACGAAGGCCTGCCGATCGCGGCTTTGGTCGACTACCTCGCCATCGCCCCCGAGGCCGACAAAGCGCGCATCTCCGCCGCCCTCGGCAAAGTGGTGAAGCACCTCGCCGCCATCACCGCCGAAGTCACGAACCCCTTCGCCTATCCGCGCCAGCTGGTGAAGCGCACCGACGGCGATATCGGCACCCAGTTCTTCTACCCGCACGGCAATGACAGCGGCTACTGGTGGCAGGGCGAGAACGCCCGCCTCGGCAGCCTCGCCTACGCGCTCCGCCGCGCCATGCCCCACATCGACCCCGAAACCGCCGAGCTCGCCCGCATCCAGTCGCAGCGTGCCATCGACTGGATCCTCGGCCTCAACCCCTATCACTCGTGCATGCTGCAGGGCTTCGGCCGCAACTGGGCCATCTACGGACCCGCCAAATTCCCCAACGCCGACGGCGGCATCTGTAACGGCATCACCTCGTCGCTCACGGACGAAACCGACATCGGCTTCTGCGAGACCGAGGACCCGTTCCAGTCCTGGCGCTGGAGCGAACAATGGCTCCCCCACGCGGCCTGGTTCCTGCTGGCGATGACGGAGTATTGAGCTTTCGGGCGGCCGGCCGGCTGAGCTACTGCGCCGGCACCGCCGTGCGCGCCGCTCTCGGTCGCTTGTGCAACACGCGCAGCAGCGGCTTTTCGACCCGCTCGTGCACGATCACCCCGGCCACAAGCGCCAGCCCGATCGCCACCGCCACCATGCCGAAGTAACTCCCCAGCCCCTCCGGCAGCACGCGCGTCCCCACTGCGACTACGACGCCGACCACGAACATATGCACCAGGTAGGTCGCATAGGAGGCATCCCCCAGCTTCTCCAGCCAGGGGCTCCGCGGCAGCGCAGCCTCGCGAGCCAGCCCCATCACCAGCAGCGCCACTGCCAGCCCAACCAGCGATACGAACGCCAGCGCCGTTTCATAGGGTGTCCGGTCGAGGCCAAACGCCACGATCGCGCCAACTGCCGCGAGCCCAACCAGCCCTGGCATCGCCAGTGCCGGCAGCCGCGCAAATACGCCCCTGATATATCCCAGGCCCACCCACGCGCCGGCCACGAACGCCAGCACCGCATGGTGCATGTAGAAACCGAGCAGCGGATCGGTCGGCTTCAGCACCTCACCCGCCACATAGAGCGCCGCAAACCCCGCGGTCAGCGCCACGACCCGCCCGCCAGCAGCCAGCCCTGCCAGCAGCGCGAACGCCAGGTAGAAGAACACCTCATAGTTCAGCGTCCAGCCCAGGCTCAGCAGCGGGCTCGTTCCGCCTCGACCAGGCGCCTCGTGCGGGATGAACAACATCGACTGCGCATAATGCGGCACGGTGAACACCGTGCTCTTGAACAACGCCGGCAGCGCCAGCGCCAGCAGCGCGGCGAGCGTCGTGAATATCCAGTACAGCGGCACGATACGGATGGCCCGGCGCTTCAGGAACTCCAGCGCCGAGAATGGCCCCGATCCCGAAATCGCCACCATGATGAAGCCGCTGATCACGAAGAACAGATAGACCCCGAACTCGCCCAGCCGCGCCTGCAGGTAGATCGGGTCCGCCAACGGATGCTCCGAGGCATGCGCGACCACCACCAGCAGCGCCGCCAGGCCGCGCAGGTACTGCACCGAGTAGAGCTTTCCAGCCATCCGGGTAACCTTTCGTTCACCCTCTGCAATAGCACTCCAGCCGCAGCACCCAATCCTCCGTCGCGCGCTACGGTTAAGACGGGGGACAGCACCTCTGCAGCGAGGAGCGATGCCACCTCCCATTGCCGGAACCGAAAACCTCCGCCAGTGTTCCTTCCTCCATTGAACCGCCGCATCCACCGCCTATCTCCTTGAGATCGCAGCTAACCCGGCCACCCCATGCCCGCTCCCGTCGTCGATGCCAAAGGCATCAACCTGCATCTGAAGAGCGGCACCACTTCGCTGCACATTCTCAAGGATGTCGACCTCACCCTGCAGCCCGGCGAGGTGACCGCCATCGTCGGCCCCTCGGGCAGCGGCAAGACCTCCCTGCTGATGGTGCTCTCCGGCCTCGAACAGGCCACCTCCGGCGCCATCAGCGTTGCCGGCACCGACATCGCGAAGCTCAACGAAGACCAGCTCGCCATCTTCCGCCGCGACGCGCTCGGCATCCTGTTCCAGAACTTCCACCTCATCCCCTCGCTTACCGCGCTCGAAAACGTCGCCCTCACCCTCGAGATCGCCGAGCCGTCGCTGCCCTGGACGACGATCCGCGATCGCGCCGCCGCCGCCCTCACCGATGTCGGCCTCGCCAACCGCCTGACCCACCTGCCCAGCGCCCTCTCCGGCGGCGAGCAGCAGCGCGTCGGCCTCGCCCGCGCCATGGTCGGCAACCCCAAGCTCATGCTCGCCGACGAGCCCACCGGCAACCTCGACCAGGAGACCGGCGCGCATGTCATCGAGCTGATGTTCGGCCTCGCCCGCGAGCGCGGCACTGCCATCCTGCTCATTACCCACGACTCGTCGCTGGCCGGAAAAGCCGATCGCCAGTTGCGCATGAACGAGGGCCATCTGAGCGAGCGGGTGCCCGCGTGAATGCGGTCGCCACCACGCTGCGCGGCTGGCTCCGCGTCGCGTTGAAAGACCTGCGCGGCGACCTCCGCCGCTTCACCATCCTCCTCGCCTGCCTGGCGCTCGGCGTCGGCACCATCACGATTGTCGGCTCGGTCGGTGCGGCGCTGCAATCGGCCCTGCTGCGCGATGCCCGCACCCTGCTCGGCGGCGACATCGAGGCCCAGCTCTCCTATCGCGCCGCCAACCCCGAGGAACGGCAGGAATTCGCGAGCTTCGGCAAGCTCGGCGAAGTCGTCGAAGTCATGGGCCGCGGCGACGCCGGGGACTCGAACAGCTTCCTCGCTATCCGCGCCGTCGACGCCAATTACCCGCTGATCGGCACGGTGACCGTCGAAGGCGCCGACGCTCCGCTGCCCGACCTTCTCGGCAAGCGCGGTGACGGCAGCTTCGGCCTCGTCGCCGACCAGCTGCTGCTCGATCGCCTGGGCCTGAAGCTCGGCGACACGCTCACCATCAGCGACGCCACCTTCACTCTAACCGGCATCATCGGCACCGAGCCCGACCGCATCACCGCCGGCATGCAGTTCGGCCTGCCCGTGCTGATGTCGGTCGATGCCCTCAACGCCACCGGCATCCTCGCCCCGGGCGTCCTCGCCAGCTATCGCTACAAGATCCTCTTGAACGGGACCGATCCCGATACGGCCATGGCGGCCATCAAGACCACCTTCCCCGAGGCCGGCTGGAAGCTCGCGGGTCCCAAGGATGCCACCGCCGATCTGGCGCGCTTCTTCGATATGTTCGCGCGCTTCCTCACCATTGTCGGCCTGTCGTCCCTGCTGGTCGGCGGCCTCGGCGTCTCCAACGCCATCTCCGCCTATGTCACCGAACGCCAGCGCTCCATCGCCACCATGAAGGCGCTCGGCGCGACCGGCCCGCGCATCCTCGTCCACTTCCTGACCCAGGTGATGCTGCTCACCATCGCCGGCATCATCCTCGGCCTGCTGCTGGGCACGCTGCTTACGCTGGTGCTGCTGCCGATCCTCGGCAGCCTCATCGGCCTGTCGCTGCCGCCGGTGGTCGACACCGTGACGCTGTGGACTGCCGCCGGTTTCGGCGCCCTCACCGGCTTCGCCTTCGGCTATTTGCCGCTGCGCCGCGCCGAGAAACTGAAGCCCGCGCTGCTGTTCCGCTCGGCCGGCTCCGCTGTCGAAGGCGGGCTCGACTGGCGTGACATGCTGAAGCCTGGCCTCTGGCTGCCGCTCGGCCTCGCTGCCGCCGGCATCTACGCTCTAGCCGCCCTCACCACCGGCCGCCCGCTGCTGGTGCTGTGGTACGCCATCGGCATCCTTGTCGCGTTCCTGATCCTCCGCGGCGCCGCCTGGCTCTTGCAGCGCACGCTGAAGCTCATCCCCCCGATCTCCAACGCGGCGATCCGCAACGCCATCAAGTCGATCTGGCGCCCCGGCGCCCCCGCCCCTGTGGTCATCCTGTCTCTCGGCCTCGGCCTCGCGCTGCTGCTCCTCATCGCGCTGATCGACGGGAACCTCCGTCATCAGCTCGCCCGCGAGTCGATCCCCAACGCCCCCAGCTTCGTCTTCATGGATCTGTTCGAGGACGAGGTGGACTCCCTCAAGCAGTTCTCGGTCGGCGACAAATCCGTCGAGACCTTCGCCTCCATGCCCGCGGTCACCGGCGCCATCGAGGCCATCAACGACGTGCCCATCGCCGAACTCGGCCGCGTCCCACCGCCCGAATTCGCCTTCGTGCTCGAGGGCGAGATCCCGCTAACCGCCTCCGAAGGCCTGCCGGAACAGTCCACCATCACCGAAGGCAGCTGGTGGCCGCCCAACTTCATCGGCCCGCCGGAAGTCTCGGTGTTCCAGCGCCTCAAGGAACCGCTCGGCCTGAAGCTCGGCGACATCCTCACCTTCCGCATCTTCGGCGACGAGGTGAAGGTGAAGATCGGCAGCTTCCGCGATTACGCCTGGCGCTCCGGCAGCGTGAACTTCGGCTTCGTGCTATCACCCAACGCCCTCGCCGATTTCCCGCTGAGCTATCTCGGCCTGTTGAAGGCCGTCCCCGGCCAGGAGGTCGAGGTGCAGCAACGCCTCGTCGCCGAGTTCCCGGACCTGCTGTTCCTACCCGTCGGCGAAGCCCTAGAAACCTTCGCCGCCATCCTCGCCAACGTCACCACCGCCGTCGAAGTCATCGGCGGCCTTGCCGTTGTCAGCGGCGTACTGGTGCTCGCCGGCGCCATGGCCGCGGGCCGCAAGCAACGCGAGTCCGATGCCGTAGTGATGAAAGTGCTCGGCGCCACCCGCGGTGACGTGCTCCGCGCCTATCTCGTCGAGTACGGCCTGCTCGGCCTCCTCGCCGCGGTCCTCGCGGCACTCCTCGGCCTCGCCGGCACCTGGGCCTTCGTGGAGTTCGTGCTGGAGATCGACTTCTGGGCCGATCCCGCCCTGCTCATCTGGGTCGCCATCGGCACCGTCGCCCTCGCCATCGTCGTTGGCATGCTGACCACTTGGTCGGCGCTTTCCACCCGACCGGCGAGCTTCCTGCGCGAGGAGTGATCGGCTAGCGTCCCGCCAAACGGAGGTCCCGATGCGCCGACTGCTCTTCGCCCTGAGCCTGCTGCTGGTCCCCGCGGCCCATGCCGCCGAACCACAGATCGACGAAGTCCGCGCCGCCTGGGACGCTTGCACCAAGCTGCTCGAAACCGCCCCCAACGACTGGACCGGCTGGCGCCGCAACTTCGACGGCGGCTATTCAGACCACTTCGAGTTCCACGACGGTGGCGACGGCGCCTCTTCGGTGCTGGTCCAGACCTGGCTGATCGACGCCATCGCCACGCAGACCGACACCTCCTGCTACCGCCCCGACGGCAGCCTCGCCTTCATCTTCTCCGAGATGACCTCGCCCAACATGGCCGTGGGTTTCGATGGCCCCGCCATCACCCGCGAAGGCCGCCTCTACTTCGCCCCCGACGGCCACCTGCTGCGCCTGTTGAAGCGCATCACCGAAGCCGGCAACGAAGTCGCGCCCATCGACAACGAGCAATACCAGCTCGCCCGCGGCTGCGGCCTAACCGCCCCTCACGCCACCGTCGAAGACGTCCGCTCCCACATGATCTCGGAGCTCGGCGACATCGAAGGCACGCGCGGGAAATACACCGCCGAGCCGCTCGATTGGTGCGGGATGGAGACGGAATAGCGGGCGCACCTGTTCGCCCGACAGCCTCTCGGCTTCGGTAGATTCAAAGAACGGGCGGTTCCGGCGTGGGTTCGACCACGCGGGTAGTCCGCAATGAAACGGCCGTCGCCACGCCGGAACTGTTCGGAGTTTTTGCGGGGACTACGAGGAAGCGTTCGCACGCCGTGCGCTAAGCACGGACGGTGGACGGGTGCCCGTAGTCGCGGCCGCCAGGGGACGGCTCCCCCAGCACCGAAATCGCCCCACCGACCGTCCGTACGCGACCGCGCCCGTGTGGGTGACGGGGGCAGTGTCTCATTGCTGAAAGGCGGGGGGATAAGTCGGGCAAATTTTCTTTGGTGCTGACGTTGCACGCCGGCCGTCATCCCGGCGAAAGCCGGGACCCAGTGCACTGGGTCATCCACTCGCCCTTAGCCCTCCGACCTTGCCGAGATGGACCGGCACGGCCTGTGCCCAGACAGACTGTCCGAGCAGTGGGTCCCGGCTTTCGCCGGGATGACGGCCTGTGGGTGGTGAGTTTCGCTTGGTAGAGCCCCCACGCGCCGAACCCTAATCCGGCTGCCCGCCCACCTTGGTCACCGCTGCAGACCCGGCCTCGATCCCGCGCCGCAGGCACGTCTCGACATCCGCCCCCCGCAGCTCCGCCGATACGAACGCCGCGGCGAACGCATCGCCCGCCCCGGTCGTATCCACCACATTCACCGCCGGCGCCGGCAGCCTCTGCTTCACGCCCGACGCATCGCCCGCCGCCGCTCCACCCGCTCCGAGCTTGATAATCACCCGCCCGTAATTCGGTCCGAGCACCCGCATCTGCGCCTCGACATCGTCGGTACCGGCCAACGCCACTGCCTCGTCCTCATTGGCGAACAACGTCGAAAACCCCTTGGTCCACTCGAGGAACTTGTCCGCCCCGACCTCCTCGACGAACCCCACCGAGGCCGCATCCACGGCCACGGGAATGCCGCGCGACTGCGCCTCTTCCGCCATCCAGCGCGCCGCATGCCGCGGCTTTTCCGCGAACAGCGAATAGCCCGACACCAGCACGTAGCGGGTCTCCTCGAGCAGCCACACCGGCATGTCCGAGTGCGACAGGTCGAGGTTCGCGCCGCGGTCGGTGAGGAAGCTCCGCTCTCCGTCCGGATCGACGATGATGACGAGAATGCCCGACGGCTTCACCGGATCGGCGATCAGCACCGGATCGACATGGAAGCCGCGCAGATACGCCTCGAGATGCGGCTTGTCGCGCGCCCCAACGCGGGCAACGAAGCTGACGGGCGTCCCCATCGAGCCCAACCACACCGCCTGGTTGGCGCCCGAGCCGCCCGGCCGCTGCGTGATCTGCGCGCGCCGGTCCGAGCCGCGCACGATCGGACCTTCGGGGATCACGATGACGTCGGTCATCACGTCGCCGATGACGATAACCCGGCCGGTGCTGTCGCTCATTTCTTGAGCTTCGCCAACGCCACCGCGATCTCCGCCGCCACCCGCGCGTTGTTCTCAACGAGAGCAATATTGGCGACGAGGCTCTTGCCTCCGGTCAGCTCGAAGATGCGCTTCAACAGGAACGGCGTCAGCTCCTTGCGGCTCACCCCTTCCTTCTCGGCACCCTTGATCGCCTCGTTGATCCGGCCCTCGATCTCATCCTTGTCGAGCGCCGCGCTCTCGGGGATCGGGTTGGCGACCAGCACACCGCCGAGCCCGAGCGCGAATTGCAGCGCGATCACCTTGGCGGCGTCCTTGCCGCTCTCCACCCGATGGTCGACCTTGCCGCCCGACTGCCGCGCCCAGAACGCCGGGAAATCCTCGGTCTGGAACCCCAGCACCGGCACGCCCTTGCTCTCCAGCACTTCCAGCGTCTTGGGAATATCGAGGATCGACTTGGCCCCCGCGCACACCACCGCGACCTGCGTGCGGCCGAGCTCCTCGAGGTCGGCGGAAATGTCGAACGTCGTCTCCGCCCCGCGATGCACCCCGCCGATCCCGCCGGTGGCGAATACGGAAATGCCCGCCGCCTCCGCCGCCATCATCGTCGTCGCGACTGTGGTGCCGGCCACTTCACCCGAAGCGAGCAATGCCGCGACGTCGCGCCGCGAGGCCTTCGCCGCCTTGCCGCCGGTCTGCGCCAGCCGCTCGAGGTCCTTGGCGGTGACGCCAACCTTGAACTTGCCGTCCATGATGGCGATCGTCGCCGCCACCGCGCCGTGCTTTTCGATCACCGCCTCGACGTTCTGCGCCATCTCGAGGTTCTGCGGATAGGGCATGCCATGGGTGATGATGGTGGATTCGAGCGCCACCACCGGCTGCCCGGCATCGAGCGCCTTCTTGACCGCAGGGGAAATGGAGAGATGCTTCTTCAGGCTCACTGGAGCGCCTTTCACTACGAGGTTTTGCCCTCACTTGAACTGAAATCCGCGGCAGTTCAACTCCCCGCCCGCCCCTCGTTCGCGTGGCCGGCCAAAGCTCCTGTGACGGCGCGTCGCAGCACCGTGCTCGCCGGGTTCCCGGCATGGCCGGAATGCCCCTAAAACCCTTGCTCCACGTCGGATTTCCCACTACGTTTCGGCCGGCTGGAAAGCTCGTCGCGAAGGGGCACGTCACTGCTTACGGTTATTGTTGATCCGGAGCCTCCGCCGGATCGATGGGCGCCCGGCTCCGGGCACATTGCGAACCCGAATTCTCCCGGCGCAAGACCCGCGCTGCTTGGCCTACCCTCCCGCGTACCCGCTGACCGACATCTCCGTAGCCGGTCCACCTGCACCCCCAGCTTCTTCGAAATTCGCCCGGCACGCCGTCGGGCTTCTGCCATCCGGCGCCGCGAGGCGTCGGGGCCATCCGCCATGCACCGCAGGCCACCCGCGGTTCTGAATCAAGGAGACACAACAAATGCATAAGCCGATGCTCATCGCCGCTCTGGGAGCGCTGCTCGTCGCTACCCCGGTGCTCGCGCAGGACAATGTGGTCAACGTCTACAACTGGTCCGACTACATCGCCGAAGACACCATCGCCAACTTCGAAGCCCAGACCGGCATCAAGGTGAACTACGACGTCTACGACAATAACGAGATCGTCGACGCCAAGCTGCTCGCCGGCAATTCGGGCTACGACATCGTCGTCCCCTCGGGCAATTTCCTCGAGCGCCAGATCAAGGCCGGCCTGATCCTGCCGCTCGACAAGTCGAAGCTGCCGAACCTGGTTAACCTCGACCCCGCCGTGATGGCCACTGCCGCCTCGCAGGATCCGGACAACGCCCACGGCGTGCCCTACATGATCAACACTATCGGCCTCGGCTACAACGTCGCCAAGGTCACCGCGGCGCTCGGCGCCGACGCCCCGCTCGACAGCTGGGACCTGCTGTTCAAGCCCGAAGTGGTGGCCAAGCTCAAGGATTGCGGCGTCGCCGTGCTCGATAGCCCGTCCGAGGTGATGGGCATTGCTCTCCACTATCTCGGCCTCGATCCGAACTCCGAAAAGGAAGAGGATCTGGCCAAAGCCGAGGCGCTGATGGCCAGCATCAAGCCGTCGCTCCGCTACTTCCACTCGAGCCAGTACATCGACGATCTGGGCAACGGCGAGATCTGCCTCGCACTCGGCTATTCGGGCGATATCTTCATCGCCGCCGATGCCGCCGCGCAGGCTGCCCAGGGCAACGAGGTCAAGTACCTGATCCCCAAGGAAGGCGCTGCGACACTGTTCGACTTCCTCGCCATCCCGGTCGACGCGCCGCATCCGGATAACGCGCTGAAGTTCATCAACTACATCCTCGAACCCAAAGTGGTGGCCGCGATCACCAACTACGTGTTCTACGCCAACCCGAACCTGCCGGCGCTGGAGTTCGTGAACGAGGAAGTGAAGTCGAACCCGGGCATCTACCCGCCGGCCGAGACCATCGCCAAGGCATTCGTGATGAAGGCGCACTCGCCTGAGTTCGAAGAGGTCTTGACCCGGACCTGGACCCGCATCAAAACCGGTCTGTAATCTCCTCAGGGGGCGGTACTCACCGCCCCCTTTTCCAGTCTCAGGTGCCGAATGGCCAAGAAGCCGCAGCTCGCCATCGACACGCGCCCCTGGCGCGATCCGTCGGCCAAGCCGTTTGTGCGCATTCGCAACGTCTCGAAGAAATTCGGCGACGTCTCGGCTGTGCATGAAGTGTCGCTCGACATCTACAAGTCGGAGCTGTTCTGCCTGCTCGGCGGCTCGGGTTCGGGCAAGTCGACCCTGCTGCGCATGCTCGCGGGCTTCGAAAAGCCGACCTCGGGCACCATCGAGATCGACGGCCAGGACATGACCGAGGTGCCGCCCTACCAGCGGCCGGTCAACATGATGTTCCAGTCCTATGCGCTGTTCCCGCACATGAACGTCGAGCAGAACATCGCCTACGGGCTGAAGCGCGATAACATGCCGCGCGGCGAGATCGCCGATCGGGTCGCGGAGCTCCTGAGCCTCGTGAAGCTCCAGGACTACGGCAAGCGGAAGCCGAACCAGCTGTCGGGTGGCCAGCGCCAGCGCGTCGCCCTCGCCCGTTCGCTGGCGAAGCGCCCCAAACTGCTGCTGCTCGACGAACCACTCGGCGCGCTCGACAAGAAGCTGCGCGAAGAGACCCAGTTCGAACTGGTCAAGATCCAGGAATCTCTCGGCGTCACCTTTATCGTCGTCACCCACGACCAGGAAGAGGCGATGACGCTCGCCACCCGCATCGGCGTGATGAACCAGGGCGAGATCGCCATGATCGGCGAACCGCACGACATCTACGAGTTCCCCAACTCGCGCTTTGTCGCGAGCTTCATCGGCTCAGCCAACATGGTCGAGGGCGTCGTCACCGAGGATGAGCCGGACCATGTCCGCATCCGCTCGCCGGAGCTCGGCTGCGACATCTATGTCGGCCATGGTGTCGATTGCGCCCCGGACCAGCTCCTCTGGTGGGCCATCCGCCCCGAAAAGATGGAGCTGAGCCGCGAGAGGCCCGAAGCGCTCAATGGCGCCAACGTCACCAAGGGCGTGGTGGAGGATATCGGCTACCTGGGCGACATGAGCGTCTACCAGGTCGTGCTCGAGAGCGGCAAACGCATCCGCGTCAGCCAGACCAACACCGCCCGCGGCAACCCCGACGCCATCACCTGGGAAGAGCAGGTCTACGTCACCTGGGGCGACAGCTCTGGCTCGGTGCTGACGGTATGACCCTCACCGGCAACCAGTTGCCGCCGCCGCGGCGCCTCCGCCCCTGGAGTGGGCTGGAGCGCCGGCTGCGCGACGTCGGCATTTCCGGCCGCACGCTGGTGATTGCCGCGCCCGCCATCTGGCTGACCGTCTTCTTCCTCATCCCGCTCGCCGTGGTCTTCGGCATTTCGCTCGCCACCAAGCAGTTCGGCCGCCCGCCTTACTCGCCGCTGCTCACCACGGAAGGCGGCACCGTGCAGCTGACGCTGCACCTCTCCAACTATCTGAAGCTCTTCACCGATCCGCTCTATGTCGCGGCCTACCTGAGCTCGATCCGCATCGCGCTGATCGCCACGGTGATCACCCTCTTCATCGGCTATCCGATGGCCTATGCCATCGCCCGCGCCCCGGACAAGTGGCGCAACATCCTGCTGATGCTGGTGATCCTGCCGTTCTGGACCTCGTTCCTGCTGCGCGTCTACGCGCTCAGTGGTTTCATGCGCGGCAACGGCGTGATCAACCAGGTGCTCGCCGTATTCGGCATCGAGCCGCTGGTGATGATGCAGACCGATTTCGCGGTCTATGTGGGCATCGTCTACACCTACCTGCCGTTCATGATCCTGCCGCTCTACACCAACCTCGTGAAGCTCGACTCGGCGCTGCTCGAGGCCTCCGCCGACCTCGGCTCGCGCCCCTGGCAGACCTTCATCTCGGTCACCCTGCCGCTATCGCTGCCGGGCATCGTCGCCGGCTCGATGCTGGTGTTCATCCCGGCGATCGGCGAGTTCGTCATCCCCTCGCTGCTGGGCGGGCCGGAGACGCTGATGATCGGCCGCGTGCTGTGGGACGAGTTCTTCGGCGCCACCAACTGGCCGCGCGCCGCATCCGTCGCCATCGCCATGCTGGTCGTCGTCGTCATCCCCATCCTGCTACTGCAAAAGGCGCAGGATGCGGTGGTCGAGAAAGGCAAGTAGATGCGGCGCGGCTGGTTCCTCCCCATCACGGCGACGCTCGGCTTCGCCTTTCTCTATCTGCCGATCATCTCGCTGGTGGTGTTCTCGTTCAACGAGAGCAAGCTGGTCACCGTGTGGTCCGGCTTTTCCACCAAATGGTACGGCGAACTGTTCGCCGACGAGCAGATGCTGGGCGCTGCCTGGCTGAGCCTTCGCATCGCCTTCTTCTCCGCGAGCTTCGCTCTCGTGCTCGGCACGCTCTGCGCCGTGGCGCTGGTGCGCTTCAAGCGCTTCCGCGGCCGCACCGTCCTCGCCGGCACCGTCTCGGCCCCGCTGGTCATGCCCGACGTGATCACCGGCCTGGCGCTGCTGCTGTTGTTCGTCGGGATGGAATCGACCCTCGGTTGGCCCGCCGGCCGCGGCATGCTCACCATCGTCATCGCGCATACCACGTTCTGCATGGCCTACATCACCGTGGTGGTGCAGTCGCGCCTCTCCGACCTCGACCTGAGCCTCGAGGAAGCCGCGATGGACCTCGGCGCCACCCCGTTCCGGGTGTTCTTCGACATCACCCTGCCGATCATTGCGCCCGCCCTGGTCTCCGGCTGGCTGCTCGGCTTCACCCTGTCGCTCGACGACCTGGTGATCGCCAGCTTCGTCTCCGGCCCGGGCTCGTCCACCCTGCCGATGGTGATCTTTTCCAAGATCAAGCTCGGCGTCTCCCCCGACGTCAACGCCCTCGCCACCATCATCATCGGCATCGTCGCCCTCGGCGTGCTAGGCGCCACGATCATCGGGCTGCGCGCCGGCAAGGAAAAGCGGGCGTCATAGTCCGCGCACCCGCTTCCCAACTTCAGGGCATGAACAGCTAAGCCACCTGCTTCGGCCGCGTCGGCGCCACGATGCTCGTCTTCCCCCCGCCCGCCTTCAGCTTGGCGATCGCCTCGAACTGGATGCAGTTCTTCAACATCTCCATGATCTCGATCCGGTTGCCGTCCGGGTCCTCGATCCACATGCCGCGATTGCGGTCGAGCCCGCGCTTGTCGCTGCGCGGATGCATCAGCGCGATGCCGACGCTCTGCAGGTGCCGCTCCGCCACCTCGATATCGTCGACCGTCAGGCACAAATGGTTGGTCCCCGTCGCCTCCGGACCCGCAACGCGCGATTTCCCGCCCGGGAACAGCTCGAGATAGAGGTTGTCGTCGAAGCGCAGGTAGGCGATCCACGCCTGCCCATCCTCCTCGGTCAGCCGCAGGAACTCGGGGAATCCGAGCTTCTCGTAGAAGGCGATCGAAGCCTCCAGATCCTGCACCTTGAGCGCAATGTGCCCCAGGCTGTTGAACGCCGCCATGCTCGTCTCCTCGTGATGATGTTGTGCCGCGCCCTCCCGGCGCCTGCTGTACTCTGCATCAGTATTAGCGATAATACAACAGACCACGAACGTCCCATCGTTCGCTCATCCCGAACGCGCCGTCGTCCCGGTTTCGTCTTTGTGCCTGCTTGCGCAGCCAACGCGACAGGTCTATGTGAGCGCGGTCGGTCGAACTATCGGCCGGCAAGTTCTCAGGGCGGGGTGCAACTCCCCACCGGCGGTAAATGGGTGAAAGCCCAAAGCCCGCGAGCGCCTCCGGAGCAATCCAGAGGGTCAGCAGATCCGGTGTAATTCCGGAGCCGACGGTATAGTCCGGATGAAAGAGAACGGGACCACGCGCTGGCTTGCCGGCGTCCGCCCATTTTGGGCTGCCCACCATTCGGGCAGGACGCCATTTTCCATCGCCGATCCCCGTAACTCCCTGAGGGAACTGGTTACGGAAAGGATCCACGATGAGCCAGATTTCCTCGTCTACCAACTCTGCCGCCACCGGCGCCGCATTCATGCTGGTCGCTGCCTTCGCCTTTGCCGGTTCCAACCTGCTGCAGTCGGTGCTGCCGACTCCGGTGGAGTATGGCGGCTTCGGCATGAGCTCCACCGGCATGGCCTTCTGGCAATATGTCATTGCCGCCATCCTCAGCCTGCCGCTGATCCTCCGCATCGGCGTCAGCAAGCTCCGCACCAGCCATCCGCTGGCGCACGAGATCCGCGCCTTCGTCTCGGCGCTCGGGGTCCACGTCTTCGTCTACGGCTTCGCCTCCGGGGTGCCGATCTGGCAGATGGTGACCCTGCTCGCCACCGGCCCGCTGTTCATCATCCTCGGCTCCACCATCTTCCTCGGCGAGCGCGCCTCCCCGGCCCGCATCACTGCGGCGCTGCTGGGCTTCGTCGGCGCCATCATCGTCTCCGGCGTCGGCACCGACAGCCTCGGCTGGACGGCCCTCGTGCCGATCGTCGCCGCGGCCCTGTGGGGCACCACCGACGTGCTCACCAAGTACCTCGCACTCAAGGGCGAGAGCCCCGAGACGCTGACCATCTCGCTGCTGGTCCTCGTGACGCCGAACCATCTGCTGATCCTGCTCGCCGTCTGGGGCCTCAGCATCGTCGCGCCCGGCCTGCTACCGGCCGGTATCGCCAACAACGTCTTCGCGCTCCCCTCGGGCAACGCCCTGTGGCTGCTGGCTTTGCTCGGTGCGCTCACTGCCGCCGCGCAGTACCTGCTCGCCTATGCCTACAAGGTGGCCGACGCGACGTACCTGCAGCCCTTCGGCGACAGCAAGGTGCCACTGAGCGGCCTCGTCGGCTGGGTCATCCTCGGCCAGGTCCCGTCGGTCTGGTTCTGGCCGGGCGCAGCGCTGATCGTTCTGGCCTCGGTGTTCATCTACTGGGTCGAAAGCCGCGGCCGCACCGGCACCCTCGCTACCGCCTGAGCTGACTGCACCAACTCAGGCGCTCCGGGGCCGCCGTGACTGCGGCCCCCTGCGGCGACGGCCTCTGGCCGTCGTCCGCTTGTCAGACGGAAACCCAGCGCTGCTCCTGATGGCTCTCTGCCATCGCATGCACCGCCCGCTCGATCTCGAGCCCGCGCGCAAAATCGACGATCTGCGCCGCCCCATCCCCACCGATCGCCTTGAGCAACTCGTGGCACTCGATGATCTTCAGCTCGTTGAAGCCCAAGCCATGCCCCGGCGCCGGAATGAACCGCTCATACGGCGCATGCACCGGAGCCGTCAGGATCGTCCGAAACCCCTGCTCGCTCGCGTGGTCGCTGGCGGTGTAGAGCTGGAACTCGTTCATCCGCTCCTGGTCATAAACGATCGTCCCCTTGCTGCCGAACACTTGCAGCGCAATCCGCCCCTTCCGCCCCCAGGCCGAGCGGTCGAGCGCCATCACCCCGGACGCACCATTCGTAAGCTCCAGTAGCACCGAAGCAATATCGTAGGTCTCGACCTTCCGCCGCCCGCCATCCCGGCTCGGCCGGTCGGCATAGGGCATCGCCAGCTGCGCCATCACCCGGCTCACGCCACCGAACAGGAACTGCATCAGGCTCAGCGGATGCACCCCGAAATCGTCGAGCGCGCCGTAGCCCGACGACGCCTCGCTCTTCCAGTAGAACAGGGCCTCGGGGTCGGCCATGAAGTCCTCGTCCATCTCGAACCGGACATGGTTCACCGCCCCGATCGCTCCCTCGTCGAGCAGCCGCTTGATGTGCCGGATCACCGGGTTCTGGATGTAGTTATAGCCGAGCGCCGTGACCTTCCCCGAGGCCTTCGCCGCCGCAACCATCCGCTGCGCTTCGGCAAAACCCACCGCCATCGGCTTCTCGCACCAGACGTGCTTGCCCGCCTCCAGCGCCGCGATCGCCATCTCCGCATGGAAGGCGTTCGGCGTCGTCACCGACACGACCTCCACTTCCGGATCGGCAATCAGCTCGCGCCAGTCCGAGGTGGACTTTTCGAACCCGAACTCGTCGGCCCGCCGCGCTGCCAGCTCCGGCGACACCTCGGCGAGATGCACCAGCCGCGGCTTCGGCCCATCCCCGAACACCGGCTTTACCCCATTCCAGGCCAGCGCATGGCACTTGCCCATGTATCCCGTGCCGATGAGGCCGACGCCGATGGTGGTCATGTTTTCTTCCTTCCGCCGGTGGCTGGGGACCCCCACCCCTGTCCCCTCCCCCTACTGGGGAGGGAGAACCACACACCAAAATTGAGGCCAGCGTCTCCCTCGCCATTCTTAGGGGGAGGGGACAGGGGTGGGGGTCGGCTCGCACCGAACAAGCCGTCTATCAAAAGAACACCCGGAGCCCTTGCGGACTCCGGGCGTCAGCTCCTTGGAGGAGAGCTTACTTGTAATCCGCGGCGTTATCCTTGGTGACCAGCACGGTACCGGTATCGATCCACGGCTCGAGCGTCTTGCCGGCCTTGAGGTCGACCAGCGCCTGGATGCCGAAGCCGCCCATATTGGCCGGCGCCTGTGCCACCGAAGCGGTCATTTCGCCCGCGAGGATCGAGGCCGCCGCATCCGGGTTGGCGTCGAACCCGACAACCATCACGTCCTGGAGCTTGGCCGCAGCCTTCAACGCTTCCACGGCGCCGAGCGCCATGTTGTCGTTGGAGCCGAAGATGCCCTTGATGTTCGGGTTGCCGGCAAGGATGTTCTCGGTCACGGCGAGGCCCTTCGCGCGATCCCACTCGGCAGTCTGCTCGGCGACGACCTTGAGGCCGCAGGCTTCGAGACCCTTCTTCGAACCATCGGCGCGAGCCTGCCCGGTCGACTGCGAAATCAGGCCCTGGAGGATCGCGACGTCCGAACCCGACGGCAGGTTCTTGCACATGAAGTCGGCGGCAAGTGCGGCGCCCACTTCGTTGTTGGTGCCGATGAAGGTGACGCCTTCATTGATGCCGCGGGTATCGACGAACACCACCGGGATGCCGGCGGCCTTGGCCGCGTCCACCACCGGGGCGAGCGCGTTCGGGTCGGTCGGCGCCAGTGCGATGCCGTCCACCTTCTGTGCGATCAGGTCTTCGATCTGGGTGATCTGTGCCTGCACGTCCGATTCGGACGGCGGCGCGACGACGATCACCTCGACGCCGAGTTCGGCACCCTTGGCCTTGGCGCCGGCCTCGACCGCCGCCCAGAACGGATTGCCGGCGCCCGGGCCCTTCATGCCCAGGACGAACGCGGCGTTGGCCGAACCGGCCATGGCGAGCAGCGCACTCAGCGCAACGCCCGTAAGAAGCAGTTTCTTCATGGTCATGGTCCTCCCTGAACCATTTGTTGTCTCCGTTCCCTCAGGACCCCGGCCGGGAGACACGGCCGGGCCCGATTCCTCCTAGCGGCGCACCGCAGCGCGGCGGCGCAGCACGTCGATATAGACGGCGACGATGATCACCAGACCGATCAGGATCTGCTGCCAGAACGCCGAGACATTGTTGATATTCAAGCCGTTGCGCAGGATGCCCATGATCAGCACGCCGGCCAGGACGCCCAGTACCGTGCCACGCCCGCCGAAGAACGAGGCGCCGCCAATGATCACTGCCGCGATCGCATCGAGCTCGATACCGATGCCGGCATTGGGGAAGCCCGAGTCCGTCCGACCGGCGAGCAGCAGGCCCGAGAGCCCGGCCATGAAGCCCGAGATCATGTAGACCACCACCAGGGTACGATCGACATTGATACCCGACACCCGCGCCGCATGTGGATTGCCGCCGATGGCGAAGATGTGCCGGCCCATATTGGTCTTCTCTAGGAAGAACCACAGCCCGATGGCGCACACCCCGACAAGGATCAGGCTCGCCGGGATGCCCGCTGGCGCCGGCAGCCCGAGGCCGAAATAGGCCTGCCCGATGTAACGCACCTCAGGCTGCAGGCCCGAGATCGGCGCGCCGTTCGAGATCAAATAGGTGAGCCCGCGCGCTACGTTCAGCGTGCCGAGCGTCATGATGAACGGATGCGGCAGCTTCAGCACCGTGAGACCCACGCCGTTCACCCAGCCGACGATCAGCCCGATCGCCGGACCGATCAGCAGCACCACCGGCCACGGCACCCCGGCCTTCGACGCAATCGCAAGGCTGACCATGGAGAGTCCCATGATCGAGCCGACGCTGAGGTCGATGCCGGCGGTGACGATCACCACGTACATGCCGAGCGCCAGCAGCGCCAACGAGGCGTTTTGCTTCAGGATATTGGTGAGGTTCTGCGCCGACAGGAACACGTCCGGCTTGATCGCGGCCAGCACCGCCATCATCACCACGACGACGAGGATGATGCCGTAGACCTCGAGGAATTTCGACATGCCGGGGCCGCGAAGCGAGAACCCGGATTTGGTAGCGGGGGTATCAGACATGGCCCGCCCTCAATGCATGTTGTCATGGGCGAGGGCGGTGGTGTGCCCCTTGGTCCCCATGATCCAGCCGATGACCTCGTTGCGCGAGGTCTTTCCCAGCTCCGACTCGGCGAAATTGGTGCCCTGGTAGAGCGCCATCACCCGATCGCAGCAGTAGAAGATGTCGTCCATGCGGTGCGAGATGATGATCACCGCCACCCCGTGCTCCTTCAGCGAGCGCACCAGATCGAGCACCTTGCCGACTTCCTTGATGGCGAGAGCCGCGGTCGGCTCGTCCATGATCACCAGCTTGGCGTCGAACGCGGTGGCCCGCGCGATCGCCACCGCCTGCCGCTGTCCGCCCGACAGGTCCTCGGTGTTTTGCTCCACCGATTTGACGTGGATATGCAGCCGGTCGAGGTGGTCGGTCGCCATCTGCCGCGACCGCTTATGGTCGACGATGGTCAGCGGCCCGAACTTCGTTCCCGGCTCGCGGCCGAGATAGATGTTCTCGTAGATCGGCATGTTCCCGGCCAGCGCGAAGTCTTGGTAGACCATCTCGATGCCGAGCTTCTGCGCGTCCTTGGGGCTCGAGAAATGCACCGGCGCGCCGTTGAACACCAGGTCGCCCTCGCTCGGCTTGAACAGCCCGCTCAGGATCTTCATCAGGGTCGATTTGCCGGCGCCATTGTCGCCGACCACGCCCAGCACTTCACCCGGCGCCACGTGGAAGTTCACGTCGCGCAGCGCCGTGATGGCGCCGAAATACTTCGATATTCCCCTGGCTTCGAGCAGCATTGCCGCCATTGTGCACGGTCCTCCCCGACCTTGCTGCGGCCTCGTTCTCATTGAATGGAACGAATGATACCGCATTCCCTGTTGATGGAATGTTTATTCCATTCTAAGGTGGGTCGTCAAGCGGGACGTGTTCCAAATTCGGAACGTGGATAACCCGAACGGTGCTGGCAGAAGTTCATGGACTTGGCCTGCACTTATGTTGGACTCTGCCGCGTCGAATGCATGCATTTTGAGGCCGGAATGGACGACGGGGATATCAAGCTCGATGATGCGGTGCCGCGGGACTTTCCCGCACTGCGCGCGCTGATTGCTGCCCGCGCCCCCACCCTGCCCCGCCGCCTGACCCAGGTGGCGAGCTTCGCGCTCGATAACCCCGACGACATCGCCTTCGGCACCGCCGCCAGCGTCGCGCAACGCTCGGGCGTGCAGCCGTCAACGCTGGTGCGCTTCAGCCAGGCCCTTGGCTATCAAGGCTTTTCCGACCTGCAGGACGTGTTCCGCGCCCGCCTGCGCGACCGCGTCCCGAGCTACGAAGAGCGCCTGAAGCAGCTGCGCGAGCACGGCGGCGCATCAAAAAGCGGCCTGCTGCTGCAGGGTTTTGCCGATGCCGCCGAGCGCTCGGTCGCCGACCTGCGGCTCAAGCTCGACCCGGAAACCCTTGATACGGCTGTCGAAATCCTCGCCAAGGCGGAGACCGTCTACCTCGTCGGCCTCCGCCGCTCGTTCCCCATCACCAGCTACATGGCCTACGCCATGGGCAAGCTCGGCATCCGCAATATGCTGGTCGACGGCATCGCCGGGCTCGGCGCCGAACAGATCGGCTTCATCTCGCCCCGCGACGCAGTGCTGGCCATCAGCTTCACACCCTATGCCAGCGAGACGGTGACCCTCGCCCACGCGGCAAAAGCCCGGCACGCCAAGGTCGTCTCGATCACCGACTCGATCTTTAGCCCCATCGCGCCGATCGCCGACGCCTGGCTCGAGATTGTCGAAGCGGACTTCGAGGGCTTCCGCTCGATGGCCGCAACCATGGCGCTGGCGATGACACTGACCGTCGCGGTCGCAAGCCGACGCGGCGAAAAGTAGGACACCCCCTGCCTTCTCCTACAAGGGGAGAAGGCGACTGCTGCACCCCAGAGCCTCAGGCCTTCTTTTGCGGATAGCCCAGCGCGCTTCCGGCGTACGCCCCGACCACCGTCTGCTCGTACTCCACGCAAGACCCTGTCATCGGCGACGATTCCGGGCCGCCGAGGAAGGCGATCAGCCGGGCTACGTCTTCCGGCTTGATCAGCTTGCCGAACGGCCGCGTCGGCTCGGCCTGTTCCAGCCAGTCGTCCGATGCGTCGTGGAACTTCTTCAGTGTCTCGTGCTCGCCCGGCGTGTCGGCCCAGCCGAGGATGATGCCGTTGACCCGGATCCGCATCATGTTGACGGCGTTGGCGGTGTTCTTGGTCAGCGTCATCAGCGCGCCCTTCGACGCGCTGTACGCCGCGAGGTTGGGCGAGCCGATATAGGCGTTGACCGACAGGATGTTGACGATCGTCCCCTCGGTGCGCTCGCGCTGCATCACCTTGATGGCGTCCTGCATCAGGAAGAACGGCGCCCGCACGTTGACGGCGAACATCTTGTCGTAGAGCGCGAGATCGGTGTCGAGAATGGTGCCGCGATCGGTCAGCCCCGCGATGTTGGCGAGGATATCCACCCGGCCGAACGCCTTGTCCGCCGCGGGAATGACCTTCGCCACCGCCTCGGGATCCGCCAGATCCGCCTCGACGAAGACTGCCTTGGTGCCGGCTGCGTTCAGCGACTTGGCCACCGCCTCGCCCTGCTCGGCGCGCCGATCGACCAGCACCACGCCGGCCGCGCCGCGCGCCGCCAGCAGCCGCGCCGCCGCCTCGCCGATGCCCTGCGCGGCACCGGTGACAACGGCAATCTTGCCGGCAAATTGGGCGGAGGCACTATCAGTCATGTCTGGGACTCAAATGGGTAAAGGAAAGCGGCCGGAGACTAGGGATTTGGGCAACGCAAGCCAAGCCCCATCGTGCGATGACGATGCTTCCCATTGGGCAGCCGCGCCGGTGCTCTCCGACCCCCACCCCTGTCCCCTACCCCTGAACATGGGGAGGGAGCCCCTCACATGAATTCCAGCGTTTCCCGTCTCCTCCCCATTCTTAGGGGGAGGAGACAGGGGTGGGGGTCCACAGCCACCAAGGCCTTGCGCCTTACCCGACGCGGACCGCCTGTCCGGTCTGCGAGCTCTTGGTTGCGGCTTCCGCCAGCTTCTGCGCCTGCAGTCCATCGTATCCGGACGGCGTCGGCGTGGTGCCGTTGGTCATCGCGTCGATGAACGTGTTCACCTCGGCCGCGTAGGCCGCGACGTACCGGTCGATGAAGAAATTCTGGATCACGTCCTGCGTGAAGCCGGCCCCGTCGGCCCGCTCGAGCGTCGTCATGTGGATGTTGCCGGCACGCAGCATGCCCTTCGAGCCGTGCACTTCGACCCGCTGGTCGTAGCCATAGGTGGCGCGGCGGGAGTTGGTGATGACAGCGATCTTGCCAGAGGCGGTCTGCATCTGCACCGCGGCGGTATCGACGTCGCCAGCGACGCCGATGGCCTTGTCGACCAACGCGCTACCGAGCGCGTGGACCGAGACGAACTCCTCGCCGACGAGGAAGCGCGCCATGTCGAAATCGTGGATCATCATGTCGCGGTAGAGCCCGCCGGAACGCTCGATATAGCTGACTGGCGGCGGCGCCGGGTCGCGCGAGACGATGGTGACGATCTCGACATCGCCGATCTCCCCGCCCTGGATCCGCTTCTGCACCGCGGCGAAGTTCGGATCGAACCGGCGGTTGAAGCCGATCATCAGCGGCACGCCGGCCGCCTTAACCACCGGCAGGCAGGCCTCGATTCGCTCCACCGACAGCGACACCGGCTTCTCGCAGAGGATGGCCTTGCCCGCCCGCGCCGCCCGCTCGATCAGGTCGGCATGCGTGTCAGTGGGGGTGGCGATCAGGACCGCATCGACGTCGGAGGCGAGGATCTCGTCGATCGTCGCGACCTTGGCGCCGACCGAGGCGGCCAGCGATGCCGCAGCGTCGGGAATGGCGTCGGCGACGTAGGTGACGCTGGCCCGGCTGGAGTTGCTAATCGTCCCCGCGTGGACCTTGCCGATACGCCCCGCACCCAGGACAGCAAACCTGACCAATTCTATTCTCCCCGATCAACCTAGATGAACGGATGCTGCATGCATCCTGAACTGCAAATCTGTGCATTCGACCATGCTGAGTTGCGCGATAGTCCATGCTTGGATCATGAACTTCTGCCGGCGCACTCCCGCCGGTTCAGCAGCCCACAAAATGGAACATCCATTCCGGAAATATTCCATTTCGGAATTGACGTTTCATTCGCGCGAGGGATACAACGGCCGCTGAAAGCTGTCCAGTCAGACTATGCGGGGGAGATCATGGCGGAGCCAAAGCTCGATGTCATCACCATCGGGCGCTCATCGGTCGATCTTTACGGCCAGCAGATCGGCTCGCGTCTCGAGGATATCGGCTCGTTCGCCAAATCCGTCGGCGGCTGCCCCGCCAACATCGCCGTCGGCACTGCCCGGCTGGGGCTGAAATCGGCGCTGATCACCCGCGTCGGCGCCGAGCAGATGGGCGGCTTCATCAAGGAGCAGATGGCCCGCGAAGGCGTCGACATCACCGGCATCGCCACCGACGACAAGCGCCTGACTGCGCTGGTGCTGCTGGCCGTGGAGGCCGAAGGTGTCTCGCCGATGATCTTCGTGCGCACCGATTGCGCCGACATGGCGCTCGACGAAGCGGATATCGACGAGGGTTTCATCCAGTCGGCCAGTGCCATCGTGGTGACCGGCACGCATTTCTCCACCCCCAATGCGGAAGCCGCGCAGCTAAAGGCGATCCGCATCGCCAAGGCGGCCGGTCGCAAGGTGGTGTTCGACATCGACTACAGGCCCAACCTGTGGGGACTTGCCGGCCATGCCGCGGGCTTCGAGCGCTACGTCAAATCGGACTACGTCTCGGCCAAGATGCGCCCCGTCCTTGCTGACTGCGACCTGATCGTCGGCACCGAGGAAGAAGTGTTGGTCGCCGCCGGCGAAAGCGACCTGCTGCAAGCCCTCAAGACCATCCGCACTGTCACCAATGCCACCGTGGTGCTGAAGCGCGGCGCCAAGGGCTGCGTCGTCTACGACGGCCCGATCGGCGACGACCTTGAGCACGGCATCGTCGGCCAGGGCTTCCCTATCGAAGTCTACAATGTGCTCGGTGCCGGCGACGCCTTCATGAGCGGCTTCCTGCGTGGCTGGCTGAAGGGCGAGAGCCATGCAACCAGCGCCACCTGGGCCAATGCCTGCGGCGCCTTCGCGGTATCCCGCCTGCTCTGCGCGCCGGAGTATCCGAGCTGGACCGAGCTCGAGTATTTCCTGAAGCACGGCAGCAAGGAAAAGGCGCTGCGGAAGGACGAAGCGCTGAACCACCTGCACTGGGCGACGACCCGCCGGCAAGCCTGGCCCAAGCTCACCGCCTTCGCCATCGATCACCGCAAGCAGATCGAGGATATCGCTGGCACCCGCACCGACCGCATCCCCGCCTTCAAGGTGCTGGCGGTCAAGGCGGCTGCAGCGGTGGCCAATGGCCGTCCCGGCTTCGGCATGCTGCTCGATGACAAATATGGCCGCGACGCACTGTTCGAAGCGCCGAAGAACTTCTGGATCGCCCGGCCGATCGAGCTGCCCGGCAGCCGCCCGCTGCGCTTCGAGTTCTCGCAGGACCTCGGCAGTCGGCTGACCGAGTGGCCAGTCGATCATTGCATCAAGGTGCTGTGCTTCTATCATCCGGACGACCCGGCGGCGCTGAAGGCCGAGCAGATCGAAAAGCTCCGCTCCGCCTACGAAGCTGCACGCAAGGTGGGCCGCGACATCCTGATCGAGATCATTGCGAGCAAGGCCGGTCCGGTCGACTCCAAGACCACCGCGCGGGCGCTGGCCGAACTCTACGACGCCGGGTTGAAGCCCGACTGGTGGAAGCTCGAATCGCAGCCCGACGCCAGAGCCTGGGAGGCCGTCGACCAGGTGATCGAAACACGCGATCCGCTCTGCCGCGGTGTCGTGCTACTCGGGCTCGAGGCGCCGCAGGACGAGCTGGCGCAGGGGTTCGCCATCGCGCGCGGCTCGCGCACGGTGCGCGGCTTTGCCGTCGGTCGTACTCTCTTTGCCGAGGCGGCCAAGGCGTGGTTTGCTGGCACGATGACCGACGCCGAAGCGGTCGCGGACATGACTGCGCGCTTCAAGGCGCTGGTGGGGATTTGGGAGGCTCAATGATGGCCGATAAGACAGTACGCCTCACCATGGCACAGGCTGTGGCGCGTTTCATGACGCGGCAGATGACCGTGATCGACGGCAAGAAAGTGCCGATCTTCGGCGGCGTGTTCGCCATTTTCGGCCACGGCAATGTCGCGGGTTTCGGCGAGGCGCTGTACCAGGTCCGCGACGAGCTGCCGACCTACCGGGCTCACAACGAGCAGGGCATGGCGCACGCCGCCATCGCCTTCGCCAAGGCCAGCTTCCGCCGGCGCTTCATGGCGGCGACCTCCTCGATCGGGCCGGGCGCCACCAACATGGTGACGGCCGCCGCGCTGGCGCATGTGAACCGGCTGCCGGTGCTGCTGCTGCCTGGCGACGTGTTCGCCAACCGCGCGCCCGATCCGGTGCTGCAGCAGGTGGAGGACTGGGGCGACGGCACGGTGAGCGCCAATGACGTGTTCCGCCCGGTCAGCCGCTATTTCGACCGCATCACCCGGCCCGAGCAGATCATCCCGGCGCTGAACCGCGCCATGCAGGTGCTGACCGACCCGGCCGAATGCGGCCCGGTGACGCTGAGCCTCTGCCAGGACGTGCAGGCCGAAGCGTTCGACTATCCCGAGAGCTTCTTTGCCGAGCGAGTGTGGACGCCGCGCCGGCCGGAGCCGGATCGCAACGAACTCGAGCAGGCCGTGACGGCGCTGAAGGCCGCGAGGAAGCCGGTGATCATCGCTGGCGGCGGCGTGCTGTATTCGGAGGCGGCTGGGGCGCTGAAGGCTTTCGCCGAGGCGCACGGCATCCCGGTGATGGAAACCAATTCCGGTAAATCGTCGTTGCCGCACGACCATCCGCTCAACATGGGATCGGTCGGCGTGACCGGCTCGTCGGCCTCGAACCTGCTGGCCGAACAGGCCGATGTCGTGCTCGCAGTCGGCTCGCGACTGCAGGATTTCACCACCGGCTCGTGGGCGCTGTTCAAGGCCGAGGGCGTGCAGATCGTCGGGCTCAACGCGCAGCCGTTCGACGCGGGAAAACACCGGGCGCTACCGCTTGTTGCCGACGCGAAGGCTGGGCTGGCGGCGCTGGAAGCGAAGCTCGGTCGCTGGAAATCGCCGGATGCCTGGGTCTCCACCGCCAAGGAGGCCAAGACCAAATGGCTGACCGCCGCAAAGGCCGTCACCGATCCGACCAACGCGCTACCGTCGGACGCGCAGGTGATCGGTGCTGTGCACCGGGCCCGCGGTTCGGGCGCGACGCTGGTCTGCGCCTCAGGCGGGCTGCCGGGAGAACTGCACAAGCTGTGGCCAGCCGGCGCGCCGGGCAGCTACCACATGGAATACGGCTACTCGACCATGGGCTACGAGATCGCCGGCGGGCTGGGCGTGAAGCTGGCGAAGCCGCATGACGACGTGATCGTGATGCTCGGCGACGGCAGCTACATGATGATGAATTCCGAGATCGCCACCTCGGTGATGCTGGGCAAGAAGCTGACCATCGTGGTGCTCGACAACCGCGGCTTCGGCTGTATCAACCGGCTGCAGATGGCCACCGGCGGGGCGAACTTCAACAACCTGCTGAAGGACACCTTCCACGAGACGCTGCCCGAGATCGACTTCGCCGCGCACGCGGCCTCGATGGGGGCCTGGGTGCGGAAGGCTGCGTCAATTGCGGAGCTGGAAAGCGCACTCGCGGACGCCGAGAAGGTGGAGCGCACCACGGTGTTGGTGATCGACACCGACCCGCTGATCACCACCGACGCCGGCGGGCACTGGTGGGATGTGGCGGTGCCGGAGGTGTCAGTGAGGCCGCAGGTGAATGCGGCGCGCAAGGAATATGAGGAAGCGCTGAAGGGTCAGCGGCACTGAGGCGCAACACCCACGACGTCATTCCCGCGAAGGCGGGAACCTAGTGGGATATCGCCACACCCTCGGACGCCGATGGACCGCACTGGGTCCCCGCCTTCGCGGGGATGACGCCGGTGGGTGGATCAGAAACTGGAGACTAACGACGTGAAGGCCAAACTCGGCATGTCCCCCATTGCTTGGTGGAACGACGATCTGGTGGAACTGAGCGATGACGTGTCGCTGGAAGAATGCCTGCGCCAGTCGCGCTCGGCCGGGTTTACCGGCATGGAGAAGGGCCGCCGCTTTCCCGATGATCCGGACGTCATGCTGCCGATCCTCCGCGCGGCCGACGTGACGCTCTGCGGTGGCTGGTTCTCGGGCACGCTGGTCAACGAGGACATTGCCGCCAACCAGGCGCGCATCGCCCCGATGATCGAGCTGTTCAAAGCGGTGGACGCGCCCTGCATCGTCTACGGCGAAGTCGGCCGCTCGATCCAGGGCGACCGGAGCAAGCCGCTGGCGACGAAGCCGAAGCTCTCGGACGACGAGATGCGGGCCTATGCCAAGAAGGTGACGCAGTTCGGCGAATGGTGCGCTGAGCAGGGCGTGCCGCTGGCCTACCACCACCACATGGCGGCGGTGGTCGAGACCGAGCCCGAGCTCGATGCCTTCATGCGGAACTCCGGCCCCGGCATCCCGCTGCTCCTCGATGCGGGGCACCTGGCCTTTGCCGGCGGCGATGTGCTGCGCGCCATCGACAACCACCATGCCCGGATCAGCCATGTGCATGTGAAGGATATCCGCCAGGCCGTGGTCGATGGGCTCGATCGCACCAGGCAGAGCTTCCTCGATGCGGTGGCGCTCGGCGCCTTCACCGTGCCGGGCGACGGTTCGCTGGATTTCGCCGCGATCGTCCAGAAGCTCGCCGACTATGGCTACGAGGGCTGGTTCGTCGTCGAGGCTGAACAGGACCCCAAGAAGAACCCGCCGCTCCGGATGGCGCAGGTGGGCCACAAGGAGCTGATGCGGGTGATGACGCTGGCCGGCTACACCGTCGAGACGCAGGGTTTTCCCAATCGCTGAATGCGGGCGTTTCGCACGGTCGCCTGATCGACTAGTTTGACGTCTTTCAGGAGGATCGGCGTGACGGACGACAACAACGAAGGAAAGAAACCCGGGCTCTTCACCCTGCCCTGGTTCAAGCCGCTCTACCGGCGGGTGATCCTGATTGCGATCATCGCGGTTTGGTGCGGCTGGGAGTGGCTCTACAACCACGACCAGTTCTGGGGCCTGATCACGCTGGCGGCGCTGGCCTACGGGGTCTGGACCTTCTTCATCAACTTCGAGAACGAGCTCAAGAAGATCGATGGCAAACCTAAAAGCTAGGCCCACTGCCGAACAGGGCCACGTCCACCACATCACGCCTGAGAATGCCGGCTGGAGCTATGTCGGGTTTGACCTGCACAAGCTGCCCAATGCCGGCGACATCGCGCGGGGCGGCGGCGACGACCGCGAGGTCTGCATCGTGCTGATCTCGGGCCGGGCCAACGTGAACATCGACGGGCAGGACTTCCTCGTCGGCGGCCGCATGAGCCCGTTCGAAGGCCCGGGCTATTCGGTCTATGCGCCGGCCGGCGCGAACTGGCGCATCGAGGCACTGACGCCGCTCGAGGTTGCGGTCTGCTCGGCCCCGGGCGTCCGCGGTGCGCGACCGCCGCGGGTGATCGGGCCTGATGATGTCGAACGACTGACCCGCGGCAAGGGCACCAATACCCGCTACCCCACCAACATCCTGCCCGAGACGGCAGCGGCGGATTCGCTGCTGGTAGTCGAGGTGATCACCCCCGGCGGCCACACCTCGAGCTACCCGCCGCACCGGCACGACGAAGACGACCTGCCGCGCCAGAGTTTTCTCGAGGAGACGTACTATCACCGGTTCTCGAAGCCCCAGGGGTTCGGCTTCCAGCGCGTCTATACCGATGATCGGTCGCTGGATGAAACGATGCTGATCGAGGATGGCGACGTGGTGATGGTGCCCAAGGGCTATCACCCGGTGGCGGCGGTGGCGGGGTACGACATCTATTACCTCAACGTCATGGCCGGGCCGACGCGGACGTGGAAGTTCTACAACGCGCCTGAGCATGAGTGGATGTTGGCGTAACCCTACGCCCGCCTCCCCCTTGACCCGCCTCGCCCCTGCGTGCATCGCTCCGCGACTTTGTTTCCGGAGTGCCTGACATGTCGTCCAATTTCGTTCTCACCCTCTCCTGTGCCGATCGGCCGGGGATTGTTGCCGCGGTGACCACGGAACTGGCGGGCCTCGGTTGTAACATCGCTGAATCCAACCAGTTCTGGGACAAGGAGACCGGCCAGTTCTTCATGCGGCTGGCCTTCACCACGCCGGCTGGTGTCGATCGCGATGCGCTGGAGCGCGGGCTGAAGCCGGCGGTGGAGCGCTTCGGCATGCGCACCACGCTGGTGGACGAGGCGAAGAAGAAGAAGATCCTGGTGATGGTCAGTAAGTTCGACCACACCCTGCTGCACCTGCTCTACCAGATCCGGGTTGGCTGGCTTGATGCCGAGGTGGTGGCGATCGTTTCCAACCACGAGGATAGCCGGAAGACCGCCGACTACGAGGGCATCCCCTATCACGTGCTGCCGGTCGGCAAGAACAACAAGGCCGAGCAGGAGGAGCAGGTGATCGCCCTGTTCAAGGAGACCGGCGCGGACCTCGTGGTGCTGGCCCGCTATATGCAGATCCTGTCGGACAAGTTCGCGACCCGGCTCTACGGCCAGATCATCAACATCCACCACTCGTTCCTGCCCAGCTTCAAGGGTGCCAAGCCCTATCACCAGGCCCACGAGCGCGGTGTGAAGATCATCGGCGCCACCGCTCATTACGTGACGCCGGAGCTCGACGAGGGCCCGATCATCGAGCAGGAAACGGCGCGCGTGACCCACGCGCTGAGCCCCGACGACCTGGTGGCCGCGGGGCGCGATATCGAAAGCCGGGTGCTGGCCCGGGCAGTGAAGCTTCACCTCGAGAACCGGGTGATGCTGAACGGCAAGAAGACGGTGGTGTTTGGCTGAGGCAGCAGGCGCCGCCCCAGCCGGACCGGGCGGCGGCGCTTAAGCCGCCTGCGAGAATGCCGCCTTGTTGGCCGCCAGCCAGTCCTCGAACGACTGCGGCTTGCCGCCGATCAGGTTCTCCACGTCCCCGGTCACGTCGCCCAGGCGGCCCTTGGCGATATTGACGTCCGCCGATGCGAGGACCGCGGCCACCGGCGCCGGCACGCCGTGCCCCACCATGCCCTGCTCCACCTGCTCCGCGGTGACCGGCACCACCTCGATGGTCTTGCCGAAGGCGCCGCCGATCAGGACAGCCAGTTCGGCCGTCGTATAGGCCTTGGAGCCGCCCAGCGTCAGTGCGCGCTTGCCGTCACCGCCATTGGCGAGTGCGGCTGCCGCCGCGTGGGCGAGGTCGCCGCGGGCGACATAGGCGATGCGGCCGTCGCCGTTCGCTGTGAACCACTGGCCCGACGCGAGCAGCCCCGGGATGGTGTGGTTGAGGTTCTCGAAATACCAGTTGTTGCGCAGCGCCGTCCAACCCGGGAGGCTGCTGGCCGCCAGCACATCCTCAGTTTTGGCATGGTCGTGCACGATCGCCAGCTCGGGCTCCACCGGGTTGGGGATCGAGGTGTAGAGCACGTGCTGGACCCCCGCCGCAACTGCCGCGTCGATTGCCGCCTTATGCTCGGTAACGCGGTTTCCGAACGTTCCCGTGCTGATCAGCAGCAGGCGATCCGCTCCGGCGAAGGCCGCCGGCAATGTCTCGGGCCTGGCAAAGTCCGCCGCACGGACAGCAACGCCGCGCGCTGCGATATCAGCGAGCTTCGCCGGATCACGGGTGGTGGCGATGATGCGACCGGGCGCGACCTGTAGAGTGTCGAGCAGGTGATCGAGCACCAGGCGGCCGAGATTGCCGTTGGCGCCAGTGACGAGGAGTTTGGGAGCAGAGGTAGTCATGATCGGGTCTCCAATGGGCACAACCGACAGCTGCCTGCCCTCGCTGGAAGCGAGGACGGGACTCTTTCGATCGCGAAAGCGGGGAACCGGAGGGCATGTCGAACAGCCCCCTGGCTTGTCTCTTTTTGAGACTACGTATACAATAGGAACTACCCTGAACCGCACAAGACGGCAGTTTTGCCGCCCCTGGTTACCTCGAAGGAACCACCTGATGCCTGGCCTCTCTCCTACCGATCTTGCCCCGCACTTCGAAAAGATGAAGGGAGACTTCCCGGATCCTTCGCAATGCCCGGTGCGCAACGTGCTCGACCAGCTGGCTGACAAGTGGAGCGTACTGATCGTCACCCAGCTAGCCGAACGGCCCTATCGGTTCGGCGAGCTGAAGCGGGCCATCGGCGACATTTCGCAGCGCATGCTGACCCAGACGCTGCGCGACCTGCAGGCCGATGGGCTGATCGAGCGCGAGGTGTTTCCGACCACGCCTCCGAGCGTCGAGTATCGGCTCTCCCCCATGGGCAGGAGCTTCCTGGTGCCGCTGAGCGCGCTGGTGGATTGGGCGTTCACGCATCACCCGGCGATCCGGGAAGCCCGGGCGGAGTTTGCCAAGGCGGCTTAGCGCCGGAGCGAGTTGCACCCCCACCCTTGGTCCCTCCCCACAAGGGGGAGGGAGACGCAGGAACTGAGGCATTGCAGCTATCGCCTCCCTCCCCCTTGTGGGGAGGGAATGAGGGTGGGGGTGGCCACACGCTCGGAGTCGGTTGTCCTTGCCCTGTTCCGCCAAATCCACCACAAGCGTGGCGTGTCCGCCCCCTCGATCTTTTCCGACCGCCGCGTCGTCGTCGCCATAGCGCTGCTGTGCTGCCTGCTGTGGGGCAGCGCCGTGCCCGCGGTGAAGATCGGCTATGGGCTGCTCGGCATCGTGCCCTCCGACACCCCGTCGCTGCTGCTCTTCGCGGGACTTCGTTTCAGCCTCGCCGGGTTGCTGCTGCTGGCCTACACGGCCGCCAGCAGGAAGCCGCTGCTGCCATCGCCGCGGCGACTGAGCGAGCTGGCGCTGCTGGGTCTGATCCTGACGGCCGCGCAATACCTGTTCTACTATATCGGCCTCGCCCACACGACCGGCACCAAGGTCTCGATCATCACCTCGACCAGCACCTTCTTTTCGGTGCTGCTGGCCCACTGGCTCTACAAGAACGACAAGCTGACCGGCCGGCGGATCCTCGGCTGCCTTGTCGGTTTTGCCGGTGTCGTCACGGTGAACCTCTCGGCCGCTGGGTTCGACTTGCACCTGACGCTGCTCGGCGAGGGTTTCATCATCATAGCGGCGCTGATGTTCTCGCTGGGCGCGATCTACGGCAAGCGCCTCAGCGCCGACATGGAGCCGGCGACGATGACCGGCTGGCAGCTGCTGCTCGGCGGGCTGATGCTGACCGCCGCAGGCTTTGCCGGGGGCGGTCACTTCACCGGTTTTGGCTGGGAGGCGAGCCTGCTGCTCGTCTACCTGGCGGCCCTCTCCGCCGCTGCTTTCGCGCTGTGGAGCGTGCTGATGAAGCACAACCCGGTCGGCGCCGTGGCGATCTTCAACTGCGCCATCCCGATCTTCGGCGTGCTGCTGTCGGGGCTGTTCCTCGGGGAATCGATCCTCGAGTGGAAGAACTTGGCGGCGCTGGTGCTGGTGAGCGTGGGTATCTGGCTGGTAACGGCGATCAGTCTTAGGCAGAGCAAGACCAACGCTTAGGAGTTGGGCTCGTCCTTCCCCTCAGGGTCGTCCTTTGGTCGAGACCCCTCCTTCCGTCCCGGGCCGATCCATGTGTTCCACTCCTTGTCTTCCTTGCGCAAACGGATGCCAGATTGCCATGGCATTGGCAGAAAGATCCGCATCAGGATGAACATGACGACGGCGCCGCCGACGATAATTGGCGCCCAATCGATCGACGGCGCTGCCAGGATCACCAAGACCACGAGGCAGATGGCACCGATGACAAGCAGGTCGATGCCGTTGCGCTCTTCCATCAGTGAACCGTCTCAGGCATTGGCCGCCGGGAACACCCGCCAGCGCTTCGGCCTGAACGCGATGCGCGTCCGTTCCCCCGCCGGATGGTCGAACGGCAGGTCGATTTCGACCCGCTCGGGCAGGCCGCCGATTTCGAGTTCGACGCGGCGCGTGCCGCCAACCCGGCGCGAGGCAACGACGACGCCGGCCAGCGCCGCACCCACTCCGTCCTCGACCAGTTCCACATCGTGTGGGCGGAAGAACAGCTTCGCCTCGCCCGGTGCGTCGGCCGGCGCTGGCAGGCCGATGGCGCGACCACCAACCCACAGCTCATGGTTCTCGACCGCTACGGGGATCGAGCTCGATTCGCCGATGAACGAGAAGACGAAGGGCGAGTTCGGCCGGTCGTAGACCTCGTCGGGCGTGCCGACCTGCTCGATCTTGCCCTGGCTCATCACCACCAGCCGGTCGGCCAGTTCCAGAGCCTCTTCCTGGTCATGCGTCACGAACACCGTGGTGTGCCCGGTGCGATCGTGGATTTCGCGGAGCCACTTGCGCAGCTCCTTGCGGACTTGCGCATCGAGCGCACCGAACGGCTCGTCGAGCAGCAGCACGCGCGGTTCGATGGCGAGCGCTCGGGCGAGCGCCACGCGCTGCCGCTGGCCGCCCGACAGCTGCTGCGGGAAGCGCTTCTCGAGCCCGCTCAACTGCACCAGGTCGAGCAGTTCCATGGCTCGACGCCGGATTTCCGCCCTGGGTGGGCGGGTCGCGCGCGGCCGCACTTTCAGCCCGAACGAGATGTTGTCGAGCACCGTCATATTGCGGAACAGTGCGTAGGCCTGGAACACGAAGCCGACATTGCGCTGCTGTACGGTCTTTGACGATGCGTCCTCGTCGCCGAAGAAGATGCGGCCGGCGGTCGGCATCTCGAGCCCGGCGATCAGCCGCAGCAGCGTGGTCTTGCCCGAGCCGGAGGGGCCGAGCAGCGCGATCAGCTCACTCGATTTCACCTCGAGCGACACGTCGTTGAGCGCCGGGTAGTGCGAGAATTCCTTGCGGACGGTATCGACGCGAATATCCAAACTCATGGGCCTTTCAGTGTCGGCGTGTGCCTGCGAGTTCGTCGCCGAAGCGGTACTCGAGGATGGTTTTGAACACCAGCGTCACCAGCGCCAGCATCGCCAGCAGCGATGCGATGGCGAAGGCCGCGGTGAAATTGTACTCGTTGTAGAGGATTTCGATGTCGAGCGGCATCGTTGTCGTCTTGCCGCGGATGTGACCCGAGACGACGGACACCGCACCGAACTCGCCCATGGCGCGGGCGTTGCAGAGCAGCACGCCGTAGAGCAGGCCCCACTTGATGTTGGGCAGCGTCACCCGGCGGAAAGTCTGCCAGCCGGTGGCGCCGAGCGACAGCGCCGCTTCCTCGTCGGTATTGCCCTGGTCCTGCATCAGCGGGATCAGTTCGCGGGCGATGAACGGGAAGGTGACGAAGATCGTCGCGAGCACGATGCCCGGCACCGCAAAGATGATCTCGATATTGTAGGCCTTGAGCAGCGGATGCAGCGCGCTCTGCGCCCCGAACAGCAGCACGTAGACCATGCCCGAAACCACGGGGGATACCGAAAACGGCAGGTCGATCAGCGTAGTGAGGAAGCTCTTGCCCCAGAACTCGTATTTGGCGACGCACCAGGCGGCAGCGATGCCGAACACCAGGTTGAGCGGCACGGCGATGGCCGCGACGATCAGCGTCAGCATGATCGCGGTCTGCGAGTTGCGATCCGAGAACGCCTCGAAATAGGTCTCCGCGCCTTTGCGGAACGCCTCGACGAATACCAGCACCAGCGGCAACACCAGGACGAACGCCATGAATGCCACGGCGATGCCGATCAGCGTGTAGCGCACCCATGGCCGCTCGGTCGTCGGGCGGGTGTGCTCTTCCGGCAGGATGACCCGCCGGCTGTCGTATACGACATCTGGCTCAAACATTGCCGAACCTCCGCCGGGCCCAGGCCTGGATCAGGTTGATGACCAGCAGCATGATGAAGGCGATGATCAGCATGATGCCGGCGATGACAGCCGCACCCGCCTGGTCGAATTCTTCGAGCTTGATGACGATCAGCACCGGCGCGATCTCCGAGATATTGGGGAGGTTGCCGGCGATGAAGATCACCGAGCCGTATTCGCCGACGGCGCGGGCGAAGGCCAGCGCGAAGCCGGTGAGCAGTGCCGGTGTGAGCCGCGGCAGGATCACCGCGGTGATGGTCTGCCAACGATTGGCGCCGAGCGTCGCCGCAGCTTCCTCGAGCTCCTGCTCGAACTCTTCGAGCACCGGCTGCACCGTGCGCACCACGAACGGCAGGCCGATGAAGATCAGCGCGATGACGATACCGGTGGGGGTGTAGGCGATCTTGAAGTTGAGCGAGAATTCGCTGAGCCCGAAGGGCAGCCAGGTCTGGCCGTGCCACCACTGCCAGAGCGGCGACTTGTCCGAGAACAGTGAGCCGATCCAGCCCTTGGGCGCGTAGAGGGACGAGAGCGCAATGCCCGCCACTGCCGTCGGCAGGGCGAACGGCAGGTCGACGATGGCATCGAGCAGCCGGCGGCCGGGGAACTTGTAACGCACCAGCACCCAGGCGACGATGATGCCGAACACCACGTTGACCAGCGCCGCGACCAGCGACGAGCCGAAGCTCACCTCGAGCGCCTTGAGGGTGCGCGGCGAGGTGGCGATCTTGATGATCTGCTCGAGCGGGGTGGTTGCCGCCTTGAGGAACAGCCCGGCGATCGGGATCAGCACGATGAGGCTGAGATAGAGGATGGTGTAGCCGAAGGTCAGCCCGAAACCCGGGATGACGCTGGGCTTTACAAAACTCCACCCCGCTCGCGCGGGGTGGGATGAATTTCCGGCGGCGCCGCGAGGCGCCCCTGCCACTGCATTACTGCGCAGGGGTGTAGACCTGGTCAAAGATGCCCCCGTCCCCGAAATGCTTGGGCTGCGCCGTCTTCCAGCCGCCAAAAAGCGGATCATCAATAGAGATCAGATCGATCTTTGGGAAGGCCGCGACGAGCGCCTGGTCGGTAACGATCGACGGGTCGGACGGGCGATAGTGGTTCTTGGCCGCCAGCGTCTGGCCCTCGGGCGAGTAGAGATATTCGATGTAGGCCTTGGCGAGATCGGCGGTGCCGTGGGCTTCGACGTTCTTGTCGACGATGGCGACCGGCGGCTCGGCGAGGATCGAGGTCGGCGGATACACGATGTCGAAATTGTCGGCGCCGAATTCGTCCTGCACGAGATAGGCCTCGTTCTCCCAGGCCAGCAGCACGTCGCCCAGTTCCTTCTGCGCGAAGGTCACGGTCGAGCCGCGGGCGCCGGTATCGAGCACCGGCACGTGGCTGTAGAGCTGCTTGATGAAATCGGCGTCCTTGGCTTCGTCGCCGCCGAAGGTCTTGTTGGCGTAGGCCCAGGCCGCGAGGTAGTTCCAGCGCGCACCACCCGAGGTCTTGGGGTTCGGCGTGATCACTTCGACCCCGTCCTTGATCAGGTCACCCCAGTCGGCGATCGCCTTGGGGTTGCCCTTGCGGACGAGGAACACGATGGTCGAGGTGTAGGGCGTCGAGTTGTTCGGGAACTCGGCACGCCAGTTCTCGTCGATCAGCCCGGACTTCTTGACGATGGCGTTGATATCGCCTTCGAGCGCCAGGGTGACGACATCGGCCGCGAGGCCGTCGATCACCGCCTGGGCCTGCTTGCCCGAGCCGCCATGGCTCTGCTCGATGGTGACATTGCCGCCATTGGTCTCTTTCCAATGCTTGGCGAACGCCTCGTTGAACTGCTCGTAGAGCTCACGGGTCGGGTCATACGAAACGTTGAGCAGGGTCTGGTCCGCGGCGCGAGCCGTGACGGCGCCGGTGAAGGCGAGCGCTACGGCAAGGCCGCCAAGCGCGAGAATCTGGGCCGTTCTCTTCATCATGTCCTCCTGGTGAAGATTAACTACCGTAACTCTACCTGGTTAGTCGGCATTCTCAAGGAAGCCGCAGGTTGCGGTGGCACAGCGAAGCGGAATAGCTTTCTCTGGGAAGGCTAGCAGCAGCATCGCCATTGCGCAAACCTCGAATTCACCCCTGTGGATGAGCATGGCTTTGCGCGAGAGTGAAACCGCGTTCAGCCGCGGGTTGGGTGTAAACGCTCAGGGCTGGCAGCGGGTTGCAGGAGTTGCCACGCCACCATCGCCCACCAACCGGCCGGTGATCGAGGGGACCCTAGCGCTAAACCAGTTCGTCCTTGGCCATCACCGCGTCGGCCAGCGTCGTCTGGTCGAGCACTTCGCGGGTGGCGATCGTCACCCTGGCGAAGACGTGGCGGATTTCGCAGCTCGCTTCCTCGGCGCAGTCGACGCATTTGCGATAGGCGATCTTCGAAAGGCACGGCAGCGGCGCGATCGGCCCATCGATCAGTCGCAGCACCTCACCGAACGTCACCTGCTCGGGCGCCCGCAGCAGCACGTAACCGCCGAGCCGGCCGCGACGGCTCATGACGATGCCGGCGCGCTTCAGCTCGAGCAGGATCTGCTCGAGGAACTTCTTGGGGATCGCCTGGCCGCGCGAGATCTCGGAGATCATCACCGACTCGCCGGCGGGCACCTTGCACAGTGCCACCAGCGCCCGCAGCGCGTATTTTGCCTTTTGCGAAATCATCGCGGGCTTTGTCCGATGCGGCCGCTAACTCGACCGCCACGCTAGGATATACCGAGTCCGGCGTGAACAAACCATTGCCCGGAAGGCTCAAGCCTTCTCCTCTTCGGCGACCGGCGGTGGCACCTCGGGATTGAACGGCACGCCGGGGGTCGTCGCAGGCCGATTTGGGCGCACCACCGGCACGACCGGCGCGTCGTCGACCGCTGCGGGTATGGCCGGCTCTGTCTCGACTGCGGACTCGACAGCTGCGACTGCCGCGCCATCCAGAGCCTCGAGTTCGGCGATGTCCTCGGGCTCGACCGCTTCCTCATCCGGTTCGGCGGGCGCTTCAATCTCAGCCGACAGTTCAGGTTCGGCATCAGGCTCTTGGCCATAAGCCGGCACCACGGCCGGCGGCTCCGCCGGCCCGGCATCCGGGTGCTGAGCTTCGGCCTGCGCCGCCTCTATCGCCTCGGCGAGGAGGTTCGGATCCGACGGCAGCTTCGTCGTCAGGCCGGCGGCAGCCAGCGGCGCCAGCACCGACTCGACGGCATCGGAGGCGGTTATCTCCGCCACGGCCTTGCTGTCGCGGTTGATCACATCGACCATGCCGAGGCCGATCTCGCGTTCGCCGAGGATCACCACATCCGCGCCGAGCGTCTTCAGGTGCGTCTCTTCCTCGTCCGAATGCGCCCGCGCCACGATCAGCAGTTTGGGGTTCTGCTTGCGCGCTTGCTCCACCGCCTGCCCGGCCTCGAACGCATTGGGGATGGCGATCACCACCGTAGTGGCGCCGGCGACATTGGCGAGCGTGAGCACCTTCGAAGCGGCGGCGTTGCCGACCACCACTTCGATGCCGAGCGCACGGGCCGCATTGGCCCTGCCCTCCGCATCCTCGACCACGAGGAACGGCGTCTTCGCTTCGAGCAGTGCCTCGCCGACCACGGAGCCGACCCGGCCGAAGCCGACGATGATGACGTGGCCCGTCTGCGCCGTCGGCACTTCCGTCGGCTCTGTCTCGGTCGGTGCCTCGGCGGCCGCCGTCCGCGGCGCCGCCGTCACGAGGTCCGGCTCGGTACGCTCGGCGGCAGCCCCGCCCATTGCCTCAGCCGGCCGGCCGAAGCGGTGCTCCAGCGCCGGCCGCAGCAGATCAAGCACGACGAAGATCACCGGGTTGAGGATGATCGAGATGATGGAACCGGCGAGGACCAGGTCACGTCCTTCGGGCGGTAGGATGCCGAGCCCTACGCCGAGCGCCGCGAGGATGAACGAGAACTCGCCGATCTGCGCGAGGCTCGCCGAAATGGTGAGCGCCGTGCCCACCGGACGGCGGAACGCCACGACGATGAGGAAGGCGAGGATCGACTTGCCGAAGATGATGATCAGCACCGTCGCCAGCACCGGCAGCGGATCGCGCAGCAGGATCGTCGGGTCGAACAGCATGCCGACAGCGACGAAGAACAGCACCGCGAAGGCGTCGCGCAGCGGCAGGCTTTCCTGCGCCGCGCGATGCGACAGCTCGCTTTCCGATAGGATCATCCCGGCAAAGAACGCGCCCAGCGCCAGTGACACGCCGAAGAGATAGGCCGCGCCGGCCGCCACGCCGAGCGCGATGGCCAGCACGGCAAGGCGGAACAGCTCACGGCTGCCGGTATGCGCGGTGTAGTGGAGGATGGACGGGATCACCCGGCGGCCGACCACCAGCATGAAGCCGACAAATGCCGCAAGCTTGACCACCGTCACCGCCAGGATGCCGACAATGCCGAGCTCGGTATTGAAGATGCGCTCGACGAAATCGACGAACGGATCGTGCAGTGTCGCAGCTTCCACGCCGTTGAGGCTGGCAATGGCCGGGATCAGCACCAGCGCCAGCACCATGGCGAGGTCTTCGACGATCAGCCAGCCGACCGCGATGCGGCCCTTCTCGCTGTCGACCATGTGCCGGTCCTGCAGCGCCTTGAGCAGCACGACGGTGGAGGCAACCGACAGCGCCAGGCCGAAGATCAGCCCGGCACCCAGCCCCCAGCCGAGCAGCATCGCGAGGCCAAGCCCCATGATGGTGGCGCCGCCGATCTGCACGATGGCGCCAGGGATGGCGATGGCCCGTACCGACAGCAGGTCCTTCAGCGAGAAATGCAGCCCGACGCCAAACATCAGGAGGATCACGCCGATCTCGCTCAGCTCGTTGGCGAGCGAGGCGTCGGCGACGAAACCGGGAGTGAACGGCCCGACCAGCACCCCCGCCACGAGGTAGCCCACCAGCGGCGGCATGCGGAAGCGGTTGGCGATTGCGCCGAGGATGAATGCCAGCACCAGACCCACAACGATCGTCGAGATCAGGGGTGTACTGTGCGGCATAAGCGGAACCTCCGGCGGGAATTACCCTGAAACTGGTTGAAGCGAGTGAGAGAGCGAAGATGGGCCATCGCGCGCCCCTCCGCAAGCCAATGAGGCCGGGAAAACTGCGGCAAAATCATGGGTGTGCCGCAGATTTGGGGGCCGACTTTCGTCGCGGATGCGGCCTGAGAGTGCCAGCCCAGACACCCGAGGTGATGGCGTGGGGGTGCCCCCGCGATGTGCTTGAGAAGCGCCGACCCGAGGCTATGATCGGCTGACGAGGGAGAAAGCGATGACCTATCCGCTGAGAGGTGGGTGCGCGTGTGGGCACGTCCGCTACGAGTTGCTAGATACGCCGATGTTCGTCCAGTGCTGCCACTGCCTTGACTGCCAGCGGCAGACGGGCGGGGCGTTCGTCATCAACGCGATCATCGAGGCAGATCGCATGAGGACTACAGGGGCCGATCCCGTAGCGGTGCCCGTGCCGGCGCCTAGTGGCGAGCCTCACATCGTCTTCCGCTGTCCAATTTGCCAGGTTGCGGTCTGGAGCGACTACGGGAACAAAGGTTGGCGTCGGTTTGTCCGCGTCGGGACACTAGACGATCCCACCGCGCTCATACCACAAGCCCACGTCTTCGCCCGATCCAAGCAGCCGTGGATCACCCTATCGCCCGACGTTCCCGCCTTCGACATCTACTACGAGGACGACCTCTGGCCCGCCGCCTCAATGGAGCGATTGCGGCGAGGTTGTGCCCAGGCAGAGAAGCCCCACGGCTGATGATGGGGTGTGGGATGGCCGGATATCCGCCCATCGCCTCCGCGCCGTCCCTACTCACCCCGCCATGATCAGCTTGATCTCGCCGAACTGTGGCGCCTCGGCGATGGCCGCAGGCACCTCGTCGAGCCTGACGGTACGGGTGATCAGCCGGTCGACCGACAATGCCCCCTGCGCGATCAGTTCGGCGGCGCGGGGATGGGTCAGCGGATTGAGCCAGGCGCTCTCGAGCCGCAATTCCTTGGTCAGGAGCTCGAACGGCGCCACGGCCACCTTCTCGCCCTCGGGCACCACGCCGAAAAACACCGCCGTGCCGCCGCGCCTCGCCATGGCGATCGACTGTACGAATGTCTCGCCCACCCCGGCGCATTCGAGCACCACATCGGCACCTCGCGGCAGGATCGCCGCGACCGCCGCTACCGGATCGGCCCCGGCATCGACCACGTGATGTGCGCCCAGTTCCAGCGCCAGCGCCCGCCGCGGCGCCTGCCGGGTGGAGAGCACCACCGTGCCGGCTCCGGCGAGCAGCGCCAGCTCGACCATCAGCAGCCCGATCACCCCACCGCCGAGGATCACGACGGAGCCACCGGACGGGATGCGGGCCACGTCGATGGCGTGGAGACAGCACGACACCGGCTCGCAGAATGCGCCGTGCAGCGGATCGAGGCTCGGCGGCAGCGCCACCGCCTGGCTCTGCGGCACCAGTACATACTCGGCGAAGCCACCGTCGCGGTGCACCCCGATGGCGCTCAGCTCGTGGCAGAGATTGGGGCGCCCGCCGAGGCAATCGTCGCACGCGCCGCAGGCGATGTTCGGATCGCCGGTGATCCGCGTGCCGATGCGGAAGCCCTCGACTTCGGCTCCCGCCTCCTCCACGAGGCCGGAGAACTCATGGCCCAGCGTCACCGGTTTGGCGGTGGGAAACTCACCGCGGTACATGTGCCGATCCGAGCCGCAGATGCCGCAGGCCTCGACCTTCACCAGCAAGTCATGCGGCCCTGGCACGGGCCTCGGCAGGTCCTCGACGATCATCTGACCTGCTGCATGGAGCCGCGCTGCCCGCATCTCATACCTCCGCCCTCGCGCCATCATGCGGCAAGCCTGGGCGGATGCAAAGGGTGGACGCGGGCGCCGTCAGATCATCAGCCGGTCGACCTTTTCGGCGAGCTTCATGTCCTTTTCGGTCAGCCCGCCCGCCGAGTGCGTGGTGAGCGTGATCCGCACCTTGTTGTAGACGTTCGACCATTCCGGGTGATGGTCCATCTTCTCGGCGGCCAGCGCCACGCGGGTCATGAACGAGAAGGCCTCGGAGAAATTCTTGAACTTGAAATCGTGGCTGATGGCGTCGGTCGTCGGGTCGTAGATCCAGCCATTGAGCTTCTGGAGGGCGGCTTCGCGGGCGGCAGGCTCAAGCTTATCGACCATTATCAATTTCCTCGGGTGTATGAGTCGCAAGACTGCGGCCGCATAACGCCCGATCCGTGGCAAGCGATCCGGCGCCCCCCGTGGAAGGCGCCGGATCGGGTCACGCTGCGAGCCCCGCCGCATCGCCCGGCACGATGCGCGAGACCAGCCCGCGCTCTTCGCCACCGGAATCGACATAGGCAATGCGGCCCGGCTCAACATCGATCTGCCAGTCGGCGCTCGGACCATCGGTCCAGTCGACATGGTAGCCTGTATCGGTGAGCCGCCAGGTGCCGCTGCGCCGGGTCCCGTCTGGCAGCCCCATATGGGCTTCATCGGCGGTGCGATAGTAGACCGCCGCCTCCTTGCCCGGCCCCATCCCGATATAATGCGTGCTGCCGACCAGCAGCGCGCTCAGCGTGTTGCGATCCCTTACGATCATCTGTGCATCCTTTCCTGGGCCTGCTGGCGATCGGCGGCGCGCCGTGCTAGTCAAGCGGCTTGACGATCTATCCGCGGAAACGAATGTGGTCAAGTCCCTTGACGATAATGATCTGAAGAGCATCCACCACATTGGCGTTGCCCTGTGGCGGGCGGCGCATGACTGGCGCAACCAGATGCGGGCGGAGCTGGCGACGCGCGGCTATCCCTGGCACCAGAGCGCCGCGGGCGAAGTGCTGGCGCACCTAGGGCCTTCGGGCATCTCGCAGGCGCTGCTGACCGAGCGCATGGGACTGACCAAGCAGGCGGTACAGCAGCTGGTCGACCAGTTGGAGGCGCAAGGGGTGGTCGGCCGGGCCCCGGACCCCAATGACGGCCGCGCCAAGCGCATCGTGCTCACCGAACTGGGGCTGCGGGACTTTGCCGAGCGTAACCGGGTAAAGCGGCTGATCGAGGCGCAATACCGCGAGAAGCTGGGGCCGGAGGCATTCGCGGCGTTGGAGGCGGCGCTGGCGAAGCTGGCCGATTAGCGCTCCGGCTGCGTCGATTCCCGCACGACGAGGTCCGGGTCGATCTGCGTCACCCGCGGCTCCGGCAGTTCATCGCCGGCGGCGATCAGGCGCATCAGCCGCTCGACCGCCATGCGGGTGACGGTCTCGACCGCGTAGTTGACGCTCGAGAGCGGCACCGAGGCGTATTCGGCGTATTCGATATTGTCCATGCCGACGATGGCCAGGTCCTCGGGCACTTTCAGCCCGTGCTTGAGGCACCAGCGCAGCACCCCGATGGCAAGGGAATCGTTGGAGGCGAATACCGCTGTCGGGCGCTTGGCATTGGTCATCAGCGTATCCACCGCCCAGTAGCCGCGCTCTACCGAGTTGCCCAAGGGGTCGATGTGGAATTCCGGCTTGGGGCGGATGCCCGCCTCCTCCATCGCCTGCCGGTAGCCCTCGCGCTTTTCGAGGTTGCCGTTGGGATCGGCGCTATCGATGATGCCGATCTCGGTGTGGCCGATATCGATCAGGTGCCGCGTCGCCTTGTAGGCGCCGCGCCGCTCGTCCATGCACACCGCATCGATCCCGGCATCGGGATCTCCCACCAGCAGAACGATCGGATAGTTGGCGCGCCGCAGCACGCGCAGATGGTCGAGCTTTCGGTGCGTCGTCGGGTAGATCAGGATGCCGTCGACCTGGCGGGCGCGGACCAGCTCGATCGCCCGCAGCTCGTCGTTGAGATTATTGTTCGACGTGGCGAACAGCGTGCCGTAGCCGCGCGCGGCCAGCGCCTTCTCGATCGCCTGCGCGGTGTGGGTCAGCGTCGGGTTGTTGATGTCGGTCAGCACCAGGCCGATGGTCTTGGTCTCGCGGCTGACCAGCGACTTGGCGATCTGGTTGGGCAGGTAGTTGAGCTCGGCAGCGGCGTTGCGGATCAGCAGCCGCGTCGGCTCGGGGATGCGCGGGCTTTCGCGCAAGGCCAGCGACACGGTGTTGGTCGAGAACCCGGTCTTGTCGGCGATGTCCTTCAGTCGAACGATGGACTTGCCCATGCGACGAGCCGACCCCTTATCCCGCGTGCGCCGCAGCGCCCTGCAATGGCGAGGCATTAGCGCATTTCAGCGTCGTATTACCAAGGAAAAGCAGATTCTTCCGCGACTTCCGCGAGATCCCGTACGATTTCATACGAACGCTAATACGACAGGACAGCTGTACCATCGCGTCCCTCAGTCCCATTTCGGGCTCCATGACGGATCGATTTGCCGCGCGCCCCGATCTACGCCTGCAATGGTGGCCATCTCGTCATCGGTGAGCTTCAGCTCGCGTGCCGCAAAATTCTCGGCGATCCGTTCATGCTTGCCGGAGGTCGGGATGACGATCAGCCCCTGCTGGAGCGAGAAGGCCAGCGCCACCTGGTGCACGGTTGCGCCGTGCCGCGCCGCGATCGCCTCGATCTCCGGCACGCCGGCGCAGGCGCCGCGCGCCAGCGGCAGGTAGCAGGTCACGGAGATTCCGTTGGCGTTGCAGTAGTTTACCAGCTTCTGGTTCTGCAACAGCGGGTGTCGCTCGAACTGGTTGTTATCGATCTTGCCGGGCCCGGCGATGCGTTCAGCCTCCTGCAGGTCGGCGATGGTGAAGTTGGAGCCGCCGATCAGCCGGGTCAGCCCACGCGCCTGCGCCTCGAGCAGTTCGGGGAGGTAACCCTCCATGTCGAGCCGACCGCCCGGCCCCACCGGCCAATGGATCAGCGTCAGGTCGAGGCTGTCGACGCCGAGCGTGTCGCGGCTCTTTTCCAGTGATGGGATCAGCGGTCCGGGGGCTGAGTTGCGGCCGTCGATCTTGGTGGTGAGGAACACCTCATCGCGCTTGAGGCCGGAGCGCTTGAGCGCTACGCCGCATTTGTGCTCGGTGTCGTAGCCCTGCGCGGTGTCGAGGTGCCGGTAGCCGAGCTCAAGCGCGAACAGCAGCGCCTCGATCCCCTCCGCCCCGGTCCGGCCATAGGTTCCGAACCCCATCGGCGGAATATTGCTATTCGTCGTCAATCACTTGCCTCCTAGACACCGGAGCGTTCGTCACCCACGGCATCCCCCGGTGTCTTGTCGCCCGATGCCACTTTTGCACCAGCCGCAGATTCCCGGTTGACGCCTCTCATTCGCTTAGTTTAACGATAATACAGGTTGGCTGACAAGTCGCCAGCGGGAGCGTTCGACGGCAGTGGGGATTGCCGAAGAATGCCGGGGAGGGAGCGAATGGTCATTCGGTGGAGCCGATGGTCGCCGCAGCTTGCGCTGATCCCAGCTGTCGCGGTGACCGCGGTGGTGTTCATCGGCGGCATCGTCTGGACCATGTACCTGTCGCTGACCCGCAGCCGGCGGCTCCCCGAGTACACCATCAACTGGGAAGAGTGGTCGCGGAACTACGATCGCATCTTCAAGGACGAAGGCTGGCAGATCTCGCTCAGCAACCTGATCGTCCTCGGGCTCGGCAGCGCGCTCGCCATCGTCTTCGGCTTCATCCTTGCCGCCATGATCGAGCGCGAGCGCCGCGGTGAAGGCTTCTTCCGCACGCTATTCCTCTATCCGCTCGCGGTGTCGCTGATCGTCACCGGCGTCGCCTGGCGCTGGATCCTCAACCCGACGCTGGGGCTCGAGCATTTCCTCCACGGCCTCGGCTTCACCTGGGTCGATTTCAACTGGCTGGCGAATGGCGATACCGCGATGTACGCCATCATCCTCGCCTCGATCTGGCAGAGCTCGGGCTTCTACATGGCCCTGATGCTGGCGGGGCTCAAAGGCATCAATACCGAGATCTGGAGCGCCGCGCGCCTTGATGGCGTGAGCCTGTGGCGGCTCTATCTCGAGATCATCGTGCCGATGATGAAGTTCACCTTCCTCACCTGCGCCATCTTGCTCTCGCTCGGCGTGGTCAAGGCCTACGACATCGTCATCGCCATGACTAATGGCGGGCCCGGCCAGTCGACCTGGGTGCCGGCCTATTTCACCATCAATGCGCTCGGGCCCAAGGGCAATCTCGGCTACGCCTCGGCCGCCGCCACCATGATGCTGGCGATCACCCTGGTGATCTTCCTGCCGCTGGTGGCGATCACTGCGCTCAGCCGCCGTCGCCGTGCGGAGACCGCAAAATGAGCTCCCTCACCGCTCCGCAGCAGGCGCTCGGCGCCGAGATCGTGGTCAGCCAGGCGCCCTACTTTCCGCGGAAGAAGAAGGCCATTTCGGCCCGCTCCATCGCGGTGCTCGGCTTCCTCACCATCTGCGCGCTGTTCTTCTGCGTGCCGCTCTACGTGGTGCTGGTCACGTCACTGAAGAGCATGGACCAGATCCGGCTGGGCGAGATCTTCTCGCTGCCCACGACGATCACCTTCGAGGCCTGGGACCTCGCCTGGAACCACGCCTGCTCGGGCATCAAGTGCAACGGGCTGAAGGTCGGCTTCTTCAACTCGGTGATGATCCTGTTCCCCTCGCTGATCCTATCGATCGGGCTTAGTTGCATTACCGGCTACGCGCTGGCGCTGTGGAACGTGAAGTGGGCCAACGGCTTCCTGTTCCTGCTCTTCATGTGCGCCTTCGTGCCGTTCCAGATCCTCATGTATCCGCTGATCGTGCTCTCGGCGAACCTGCAGATCTACTCGACGCTCTGGGGCATCGCGATTGTCCACGCGGTGCTCGCCATGCCGGTGCTGACGCTGATTTTCCGCAATTACTACAAGGACGTGCCGCAGGAGATCATCAGCGCCGCAATGATGGATTCCGGCTCGTTCTGGCGGGTGTTCTTCGAGATCATCCTGCCGATGAGCGGCAATATCCTGATCGTGGTGCTGATCCTGCAGATCACCTCGATCTGGAACGACTATCTGATCGGCGTCACCTTCGGCGGCATCAACAACCAGCCGATGACCGTCATCCTCGCCAATACCGTGGTCGTCTCGACCGGCACGGCTTCCTACAACGAGGACATGGCGGCGGCGCTGCTCACCGCCATCCCGCCGCTCGTCATCTACTTCTTGCTTGGAAAATTCTTCGTCCAGGGCATCACCGCCGGGGCGATCAAGGGTTAGCTCATGCCACGCGTTTCGTTCGAACACATCCACAAGAACTACGGCGCGGTGACGGTCCTGAGGGATCTCAACCTGGAGGTGGATGACGGCGATTTCCTCGTGCTGCTGGGGCCGTCGGGCTGCGGCAAGACCACGTTGCTGAACCTCCTCGCCGGCCTGCTCGATGTCAGCGACGGCCGCATCATGATCGGCGAGCGCGACGTCACCGACCTCGATCCCAAGGATCGCGGGCTTGCCATGGTGTTCCAGTCCTACGCGCTCTATCCGACCAAGACGGCACGCGGAAACCTCAAGTTCGGGCTTGCAGCGTCGAAGCTCCCGGCGGCCGAGATCGACAAGCGCATCGCCTGGGCGGCAAAGCTGCTGCAGATCGAGCCGCTCCTCGACAGGAAGCCCGCGCAGTTGTCGGGCGGCCAGCGCCAGCGCGTCGCCATCGGGCGGGCACTGGTGAAGAATGTCGGCGTCTTCCTGTTCGACGAGCCGCTCTCGAACCTCGACGCCAAGCTCCGCACCGAGATGCGGCTCGAGATCAAGAAGCTTCACGACGAGCTGAAATCCACCATCGTCTACGTCACCCACGACCAGATCGAGGCCATGACCATGGCCACCAAGATCGCGGTGATGGATGGTGGGGTGATCCAGCAGTTCGGCACCCCCGACGAAATCTACGAGCACCCGGCCAACCTGTTCGTCGCCGGCTTCATCGGCGCACCCTCGATGAATTTGAGGCCCGCCACGCTGAAGAAGGCCGATGGCACCGTCGCCGCCGAACTCGATGGCATCCGCTTCGATCTCGGCAGCTATCCGTTCAAGACCGCGCCCACCGATGGCGCGCCTGTCATCCTCGGGTTGCGGCCGGAGCATTTCGGTGCCCCCGGCGAAACGCTGCCCGGCGCGGCCGCCACCTTCACCCTGCCGGTCCAGTACACCGAGCGTACCGGCAGCGACGCCACCGCTTATCTCAAGCATGGCGAGAACCTGCTCGCCATCCGCGTCGAACCCTCGAGAACCGCCGGCCTCAAGCAGGGCGACGCGGTCTCCGTGCCCTTCGCCCGCGGCAAGGCCAACGTGTTCGATGCCCGCAGCGGGCAGCGCCTCTAGCCAACAGCAGTTTCAGACGTGCCGACGCATCAACGAGGAGGATTGACGATGCTGAACAAAAACGTGATGCCGAAGAAGACTCTGGCCGGCCTTGTCGCCGCCCTCATGCTCACCGCCCTGCCACTCGCCGCACACGCCACCGACGTCACCGTCTACCACGGCTGGTCGTCGCCGGCCGAAGTCGGCGCGCTCAATGTCCTGAAGAAAGGGCTCGAGGCGAAGGGCGACACCTGGACCGATTTCGCCGTGCCGCATGACACCGGCTCCAACGTCACCCTGATGGGGCTGGTCACCGGCGGCAACCCGCCGAACCTGTTCATGGAATCGAGCCCCGGCGTCTATCGCGACCTGCGCGGACTCGGCCTCGCGAAGGACCTGACCGCCTGGTACACCGAGAATGGCTATCTCGATAAGCTGCCGGACTCGGTGAAGAAGTCGATCACCGTCGACGGCGAAATCGTCAAAGTGCCGACCGCCATCCATATCGACGGCATGGTCTACTACAACATGGAGGTGGCGAAGGCCGCAGGGGTCGATCCGGCCGGCTGGACTTCGCTCGACGCCATGTTCGCCGATTTCGACAAGATCAAAGCGGCGGGCTACATCCCGATCGCCATCGGCGCGCAGCAATGGCAGATCGGCTACCTGACCCACGCCCTCGCCGGCGCCATCGGCGGGCCCGAGTTCTACACCAAGATCTATGGCGAAACCCCCGATCCGGCGGTGCTCGACACGCCCGAGATGAAAACGCTGCTGGAGACCATCCGCAAGTTCCAGCAGGTCGCCGACGAAGGCGCCGCCAACCGCGACTGGAACGTCACCACCAACATGGTGATCACCGGCAAGGCGCTGATGCAGCTGCATGGCGACTGGATGAAGGGCGAGTGGACAGCCGCCGGCAAAGTCGCCGGTACCGACTACGGTTGCGTGCCAGTGCCCGGTGCGAAGGCCGTCGTCGTGACGGTCGATGCCTGGGGCCTGCTCGGCAACCAGGCTGCTGACATCGACAAGGCCGAACTCGACTTCGCCTCGGTGGTGCTCGATCCGGCGATCCAGGGCGAGTTCGCCAAGGTGAAGGGCTCAACCCCGACCCGGCTCGACGCACCGGCCGAAGCCCTCGACCTCTGCTCCAAGAACGTCCTCGAGGTGCTGAAGGACCCCACCCACCAGGTGCCTAACCCGCACAACACCGCAGATGCGGACTGGCAGAACTCGATCTGGGACGTGGTGTTCGGCTTCTGGAGCGACCCGGCAATGACGGTCGACGATGCGATCGCCAAGATGAAGGAGAACTACGAGACCATCCTCGGCTGATCTCCTCCTGGCCGGCGGCCCCTTCCTTCCCAGAGGGTCGCCGGCCCCCACCATCGTGAGGACTTCGAAATGGACAAGCGCCTGCTCGACGAGGACGAGATCATGCAGATCTGCTTCGTCACCGATGACGTGGTCAAATCGGCAACCTGGTTCTCCGAGCTGACCGGCAAGCCGGTGCCCGAGATGGGCAAGGCCGCCGAGCCTGAGGAGGCGAAGGCGATCTACAACGGCCGCCCGACCGAGGTCGGCTGCAAGATCATCATGTTCAAGTTCGGCAACATCGATTTTGAGTTCCTCGAACCCGGGCCGGAAAAGAGCGCCTGGCGCGACCTGCTCGAAGAGCGCGGCCCGGGCTGCCACCACATCGCGTTCAGGACCCGGAACCTCACCAAGCGCGACGCCTATCTCGAGGGCAAGGGCCACCGCCTGCTGCAGCGCGGCGAGTTCGACGGCAGCCACGGGCGCTATGCGTATTACGACACGGTGCCGCAACTGGGCGCGATGATCGAACTGCTGGAGTTCGACGAGGACAAGGAAGCGCAGCCCTAGGGGCTGTCTCGTCCCATTTCCTACCCACTGCGTCACCCCGGCGAAGGGCGGGGACTGTGCCGAGACGCCCCAATCCGGGCGACTGGTACCAATTGGCCAAACGAAGCATAAACCATCCCAAGCAATTGGGCCCCTGAACACCGCCCCTGCGTCGCGCTTGGGTGCTGGCTTACGCTGGCCTGAAAGCAGGCATTAACGCCTAACCGGGCAAGATCACCGGACCTTGGTGAGGTCTATGTTCGAGCCAGCGCACAAGTCACTGCCGCCTGTCGATTACGTCTCGATGATCCGGTCGCTTTACGCGGACCGGCGCGTCATGATGCTTGGCGCCTTGTCGTCTGCGCTTGTTGCCGCCGTTGCCGGCCTCGAAGGCAACTCCTGGGTGCTGCTCGCCGTCGCCATCGGATTTGCCATTGTCGGCGTCGCCCGCGACATCGACATGCGCGCCTTCGAGAAATCCGACCTGGCGGACGACGATGTCGCCACTGCCACCCGCTGGGAACTGCGCGCCACCGTCGGCGCCGCGGCCATTGCGGCGCTCTACGGCTTCTGGATGAGCTACAGCTTCCTCGTCGTGAACACCGCGTTCGCCGAGATGAGCTCGCTCTCGGTCACCGTCGCGGTGCTGGTCGGCGTCGCCGGCCGCAACTTCGCCATCGATCGCCTCGTCACCAGCCAGGTGATCCTGATCGGCGCCGGCATGGCCATCGCCATGCTGTTCGATGGCGCATTGCACACCGCCATGCTCAGCGTGGTGCTGATCGCCTTCGTCGTGTCGCTGCGCAAGGTTTCGGCCAATATCCGCGCCATCCTGTTGCGCGCCGTGCACGGCCGTATCGAGGCCACCCGCCTCGCCTCCGAACTCGATGCCGCGCTCGAAACCATGCAGCATGGCCTCTGCATGCTCGACGAGAACGGCCTGATCGCTGTCGCCAACGATCGCGCCGAGCTGGTGTTTTCGAGCTTCATGCCCGGCAACTGGGCCGGTCGGCCGTTTGCCGCAATGATCTCGGCCGCCGCCACGCGCGGCAGCATTCCGCAGCGCTCCGCCACCCAGCTGATGGACACCGTCACTGCCGGCGACGGCGGCAAGGTGGTGCTGCGCCTCTCCGACGGGCAGTTCTGCGAAGTCACCGTGTCGTCGCGCCTCGACAAGACCGTGCTGCTGTTCGAAGACATCACCGAGCGCGTGAAGGCCGAAGAGCGCATCAACTACATGGCGCATTACGACACGCTGACCGGCCTGCCCAACCGCGCCTACTTCACCGAGCAGGTCGAGGCCGACCTCGAACGCCGCCGCCACCATGGCGACAAGCGCCCCAACGACATGGCCATGCTGATGATCGTCGATATCGATGACTTCAAGCATGTCAACGACACCATGGGCCACCTGATCGGCGACCGCGTGCTGATCGAGACCTCCGAGCGGCTGAACCGCGTGCTCGGCAAGGACAGCCTCGTCGCCCGCCTGGGCGGCGATGAGTACGTCGTCTACCGCTCCGGCGGGGTGCAGCTTTCCGACACCGTCACCGATCCCGAGGCCATCCTCGGCGGCTTCCGCGGCCCGTTCGAGGTCGAGGGCGAAGTGTTCTCGGTCAATGTCTCGGTTGGCGTGGTCACGCTCACCGACGGCAGTGACGACATGGACGCGCTGATGACCAAGGCTGACCTGGCGCTCTACAAGGCCAAGGCGCTGGGCAAGGGACGCAGCCAGGTGTTCCACGACGAGATGGACACCGACTACCGTTACCGCCAGCGCCTCAAGGCCGAGCTCAAGGCCACCGTCGCAGCAGGCAACCTATCGCTGGTGTTCCAGCCGATCGTCGACCTGAAGACCAGGCGCGTGGTGAGCTGCGAGGCCCTGGCCCGCTGGCACCATCCCGAACTGGGCTCGATCCCGCCGTCGCTGTTCATTCCGATCGCCGAGGAAACCGGCCTGATCTCCGAGATCAGCCGCTGGGTGCTGGCTACCGCCACGGCCGAATGCCGCAACTGGCCCGAGGAAGTCTCGGTGTCGGTCAACATCTCCGCCCGCGATTTCCGCAACGCCGACGTGGCCGGGATGGTCAAGAGCGCGCTCGCCGGCTCCGGCCTCGACCCGCAGCGCCTCGAGATCGAGGTCACCGAGACCGCCGTCATCGAGGAGCGCGCCGCCGCCACCAAGATCCTCGCCAAGCTCGCCAAGCAGGGCATCGGCATCGCCCTCGACGATTTCGGCACCGGCTACTCCTCGCTGAGCTACCTGCAGGCGCTGCCCTTCACCAAGCTGAAGATCGACCGCTCCTTCGTCATGGACATCGCCGAGAACCCGCGGTCGCTGAAGCTGCTCTCGAACGTCGCCCAGCTCGGCAAGGACATCAACCTGACGGTCACGGCCGAGGGCGTCGAGACCGAAGAGCAGCTGAACCTGATCGCCGAGCACTCAAAGGTCGACCAGATTCAGGGTTATCTGTTCGGCGTGCCGCTGCCGCGTCGCGAAGTGGCGGAGCTGATTGCCCGCATGGCCGCCCGGGCCACCGTCGAGCGGGTCATGACGGTTGGTGCGACTAACCGCAAACGTGGTTAAGACCGCTTAACATCTTCTGAAATCAATAGAATTCGGCGCAACGCACGGGGCATTGCGTGCTTATGCGTAAATGGCGCGGCCTCTGTGCGCATTTGGCAATTTTATTATGCCTAACGAAAGGTTAAACTGTTATCGAAGTTTGCGGAGTTCTCTATGCGTTCGGACGTGGAAGGTTCGGCAGCGGCGTCAGCTGCCCCGGTGTCTCGCTTCGCCGGCACGCTCATGGAAATACTCGATCGCGTTGAATACTCGCGCGTTCGCATGGATGTAACCGACAATCCGATCTACCGGTTGCGCTACGAAGCTTATCGCCGCGAAGAGTCCGTGCCGTTCAACGACGCCGGAATAGTCGTCGACGACCTCGACACTGCTCCCAACGGCATGAGCTTCGGGGTCCATATTGACGGCGAGCTGGTCAGTTCTATCCGTCTGCATCACGTAAGTGCCAAGCACCCGTTCGGCCCGTCGATGAAAAGTTGCCCTGATGTGCTCGAGCCGCTGCTCGCGCGGGGCGAAACTTTCATCGATCCATCACGCTTCACCGCCGACTACGAAGCATCGCTGGCCTACCCCGCGCTGCCGTTCCTGACGCTCAGGATCGCCGTGATGGCCTCGCTGTTCTTCAAGGCCGACGCCTGCCTGGCGCTGGTCCGCCCCGAGCACACCGCGTTCTACCGCCGGGTCTTCGGTTCCGAGGAGATGTCGGATGTCCGCGTCTACCCCGGCCTCGCCTTTCCGGTGGCGCTCTACGGCGCCTATGTGAACACCAAGCTGCCGGCAACGCTGCGCCGCTATCCGTTCTTCATGTCGACCGAGGAAGAGCGCGAAAAACTGTTCGCCCGCGCCATGGACGAGCACTTCGAGGTGCCGCAGCGGGCGAGCTCGCGCCTGGCCTATGAGCGGGCGCTGCTGGAATCGCAGTTTGGCGGGCAGGCGGCGGAGTAGGCGTCCCCTCTTGCCTTCTCCCACAAGGGGAGAAGGCACACACCTGCGTCATCAGTGGCAGAAGGCTCAAGCCTCCGGGATCCACACTACCATCGAGCCCTGCCCGCGGTTGGCCCAGAGGTAATACGGCAGCGCCGTGAGCGTCGCCGGTGCGTCCTTGGGTGGGCTGGTGCGGTAGAGCGGCTTGAACTCGCCCTCGTCCACCGCCTTGCCGCCGGCCGTCAGTTGGATGATGCCGTCGAACAGGTTCGACTGCTTCACCGCAATCTCGCTCTGCCGCGGCAGCTTGAAACGCTGCACCGTGCCGCCCGGATTGTCGGCCTCCTCGAGGCAGTAGACCAGCGGGCCGCGGGTCAGCGCTACGCGGCCGACATCCATCACCACATGCGGGTTGGCGTAGACGCGCTCGACCGGCATCGGCAGCTCGAGGCTGATCTTATCGCCCTTCTTCCAGGTGCGGTGGAGGGTAGCGTAGCCCTTCACCGGCGACAGCGTCACCGCCTCGCCATTCACTTTCGCCGTCGCGCCCTTGCACCAGCCGGGGACGCGCAGCTTCACGTCGAACGCCTTTTCCGCCGCCGGATCGATCTCGATGGCGATATCGCCCGACCACGGATAGTTCGAGACCTCGCGCACCGCCACTTCGGTGGCGCCGACGTCGAGCTTGGTCGAGATGCCGCCATAGAGGTGGAAGGCAATGCCGTCCGGTGCGGTCGAGACGAAGTAGCCGCCGACCGAGGCGACCAGCCGTGACACGTTCATCGTACAGCATGGGCAGGTGTGCCAGTCCCAGCGGGTCGGCGTGCCGTTGCTCTCCAGCGGGTTCATGTAGAAATAGTGCTCGCCGTCACGGCTTAGGCCCGAAAGCGCGCCGTTGAACAGCGCCGTCTCCAGCACGTCGGCGTACTTGCCGTCGAGATCGAGGTGCAGCATGCGCTGCGCCCAGAAGATCAGCGCCACCGAGGCGCAGGTTTCGGCGTAGGCGGTCTGGTTTGGCAGGTCGTAATCGAAGGTGAAGCCCTCGTTATGCGCCGACGGTCCGAGGCCCGCCGTCACATACATCTTGGTCTCCATCACGTCCTTCCACAGCGTCTCGCACGCCGCCTTGAGGCCCGCGTCGTTGAGCTCGACCGCGAGGTCGGCCATCGCCGTGTACATGTACATGGCGCGCACCGCGTGCCCGACCACCTTGTCCTGCTGGCGCACCGGCTTGTGCGACTGCGAGTACTCGTACGTGCCCTGCACGTAGCGCTGCCACTCCCAGCCCTTCTTCTCGCGCTCCTCGCGCTCGACGTCGAAATAATGCGGGTTCGGGTTGCCGCGCTCGTTGATGAAATAGGCGGCGAGGTCGAGGTGTTTCTTCTCCTTGGTCAGGTGATAGAGCTTGATCAGCGCCAGCTCGATCTCCTGGTGGCCGCAATAGCCGCGCTTCTGCCCCGGCCCGGTGCCGAAGTTCTGGCGGATGTGTTCGACGTAGCGCTCCATGACGTCGAGCCAGCGCCGCCGGCCGGTGGTCTCGTAGTAGGCGATGGCGCCTTCGAGCATGTGGCCGGCGTTGTAGAGCTCGTGATTGTCGCGCATGTTCGACCAGCGCTTCTCGGGCTCGCGGCCGAGATACCAGCAGTTGAGATAGCCGTCCGGCGCCTGCGCCTTCTCGAAATCGTCGACGATCGCCTCGATCTTGGCCTCGATATCCGCATCGCGCTTGTGGCTCAGCGCGTAAGCCGCGGCCTCGATCCACTTGCCCACGTCGCTGTCCCAGAACACCTGCACGGTGAAGCCGTTGGCATGGCGCGGAAAGCGCAGCGGCGGCGGCGGGCTCGGCAGCTTGAGCGAGTCGAGATAGCCGTATTCGACCAGCTTCTTGTGCTGGCTGGGGATAGTGCGGGCGAGCACGGTGTCGAGCCGTTCCTTCCAGAAGTCGCCCTCGAGGCGGACATCGACAAAACGCACCGGATGATACTGGCTCATTGCAACTCCTCTTGGCCCCACCGCCGAGCAAGCGGCCGGGCGACTAGATTCAATCCTGTCCGCTGGTGGATTCGCGCACCATCAGCGTGCAGGGCAGCCTGCGGATGCCCCGCGCCTTCTCACCGCCGATCATGTCGATCAGCAGCCGCCCGGCCTCGTGGCCGAGCGCCGAGAGATTCATGTCGACACTTGTGAGCGGCGGCCGCGCCGCGTTGGTCATGACTTCCCAATTGTCGAAGCCGACCACAGCTACGTCCTGTGGTACGGCGATGTGGCGCTCGCGCAGCGCATCGACCACGCCGCGGGCAATCAGGTCGTTGCCGCAAAAGATCGCGTCGGGTCGTTCGGCCTGGCCATCGAACAGCACCGCCACCGCGTCGCGGCCCCATGCCTCGGTCCACTTGCCCGAGAGATAGAACTCGGGATGCGCGGCGAGCCCGAGTTCCGCCAATGCCGACAGGTAGCCGCGGTGCCGCAACTGCACGGCCTCGAAATGCTCGGGCCCGGTGACATGCGCGATCCGCGTCTTGCCGATCTCGCCCAGGTGCTTCACCGCCAGCCGCGCTCCGCCCTCGTCGTCGGGCAAGAGGCACAGCGCATCGCGATCATCGGCCTGCGAGAATACGTAGATCACCGGCAGCCCGGCCGGCAGCGGGCCGACCGGCGGGCGCTTGTCGGCGCGGCGGGCGGTGACCACCAGCCCGTCGATGCGTTTGCCCAGCAACTGGTCGAGATGCTGCCGCTCGCGCTCCGGATCGTCGGTCGCGTTGCACATGAAGATGGCGATGCCCTGGTCGGCAAACTGCTCCTCCAGCGCCTGGAAGATCGGCAAGGTGAAGCGGCCGAACGAGTCGGTGGAGAGCACCCCCACGGTCATCGAGCGCGTCCGGTGCAGGCTCTGCGCCATGTCGTTGGGCCGGTAGCCGATCTCCCGCGCCACCGCCGTCACCTTGTCGCGCGTCTCCTGCCGGAGCCGCCCGTTCGAGTTCAGCGCCTTCGAAGCCGTGCCGATCGACACCCCGGCGATCCGCGCTACGTCGCGGATGGTCGGGCCATGGCGGCCGGTGCGTTCGGTTGGCGGGGGGCTTGGCAATGGGCTTGGCTCGTCGGTCATCGCGGGTCCTACTTCACGGCTCCCGCGAGGAGGCCCGAAACATAGTACTTCTGCAACAGCAGGTAGATGACGATGCAAGGGATGATCGAGACGGTCACCCCTGCCTGCAACATGCCCCAATCGGTGCCGCCGAGCATCGTGCGCGTGCGCGCCGCCGCGAGAATAAGCGGCAGGGTAAAAGTCTCGCCGCGGTTCATCATCACCAGCGCCCCGAGGAACTCGTTCCACGAGGTGATGAAGGCGAACAGCGCAACGGTGACGATGGAGGGCACCACCGAGGGCAGGCAGATGCGCACCAGCACCTGGAACGTGTTGCAGCCATCGATGACGGCGGCCTCCTCGAGCTCCTTGGGAATGGCCTCAAAACTGTTTCGCATCACATAGAGGCTGAAGGGCAGCTGGATGGCGGTGTGGATGATCGCCAGCCCGAACAGCGAATTAGTGAGCTTCAGTTGCGCGAACATCAGGAAGATCGGGGTGAGCAGAGCCTGGTAGGGGATGATCAGCGCCATCAGCAGGAAGACGAACAGGGCTTCCTTGCCCGGTATCGGAAACCGCGCCAGGGCGAACCCCGCCGGGATCGTGAGCAGTAGCGTGAGCGCAATGGTCAGGAATGCCGTGCCGAACGAATTGAGCAAGTAGACTGGCAGACCGGCCTGATACTCCCAGAGCTTGAGATAGCTCTCGAAGGTGAAGCTCTGGGGGAAATACGTCGGCGGGATGGCCGCCGCTTCCGACGGCAGCTTCACCGAGGCGGTGACCGCCGCGTAGATCGGCAGCAGCATGATCAGCGACAGTGCGATCAGCACGGCGCCCGCGAGGTATTTGCCGCGCCCCTGCCAAAGCGCCGTGATGAACCCGAAGCGCGCCGGCGCGCTTGCCATGCGCTGGTCTGTCCAAGTGGTACTCATGCGTGGCTCCTGCGGGTTAGCACCATCTGCAGCAGCGTGAACAACAGCACGAAGGCGGCAAGGATCAGCGACAGCGCAGCGCCATAGCCGAGTTTCAAATACGGGAAGGCGTTGAGATAGACGTAGAACACCGACGTTGCGGTGAGGTTCTGCGGCTGACCGGCCGTCATGATGTAGAACTGGTCGAACGCCAGCAGCGAGCCGATCACCGAAATCAGGGTTACCAGCAGCACGGTCCTCAGCGTCAGCGGCAGCGTGATGCTCCCCAGCCGCTGCCAGAACGAAGCGCCATCAACCAGCGCCGCCTCGTTGACCTCGACCGGGATCGCCTGGATGGCGCCGACGAACAGGATCATCCCAAACCCGATGACCTTCCAGGTGACGGAGATGATGATCGCCCAGTTCGAGAGATCGGCATGGACGCCGAGCCAGAGAACCGGCTCCCGGATCAGGCCGAGGTCGCGCAGTATCGTGTTGATGAACCCCGAGTCCGGCGAGAACAGCCAGTACCAGAGCAGGCTCGAGGCCCCGAGGCCGATGACGACGGGAATAAAGACGATGGTGCGCGCCGTGCGCTGCAGCTTCGAATTGCCCGCCACCAGCAGGGCGATCGCATAGCCCCCGATCATCAGGATCGGGGTGATCAGCAGGGTGTATTTGAGCGTGAAGCCCAGCGAGATCCAGAACTGCTTGTCAGCGAACGCCTTGGTGAAGTTCGCTGTGCCGACAAACTTGGGCGGCGTGATCAGCGACCACGACTGGAACGACACCCAGACCATCTGCCCGAACGGATAGACCGTGAAGGCCGCGACGAACAGCAAAGCCGGCGCCAGATAGAGCAAACCCACCCATTTGCCGCGTGACGATGAATACATGGAACCGCTTTCGAAGTCTGAACCGCGCCCGAGGGGCGGCCAACATCATAGAGTAACCCGTCCGGGAAACGACCTCTGAGGGAACCGCGMCGCCCCCACCGGGAGCGTCGCGACCCACACCGCCCCGGGAGGGACGACCGGAAGGCCTATTCCGCTGCAATCGCCTTCATCTGCGCCTTGGCGTCGGCGATGATGGTGTCGATCGGATCGTCAGTGTAGTAGACGCGCTGCAGCATCTGCAGCCACGGGCCCTGCGGCGAGTTGATCAGCTCGAAGAACTTGAGCGTGTACGGGGTACGCGCCACGTCGAGCGCCGTTGCCATCTTCTGCACCAGCGGGTTCTCGTCGAAGTACTTGTTCTTGGCCATATCGCCGCGTGTCGTGAGGTTGAGGAGCTTGGCATAGCTCTCGACCTGCACTTCGTCGCTGAGGATGAACTTCATGAAGTCCACCGCGTCCTGGACGCGCTTCGATCCCTTGGGGATCGTCACGATGTCGCCACCAGCGAACGATGCCGTGGTCCCGGGCTCGATGCCCGGCAGGAAGGTGATGCCCACGTTGCCGTTGAACAGCTCGGGGTTCTGCTCCTTCAGCAGATACAGATTGAAGTTACCCGTGCCCATGATGCCCACCTTGCCGGTGCCGAACTGCTCGGCAAAGGTGCTGCCGTTCTCGGACTGGTTGGCCGGGTTGATCAGCCCTTCATTGTGCATCATGCGGGCCCATTCGAGCACCTTGGGCAGGTTTTCGCCGGTCAGCGGCTCATCGGCGGCATCCTTGGGCTCAATCGTACCACCCGAAGCCCAGATCAGCGGGCCGAAGGTGAAGATGTTGCAGCCCGCGCAGTTGCCCGCGAGGTAGTAGCCGTAATTACCGTTACCGAGCGCGGTAACCTTGGCGGCCATGTCGTGAATGTCCTGCAGGCTCTTGGGACCGACTTCGGGGTCGAGGCCAGCCTCCTTGAACAGCAGCTTGTTCCAGTAGAGCACCGACACGTCGGCGTAGAGTGGCACACCGTACAGGTGCCCGTCATAGGTCGACACCTGAACGTGGCCAGGGCTGGCGGTCTTCAGTTCCGTCCAGTCCTTGGTGAGCTCGGTGATGTCCTCGAGTTGGCCGGCCGCTTCGAATTGCGGGCCATAGATGAGGTCCATGCCCATCAGGTCCGGAACCTCGCCGGAGGCAATGGCCTGGGCGAGCTTGGGGACCATTTCAGCATGGTCGATGTAGGTCAGCACGATCTTGCGATCTGGATTTTTCTCGTTCCATGCGCGAACGAGCTCGTCCACCATCGACGCGTTGCCGCCGGTGCGCTCCCACATCTGCAGGTCTGCGGCCCATGCCGACACCGGCATCGCTGCGAGCAAGGCGGCTGCAGCCACCGCACCCATTGCTAGTCTCTTGAAATTCATATCGGTTTCCTCCCTCTGCCGATAACGCCCTCCGGTCCCCGCGACACGCAGGGCTCCTCCCGGAAACGGCGAGGAAAAGCTGTTCACCTGTTGTCTCCGCAACCGGCACTTGCTGGCGGGCTTACGGATCAGGAAAAGCTTTTCTCGCGGCTTGGTCGCACGTTTTGATGTCATGCGCAAGGGATCAGGAAAAGCTTTTCTCGATTTACACTCGAGTGGCGCGCATCGTTGCCTGCTACGTGGCCGGAAATGCCGGTCTAGTGGCTCGCAAAACCGATCCGCTTCAGCTCCGCCACCCAGTCAGTGACGTTGGCGATGGCCTTCTCCTCGGGCAGGAACCCCTCGGCAAGCTCGGCCAGTCGCAGGGCCGAGGTGTAGAGCATCACCAGTTCACGCTTGACCGGGAAGCGCGCCAACTCCTCGTAACGCTCGATGATCCGGAGCGTGAGGTCGGCCGAAATCCAGTTCGAATAGCTGAGGTCGCGGTGGCGGGAGCCGAAGCCGGAATCGGCAAAGTCGTAAACGCCGTTGAGCAGACCGGTCTGGTGATCGAAGGCCATGTTCCAGCCATGACCGTCGAAATAGCCGTAGATCAGTTCGTCGCCTTCGATGCTGAGCTTCCGGTACGCCGCGACGGTGCGCTTCAGGAACCCCTTGTAGCCGCGTGGCAGCTTCGGTTCGGCCCCGGCGACGATCTCGTCGGGCCCCATCCACGGATCGACGCCAGTTGCCCCCACCGCTTGCATGCGGTTGAGCGGCAGCACGTGCAACTCGGCATAGAGCTGCGCCATGCGCGTGGCCAAAGCGTTCCGCCGTCCTTCGTCGAGCGCCAGGTATTCTGCGGTTTCTAGCGATGAGCCTGGTAGCTTCAGATGCTGCGAGAACGGCACCGGCCCTTCATGCAGCACCATCTGCGGCAGCGGCATGGTGACCCGCGGCTTGAGGAACGCCAATAGCGCCACTTCGCGCCTTAGCCGCGCTTCCGCTTCCGGATTGCGGGCAAACTTGAAGATCCAGCCGTCGCACTCGAGCGCAACGCTGTCCCAGCCGCCGGTGAGAGTTACGAAATTGCCGCCCGCGAACTGCGGCAACGTTCCGATGACGAGTGCGCGAAAGCGCGCGATCTCCGCCGCCGGCACCCCCTCCATCGTCATGACTCCCCATCAAGCGGTGAGGAATCTAGACGAGGCCGGGGGAAAGTCCAATCATGCAGGATGCAGTTCCCGCACGTTTTCCTTGTGGCGGCGGGGCGCCTTGGCATGGTGGCGTGCCTTGGGAGCCTGCGCGCGACGGTGTGCCGGGAGCCGCACGCCGAGCGCGTCGGCGACGGTTTTTTCCAGCAGGCGATCGAGTTCTGCCTTGTGCATGATGACGTCTCCTTTGGCCGCGCGAAGTCGTGCCCCGCGCCATTTGGAGAAGAAACGCCCGGCCGGCGGCCGGGTTGCCTGTCGCAGAGTTCAGTTTCTAGTGATCGGCGGCAGGTCAACAGCACGACGCGCTGGGCCGAACGCGATTACTTCGCGTGGATCAAGGCCTTGATCTCCGAATCGGCTCCCAGCTGCTCCCGGAAGTGCCATCAATTTCCGTTAACAATTCCGGCGGATACTGTCCGAACCGGAACATAAGAGGCGTCACCGGCTGTATCAGATGTGTTTCCGCCAAACAGCGGAGGGGCAACATGCGGTCCGTCGGCCTGGCAGCGATCCTGCTCGCTGCCCTGATCTTTCTGTTCCCGTGGTATCACCAGTGGCTGCCCTACCTGCGCCTCAGCATCGGTGACAGCCGGCTGCTTGGCGGCCTTTCCCTCGCCGTCGGCGCGCTGACGCTGATCATCTACCGCAACCGCTAGTCCTTCGACGGGCTTTCCTCGGGCTTCGATCCCGGCAGCTTGTCGTTGGCGAACGCCTCCGCGAACATCGCCTCGACGCTTTGCACCTTGCGCGGCGCAGGAGGTGTGACCGGCGGCGCCTTGGCAGCGGGCTTCTCGGCCGCGCCAGGCGGCGCAATCGGAACCGCCGGCGGCTTCGGCTCGACCGGCTTTGTCGCCGCGAACGCCACCACTACGCCGCTGGGCTTCGCCGGTTCCGTTGCCACTGCCGCCGGTGTCGCGACCTCCGGCTTCGGCGCTGGTTTCGCTTCGAGCTTCGCCGGCTCCTCGCGCTTCGCCTCCAGCTTCTCGGCTTCGACCTTCGCCGCCTGTGGCCTGGCCATCGGCGGCCTCGCCACCCGTACCGGCATCGACGTTACCGCAGCAGCCGCCACCGGCGCCGCAGCGCGTGCCTGGCGCAGGCGGCGGCTGAGCCGCCCGCGCTCGAGCGCCGAATAGCCCATCAACAGCATCAGGCTGGCGGCCACGCCGACCCCGAGCCCAACCAGCAACCACACCACCGCATCGTAGTTCATTCCCGGCTCCACTCGCCGCGTCACGTCGCTGCCACCATGCCGGATTTATGGGCCGCACCGCAACGTCACCGGCCGTTCAACTTCCCTTGGGGATACCCGTCCTGCGCCCAAAGCCCCAGTGGACATGCGACGCCCAACCTCTATCTACTGCCAGCATCGCCGCGCCGAGATCCCCCAGGACGCACACATGACGCAAACCAGAACGCGCCCGCTGCTGCCCGACGTTGTCCGCTCCGAACTGCGGCGCGCCATCATCGAGGGCGAGTTCCCCCCCGGCTCGAAACTACCCAACGAAGATGCGCTGTGCACCCGCTATGCGGTGAGCCGCATCACCCTGCGCGAGGCGGTGCGCGGGCTGATCGAGGACGGCTATGTCATCCGGCGCCAGGGCTCCGGCACGTTCGTCACGGCGGGGCCGAAGCTGCGCAATTCGCTCGACACCAATTTCAGCTACACCGAATACCTCGAGAGCACGGGTCTCAGCGTCACCAAGCGGGTACTCGACGCCGTGCGCGTCCCAGCCGACGAGGCCGTCGCCACCGCGCTCAACCTCGCCGCGGGCGCCGAAGTGGTGGTGGTGCGCCGTGTGCGCAGCGCCGACGGCAAGGCCGCCATCTACTCGGTCGACAGCCTGCCGACCGATATCGCCGACGCCAAAAGGGACCTCAAGGCGTTCGGCCGTTCGCTCTACCAGTTGCTGGCCGACCGAGGCCACGACGTCGATCACGCGCGTGCGGTGCTCGCTCCGGTGATTGCCGATGCCGAGCTGTCGCAGATCCTCGACGTTCCCGTCGGCACCCCGCTGCAGCATTTGCGGCAGGTCGATCACGACACCGCCGGCCGCCCGGTCATGCTGTCGCTCGAGTGGCACGTGCCCTCGGTGATCGAGCTCAGGGTCTATCGCCGCGGCCCCGGCCCGCAGCCCAAGGGCTGAGCCTCGCCAACCGACAGCTCCTTGCGATCGAGTGCGGCACGCTCTCGCCATAATGGCGGGCGCACCCTACATATCCAGTGCAACCAAGGAGCGGCCGCCATGAGCACCGTGAAATACGAAGTCGTCCAGCATGATGGCGGCTGGGCATACAAGGTCGGGGACGTCCTCTCCGAGACGTTCCAGACGCATGCCGCTGCACACGAGGCAGCCGAGTCGGCCGCACGCCGCCAGCGGGTCGCCGGCACCACTGACGGCATCGAGTACGAGGATTCGCGCGGCACCTGGCACCAGGAGATCGCCGAGGGCACGGACCGGCCCGATACCGTCGTCGAAGACGACTGAACCCTACTGCGCCAGCTTCCCCCTGAGCTCGTCGAGCTCGAGGATGCAGCGGTCGATCTCCGATTTGAGCGTCCGGCGCTCGGTCGGACTCATCGGGTTCTTGGTCCCCGGCCGGCTCTGGCCCACGATATCCCGCAACGTCGCGATCTCGCGCTTCAGTTTGGCAATCTCGCTGGTCGCTACCATTGGGTGACTCTCCTTGACCCGCGTCTTGTCGCCCGATCGCGGCCATCGCCGCAAGCAGCAATAAGCCCGCCCGGACGTACCGGGCGGGCTTCGTTCGTCAGCCGATGACGGCGGACTACTCCTTGGCCGCGACGACTACGCCTGGCGAATAGACGACGGTGCGATCGCCCAGATCGACGAACCACACGCGGTCGTTGGTGTAGAAATAGCCGTGGTCGGGGTCACCCTCGATCACGTGCAGCTCGATATCATCCGGCACGACGTAGCCGACCTCGATATCGCCCTGGATCACCACCGGCTCGGTGGGATGCAACCGCACGTAGTCAACCGAGGCGTCGCTGACCACGCTGGCGCCGATCACAGCTCCGGTGAAGCCACCGATGACGGCACCGATCGGTCCGAAAATCAGCCCGCCGGCAATAGCGCCGCTGACGCCGCCGGCCGTGCCGCCGACTGCTGCTCCGGCATCGCTTTGCGCCAGGACCGAGCCTGTGCCGAGCGCGAGAACTGCCACTGAGGCAAGGAGAAGTCTTTTCATTTTTCTAGCTCCTAAGCTTTGGTGTGCCCAGGAGGAGAAGTCGCGAGCCACAGATGGGTTCCTGCGACAGATCAGCCAATCGGGACGCCCCGGCGACTATCGGGCGGGCATGGTCCCGCCCTGACGAATGCCGATCGAGAGCGCCCGCGAGCATAATGAACCCGATGCACCGTCCGGTGTTGTGCCTCGGTGAGGAGGCAGAGATGGACGCAGCAATCAGATTTGGCGGATGCCGCTGTGGCGCGGTGAGGTACGAAGTCCGGGGCGAGCCCGAGGTGGTCGGGCTATGCCACTGCACCGACTGCCGGAAAGAGACCGGTTCGGCCTTTCTTGCTTACGCGGATTGGCCACGCGACCAGTTCAGCGTCGCCGGGGACTTCGTGACCTTCGAGGGAAGGAGCTTCTGCTCGGTCTGCGGCTCGCGGCTGTTTCATCTTGGCGCCGATCATGCAGAGATCTGCATCGGCTCGCTGGACGCCGCCCCCAGCGACCTGCGCCCTTCGCGCGAGGGCTGGACGATCCGGCGCGAGCACTGGCTGAAGAGCGTCGATGGCGCTCGGCAGGCCCAACGAGACCCGTGAGGTGGCCCGATGTTCGTCGTTCAAATCTACCTGCCGCTCGAGATGCCGGATGGATCGGCAGTGCCCGCGAGTGTCTTCGAACGGACCAAGGCCGAACTCACCGACCATCTCGGCGGGGTTACGGCCTTCCTGCAGTCGCCCGCCGATGGAGCCTGGAAACCGTCCGAAGGCGAAGCTGTGCACGATCGCATCGCCATTTTCGAGGTGATGGTGCGCGACGTGGATACGGTCTGGTGGCGCGAGTACCGCGATCGCCTGGAAGACGAGCTCGATCAGGAGCAAATCCTGGTCCGGTTGTTCCAGGTCACGGTGCTGTAGCTGGAGGGGGAAGTGGTGCCGCTTAGGTGACTCGAACACCTGACCCCATCATTACGAATGATGTGCTCTACCAACTGAGCTAAAGCGGCTTCATCGGCGCGAGCGACGCGCCGATGCGGGGTCTAATACAAGCGAGCGCTGTCACGCGCAAGAGAGCACAGACACGCTCTTTCGCCGCTTACCCCTCAGGGAGCGTGAGCGGCCCGCCCTGTGGCTTTTCGGGCTCAGCCGGCGCCGGTGCAGGCGCGCTCTCGGGCAGCGCCGGTGTCGTCCCGGTGCGCGTCGCCACGGCACTGGTCGGCACCCGCCACTCGAACGCATCGAGCTTGCCGGTCACCGGTGACAGCGGTTCCCACTCCTCGGCGGTAATGCCGTCGGCGGTCCACACCGGATCGCGCGGCGCCCGCACCGCCCGGTTCAGCCAGTCGCGCGCCTTGCCCTTGTCGCCGGACTGTCCGTCCTCGATCTCGGCCATCAGCAGGCACACCGCCTGCGACGGGTTGGCGTTCGAGTAGCCAGCCAATGCCTGCCGGGCGACCACCCAGTCGAAGGCATCGATCGCCGCCCGCGCCAGCACCAGCGCGCTGGCCTTGTTGGGCGGCGGGGTGTCGATCAGCTCGTTGACCCGCTTCAGCCGGTCGACCGCGGACACACCGGGCACCGAGTTGGCGAACAGCGTCGCGATATCGGGGTGCGAGGTGGCGCGCCACACCCGGCGGAGCAGGCTCATCGCCCGCCGTGCCTCGCCGCGGTTGGAGTAGATGCGCGCCGCGATCAGCGCCGCCGGCACGAAATCCGGCTGCAGCTTCAGCGCCGACAGCGCGTGCTCCAGCGCCGCATGCGGGTCGGTGCCTTCGGCGAGCTGGGCTCGCGCCGCTTCGACTACGGCCTGGCGACGGCGCTTGCGGGTTTTTTCCTCGCGCGTCACCGCCTGCTCATCGGCGATCATCCGGTAGGCGTCGTCCCAGCGGCCATTGCGGGTGAGGTCGTCGAAAACCGCCTCGCGCGCCCACGGCGCCTGCGGCGAGATGTCGATGGCCTTCTGCGCGAAGGTCAGCGCAGCGTCGGGCCGCCCCTGCTGCCGCGCCTGGTCGTAGAGCCCCGAAAGGGCCGCAAGCGCGGTCTTGCGATTGGTGATCAGCGCCCGGTAGTGCTCGCGCGCCGAATGCATGTCGCCCAGCGCCAGGTCGGCGCGGGCTTCGAGCAGTTGGGCCGCCGCGTTGCGCGGCAGGTTTCCGCGAGCGTCGCGCGCCAGCTGCCGCGCCCGGTTGGCGTCACCGGCCTGCAGCGCAATGAACCCGTCCGACAGCGCCATGTAGCCGGCATCCTTCCGCCGCTCCCGCGATTGCCGAGCGATGTAGTAGGGCGCCGCGATGATGCGCTTGACGATGCCCCAGATGAGGATGATCAGCACCACTGCCGCCACCGCGAGGAAGGCGGCGACGCCCAGCCGCGGCTGCATGCGGAAATCCAGGAACTCGATGGTGAGCGTCCCCGGCAGGCCGATCAACCAGGCGATGCCCGCGGTGACCAGCAGGCTGACGATGAGCCAGTAGGCGAGCCGTATCACGGAGTGGCCTCCGCCGTCGGAGCTAGGGCCCGGCTACGCAACTCGGTCATGAAGTCTTCCGCTGCGGCAAGCTTGACGATATCTGGTCCGGCAGTCGCGGCGCCGGCCTGCATGGCCGGCGGCAACTGCCCGAGCAGTTCGGCGGCGGCCTTGAAATCATGCCGTCCGACTGCGCCTTCGAGCCGCGAAACGATCGCCTCCGGACTATCCCCCGGCACCTCGCCCACCGGACGCAGGGCCAGAAGCCCCTTCATCCACTCGAGCGCATCCTCGCCCATGTCGCCGCTGCTGACTGCGGCACGACCGGCGAGCACGTTCGGCACCTCGGCGGTAAACCGCGCCGCCACAGCGTCGGGGCGCGGCAGCCCTTCAGCGGCGGCCGCCTCGACCGCCCCCGGCACCGTCAGGTCCGGCAGCAGCGCCTTCAATCCTGCGAGCTCGGCCGCAAACGGCCGGCCGTTGCCGATGGCGTTTTCGAGCCCCGACACGACCAGCGGCAGCCGCACCGCCGGACCGATCTCCGCTCCGCCCAGCGTCTGGTTCTGTGTCGAAATCGCCGTCTGCGTCGCGTCGACCTCGCCCTTGAGCGTGGTGATCGCCCCGTCGGTGGCACCAACCCGCTGGTCCAGAGTCGTCAGCTGCGTGCGCAACTCGGCGATCCCCGCTTCGATCGTGCGGATGGTCTCGGCCAGCGCGGTCGCATCGGCTGTCGAGGCGCCGGCGCCGATCGCCGTCACCCGGTCCTCGAGACCCTTCAACTGCGCCTCGATCGGCGCCAGGTCCACCGGCGCGGCAGCGGCGGGCAACGCCGCGATCGACTGCCGCACCTCGTTCAAACCGCCATCGAGCTGCGTGATGGTCGCATCAAGACTGACCTGGGTGCGCTTGCCCTGCTCTTCCAGCGCCGCAAGGCGCGTCTCGATCTCGCTGAGGCTGCTGTCCGTCGCATCGAGCCGCGCCGCGGGATCGGCGATCACCGGCCGCTGGTCGGGCAGCGGCAGCCAGTTGCCGAGCCCATAGACCAGGCCCGCACCAAGCAGCCCGCCAGCCACAGCCGCGATCGATATGGCGCTCCACGGCATGGCCAGTCGCGCCTGCGGACGTGGGGGCGGTGGGGGCGCCGGACGTACCGGCTCTTCAGCCGCCTCAGGGATCGCCTCCGCTGCGGCTTCTACCGCAGCCTCGGCCGCCTTGCCGCGCGCCGTCGTTGCGGCAGCCGGCTTCTCGGCCTCCCGCGCCTTCAGCTCGATGACCGGCGGCTTGACGGGCCCCGACTTGCGTTCAGCCATGCGGCAATTCCTCGATTGTTCCGGTCATCATGGGTTTTGGTCGCGCGCAAACGACAAGGCAAGCCCCATCATCGCCTCTTCGCTGGGATGGTCGGCCAGCCCGACCCGCACGAAATGGGCATCGAGCAGTGGCGCGGCAACTGCCTCGGACAGGCAAAGCACGCCGAACTGCGCGCGCAGCGACCTGTCGAGATCGCGCTCCACCAGGCGCACGAAGGTCTGCGCCGTACGTTTCGAATAGAACAGCGCTGCCTCGATCTCGCCGTCGCCCAGCCGTCCCACCATGCCCTCGGGCAGCGTCACTACCGGGTTCATCGCGTAAACTTCTGCGGTGATCACCATCCGCCCGAACGGCGCCAGCGATTTGCCGAGATCGGCCGACATATCGCGCGCGGCCGGATAGAAGATCGGCCCGACGAGCGGCGCATGGACCAGAAGCTCTGCGAGATCGGCGAAGGCGCCCTGCGCGCTGGTCACCTCGGCAAAGCCGAGTTCGCGCGCCATCGCCGCGGTGCGGTTGCCTACGGCGTAGAGCGGTAGCTCGAGATATCGGGCGAGCACCCCGCGCTCATCGAGCGCCCGCAGCGCATTGGAGCTGGTCACTGCGATCGCGGCAAAACCCTTGGGATCCGGCAGGCCCACCTCGAGCGTCTGGTGCACCAGCAGCGGGCACGCCACGCCCTCGATACCGAGCGCACCCAGCCTTGCGGCGGTATCGCTCGCGTCGGGGTCTGGCCGGGTCACGAGCATCTTCAAGTTACGCGCCTATCCTTTGAATTGCCGTTGGAATTCCGGCCCGGCCTGTTCCAGCAGCCTCGCACCCAGTTGCGTTCCGAGTTTGGCGGCATCGGCCGCCGCACCCTCCACCGTGCCGCGATAGAACTCGCGTCCATCCGGGCTGAGGATTTCGGCGGTCAACCTGCACGAAACCCCATTCAATTCGGTAAACGCGCCGATCGGGGTTCGACAGGATCCGTCGAGCGTTGCGAGCAGCGAACGTTCGGCCGCGATGGTGGTTGCCGTGGCGGCGTGGTTCAGCACGGTCACCAGCTCAGCCGTCCGCGTGTCGCTCTCGCGGATTTCGATGCCGATGGCGCCCTGCGCCGGCGCCGGCAGGAACTCGAGTGGGTCGAGATAGGCGGTGATCTTGTCCGCCTTGCCCAGCCGGTTGAGCCCGGCCACCGCGAGCAGCGTCGCATCCGCCACGCCCGCCGCCAGCTTGGCAAGCCGCGTGTCGACATTGCCGCGGAACGGCACGACTTCGAGGTCCGGCCGCAACCGCAGCATCTGCGCCGCTCGCCGGATGGACGAGGAGCCGAGCTTGGCTCCCTCGGGCAGTTCGGCAACGCTCCCGTATTGCAGCGACACGAACGCATCGCGCACATCCTCACGTTCGAGAAACGCGGCCAGCATCAGCCCTTCGGGCAGGAACGACGCTAGGTCCTTGCTCGAGTGCACGCCGAGATCCACCTCGCCGGCGTCAAGCGCCGCCTCGATCTCGCGCGAGAACAACCCCTTGCCGCCGGCTTCGCTGAGCGGCCGGTCGGTGAGCTTGTCGCCGCTGGTGGTGATGACGCGGATCTCGATCCGCTCGGGCGCCACGTCATGCGCCTCGGCCAGCAGCCGCTGCGTCAACTGTGCCTGGGCCAGCGCCAGCGGCGAGCCCCTGGTCCCGATGCGAAGGAACGCGGCCGATTGCATTTCAGTTCATACCTATTGTAGGCCAAAGCCGGGCTGGGCTTACCCCTTAGATAGGTAGCGGACAAGTTTGATGAGAGTGCTCGGCATCGAAACCAGCTGCGACGAAACCGCCGCCTCGATTGTCGAGCGCGATGCCGGAGGGCACGCAACGATCCTCAGCAACATCGTCCGTAGCCAGTTCGAAGAGCACGCGCCCTATGGCGGTGTCGTCCCCGAACTCGCCGCCCGCGCCCATGTCAGCTACCTCGACCACATCATCGAACGCGCCGCCAAGGCCGCCGGGATGGAACTGAGCGAGGTCGACGCTATCGCCGCCACGGCCGGTCCCGGGTTGATCGGTGGCGTGCTGGTCGGCTTGACCACCGCGAAAGCGATCGCCGCGGCGCTCGGCAAGCCGCTGATTGCGGTGAACCACCTCGAGGCGCATGCGCTCACCGCGCGGCTGACCGATGGTCTCGCCTTCCCCTACCTGATGCTGCTGGTCTCCGGCGGGCACAGCCAGTTTGTCCTCGTCCGCGGCGTCGGCGACTACGAGCGCTGGGGCACCACCATCGATGATGCGCTGGGCGAAGCCTTCGACAAGGTGGCAAAGCTGCTCGGTCTCGGTAACCCCGGCGGCCCGGAAGTCGAGAAGATGGCGGCAAAGGGCGACCCACGCCGCTTCAACTTCCCACGCCCGCTGCTGAAGGAGGACCGGCTCGATTTCTCCTTCTCCGGCCTCAAGACCGCCGTCCGCCTCGCCGCCGAGCAGCATGCGCCGCTGACCGACCAGGACGTCGCCGACATCTGCGCCAGCTTCCAGCGCACCGTGGCCGAGATCGTCGCCACCCGCGCCCGCTCTGCGCTGCAGAAATACGCCACGGAGTTGCCCGGGCAGCCGCTGCGCCTCGTCGTCGCCGGCGGTGTCGCCGCCAACAAGGCGATCGGTTCGGCCTTGCGCGAGGCTGCCGACAAGGCCGGCGCGACGCTGGTCATCCCGCCCATCCCGCTTTGCACCGACAACGGCGCCATGGTCGCTTGGGCTGGGGCCGAACGGCTGGCGCTCGGAGCGGCCGACGCGCTGGATTTCTCTGCCAAGGCCCGCTGGCCGCTCGACAGCGCCGACATGGGCCTGACCCATGCGGCTTGACCGCGTCGCCATCGTCGGCGCCGGTGCCTGGGGCACCGCCCTCGCACAAGCCGCAGCCATCGCCGGCCGGCAGGTGACGCTGGTCGGCCGCGATCCGGCGGTGATCGACGACATCAACCGCAACCATCGCAACAGCGCCCATCTCGGTGCGCAAACCCTGTCGAGCCGCGTCACCGGATCGCTGATCTTGCCCGACGCCGACCTGGTCATCCTGGCGGTCCCCGCGCAGGCGAGCCGCGCCGCCCTCAAGCCGATCGCCGCGGCATTGGCCCATCTGCCTGTCGTCCTTACCGCCAAGGGACTCGAGCACGGCACGCTGAAACGCCAGAGCGAAGTCCTCGCCGAAGTCTCCCCCACCGCCATTCCCTATGTGCTGAGCGGCCCGAGCTTTGCCGCCGACGTTGCGGCCGGTCGTCCCACCGCCGTCACCCTCGCCGGCGACGACCCTGAAGCCACCTCCGCCGTGGCGGCCGCACTCGCAGGCCCCACCTTCCGTCTCTATGCCGCCGACGACCGCCTCGGCGTCGAGCTCGCCGGCGCCCTGAAGAATGTCTACGCGCTGGGCTGCGGCGCCGKCGACGGCGCCGGTCTCGGGGCTTCGGCCCGCTCGGCGCTGCTTGCTCGCGCCTTTGCCGAACTCACCCGGCTGGTCGTCCGCATGGGCGGCAGCGCCTCGACATTGACGGGCCTTGCCGGCCTCGGCGACCTGACGTTGAGCTGCACCTCGACCCAGTCGCGCAACTACCGCTACGGCGTCAGCCTCGGCCGCGGCGAACCGGCCGGCACCGACCTCGCCGAAGGCGTATTGACCGCCCCTGTGGCGAAGGCGCTCGCCGACCAACTGCGCATCGACGCCCCGCTGATCGATGCGGTAAACCTGCTGATCGAGGGCAACACCTCGATCACCGCTATCGTCGCCGGCCTCATGTCGCGGCCGCTCAAGAGGGAAGAAGACTGATGCCGTTCTACTCGATCGTCGCCACCGATAAGCCCGATGGCCTCGAGCACCGCATGGCGGTCCGCCCCGAGCACCTGAAGCACCTCGACAACCTCGGCGACAAGCTGGTGATCGCGGGCCCATTCCAGACCGAGGAAGGCAAGGCCACCGGCAGCTTCATGGTCATCGAGGCCCCGGATCTCGCCACCGCCACCTCGCTCTACGAGCAGGATCCGTTTATCAAGGAGGGCGTGTTCCAGAGCTACGAGATCAGCCGCTGGGCGCTGACCATCAACAAGAGTGCGGGACGCTGAAAATGGCCTACTGGCTGATGAAATCCGAGCCGGACGTCAATTCCTACGATGACGTAGTGAACCGCGGCGTCCCCGAGGAATGGCATGGGGTGCGCAACTACACCGCGCGCAACTACATGAAGGCGATGCAACTCGGCGACGAGGCGTTCTTCTACCATTCCAACATCGGCAAGGAGATCGTCGGCATCATCAAGGTCGTGGCTCTCGCCCACAAGGATTCGACCGCCGAGCCGAACGAGAAGGGCAACATCGTCTGGGAATGCGTCGACGTGCTGCCGGTGAAAAAGCTCCCGAAGCCGGTGACGCTCGAGACCATCAAGAAGACCCCCGAACTCGCCAACATGGCGCTGGTGAAGCTCTCCCGCCTCTCCGTCGGCCCGGTCACCGAGGCCGAGTGGAAGCTGATCTGCAAGATGGGTGGGTTGTAGGCGCCGTTACACCTGGTGCGTGCCGCCCCCGGCTTCGTTGGCGAACGCGGGCAAATCACCGTAGAATCCCCTTGCCGCACCTGGCGGCTGAGGGGGAACAACTATGACGCATTTCGCAGTGAACTGGCTGGCGGTGGTCGTCGCCATGGTCGCCAGCATGGCGCTTGGCTTCGTCTGGTACATGGCGCTGTCCAAGCAGTGGCTCGCCGCCCAGGGCAAGCGCCGCGAAGACATCAACCAGGCCGACTGGACGCCCTATGCCTGGTCGGTCGTGGTGCAACTGGTGATGGCCTACTTCATCGCCCTGCTCACCCCGGTGATCTTCGACGCCACCAATGTCACCACCGGCATTCTCTGCGGCGTCCACATGTGGCTGGGCTTTGTCATCACCTCGATGATCCTCAACCACCGTTACCAGGGCGCCAAATGGAGCCTCACCCTGATCGACGGCGGCTACCTGCTCGGCGTGCTGATCGTCCAGGGCGTTGTCATCGGCCTGTTCGGCGGCCCGGCACCGGTCGCGGCCTAACTGAACGGATTCACGATGTGCAGGCGGCCAGCGATCAACTGGCCGTGCTGCATGTCTTCGGAATAGAGGGTGGTGCAACCGGCTTCGAGGGCTGATGCAACGATCGTGGCATCATAAAAATGCAGCATATAGCGCTCGGCCAAGGCCAGCGCCCGACGGTGAGTGTCGACGGTCAGCGGATGTACCTGAAGCAGGTTGCTTATGAAGTCCACTGCTTCGGAAATCTCGTCCCAGTCCATCCGCATCTTCGAGCGCGCGACGTTGGCAAACTCGTTGAGCACCTGGACGCTGACGTTTCCGCCCGCTTCCACGATTTCTGCAGCTCGGCCCGACCGCGTGGAAGCCTGTATCGAGAAGTAGACGAGGATATTGGTATCGAGGAAGCTAGCGCCTGGCATTCGCTTCTTCGCGATTGAACCGATAGTCCTCTGGCAGACGATCCTTCAGGATCTCCCGCAGTCGCTCAACGCGCTCGCGGCGCGAGGCAAGCCGCAGCAGTTCGATCCCGTTGATATCGGAAGGCCGAAAGTCAACCTCGTCGCCCTCCTTGAGACCGAGCCTGCTGGCCACATCCATGGGAATGCGGACCGCAAGGCTGTTTCCCCATTTCGAAATCTTCATTTGGCACCTTTATGATACACATATAGATCCTGTATATCATAGCTGCCGCCGAAGATCAAAAGTCCGCCGTTAGTCCCTTGATCTCCCAGTCGCCGTAGCGGGCGGGGTCGAGGCCGCCGCGGCCGCCTTTTTCCGCTTTGCTGGCGGCTGCCTTGTCGTCGATCGCCTTGCGCCGCGCTTCGGCTTCCGCGAGGGCGCGTTCGGCGGCTGGAGTCAGGGGCTTTTGTGCACTGGTTTCGTCGCTCATCGCATTACCGTTTGGTGAGGTTCCCTTGCCGGGAACCTTCCGCCGTCCCATTTATTGGGCCAGGATAACCAACCGAGGTACAAGACTTAACCGCAATGCTCAACTTCCTCCGCACTTCCGTGCTGCTCGCGGCGCTTACCGCCATCTTCATGGCGGTGGGGTACTTCGTCGGCGGCCAGAGCGGCATGTTGATCGCCTTGGGTTTTGCCGTCGTCACCAACCTCTTCGCCTACTGGAATTCGGACAAGATGGTGCTGCGCATGCAGAACGCCGTCGAAGTCGACCCGCGCACCCAGCCTGACCTCTACAACACGGTCGAGGCACTGGCGCAGCGCGCCGGCATCCCCATGCCCAGGCTCTACGTGATCAATACCGAGCAGCCCAACGCCTTCGCCACCGGCCGCAACCCGCAGAATGCCGCGGTTGCCGTCTCGGCCGGCCTGCTGCGCTATCTCGAGCCGCGTGAAGTCGCGGCGGTGGTGGCACACGAGCTGGGGCATATCCGAAGCCGCGACACGCTCACCATGACCATCACCGCGACTGTTGCCGGCGCCATCTCGATGCTGGCGCAGTTCGGGCTGTTCTTCGGTCGCGGCAACTCCCGCGACAATCCACTGGGCCCGATCGGCGTGCTGATTGCCGTGATCGTCGCCCCGATCGCCGCTGCTTTGGTGCAAATGGCGGTCAGCCGCACCCGCGAATACGAAGCCGACAAGGATGGCGCCGAGATCTCCGGCGACCCGCTGGCGCTGGCCTCGGCGCTGAACAAGATCAGCCAGTTGGCGCAGCGCACCGTCAACGTCGCGGCCGAACGCAACCCGGCCCAGGCCCACATGTACATCTTCAATCCGCTCAGCGGGAAGCGCATCGACAACCTGTTCTCGACCCACCCGGCAGTCGAAAACCGCATCGCGCAGCTGCAGCGCATCGCCTCCGATATGCAGGTCGATCGCACCGGCCGCCGCGCCGCGCCGCAGGTCACGCCGGCCGATGCCATCCCCCGCAATACCGGCGGCGGTTGGCGCGTCCCCTCGACAGGCTCGAGCGAGAATGGCAATAGCAGCCGCGGACCGTGGGGCTGAGCGCTTGAAGAAACAGAAAAATCCGCCGGGGCTGAAGCTCCGGCTTCTCGCAGCCGAGCGGCTCGACAAGGTGCTCAAGGGGGCGAACTTCGCCCCCTTTTCAGTTGCCGAGATCGAAGATGGTCGCGATCGCGCGCTGGCCAACCGGCTGGTCACCACGGCGCTGCGTCGCCATGGCCAGATCGACCTGATGATCGCCCGCTTCCTCGATCGCGGCATTCCGAAGAAGTCCGGCCCGTTCGAGGCCATCCTGCGGCTGAGCCTCGCGCATCTGGTGTTCCTGCCCGAACTGGGAGACCACAGCGCCATCTTCCTCGCAGTGGAAGCCAGCAAGCGCGACACCAAGAGCCAGCATCTGTCCAAGCTGATGAACGCCGTGCTGCGCCGCGCCCAGGGCGAAGCCCATTCGCTCCGCCACCTGCCGCATCAGGCGCTGTTCCCCGCCACTCTCGGCCCGCTCTGGCGCGACACCTATGGCGAGGACGCGCTTGAGGACTTTGCCGACGCGCTGCTCGACGGTGCCCCGCTGGACCTGACGCTCAAGGCCATCGATCCGGAGCTGATCGACAGCCTTGGCGCCTCCGCCGTCATCGCCGACACCGTGCGTATCGGCGAACGCGACAAGCCGGTGGAGGCCCTGCCCGGCTTCGACACCGGCCGCTGGTGGGTGCAGGACGCCGCCGCAGCCATCCCCGCCCGGCTGCTCAAGCTTGCTCCCGGCGCCCGCGTGCTCGATCTCTGCGCTGCCCCCGGCGGCAAGACCGCGCAGCTGGTGAATGCCGGCTACGCCGTCACCGCCATCGATAGCGAGCCCGATCGCGTGGCCCGTATGGCGCAGAACCTCGCTCGCCTGAGCATGACGGCCGAAACCGTCACCGCCGACGCGCTGGCCTGGGAGCCGGCGCAGAAGTTCGACGGCATCCTGCTCGATGCGCCCTGTTCGGCCACCGGCACGTTCCGCCGCCACCCCGAAGTCATTTGGCATCGCGATGCGTCCGATATCGCTGGCCGCGTGGCGCTTCAGCGCCGGTTCATCGAGCGCGCCCTAACCTGGCTCAATCCGGGCGGCCTGCTCGTTTATTGCGTCTGCTCGCTCGAGCCGGCGGAAGGCGAGGAGCAGGCGCGCTGGCTGCTTGGTCGCGACGATGTCGTGGCCGAGCCGATCGGCGCCGACGAACTGGTCGGGCTGCCGGATGCCGTCACCCCTGACGGCTTCGTACGAACTGCGCCGGGTATGCTTGTTCCTGGGGATAAGGGCGGCACGCTCGACGGGTTCTTCGTTGCGCGCGTCCGGCGCCGCTAGGATAGTGTCACCGGCCCTTGGCAAGCTCTCCGCGCGGGCCTATCAGAGCCCGCCGGCCAAAACGTATGTGAGGACGTAGACTTGGCACATTCGCTGCGTTTCCTCGCACGCCGCACGTTGTTGTCCGCGGCCGACCATATCGTCACCAATCCGCTCATCCGCTGGACCTGGACCGGCCCGAGCAATGACGACCTGATCGGCGCGCTCGCCGAGTTCCGGCCGACCGACCGCGAAACCGTTCTCGAGATGATGCAGGGCCGCTACCTGCTGGCATCCAAGCTCGTCGACACGCACGGCGTTTCGCCCTTCTCGCTCGATGTCGATCACGACGACTGGCAATACGACCTGCAGGCCTTCGCCTGGCTCCGCCACTTCCGCGACGCGCGCACCGATGAGGAACGCCGCTTCGCTCGCACCCTGACGCTCGACTGGATCGGCCGCGACGGCCATTTCAACCGTGACGCCTGGGGCCCGGCGCTCACCGCCCGTCGCGTTCTCAACTGGCTGCGGCACTACAACATCCTCATCGAGGGCGCGACGCTGGAGCAGACCCAGCAGATCGGCCGCTCGCTCTCCACCCAGATCTCGTCGCTGAAAGTCCGCAGCCTGCTCGCCACCGATCCGGTAGACGCGCTGCTCGTCGCCATCGCGCTGGTCGGGGTGGCGCTTTGCTCGGACCGGCCCAATGCCGAGGTCGAGGCCCGCGTCCGCAACGTGCTCGACCACGTCGACGCCCAGATCGACGAGGACGGGCTGCACCGCAGCCGCTCCGCCAAGATCCAGATCCAGTTGCTGGTCGAGCTGATCACCATCAAGCAGGCGCTGCGCCGCGACCACGAGCAGGCCTCGAACGATCTCGACGAACTGACCGAGAGCATGCACCGGGCGCTCGATGCCATCTCGCTCGGCACGGGCGAACCCGCCTATTTCAACGGCACGGGCCAGATGGCGCACGACCTGATCGTTGCCGTACAGGCGCAGAGTGCTGCGCGCGCCCGCCAGACCGGCACCGCCGGCGGCTATGGCCGGCTGATCGCCGGCCGCTCCATCGTCGTCGCCGATTCCGGCCTCGTCGCCGACCCGGAGTTCACCGCGCACGCCCATGCCAGCGCGCTGGCCTTCGAGTTCAGCCACGGCCGCGACCTCGTCGTCTGCAATTGTGGCCCGGCCCCGTCCGACTATGACGACGCGCTGCTGTTCCGGCAGGGCATCGCCCACTCGGCGCCCACCATCAACGCGTTGTCGGCCGCCGCGATCGCGCCGTCAGGCCCGCTCGCCGGGCGCTTGCTGCCGCTCGGCCGCCCCAGCGAGATCGAAGCTCGCAGCGCCGACGACACGCTGATCATCACCGCCCACGGCTATGCCGAGCGCTTCGGCGTGACGCTGGAGCGCCACCTGACGCTGCTCGCTGAGGGTAAGACGCTGGTCGGCCAGGACCGCTTCGTGCGCCACCGCAACCGCGTCTCGGGCGCCGCCGCCATCCGCTTCCACCTCGCCCACCAGACCGAGGTGCAAGTGACTGACGATCTCGTCCGCCTCCGCCTCAACTCCGGCGCGGTCTGGACCTTCCTCTGGGAGGGCGCCGACATGCGCGTTGAGGATAGCGTCCGCCAGTCGGCCTATTTCGGCTTCCACCGCACCAAGCAGTTGGTGCTGGAGACGCTGGTTGCCGACGCCAACGAGGTCAGCTGGATTTTTACCCTCGAAGAGAACTGACGCCGGTTCCCTTCTGCCGCCTCCCGTGCTAGCGAGCCGCCAACTCAACACATCGCGGGAAATCAAGGCATGTCCGACGGCAAGGTGGTTCCGGTCAAACGCGCGCTGCTTTCTGTTTTCGACAAGACCGGCATGGCCGATTTCGCCAAGGCGCTGGCCGGGCTCGGCGTCGAGCTGGTGTCGACCGGCGGCACCCACAAGCTGATCGCCTCGACCGGCGCCGCTGTCCGCGACATCTCCGATCTCACCGGCTTTCCCGAGATGATGGACGGCCGGGTGAAGACGCTGCACCCCAAGGTGCATGGCGGCCTGCTCTCGGTGCGCGACAACCCCACCCACAAGGCCTCGATGGACGAGCACCAGATCGGCGCCATCGATCTCGTGGTGGTGAACCTCTACCCGTTCGAGGAAACCATCGCCAAGGGCGCCTCCTACGACGAGACCATCGAGAACATCGATATCGGCGGCCCGGCGATGATCCGCTCCGCGGCCAAGAACCACGCCTATGTCACTGTCATCGTCGACCCCAGCGACTATGACGCGGTGCTGGAGCAGATCCGCCAGACCGGCGGCGTGCCCTACGACATGCGCCAGCGCCTCGCCGCCAAGGCCTATGCCCGCACCGCCGCCTACGACTCGGTGATCTCGAGCTGGTTCGCCAAGACCCTCGACTATGCCGAGATGCCCTATCGCAGCTTTGCCGGGCGTTTGAAGGAAGTGATGCGCTACGGCGAAAACCCGCACCAGTGGGCCGCCTTCTACACCACCGGCGAGCAGCGCCCCGGCGTCGCCACCGCCCGCCAGGTGCAGGGCAAGTCGCTGAGCTACAACAACCTCAACGACACCGATGCGGCCTTCGAGCTGGTCTCAGAGTTCGACCCCAAGGTTCCCGCCGTCGCCATCATCAAGCACGCCAATCCGTGCGGCTTCGCCACCGGCGCCTCGCTGATCGAGGCCTATCACTTGGCGCTGCGCACCGATCCGGTCAGCGCCTTTGGCGGCATCGTGGCGCTTAACCAGACCATCGACGCAGCCACCGCCACCGAGATCGTCAAGGTGTTCACCGAGGTGATCGTGGCGCCCGACGCCACTGAGGAGGCAATCAAGATCGTCGCCGCCAAGAAGAACCTGCGCCTCTTGCTCACAGGTGCGCTTGCCGACCCCAAGGCCGGCGGCCTGACGGTGAAATCGCTGGCCGGCGGCCTACTCGTCCAGGGTCGCGACGATCGCAACGTCGACGACACCGAGTTCCGCGTGGTGACCAAGAAGGCCCCGACCGAGGCCGAACTGCGCGACCTGAAGATCGCGATGAAGGTGGCCAAGCACGTCAAGTCGAACGCCATCATCTACGTCAAGGACGGCGCCACAGTCGGCATCGGCGCCGGCCAGATGAGCCGGCTCGACTCAAGCCGCGTCGCCCACCGCAAGGCTATCGACGCCGCCGAAGCCGCCGGCATCGAGGGCGCCCTCACCGCCAACTCCGTGGTGGCCTCCGACGCCTTCTTCCCGTTCCCCGACGGCATGCTCGCCGCGGTCGAAGCCGGCGCTACCGCCGTCATCCAGCCCGGTGGCTCGATGAACGACCAGGCGGTGATCGACGCTGCCGACGCAGCCGGCATCGCCATGGTGATGACTGGGATGCGCCACTTCCGGCACTAGGCAGCAGGCATTCCCAACGCATCCGGCGCGCAGTTTTCGAGCGCCGCCGCCCGGCTCAACCGCTCGGCGGCGAGCTCGACGAACGCCTTGACCGCCGGCGACAGGTGCCGGCTCGACGGATAGAGCGCGTAGACGCCGCCCACGGCCATCGCATAGTCCGGCAGCACCCGCTGCAGCCGGCCTTCGGCAATGGCGGGCGCCGCGGCGGAGGCAGGCAACTGCGCGATGCCGAGACCCTTGAGCACCGCCGCCGTCGCGATCTCCATCGTGTTGGCAGCGATACGGCCGCTCACGGCCACGGTCTGCGGCCCATCGGGCCCCTCCAGCACCCATTGCGCGCCGGCGATCGACCGTCCGGCAATGATGCAATCGTGCAATCTGAGGTCCGCCGGCTGTTCCGGCGTTCCTCGTTTGGCGAGGTAGTCGGGGCTCGCGCACAGCACCTTGTGCGACGCGCCGAGCTTGCGCGCCACCAGCGTCGAATCCGTCAGCGAACCGGTGCGGAAGGCGACATCGATGCCCGCCTCGACGAGGTTGAGCTTGTCGTCGGTGAGCAGCAGCTCGACACTCGCCTTGGGATAGGACTCGAGGAACTCGAACACCGTCTGCCCCAGGAAGAACCCGGCGAAGCCGACCGGCGCCGACACCCGGATGGTACCCGAGGGCTCGGCCCGCGCTTCGGCGAGCTGCTCGTTCGCCGCCTCGATGGTCCGCAGCGCCGCACTGCTCTGCTCGTAATAGAGCCGCCCTGCATCGGTCGGCCGCAAGCTGCGGGTGGTCCGGTGCAGCAGCCGCACCCCGACCTGCCGTTCGAGTTCGGCAACCCGTCGGCTGACGCTCGTCTTGGGCAGGCCAAGCAACCGGGCCGCCCCGGTGAAGCTGCCGGCCTCGACCACCCGGGCGAAGATCGCAACGTCGTTCAGGTCCACCATTGTAGCTCCCAGCGGTACGATGTTTCCTGACTATAGCTCGTTGTAGCGCAATCCGTCAGTACCGAAATCTCCGGGACCAAACTCGGAGATCGAAAATGACAACCAAGAAAACCGTCCTCGTCACCGGCGCCACCGGCCAGCAAGGCGGCGCCGTCGCCCGCGCCCTGCTCAGCAGGGGTCACACCGTGCGGGCGCTGACCCGCAACCCCGATGCGGCAGCTGCACGCCACCTCGCCGCCGCTGGCGCCGACATCATTGCCGGTGATTTCAGCGATCCGGCCTCGGTCGAACGCGCCGCCAAAGGCGCCGACGCGATGTTCGTCGTCACCAGCTTCTGGGGCAACGGCCCTGAACTCGAGACCCAGCAGGGCATCGCCGCAGTCCACGCCGCCAAGGCGGCCGGCATCGGTCACCTGGTGTTTTCCTCTGTCGCCGACGCCAACAAGGCGACGGGCATCCCGCATTTCGAGAGCAAGTATCGGGTCGAGCAGGCGATCACGGAACTCGGCATTCCCCATACGATCGTGGCGCCCGTCGCCTTCATGGAGAATGTCACGGCACCCTGGGGGATCGAGGCGCTCCGCAACGGCGTCTACGCCTTCGGGCTGCCGTCCGCGCGGACTAATCAGCTGATCGCCGTCGCCGATATCGGCGCCTTCGTCGCGGCGGTGATTGAACGCGGCGCCTCGGTGTTCGGCAAGCGCTTCGACATCGCCGGCGACGAACTCTCCGGCACCGACCAGGCCGCAATCCTCTCGCGCACCACCGGCGGCCCGGTTCGCTACCAGGAAATCCCGCTGGCGGCGGCGCGGCAGCAGGACCCCGAGAGCGCCATCATGTTCGAATGGTTCGACCAGGTCGGCTACGATGTCGACATTCCGGCCCTGCACCGGGCCTTCCCCGAGGTCGCCTGGCACTCGTTCGAGGCCTGGGCGCAGGATGCCGACTGGTCGATCCTCAACCCATCACCGCAGGCCGTGAACGGCTGACGTCAGACGCTCCGCGCCAGATCGCCGAGCAAGCCGGCGGCGACCGAGAGGCGAGATACCGTCATCTCGCCCTCGGTGAGCCCCTGCACCGCATCTGCAACCCGCGCGATTGCCTCCGGCTGCGCACTGCGCCAGGCGGCAAGCCGCCCATCCACCGCACCGGTGCCGAGGCTTAGCGCATCGACGGTGAGGTCGCGCTGCGCCCGCAGCAGGTTGGCCAGCGCCCGGTCGAGCGCCATTCGGTCGAACTTGTCGGCAAGGACGATGGCGTTGCCCTGCTCGACGATACGGCCGAGCTTGAACGTGTCGAGCACACCGAAGAACGCCACCGCAGCATCAGCCACCGGCGTCCGGGTCTTTTCGGCCACCAGCACGATATCGGTCCCTAGCGACAGCACCGGCAGTTCAGCGAAGCGCCGCGCCATCTCGCGGCTCACCCCGGCCGCTTCCAGCCGCGTTGTCCGCTCGCCGATGGCGTGCTCGAGATACGTGCCCAACAGGCCGGTGATCATCGCCCGCACCTGCGCGATGCCATCCTGGTAGCGATCGACCAGCGGTCGCAAGCCGTTGTCGAACCGCCCGTTCCTCAGGAACCACAGCGTCTCGCGCTTCAACAGCGCCTGCACCTCGGCATAGAGCCTCAGTTGCGTCTTGCCCGGCACCGTGCCGTCGAGCCCATCGATGTCGCGGTTGAAATCGGGCGTACCGTAGACGTCTCGCGCCGCCGCATAAGCGGCCGCCACCTGCCCGGCATCGGCGCTCGACGCCGTCATCATCTCATTGACGAAGCCCGGCCCGCCGCGATTGATCATCGCATTCGACAGCACCGTGGCGATCACCTCGCGCCGCAGCCGGTGGTTGGTGACCGTGTCCTCGAACGTCTCGGTCAGCCGCTCCGGGAAATAGCGGTAGAGCTCGCGCCCCAGATACGGATCGTCCGGCACGCCGGTCTTCAGCAGGTCCGCATTGGCGACGTTCTTGGCGTAAGCCAGCAACACCGCCAGCTCTGGCCGGCTCAGCCCCTTGCCGCCCTGCGCCCGATGCCGGAGTGCCGCGTTGTCAGGAAGGAACTCCACGGGCCGGCTGAGTTCGCCCGCCGCCTCCAGCGCCTCCATCAGCGACAGGTGCTCGGGGAATGCCGCGAGCCCACGCGATTCCTCGACGCTGAGCGCCAGCGTCTGCAGGTAGTTGTTCTTCAAACAGAGCGCCGCCACCTCGTCGGTCATCGAGGCAAGGAACTCGTTGCGCACCGGCGTCGTCAACTGCCCGGTCCGCGTCAGCGCCCCGAGCGCGATCTTGATGTTCACTTCGAGGTCGGACGAGTTCACACCGGCCGAGTTGTCGATCGCGTCGGTGTTGATCCGCCCGCCCTTCAGCGCGTATTCGACCCGCCCCAGCTGCGTCACCGCGAGATTGGCGCCTTCGCCCACCACCAGCGCGCGGATCTCGCCGCCGGCAATCCGCACCGCGTCATTGGCCTTGTCGCCGGCCTGCGCGTCGCTCTCGGCGCTGGAGCGCACATAGGTGCCGATGCCGCCGAACCAGAGCAGATCGACATGCGCCTTGAGGATGGCGCGGATCACGTCGTTCGGCGCCACCGCGTCGGAGTTGAGCCCCAGTGCCTTCCGTGCCTCAGCGAACAGGGCCACCGTCTTGAGGCTGCGCGAGTAGACCCCGCCGCCCTTCGAGATCAGCTCGGCATTGTAGTCCTGCCAGCTCGAGCGCGGCAGCTGGAACAGCCGAAGCCGCTCCGCCATGCTGACCGTCGGATCCGGATCGGGATCGATGAAGATGTCGCGATGGTCGAACGCCGCGATCAGCCGCGTCTCGGGCGATAGCAGCATGGCATTGCCGAACACGTCGCCCGACATGTCGCCGACGCCCACCGCGCTGAACGGCGTGGTCTGGATGTCGCGATCCATCTCACGGAAATGCCGCTTCACCGCCTCCCAGCCGCCCCGCGCGGTGATGCCCATCTTCTTGTGGTCGTAGCCAGCCGAGCCACCCGAGGCGAAGGCATCGCCGAGCCAGAAATCGCGACCCACCGCGATCGCGTTGGCGGTGTCCGAGAAACTCGCCGTGCCCTTGTCGGCGGCGACGACCAGGTACGGATCGTCGCCATCGCGCCGCACCACATCGGGGGGCGGGACGATGGTGTCGACTTCGAGGTTGTCGGTGACGTCGAGCAGCGTCGAGACGAATATCTTGTAGCAGGTGGTCCCCTCGCGCATCACCGTCTCGCGGTCAGCGCCGACCGGCGTCTGCTTCGGCACGAACGCGCCCTTCGCGCCCACCGGCACGATAATGGCGTTCTTCACCTGCTGCGCTTTTACCAGCCCCAGCACCTCGGTGCGGAAATCTTCCGGCCGGTCCGACCAGCGGAGGCCACCGCGCGCGATCGGCCCGAACCTGAGGTGCAGCCCTTCCACCCGCGGCGAATAGACGAAGATTTCGCGATAAGGTTTCGGCTCCGGCAGCGCATCGACCTTCGAACAATCGAACTTCAGCGCCAGCGCCGGTCGCCGCGATCCGCTCTGGTCGCGCTGATAGGCATTCGTCCGCACCACCGCTTCGGTGAGGTTGAGATAGCGCCTGAGGATGCGGTCCTCGTCGAGCGAGGTCGTCGCCTCGACCGCCGCATTGATGATGTCGCGCGCCTCGCTGGTCGCCCGCTTTCGATCGCCGGCGAAATGCGGATCGTTCTCGGCGTGAAACAGCGTCACCAGCGCCGCCGACACATCGGCATGTCGCGCCATCACGCCATTCAGGTAGTCGCGCGAGTATGGGATGCCGACCTGCTTCAGGTAGCGGGTTAGCGCCCGTAGCACCTCGACATCATCCCAGCTGAGCCCCGCCCGCATGGTCAGTTGGTTGAGCCCGTCGCTCTCCGCCTCGCGCCGCCACACGGCGAGGATGGCGTTCTCGATCTGCTGGCCCAGCACGCGGTCGTCGAGGTCGAGCCCATCATCGGCCTCGAGCAGCATGTCGTGGACGAACGTCTCGGCCCCGTGCAGCGGCTTCACCGTAAAGGTGTCCTCGTCGATCACCCGGAAGCCGAAATTCTCCAGCATCGGCACGCGGTCGCTCAGCGCGATCGGGCTGCCCTGATGGTAGACCTTGAGCCCCATGGCGCTGCGCCCCTCGCGCGCCCCGAGCCTGAGCGCAATCGCCCGCTCGTCCGGCAACACCCGGATCACCGCGATATCGGCGAGCGCGGCTTCGGCGGAGTGCACCGCCTGGTAATCCGGCGGGAACGCATCGAGGTAGTCCGCGATGGCCGCCGAATCCGGCGCCGCTGCCACCAGCCTGTCGCCAAAGGTGCGGATGCGCTCGGCAACGCCCTGCTCCAGCTCCTCGCGGAGCGGTGTGGGCGTTTTGCCGCCGTTGCGTCCGATGATGAAGTGCACGCGGACCAGCTCGCCCTCGGGGAAGCTCGGGTAGAACGCCGAAACCCGTCCCTCATAGACCTCGGCCAGATAGGCGCCGATCACCGCCCGCACGTCGGAATCGTAGCGGTCGCGCGGCACGAACACGAGGATCGAGACGAAATTGTCGAAGCGGTCGATGCGGCTGAGCACCCGCACCCGCGGCCGGTCGACGAGGCTCGCGATGATTGTCGCGAACTCATAGAGCTGCGGCTCGGAGATCTGGAACAGCTCGTCGCGCGGGAAAGTGTCGAGCGCGTTCATCAGCGCCTTGCCGGCGTGGCTCTGCGGGTCCTGGCCCGCTTCCTTCAGCACCTCGGTGATCTTCTTGCGGATCAGCGGCACGTCGGTGTTGGGCGAGGCCAGTGACATCGAGGTGAAGAGCCCGACGATACGAAGCTCGCCAGAGATGGCGCCTTCCCGGTCGTAGAGCTTCACCCCGACGTAATCCATGTAGGTGCGCCGGTGCACCCGCGACCGGATATTGGCCTTGGTGACCATGATCGGCGCCGGCTCGGCGAGGAACGCGAAATGCTGTTCGGTCATCTCGACATAGTTCGGACCCGAACGCAGGAACAGCACGCGGGGGTCCTCGAGGATCCCCAGCTCACTGTCATGTACCGGCACCAGCTTGGCCGGGATCGTTACCCCATCGGCCTCGCTGCCCGGCTCCAGCTTGTACTCGCGCATGCCGAGGAAGGTGAAGTTGTGCTCGGCCAGCCAGCCGAGGAAGTGCATCGCCTCGGCCACCTGCGCCGGCGGCGCCTTGGGCGCATGGGCGTGCCAATCGGCCATCGCCTTCTTCACCCGCGCCAGCATCGGCCGCCAGCCGGCAACTGCGCGGCCGACATCGGTCAGCGTGTCGTCGATCTCGCCCCGCAGCGCCTCGCGCTGGACGATATCTGCCAAGGGGTCGATCTCGACATGAAGGAAACTCTCGAGCCGGCTACCTGGGGTCGGGACTTCCAGCACCCGATAGGTCGCCGGGTCGAATTGCAGCACCGGATGGGTGATGAAGCGGATCACCCCGCCGCGCGCCCGGATTGCTGCCAAGACGCTATCGACGATGAACGGCATGTCCGCCGAGAACACCTCGACGATCTCGGCGTCGCCCGGTTTCTCCGGTGGCACCACGTAGACGTTGTGGCTCGCAAGCTCGCGCTTTCCCAGCCGGCCGTAGGACTTGCGAAACGTCGCTTCCAGCGCCTCCGCGGAGTGCATCGCCAGGTCTTCGGGGTCGGTCGCCTCGGCCACCGTCTTCAGAAACCGCGCAAAGCTCGGCTCCGATGATTGGTAGCCCTGCGCCCGCGCGATCAGTTCCGCACGCGTGTCGACAGCCGCCGCCTCATTCATCGCCCAACTCCCCGTCCCCTCGGTCCCCTGACTCTGCGTCCGGCTGCACCCGTTGTCGAGTGCCCACTCCGCAGTAAGACCTTGTGAGCATCCCCCTGCCATAGTCGGGCCAAACCTCTGTGACGGCCCTGATGTCTCCTGCTCCCACCGATCTCCGCGCGCTGCTGCGCACCGGCCTCAGCCGCTCGCTGGTCTCGCTGCTGATCAAGGTGGCGACGGCGGGGCTGACCTACCTGATGTACGTGGTGCTCTCGCGCACCATGGGCGCAGCCGAGTACGGCTATTTCGCCTTCGGCCTCAGCCTCGCCACGGTGCTCGCCATCGGCGCCTCGATGGGCCAGCAGACCGCCATCCTCCGCTATTGGCCGGAGGAGGAAGTCGCCGGCCGCCACGACAAGGCATTGGCGGCGTTGCGCTCCGGCGGCGCGCTGACACTGCTTGCCGGCCTCGGGCTTACGGTGCTGACGTTGGCAGGCGCCGCGATCGCCGGCGCATTCGATGGTGGCCCGCCTTGGCATCTCTACGCCGCAGCAGCACTGATCCTGCCGATGGCCTTCGCCGAATACTGGTCGTCCGCCTTGCGGGCGCAGGGCTCGGTGTGGACCGCGCTCAGCCCGCGCGACATCTTGTGGCGCGTCCTCACCCCGCTTGCCGTCGTCGCGCTGTTCGCGCTGGGCGTTCCGCTGAGCGGCTGGCAGGCCTTGCTTTTGACCGCAACCCTCCTCGCCGTCGCGCTGGTCCTGCAATACGCCCTAGCCCGCCTTCGCCGCTACCAGATCGCCCCCGGATTCAACGGCCTCCGCCCCTATTGGCGCGCGCACGGCGCGGCGAGCCGCTGGTTCCTCATCGGCACGGTGATCGATTCCGCCGCGCTGAACATGGACACCATTTTCATCGGCCTCCTCGTCACCGCCGAGGCCGCCGGCATCTACTTCAACGCCTTCCGTACGGCGGGACTTCTCACCCTCTTCATGTTCGCCATCACCCTGGTCGTGGCGCCGATGGTTTCGCGCCATTACCACGCCGGCGAGATGAAGCAGGCGCAGGCCATCACGGCATTGTGCGCTTGGGCCGGGTTTGCCTTCTCACTGGTGGTGTTCCTCGGCTACCTTGTCTTCGGCAACCAGATCCTGTCGCTGTTCGGCGATCACTCCACCGCCGGCTACTGGGTGCTGATCCTGCTCAGCACCGGCCTGCTGTTCGACGCCGCCACCGGGCCCTCGCGCATCGTCATGATGATGACCGGCCACGAGCGCGACTACGTGCGTATCTGGGGCGCCATCATGCTGGTGGGGCTGGTTGTAGAACTGGCGGTGATCCCCGTCTTCGGCCTCATCGGCGCCGCCGCCGTCAACGCCCTGTCGCGCGCTGTGGCGCAACTGGCGATCGCCCGCTGGAACCACCGCCACATCGGCATCGACACCACGCTGCTGGGGGCGTTTCGCGTCGGTGGGCTCCCCGATGCACCTAGACGCATGGCCCCCTTGTAAGGGGCGCGCCCGCGGCCAATCTTGACCTGACATGCAAGCGGGGCTTAGAACCCCCCGTTACTCCCTTAACCCCCGAGTGGAACCTCCAGCAAAAATGGCCGGCAGAACTCTGTACGATAAGATCTGGGACGATCACCTTGTTTCCAACAACGAGGATGGGACCAGCCTTATTTACATTGATCGCCACCTGGTCCACGAGGTGACAAGCCCGCAGGCCTTCGAGGGTCTGCGCATGAACGGCCGCAAGGTCCGTGCGCCCGAGCGCACCCTGGCCGTGGTCGACCACAACGTCCCCACCACCGACCGTTCCTTGCCCAATCCGGACCCGGAAAGCGCCATCCAGATCGCCGCGCTCGCCGAGAACACCAAGGATTTCGGCATTGAATACTACGATCCCTTCGACAAGCGTCAGGGCATCGTGCACATCGTCGGCCCCGAGCAGGGCTTCACCCTGCCCGGCATGACCATCGTCTGCGGTGACAGCCACACCTCGACGCATGGCGCGTTCGGCGCGCTGGCCCACGGCATCGGCACGTCGGAAGTCGAGCACGTGCTCGCTACCCAGACGCTGATCCAGCAGAAGGCCAAGAACATGCTGGTCCGCGTCGACGGCCAGCTGCCGCCCGGCGTCACCGCCAAGGACATCATCCTCGCCATCATCGGTGAGATCGGTACCGCTGGCGGTACCGGCCACGTCATCGAGTTCGCCGGCGAAGCCATCCGCGCGCTGTCGATGGAGGGCCGGATGACGGTCTGCAACATGACCATCGAGGGCGGCGCCCGCGCTGGCCTGATTGCGCCGGACGAGAAAACGTTCGAGTACGTGAAGGGCCGTCCGCGCGCCCCCAAGGGTGCCGCTTACGACCACGCCGTCGAGTACTGGAAGACGCTCTATTCCGACGCCGACGCGCACTACGACAAGGTGGTGATCCTCGACGCAGCCAAGCTGCCGCCGATCGTTTCCTGGGGCTCGAGCCCCGAGGACGTGATCTCGATCAATGGCGTCGTCCCCAATCCGGACGACATCCAGGACGCTAACAAGCGCGCCTCGAAGTGGCGGGCACTCGAGTACATGGGCCTCCAGCCGGGCACCAAGATCACCGACATCTCGATCGAGCGTGTCTTCCTCGGTTCGTGCACCAACGGCCGCATCGAAGACCTGCGCGCCGCCGCCAAGGTGGTGGCCGGCAAGAAGGTCGCCACCGGCGTCAACGCGATGGTCGTGCCGGGCTCCGGCCTCGTCAAGGAACAGGCGGAAGCCGAAGGCCTCGACGTGATCTTCAAGGATGCGGGCTTTGAGTGGCGCGAGCCCGGTTGCTCAATGTGCCTTGCCATGAACCCCGACAAGCTGAAGCCGCAGGAGCGCTGCGCTTCGACCTCGAACCGCAATTTCGAGGGGCGTCAGGGCTTCAAGGGCCGCACCCACCTGGTGTCGCCCGCCATGGCTGCGGCCGCCGCGATCACCGGCCACTTCGTCGATATCCGCGAGTGGCGGTAAGCCCCAATTCGTGGACGGAGCGCGCAGCTCCGTCTCTCGACGACTTCGAACAGATGGCGGCAGCGGCCTTCCGGGACCTGCCGCCTGAGTTCAAGGCGCTCGCCGGGGAAGTGCCCTGCGTTGTCGCCGAATTCCCCGATGACGAGACGATCAAGGAAATGGAACTCGAGAGCGAGTTCGATATCCTCGGCCTGTTCCGCGGGGTCGGCCTGCCGCAGGGCGGCGCTGCCGGTTACACCGGACAACTCCCCAACCAGATCTGGCTGTATCGCCGTCCGATCCTCGACTACTGGGCCGAGAGCGAGGACCACGAAACCCTAGGCGAGATCATCACCCACGTCCTCGTGCACGAGATCGGCCACCATTTCGGCTTCTCGGACGAAGACATGGAAGCGATCGAAGCGGCTGCCGAACGAGAAGGCTGAGTCCCACTCAGTCCCGCTGGTTCCCGTCGCGCGGCACGAACTCGAAGTAGTCGTCCAGCACGCCCGGCCGCTCGTCCTCGACCAAGAGCCCGAGCTTCTGGCTGTCGAACTGCTCGAACCATTCCGACCAGTCGACCAGGTCGAGCCCACCGGGCCGATCGCCGTACTGGTTCTCCCCGGCGTTCAGCGCGTACTGATCGAACAGGATCCTCAGCACCGGCGGGCCGCCGATGCCCGTCGCCCGGTCCTCGATGGCCGGGTTGCCGGACCGGGCCGCAGCCCATAGCCGGATGTCTTCGTGCTTGGTGAGGACCTGGGTCATGTCGATGCCTTTCTGGTCTTGTTCCAGGATAGCTTAGCGGGAAAACTCCCTTAGCTTAAGTGGTCGCAGAGGCGTCTGGTTCCAAGCCCGCGACATGTTCCTATACTCGACTGCGACAGCATGGCGCTGCACTTGGAGCTTGCTGTTAACCCGTTCTTTCTCGGGCTGCCGCTAGTGTCGTTCCACTACCCAAGGACGCGGACTGCAGGGCATGGCTGGCGCGAGCTTCATCCTCGCCATCAATCTGTTCATCGCGGCGCTGTTTGCGCTCGCCTTCTTCCTGGTCGGCGTCTCCAACCGGGCGGATAAGGTCGCGCCCTATTTCGCCCTCGCCTACGTGTTCGGCATCCTCTACATCGCCTCCGAATTCGTCCTGCCGCTGCAGGACTACCCGCAATTCGCCTACACCGCTGGCTTCTCCAGCTTTCTCGGAGCCGTCACCTCGGTAACGCTGGGCGTCGCCCGCCGCTATGGCCGCGCCCTGCCCTGGCCCGGCGTTGCTGCCATCGTCGTCCTGTCGGTCGTCGCCAATTGGTACGGCTACATGCTGCCCCACGACACCGTGCCGCGGAACCTCATCTACCAGGCGCCCTATGCCCTGATGCAGGCCTGCGCCGCCTGGATCATCCTCGCCTCGCGCCGCCGCCAGACCATCGATGTCGGCCTCGTTGCGCTGTTCACGCTGAGCGCGCTGCAGTTCCTTTCAAAGCCCTTCGCCGCCGTGCTGCTTGGCGGCTCGGGCGACACCTCCGCTACCTACCTCGCAACGACCTACGCGCTCTACTCGCAATCGCTCGGCGCCATCCTGCAGGTGGCTACCGGGCTGTTGATGCTGATGCTGCTGGTCCGCGACATGCTGGTCGAGATCACCGCCCGCTCCGAAACCGATCCGCTCTCGGCCGTCTACAACCGCCGCGGTTTCGAAGAGCGCGCCGCCCCGGGCATGAACAATCGCAGCTTGCCGGCGGCGCTCGTGCTTGCCGACCTCGATGCGTTCAAGTCGGTCAACGACAATTACGGCCACGATACCGGCGACCTGGTGATCGTCGCCTTTGCTGCGCTGCTGCGCGACACTGCGCCGGCCGAAGCGGTTGTCGGCCGCATGGGCGGCGAGGAATTCGCGGTGTTCATCCCAGGCGCCAACCTCGCCATCGCGCGCCTGCTCGCCGAAACCCTGCGCGCAAGCTTTGCTTCGCTGTCGATCCCGGGCCTGCCGCCGTTCGTCCGCTGCACCGCAAGCTTCGGTGTCGCCGAGCGGTTCGACGACGAAAGCCTCTCTGGTCTTCGCCGCCGGGCCGACGCGGCGCTCTACACAGCGAAGCGTGACGGCCGTGACCGTGTCGGCGTCTCCGGCGATCCGGATGCCGATGTTATGCCGGCCCATCCCCTGGCTGGCACTTCGCTGGCCAAATCCGCCTAGTTCCGCTCGCGCCGCTCGACGAACTCGAAGACCATCTGGTCGCTGACGCGCAACGCCAGATGCTGCCGGTCGAGTTCGGCCAACCATGCCGTCCACGAGCACGGGCTGATGCCGTCGTCCTGGCTCGGCGTTTCGGTCGGCGCCTGCGGGCGGGCGAAATTCAACGCGAGCCGCGCGCGCATCCGGCCGGTCGGATCGGGCACACTCCGGAGCGCCGGCTGGCCCTTGCGGGCCGTCACCCAGTTCTGGATATCGCGATGCTCGACTAGTGTATGGGTATTCATCCTGGCCTCCCCTCAGATGCCTAGCGTAACCCGTGAAACGCCCCCGCCAGCGGTTCAGTTCCGCTGCAATATCGGTGCGTCGAAGAGAGTATGGGCAGGTTCTGGAGGGCGCCGGAAGATCAACTTCCAGCCTCGCTACATGCCAACGCGTATTGACATTCCGCGCTATGCCACTCGCGCCGAATGAGGCTCGTACCTCAGCTTTTTTGTTATGGTCTACAGCGGGTTACCGCTGCAATCTCCGCAGGATTTTGTCGACCCGCGCACGCTTGGCGGAGGCGTCGATCTGTCCCAGCCGCGCGTCCAGGATCTGGCGCAGCCGTTCCCGATGTCCTGCATCGACCACCACACTAGCAGCTTCGGCATACATCGGAAACTGGTTCGGCGCCGCCGCCTCCACCCGCTCCAGCAATACCGGCAAGGCCACCTCGGCATGCCCCGCCGTAGCGAGCTTGGCGAGGATCTGCACCGCCTTGTCCTTGGCGATCACCGAACCCTTATCCGCCGCCGCGATGATCTGCGGCAGGGCCGAAAGCACCAGTTCAGGCGCCAGTTGAGTCACGGACTCGATCGCCTGGAGAGCGCCCCAGACATTGCGGTTGTTCCTTGAACCGAGCAGCGTCAGGAACGCTCCCGCATGTGGCACCACCAGTTCCGGACGCCGCGCGCCCAGCTCGTACAGCACCTTGATCGCGTCGTTCGACACCGCGGTCGAACCCGTCGACAGCGCCCCGACCAGTTCTCTTACCGCGGCGGCGTCCGGCTTCGCTGCCAGCCCCTCGGCCAACTCCACATTCGGCCGCTCGTCGTTCCGCCCGAGCGCCGAAGACAGTTTGTCGAGGACGCTCAAGCCCCGATCGCGGTGTCGAGCGCCAGGGTGATCATCTCCTTTAGCGACGACTGCCGGTCCTCGGCACTAAGTTCGGCATGAGTGATCAGGCAGTCGGTCATCGTGCAGATGGCCAGCGCCTTGCGCTCGAACCGTGCCGCCAGCGTGTAGAGCGCCGCCGCCTCCATCTCGACCCCGAGGATGCCGTGCGCCGGCAGCCGGCCGTAACCGGCGAGGCCGGGCTCGATGTGATAGAAGATGTCCGACGAGAGCATGTTGCCCACGTGGTAGCGCATCCCGGCCTTCTCGGCCCGCTCGACGCTGTCGCGAAGCAGCCCGAAATCGGCGATCGGCGCAAAGTTGAATGGCATGAACGCGTCGCGCACGATCGCCGAATCCGTCGTCGCGCCCTGCGCGATGATCAGGTCGCGCACCTTCACCTTGGCGTTTAGCCCGCCGCAGGTGCCGACCCGGATCAGCTTCTGCAGCCCATAGACGTTGATCAACTCGTGCACGTAGATCGACAGCGACGCCTGCCCCATGCCGGTCGCCTGCACCGAAACGGGCTTGCCCTTCCAGGTGCCGGTATAGCCGAGGCAGTTGCGCACCGAGTTGACCAGCTTGGCATCGGTGAAGAAGTTCTCGGCGATCCATTTGGCGCGCAGCGGGTCGCCGGGCAGCAGGACCGCTTCGGCATAGTCGCCGGGCTTGGCGTGGTTGTGCGGGGTCATTTTCGGCCTCTCATATGATCGTGTTGGCGCAACCAAACCCTTTGCACGTGACAGAGGCAACCCCTATATGTCCCGCGCATTCACCCCCATGGGAGCCTTACATGGTCGCGAAAATCTTCATCGACGGCGAAGCCGGTACCACGGGTCTGCAGATCCGGGAGCGCCTTGCCGGCCGTCGCGACCTCGAGGTCATCTCCATCGCGCACGACAAGCGCAAGGATCAGGACGAGCGGAAGCGCCTCTTGAACCTCGCCGATGTGGCGATCCTCTGCCTGCCCGACGATGCGGCCAAGGAGAGCGTGTCGCTGATCGAGAACGACACCACCAAGGTGATCGATGCCTCGACCGCGCACCGCATCGCCGAAGGCTGGGCCTACGGCTTCGCCGAGATGGACAAGGCGCAGTCCGCCGCCATCGCCAACTCGACGCGCGTCGGCAACCCCGGCTGCTGGCCGCAGGGCGCCATCGCAACGCTCCGGCCGCTTATCGAAGCCGGCCTCGTGCCCGCCGATTTCCCGGTCACCGTCAACGGCATCTCCGGCTATTCCGGCGGCGGCCGCACCATGATCGAGGATTATGAGGCAAAGGGCGAGGACGCCAACGAGTTCGCGCTCTACGGCCTCACCTTCAAGCACAAGCACCTGCCTGAGCTGCAGAAATACGCCAAGCTTGCGCACACGCCGCTGTTCCAGCCGGCCGTCGGCAATTTCCGGCAGGGGATGATCACCGCCGTGCCGCTGCAGCTCTGGACGCTCGCCAAGGTCCCGACCGGCGCCGAACTCCACGCCGCCATCGCCGACCACTTCGCGGCGATCCGCGACAGCTTCGTCGATGTCGCGCCGCTCGCCGATATCGAGCGCAGCCCCGAACTTGACCCCGAGCTCTACAACGACACCAATCGCATGCGCCTACACGTCTTCGCCAACGACGCGAAGGCCCAGGCCCTGCTGGTCGCCGTCTACGATAATCTCGGGAAAGGCGCTTCAGGGGCAGCCGTGCAGAACCTCAACCTGATGCTCGGCGTCGCCGCCGACACCAGCCTCGCGGCGTAAGGCGCCGGTGGGCTTTCGCCCATCGAGTTCCAAAGAGCCCCCCACCCCTGTCCCCTCCCCGCAAGGGGGGAGGAGACCCTCCGAATCTGCCTTTGTAGCCTCGCGCTCAGTGTAAGTGTTGGCGTCTCCTCCCCCCTTGCGGGGGAGGGACAGGGTGGGGGTACGTTTCCCGCGCCGGCCGGTCATCAAGTTGGCCGGTAAGCTCCGCCCTACGTCCGACTTGATTCCCGCCCCCCATTGCGTCATTACACCGCCACCGAAAGGGGTATTGCCATGGATAAGTTCACGACCCTCACAGGCGTCGCCGCGCCGTTGCCGATCATCAACATCGACACGGACATGATCATTCCCAAGCAGTACCTGAAGACCATCAAGCGCACCGGGCTCGGTTCCGCCCTGTTCTCCGAGATGCGCTACAACGAAGATGGCACCGAGAACGACACGTTCGTGCTCAACAAGCCGGCCTATCGCCAGGCCAAGATCATCGTCGCCGGTGACAATTTCGGCTGCGGTTCGTCGCGCGAGCATGCGCCGTGGGCCTTGCTCGATTTCGGCGTGCGCTGCGTCATCTCCACCAGCTTCGCCGACATCTTCTACAATAACTGCTTCAAGAACGGCATTCTGCCCATCGTCGTGACGCCCGAGCAACTGGCGCTGCTGATGGATGACGCCGAGCGCGGCTCCAACGCGACGATCACCGTCGACCTCGCAGCGCAGACCATTCGCGGCCCGGATGGCGGTTCGGTCCATTTCGACATCGACCCGTCCCGCAAGCAGACCTTGCTCGAAGGCCTCGACGATATCGCCGCGACGCTGAAGTCCGATCCGGCGATTTCCGGCTTCGAGCAGAAGATGAGCCAGAGCCGCCCCTGGCTCTGAGGAGGCACCCATGGTCCTCCACATCTCATCGGGCTCCCCGTTCGAGAAGAAGATCGGCTACTCGCGTGCCGTCGTCGACGGCAACATCATCTATGTGAGCGGCACCACCGGCTACGACTACAAGACCATGGTGATGCCGGACGACATCCGCGACCAAGCCCGCAACGCCTTCGCGACCATCGCCCATGCGCTCGAGGAAGCCGGCAGCACCATCAAGGATGTGGTGCGCGTTCGCTACTACATCACCGACATGGCGCACTATGACGGCCTCGTCGAAGTCGCCGGCAAGATGTTTGACGACATCCGTCCCGCCGCCACCATGCTGGTCTGCGGCCTAACGCGGCCCGAGATGAAGGTCGAAATCGAAGTCACCGCCCGAATGGGCGCCCACGAACGCTAACACCCGTGGAGATCAGGCTTAAGCTCAACCCCCTGGGTCGCGACGTGGCGGTGGTGCGCAATGGGTTGCGCGCCTACAACAAACAGCAGACCGGCGGCATCACGCACCAGAAGGTCGCGCTGCTGCTTTACGATGCGGACGACAAGGCGGTGGGCGGGTTGACCGCGACCGCAGTGCTGGACTGGCTGTTCGTCGAGTGGTTGCACGTGCCGGCCGAGCTGCGTGGCAAGGGGCACGGGCGGGCGCTGATGGCAGAGGCCGAGGTCTTCGCGCGTCAGCGAGGCCTTCTTGGCGTGTGGCTCGACACATTCAGTTTCCAGGCCCGGCCGTTCTACGAAAAGCTCGGGTTTTCTGTGTTCGGCACGCTGCACGATCATCCGGTCGGCGGCGCCCGCTATTTCATGCAAAAGCGCTTCGACAGCGCATCCATCTGACAACGCGAGACGTAAAGCAAAATGGCCCAAAAGCTCTTCCTCCTCCCCGGCGACGGGATCGGCACCGAGATCATGAAGGAGGTCGAGAAGGTGATCGCCTGGCTCAACAGCCAGGGTGAGACGGATTTCACCTTCGATACGGGCCTCGTCGGCGGCTGCGCCTATGACGCGCATGGCGAGGCGATTTCGGAAGAGGACATGCAGAAAGCGCTGGCCGCCGATGCGGTGATCTTCGGTGCCGTCGGCGGTCCCAAGTGGGACAAGGTGCCGTACGAGAAGCGTCCGGAAGCCGGCCTGCTCCGCCTCCGCAAGGACCTGCAGCTGTTCGCCAACCTGCGTCCGGCCATCTGCTACCCGGCGCTGGCTGATGCCTCGTCACTGAAGCGCGAGCTGATCGAGGGCCTCGACATCCTGATCGTCCGCGAGCTCACCGGCGGCGTCTATTTCGGCGAGCCCAAGACCATCACCGACCTCGGCAACGGCCAGAAGCGCGCCATCGATACCCAGGTCTACGAGACCTACGAGATCGATCGGATCGTCCGCGTCGCCATGGACCTCGCCCGCACCCGCAAGAACAAGGTGCATTCGGCCGACAAGAAGAACGTCATGAAGTCGGGAGTCTTGTGGGATGAAGTCGCGCAGGCCGTGGCCAAGGACTATCCGGATATCGAGTTCCACCACATCCTCGCCGACAACGCGGCGATGCAGCTGGTGCGCAATCCCAAGCAGTTCGACGTGATGGTCACTGACAACCTGTTCGGCGACATCCTCTCCGACGCGGCCGCCATGCTGACCGGTTCGCTCGGCATGCTGCCGTCCGCCTCGCTCGGCGCACCGGATGCGACCACCGGCAAGCGCAAGGCGCTCTACGAGCCGGTGCACGGCTCGGCCCCCGATATCGCCGGCCAAGGTATCGCCAACCCGATCGCCATGCTGGCGAGCTTCGCGATGGCGCTCCGCTATTCGTTCAACCTCGTGGCGCTGGCCGATCGGCTCGAGGCCGCCATTTCGAGCGTGCTGGCCGATGGCCTCCGCACCGGCGACATTGCGCAAGACAACCGCAAGACGGTCGGCACCGAAGAGATGGGCGCTGCGATCCTCAAGAAGCTCGCCGCCTAGCGCTATTCCATAGACTTTCGCGGGCCCGGCGCTGTCATGGCGCCGGGCCTTTGTTCATCTGCGCTTCAGATGCGGTATGATTTCTGCTGCGCCGCCGGGAGATCATATTATGACTGATGACTTGCGTACGCTGCTGACCCGCGCGGTCGATCACGCTGTAGACTATCGCGCGGGAGTGCGCCGGAAGGCAGGCCGTCCCGAAATGGGCTATCACGAGATGCGCGAACGGTTTTCGGCGGCGCTGCCGGAAACCGGCATGGATGCCGGCGCGATGCTCGATGAATTGGCCGCCCTCGCGGCCCCGGGCCTGATGCCGACCGTCGGCCCGCGTTTCTTCGCCTGGGTGATGGGCGGCTCGCATCCGGCCGGCGTCGCTGCCGACTGGTTGATCAGCGCGTGGGGGCAGAACGCCGGGTACCAATCGACCGCGCCGGCCGCAGCGGCGCTCGAGGAGGTTGCCGAGCGGTGGCTGCTCGAGATCCTCGACCTGCCGCGTGAAAGTGCCATCGGCTTCGGCACCGGTGCCACCGTCGCCAACGGCACCTGCCTCGCCGCCGCCCGCACCGGCGTCCTGCTGGATGCTGGCTGGGATCCCGACAGCGACGGCCTGTTCGGGGCGCCGCCGGTGCACGTGCTGATCGGAGCCGATGCGCACTCGTCGCTGTTCTCGTCGCTGCAGCTGATTGGTTTCGGCCGCAAGCGGGTCATCACCATCGCCACCGACAGCGAAGGCCGCATGCTGCCATCGGCCCTCGAGGCAGCGTTTGCCGGTCTCACCGGCCCCAAGATCGTTATCGCCCAAGCCGGCCAGATCAATACCGGCTCCTATGATCCGTTCGGCGACATCGTCGCGATCGGCAAAGCAAATGGCGCCTGGGTGCATGTCGACGGGGCTTTCGGCCTCTGGGCCCGCGCCACGCCGTCGTTGCGGCACCTGACGGACGGCATCGAGGGCGCCGATTCCTGGGTCACCGATGGCCACAAATGGTTGCAGGCGCCGTATGATTCCGGCTTCGCCATCGTGAGGAATCGCGACGCGCTGCTCGGCGCCATGACGCAGTGGTCGAGCTACCTGCCTTCCATCGCCCAAGGCGACCGCGTCCCCTCGAACTATGTTCCAGAGCTGTCCCGCCGCGCCCGCGGTGTGCCGGTCTACGCGCTGTTGAAGACCCTTGGCCGCGCCGGCATCGTCGAGATCGTCGAGCGCCACTGCCGGCTCGCGCGCCGCATGGCCGAACGCCTGGCGACGGAGCCCGGCATCCGCGTCGTCAACGAAGTGACGATCAACCAGCTGATCCTCAATTTCGGCACCGGCGATGCCGAGGCCCGCAAGGCCGACACCGAGGCGGTGATTGCCCGCGTGCTCGATAGCGGCGTCTGCTACGTCGCGGGCGCTGCCTGGCGCGGCGACTGGGTGATGCGGATTTCCGTCACTTCGGGCGCCACCACCGAGGCCGACATCGACCTTTCGGCCAATGCCATCATCGCCGCCTGGCGGGCAGTCAGGGGCTAGCGATGGTCGGGCTTCCGCACCGGATTGAACAGCACGGAGCTGCGTTTGCCATCGAGCGCGTCGAAAATGTCGCCGGGCTCGATACCTATGTCGCGCAGCAGGTGGGGCTCCATACGGATGAGACCGATCAGCGTGGCACGCTCCCGGCGCCGCTGCAGCCAGCGGCCCAGCAGCCGCCGGATGAAGCCGGAGTCGGTGTTGTGGCGGGTTACGAGCGGGCTCTCGTTCAGGTCGATGGTCGTCATAGTCGTCATCCTCGGCGCGCCCCGCTTGAGACAAAACATATGATGACTTTTGAGTGGGCGATAGCGAGCCCGTGGTACAGTTCGGCGTCCCAGGAACTTGGCGAGCAATCACAACCGGATAGCCCGCATCCTGTCGCGAGGGGCGACGTGTCGGCGTGGGTCGAGCGATCCGAGAACCACACCGGAAGTACAGTTTCTAGGAGGGACCACCATGCGCAAAGGCAATGAAACGCGTGAACGTATCCTCGATATCGCCGAAGCGGGCGTGCTCGCCAAAGGCTTCGGCGTCACCTCGATCGACGAGATCATCGCCGAGGCCGGCATCACCAAGTCCGGCTTCTTCTATCACTTCAAGGACAAGAACGAGCTCGCCAAGGGTCTCATCGTCCGCTACCGGCAGCGCAACAATGAACTGGTCCACGACGTGTTCGGACGCGCAGCGCAGCTCAGCGACGACCCGCTGCAGCGGCTGCTCATCGGCCTCACCCTGTTTGCCGAGCACATCTCCGCGCTGCCGGGCGGCCACCCGGGCTGCCTCGTCGCCGCCATGAGCTACCAGGACCGGTTGTTCGACCGCGAGGTGCGCGCCCAGGTCCGGGAGGCGGTGCAGGGCTGGAACACGTTCTTCCGCGAGATGATCGAGGAGATCGTAGAACTCTACCCGCCCCGCGAGGCGATCGATCCGGACCGGCTGGCCCGCACCATCTGCTGCGCCATCGATGGCGGCATCATCATGGCCAAGTCGCTCGGCCGGCCCGGCGTCCTCCCCGAGCAGATGCTGATGGCGCGCAATTACGTGAAGCTGCTCTTCCAGCCCGCGGCCATCCATGCCGCACGGCGCGAGGCGGTCGCTGCCTGACCATTAGCTGCGGATGCCGAAAGCCTCCGCCAGCAGCCGGAACGAGCGCAGCCGCAGCTCATAGTCATACATGGTGGTGGTCACCATCACCTCGTCGGCGCCGGATTCTTCGACCTTTCGCTCGATCGCGGCCTGCACCGTATCGGGCGAGCCGACGATCCAGAGTGGACGCTGACCTTCGATGATGCGGGTCTCGTGCGGCGTGTAGCTATGCGCTGCCGCCTCTTCCGGCGACACCAGCTTCCGCACTTGGCCGGAATGGAACAGCGCCCACATCAGCTCCTGCGAGCGCGCCAGGAACCGTGCCTCTTCGTCCGTCGGCGCCACCAGCGCCGAAACCGCGATGATCGCATGCGGCTTGGGAAAGGCGTCGGTCGGCGTGAACGCCGCGCGATAGGCCTGGAATGCCGGACCCGCCGGCGTCGCACTGAAATGCGCCGCGAACGAATAGCCGACGCCCAGCTGCCCCGCGGCCTGTGCGCTCGCGCCGCTGGAGCCGAGCAGATAGACCGGCGGCAGTTCCACCCGCTCCGGCACCACCATGACCGGATGGAACGGGTGGTCGGGAGCGAAATTGCCCTCCTCGAAGGCCAGCATCTCGGCCAGCTCCTGCGCGAAATACTCGCCGCCCACCGAGCGCAGCGCCTGCAGCGTCCGCCCGTCGCTGCCCCCGGCGCGACCGATGCCCAGATCGATGCGGCCGGGATTGAGCCCATTGAGCGTGCGATAGGTTTCAACGACCCGCAGCGGCACATGATTGGGCAGCATCACCCCGCCCGAGCCGACCCGGATGCGCGAAGTATTGGCCGCTGCCGTGGCGATCAGCACCTCCGGCGAAGACGATGCGATCGAGGGCATGCCGTGATGCTCGGCGTACCAGAGCCGGGTGAAGCCGAGCTCATCGCCGAGCTTGGCGAGTTGCACGATGTTGCGCAGCGCGTCCGGGGTTGAGGTGCCTTCGGAGACGGGAGCGAGGTCGAGGATGGAAAGGGGGAGGGAAGCCATGAGGGCTTATATCGTCATTCGACGATGAAAGCCAAGGCGTCCCTCCCTTCGAAGCGAGGGATTTACTCCGCCGCCTCCAGCCCCTTGATCAACTCCAGCGCCTGCCGTTCGAACAGCCGGCGATAGATGCCATCCGGCCGCTTCACCAGCTGCTCGTGCGTGCCTTCCTCGACCACCTTGCCGGTGTCGAACACCAGCAGCCGGTCGAGGGCGCGCACCGTCGACAGTCGATGGGCGATGACGATCGTCGTCCGCCCCACCATCAGCCGCTCCATCGCCTGCTGGATCAGCAGTTCGCTCTCGCTGTCGAGGCTCGACGTTGCCTCGTCGAGGATCAGCACCCGCGCATCCGACAGGAAGGCGCGGGCGATGGCGACACGCTGCCGCTCGCCGCCCGACAGCTTGATGCCGCGCTCGCCGACCAGTGTCTCGTAGCCCTTGGGCAGCCGCTCGATGAAATCATGCGCATTGGCGAGCTTCGCCGCCGCGATGATCTGTTGGCGATCGGCACCCGGCTTGCCATAGGCGATGTTCTCGGCGAGCGAGCGGTGGAACAGCACCGGCTCCTGCTGCACGATGGCGATCTGCTGGCGCAGCGAGGCCTGGCCGACGTCGCGAATGTCGACGCCGTCGATGGCGATGCAGCCGCCGCTGACATCGTGCAGACGCTGGATCAGCTTGACGAACGTTGTCTTGCCCGAGCCGGAGTGACCGACGAGGCCCACCTTCTCGCCTGGCGCGATGGTGACCGAAAGGTCGTGGTAGAGCGCCTTGGAATGCGCGCCGTAGTGGAAGTCGACATGCTCGAAGGCGATGCCGCCCGCCTTGATGGCAATCGGCTTCGCGCTCGGCTTGTCCTCGATGCCGAGCTTCTGGTCACCCAGATTGACGAGCTCTTCCATGTCGTTCACCGCGCGCTGCAGGTTGCGCACGTGCTGGCCGACATCGCGCAGGTATCCCTGCAAGACCAGGAACGTGGTGATGACGAAGGTGATGTCGCCCGCCGATGCCACACCCTGCTGCCACAGCAACAGCCCGGCCCCGATGATCGAGGCGCGCAGCACCAGCAGCATGGCGTTCTGGATGGTGCCGTTCAGCGTGCCACGGTTCCAGGTGCGCGAGGTGCGCTTCCGCCATTTGTCGACAACGAGCTTCAGCCGTGATTCCTCACGGTCCTCCGCGCCAAAACCCTTGACCACCGCGTTGCACGAAATGGCATCGGCCAGCGCCCCGCCCATGCGGGTATCCCACTGGTTGGCAAGGCTCGCCGCCGGGGCCACCCAGGTGGTCGAGAGGGTGACGGTCACGGCGATATAGATGATCGAGCCGACGCCGATCACCAGGCCCATTACCGGCCAGAACAGCCCGAGCATGACGGTCGTCCCCACCAGCATCACCAGTGAGGGGAACAGGGCCATCAGGATCACGTCGTTGAGCTGGTCGAGCGCCCACATGCCGCGGGTGATCTTGCGCACCGTCGAGCCGGCGAACGAGTTGGCGTGCCAGTCCGACGAGAAGCGCTGCACCCGGTGGAAGGCGCCCTGGGTGATCTCGCTCATCATCCTGAGGGTCAGCGAAATGATCTGCTGGAACCCGAGCTGACGGATGATCACCGAACCGACGCCCAGCGCCACGATGACGAGAAACGCCGTGACCGCCGCGTTCCAGGCGATCTCGTTGGTTGCCGCCCCCGTCGCCACCGCCTCGACGAGGCGGCCGGCGAAGAACGGCGTCAGGATGTCGGCCACCGTCTCGGTGAAGAACAGCCCCATGATGAGTGCAATACGCTTGGGCTGGCGCCGCCAGTGCCCTGCCGCGAAACCCAGCACCTTGGCGAAGGCCTGGCCGCGGAAATCGATCTTCGAACGAGCCATGTCACTTGTCCGGACGCGCCTTGCAGCCGCGATCCGGTCCCATAAGAAAAGCAAATCTGGAAATGCCGGCAGTGCCGGGAACTAGCGAGAGGGGCCTTGGCGGCCCCCGGGCGACCTAACGGTGAACCGTGGCGAGCCCGAAGAGGCGCGGTCGAGAAAATGCTGTCATATCGCCCCTCCTGAGTGGCTAGTGAAGAAGCCACTCATAGAGCGGTTTGGGGCGCTGAGCAAGCCGGCTAGGCGGCGAGGATGACTATCGCTGGGACCGCGGCGGCGAGGAGCAGCAGCGCGATCGATGAAAAATCAACGTACTTAAGCTTTTCCCTAAGAGACATGGAACTCTCCTTCCGCTCTTGAAACGCTGGAGCGGAAGGCCCGGTTCCCGGATCTGCCGGCGCTAGAACTCGAGTTCCGGATTGGAACCGATGGAGTGCACCGAAAGGTCGGCGCCACGCCGCTGCTGCTCGTCGCTGAGCTTGAGGGTGAGCCGCCGGCTGCTGAGCCAATAGAGCAGGTAGCCGGCGCCGAAGGCATAGGCCGACACGGCCACCGAGCCGACGAGCTGGGTCACGAACGACACGCCGCCCATGCCGCCCAGCGCCTCGAGTCCGAAGATCCCGGCGGCAACGCCGCCCCACAGTCCGCAAAGCCCGTGCAGTGGCCAGACGCCGAGCACGTCGTCGATCTTCAGCTTCTCCTGCGTCCAGCTGAAGCCCTTGACGAAGATCACCCCGGCCACTCCGCCGACCACCAGTGCGGCCAGCGGATGGTAGAGATCGGACCCCGCGCAGACCGCAACGAGCCCGGCCAATGCACCGTTATGGGTGAAGCCCGGGTCGTTCTTGCCGATCAGCACCGCGGCGATGATGCCGCCCACCATGGCCATCAGCGAGTTGATCGCTACCAGCCCCGACACCCCGGCGACCGACTGTGCCGACATCACGTTGAAGCCGAACCAGCCGATGGCGAGGAGCCACGTGCCCAGCGCCAGCCACGGGATCGATGACGGCGGGAACGGCCGGCCGCTCGGCCCATAGCGCCCATTGCGCGCCCCGATCCGCAGCACCGCCGCCAGCGCCAGCCAGCCGCCCAGCGCATGTACCTGGATCGAGCCGGCAAAATCGTGGAAGCGCGCGCCGAACGTCGCCTCGAGCCAGGCCTGGATGCCGTAATTACCGTTCCACACGATCCCCTCGGAGAACGGATAGATCAGCCCGACGATCACTGCCGCCGCGATCACCTGCGGCCAGAACTTCGCCCGCTCGGCAATGCCGCCGGAAATGATCGCCGGCACCGCTGCGGCGAACGTTGCGAGGAAGAAGAACTTCACAAGGCTGAAACCCTGCGGCGCGAACCCCGCGCCGCCGCCCGACAACGTCGCCGCGCTGTGAAAGAACGTCACCCCGTAGGCGATGGTGTAGCCGATCAGGAAATAGGCCAGCGTCGAGAAGGCGAAATCGACCAGGATCTTGACCAGCGCATTGACCTGGTTCTTGCCCCGCACTGTCCCCAGTTCGAGGAAGGCGAAGCCGCCATGCATCGCAAACACCAGGATCGCGCCGACCAGCACGAAGAATACGTCGAGCCCTGCGGACTCAGCCATTTGAAGCTCCCCCAAAACACCCGGCTCGCATCCGGGCTAATTGGGTGGCAGGCAATCAAGCTCCATGCCAATCCGGTGGGCAGAAAAGAGTTGAGGTTTTTTAGCAGCTTACGCCGCGACGCAAATCAAAAGCGCTCCGCCGCCGGCGAAGTGCTCAGAATTTGGGCGGACAACAGCCCGTCTCTGCCCACATTGTAAGCAGAGCGGCATCAGCCTGGCGGGGCGGACGCCGGCCCGTTGCCGGGCCCGGAAGCCGTTGACCGGGGTGTGCAGCCCACGCGGTTTGCGAGTGGGAAGCCTCTGTGGCGGGCCAAGAGGTACGTGAGCTGCACGCCGCGATCAGCGGGAAGGCAAGAAGGACGGAGAGCCGAGCCGGGCTCGACCCTCCGGCAGTTTCGACGCGGGKGGGAGAGGGAGAGTCCCACCCGCGCCAGAGGTGTTAGTTGTAGGCGTGCTCGCCGTGGCTCGAGATATCGAGACCATCGCTCTCGGCCGACTCGGAGACGCGGGCGCCACCGAACACTGCCTTGACGATCAGCATGGCAACGAACGTCACCACTGCCGACCACACGATGGCGATGACCACTGCGGTAAGCTGGATCACGAACTGCGAGCCGATATTGTAGGCCGCCGGATCGCCCAGTGCGTAGCCGCCGAGCGACGGTGCCGCGACGATCGCAGTGCCGAGCGCACCGATGATGCCACCGATGCCGTGCACGCCGAACACGTCAAGCGCGTCGTCGTACTTGAGCATCGGCTTCAGCGTCACCACTGCCCACAGGCAGACCACACCGGCAACCGCGCCGAGGACGATCGCGCCCATGCTGCCGGCAAAGCCGGCGGCCGGGGTGATCGCCACGAGGCCGGCGACGGCGCCGGAAGCAGCACCGAGCAGCGAGGCATGGCCGCGGGTGAACTTTTCAGCGACGGCCCAGGCGAGAGCCGCAGCGGCCGGGGCCGTGATGGTGTTGAGCAGGGCCTGCGCCGCAAGGCCGGTGGCCTCGAGGTTGGAGCCGGCGTTGAAGCCGAACCAGCCGACCCACAGCAGACAGGCACCGATGAAGGTGAAGGTCAGGTTATGCGGCGGGATCGGTTCCTTGAGGAAGCCGGTACGCGGCCCGAGGACGATCGCGGCGACGAGACCAGCCACACCGGCATTGATGTGAACCACGGTGCCACCGGCGAAGTCATACGCGCCGAGGCCGAACAGGTAGCCGCCGCCGAACCACACCATGTGGGCGATCGGCAGGTACGAGAAGGTGAACCACAGCGCGAGGAACAGCATCACCGCGCCGAACTTCATGCGCTCGGCGAAGGCGCCGACGATCAGCGCCGGAGTGATGGCGGCGAAGGTCAGCTGGAAGACGACGAAGGTAAGCTCCGGAATCTCGATGCCGGCCGAGAAGGTGGCCGACTGAGTGGAGGGCGTCACGCCCGACAGGAACAGCTTCGAGAAGTCACCGATGAAGGCGCTGAGGCCACCGTCGGTCGGTCCGTTGAAGGCGAGCGAGTAGCCGTAGATCACCCACAGCAGGGAGACCATGCAGAAGGCTGCGAACACCTGCATCAGCACGCTGAGCATGTTCTTGGCGCGCACCAGGCCGCCGTAGAACAGGGCGAGGCCGGGGATGGTCATGGCGATCACCAGGATCGTCGACAGCATCATCCAGGTGGTATCGCCCTTGTCGACGGTAGCAACCACTTCGGCCGCTGCCGCAGCCGGGGCGGCTGCATCCTGCGCGAACGCAGGCAGTGCGAGAGCCAGCGAAGCCAACGCCGCCGCTCCCAGGACTTTTGACATCTTCAAGTCTGTCATTGTTGTTTCTCCAGAGAGGTGCGTTAGAGCGCCGCCGCGCCGGTCTCGCCGGTGCGGATGCGGGTCACGGCCAACAGGTCGAGCACAAAAATCTTGCCGTCACCGATGCGGCCCGTCTGGGCGCTCTCGCGAATGGCCGAGACGATGGCGTCGGACTGGGCGTCGTCGACAGCGATCTCGATCTTCAGCTTGGGCAGGAAGTGCACGGCGTATTCGGTGCCGCGGTAGATTTCGGAATGGCCCTTCTGCCGGCCATAGCCTTTGACTTCGGTCACGGTCATGCCGTGCACGTCGAGCGAGTTGAGGGCCTGGCGGACCTCCTCCAGGCGCGACGGTTTGATGATTGCGATCACCAGCTTCATGGATGCCCCTTTCGATACGGTGTTTGGACGGTCTCCAATCGGGACAAACAGACTCAAGTGCCGTGCCAAACTGCCGCCACGATTGCCAAGCTTATGATTTTGTTAAGGAAAGACGCTGCGACTGCACCAATAGCCCGCCTCGCCCTTTCGTCTTGCTCCGCCCCCTGCCTAGAGTTTGTGCAGAATCGTCGCCAATGCTGACACTTTGGGCAGCACTACCGCGGCAAACGAGCCTCTTGCGCGAGCCAGCCTGAAGGTCGACATAGCCGGCAGAGCGGAGTGCATTGATGGCCGACACCAGCTTTGACATCGTGATCGTGGGCGGCGGCCCGGTCGGCCTCACCATGGCGCTGGCGCTGAGCCGCTCGATGAAGGGCCTCCGCGTCGCGCTGCTCGATCGCCGCCCGTTTTCCGCCCCCAAGGACCAGCGCGCCTCGGCCATCGCCGCGGGCGTCCGCCGCATCTTCGTCGAGCTGGGCGTGTGGACCGCCATGGCGATCGGCGCCGAGCCGGTGCGCCAGATGAAGATCACCGATTCCGGCACCGGCGACATCTCCCGCCCGCTCTTTCTCAGCTTCATCGGCGACGTGGCGCCCGGCGAACCCTTCGCCCACCTCGTGCCCAACCAACTGGTCGCCGAAACCCTGCTCGGCGCACTGAGCGACGGCGTCGAGGTCATCGCCCCGGTGGAGATCACCGGCTTCGTCGCCGATGCTGCCACAGCCCGCCTCAGCCTCGCCGATGGCCGCACCATCACCGCCCCGCTGGTCATCGCCTCCGATGGCGCGCAATCGGCGCTGCGCGGCATGGCCGGCATCGAGGTGATCTCGCACGACTACCGCCAGTCGGGCCTTGTCACCACCATCACCCACGAGCTCGACCACGAGGGCACTGCCTACGAGCATTTCCGCCCGGCCGGCCCCTTCGCCAGCCTGCCGCTACCCGGCCGCCGTTCGTCGCTGGTCTGGACCGAGAGCACCAGGCGCGCCGCCGAACTCAAGACCTGGCCGAACGAGCAGATTGCTGCCGAGATCGAAGCGGTGATGGGCTCAAGCCTTGGTCGCGTCACCCTCGAAGAAGGCCTGCAGACCTTCCCGCTGCGGTTGCAGATCGCCAAGAGCTTCGTCGCTCCGCGCCTGGCACTGATCGGCGACGCCGCCCACGTCGTCCACCCGGTCGCGGGCCAGGGCCTCAACCTCGGCTTGAAGGACGTCGCCGCCCTCGCCGAAGTGGTGATCGACGCCATCCGCCTCGGCCAGGACCATGGCACCGCCGATATCCTCGAGCGCTACCAGCACTGGCGCCGCTTCGACACCGCACTCATGGCGATGGTCACCGACGGCATGGTGCGGCTGTTCTCCAACGACGTCGCCCCAGTCCGCGCCCTGCGCGATTTCGGCATGGGGTTGGTCGATCGGCTGCCGCCGGTGAAAGACCTGCTGATCTCCCGAGCCGCCGGCCTCGACCGCAACGGGCCAAAACTGCTGCGCGGGTTGCAGATCTAGCAGCTACCCCAACCGCGGCAAGTTCCGCCCCATATCCCCTTGCTCGATCTCGCGCGCCTCGTCGAGGCTGAGCATCGGCACGCCGTCGCGGATCGGGAAGGCCAGGTGGGCCGCCACCGAGATCAACTCGGTGGCGTCGGCCGATAGCGTCAGCCGGGTCTTGGTCAGCGGGCAGACCAGCATTTCGAGCGTCTTCACATCCACCACGTGGCGGAGGTTGGCTGCTGCTGCCGCCGGCTCCTCGGTCAATTGAGCGGCGAGGCCCGGTTTTCGCCCTTGGCCATCTCGAATTCGGCCATGGCGATCAGCGTCTCGGCCCGGGTTTCGAGCGTATCGGCCTCGAGCAGCGCCTGCTTTTCGGCTGCGCCATAGGGCGAGACCATGGCGCAGAAGTTCACCAGGTCCGCCGTGCCGGTCTTTTCGATCTCGTCCCAGTTGAGGTCGAAATTGCCGAACTCGGCATAGTCGCGCATCATCTTGAGGAAGCGCGGCCGGTCCACCGCCTCTTCCCCGAACTCGCGCTCGAAATCCGAGGCGAAGGCATCGGTCGCGATCATGCCGCGCCGGAACGGCGTCATGGTCGGCATTTCCTTGATCAGCTCGAAGCGGCAGATGCCTTCGAGAATGACGAAGTAGCGGCTGTCCTCGACTTCCTCGAAATGGCTGATCCGCCCCACCGTGCCGATGCGCTGCAGCGGCGCCCGGCCCTTCGGGCTTTCCTCGGACGTGTCGCGCGGCTGGATCAACCCGATCAGCCGGTCGCCCCGGAGCGCATGGTCGATCATCTCGACATAGCGCGGCTCGAAGATATTGAGCGGCCGCCGGGCGTAAGGCAGCAGCAAGGCGCCCGTCAACGGGAACAGCGGCACGCTGGCGGGCAGGTCGGCGGGAGAATTTGGTCGCTTCAACACGGGCGCCTCCTTGGGCGCGATAGTAAGGTCAGCTGAACAGCAACGCCGACAGCAGCCGGCGGCCCTTCAGCGTGGCGGGATCCTTGGGACCCCAGGCTTCGAACAGCTCGAGCAGCTTCTTGCGCGCCCCGTCCTCGTTCCAGGTGCGATCGCGGTGCATCAGCGTCACCAGTGCTTCCGCTGCCTCGAGGCGCTTGCCCTCGGCATTGTATTTCACCGCGAGGTCGAACCGCGCCTGGTGGTCGTCGGGGTTCTTTTCGAGCTGTGCGGCGAGCTCATCGGTTTCGCTGAGCTCCGCTGCCTCGCCGAGCAGCTTCAGCGCCGCGACGGTCGAGTTGTAGTCGTCGCCCTTGCGCTCGGCTTCCGGCATGGTGTCAAGCACCGCCCGCGCCTGATCCGGCTCGCCGGCCGCGAGGAACACCTTGGCCATGCCGACGATCGCCGCCGCGTGATCCGGCTGGTGCTGCAGCACCATGCCGTAGATCTGCGCCGCCTGGTTGAGGTCGCCCACCTTCAGCGCATCGCCCGCGGCCGTCACTGCGTTGGCGATTTCTTCCTCGATCGAGCCTGCCTGCGGCTGGCCCGCCGGGGCGCCCGAGATCACCTTGTCGGCAAAGCGCCGCACTTCGCTCTCCGGGATCGCCCCGAGGAACGCATCGACCGGCCGGCCGCCGGCAAAGGCGAAAACCGCCGGGATCGACTGGATGCCGAGCTGGCCGGCGACGCCCGGATTCTCGTCGATATTGATCTTCACCAGCCGGATCTTGCCGGCCTTCTCGTTGATCACCTTCTCGAGGTTCGGCGTCAGCTGGCGGCACGGGCCGCACCACGGCGCCCAGAAATCCACCAGCACCGGCGCCTCGAGCGAGGCATCGATAACGTCGGCCTTGAACGCCCGATCTGTCGAATCCTTGATCAAAGCGGCGGCCGGAGCAGCAGCGGTGTTGGAGGCCGGATTGAGATCATTGAGGGACATACTGTACTTTTCCTGCCGGGTCGGGGCCGGTGAGAGGCCCGTCTTTCCTTGATTTTCTTGCGCCCCGAAGGGTGTCAGACGCAAGCTTTATCACGGCTTTGACGAGACCAGAATTATGGGTTGCAAACCCGCTTTCGATTGGGCATATAGGCGCGCGGTTCGGCGCTGCCAAGTTCCCACAAGGAGCTAGCATCGTAAAGAGCCGATGGAGTGCGGGTGTAGCTCAGGGGTAGAGCATAACCTTGCCAAGGTTAGGGTCGAGGGTTCGAATCCCTTCGCCCGCTCCAATATCCTCCCTGGATTGCAGGGATGCGACAAAGGCCGGGCCTAGTGCCCGGCCTTTCGCATTTCTGGGGAGCGCTGCCGGAAGCCCGGGTGCGCGGCGACCCTCAGCTGTTTTCCGATGGCTTGGGCAGCGGCTCGGAGTGCATCGGTGTCGGTTCGACGATGACTCGGAACCTGAGTGGCGGCGACCGCCAGTCGAACGGCGTTTCGAGCGGGACGATGCAATGGGTCATGAGGCTCTGCAGGTCGCCGTTGACCACCTCGAACACCATGCCCGGCCGCTCCATGCCGACGCATTCAGTCCAGCGTTGAAAGTCGATCCACTCGCTCATCGCTGTTCCCTAGTCTTCCCGGAAGCTGTGCAACACCTGGTCCATCAGCGGCTTCACCAGATAGGCTAGCACGGTGCGGGTATTGGTTTCGAGGAACGCTTCAGCCGGCATGCCCGGCATCAGCCGCGTCGCCGCCCCTAGGCGCTGGCGCTCGGCTTCCGGCACGCTGACCCTGACTTCGTAGAACATCGCGCCGGTAACCGGGTCGTTGGCCGTGGCCGGCGACACCGACCGCACCGAGCCGTGCAGTTCGGGCGTCGTCGGTGCTTCGAGACCGGTAAATCGCAGCAGCACGTCCTGGCCCACCGATATGTCGTCGACATCGGTGGGGCTGACGCGGACATCGACCAGCAGCTGATCGTTGGCCGGCACGACGAGCATCACCGCCTCGCCGGCGCCGATCACCCCGCCGACGGTCTGCACGATCGACTGGTGGATGATGCCCGAGCGTGGTGCCCGCACCTCCAGCCGCCGCAACCGGTCGTCGGCAGCGATCTGCTTCTGCAGCAATTCCGCGATGTTCGCTTCGAGCGCCTGCAGCTCCTGCAGCACCTCGGAGCGGAAATCGTCCACCACTTGCGCGCCCGCCAGCGCCCGCTCGGCGATCGCCGCCCGCGCGCCGGCGATATCGGTGGAGAGCTTGGCGATGCTGCCCTCGATGGTGGTGCGCTGGCGCCGGTTGGCGTTGGCACGCTCCGAGTCGGTGAGCCCGCTGGCCAGCAACTCTTCAAGCCCGCGCCACTCGTCGCTGAGGATCGCAAGCTCGTCGGTGAGGGCCGCGCGCTGCGCCTGCAGCCCCGCCACCTGTTCCTGCAATTGCGCGCTCTGCTCATCGAGCCGGGATTGCTGGCCGGCAAGCGAGGTCCTTCGCGCTTCGAGCAACCGCTCCTGCGTCTCGAAGGCCTGGTTGAAATCCGGACCCGGCGACCAGCCGGTGGCGGCTGGCCGCTCCATGGTGGCCGTTCCAGCGGCTTCCGCAACCAGCCGCGCGCGGGCGGCGAACGCATTGTCGAGATGCGCCCTGATCACGTCGCGCGACGCCGACACTGCCGTGCCGTCGAGCCGCAGCAGCAGCTGGCCCTCGGTCACCACGTCGCCGTTGTGCACCAGGATTTCGCTGACGATGCCGCCCTCCTGGTGCTGGATGCGCTTGCTGCCGCCCTCCACCACCACGATGCCGCCCGCGACCACCGCTCCGGCAATCTGCGTCGTCGCCGCCCATAGCCCCAGCCCGCCGACCACGGCCACGACGACGGCAAAGCCGACGAGGCCGTGCCGCCCCAGGCTTGCGGAAGCCATGCCTTCGAGCGTTTCGCTAGCCATTGGCCACCGCCACGATGCTGCGGACGTTCGATGCCGGCTGAGTGATCTGGCGCAGCACCTCGTCCTTGGGCCCGAACGCCTGCTGCCGTCCGCCCTTGAGATAGAGCAGCTTATCCGCCGCAGCGATCGCCGCTGGCCGGTGCGCCACGATGATCACCACCGCGCCGCGGGCCTTGGCGGTGCGCACCGCTTCGGTCAGCGCCGCGTCGCCCTCGGCATCGAGGTTGGAGTTGGGCTCGTCCAGCACCAGCAGGAACGGATCGCCGTACAGCGCCCGCGCCAGCCCGATGCGCTGCCGCTGGCCGGCCGACAGGGCGGCGCCGCGCTCGCCGATCTGCGTGTTGTAGCCCTCGGGCAGGCCGGCGATGAGCTCGTGCACCCGCGCCCCATGGGCCGCCGCGAACAGCGCGGCCTCGTCGTCGCCGGCCCGGAACCGTGCGATGTTCTGCGCCACGGTCCCGGCGAACAGCTCCACCTGTTGCGGCAGATAGCCGACGCTGCGGCCGAGTTCATGCGGATCGAAATGGTCGAGTTCCGACCCATCGAGGCGAACCGCGCCGTACAGCACCGGCCAGGCCCCGACCAGCGCGCGCGCCACCGACGACTTGCCCGAACCCGAGAGCCCGAGCACGCCCATCGCCTCGCCGGCGCTCAGATCGAAGGAGATGCCCTCGACAAGCCGCGTCCGCGCGCTGGGTCCGGTCGACAGCTGGTTGACCGCGAGCGAGCGGCGCGGGGCCGGCAAGCTCACGCCGGGCAGCTCGATCCGGGACGCCGCCAGCGCAGCTTTCAGCCTTTGCCAGGCCTGTCGCGCACCGACGAAGCCGCGCCATTGGCCGACAATCTGCTCGACCGGCGCCAGTGCCCGCGACGAGATGATCGACGTTGCAACCATCAGCCCGCCCGAGATTTCGCCGGCGATCACCAGATAGGCGCCAGTCGCCAGCACGCAGGCCTGCAGCAGGAAGCGGGACGCCTTGCTCAGCGACGCGTAGAAGCCGTTCCGGTCGGCGGCCTGCTGCTGGGCCCGCGACAGCTCGCCGCTCGCCACGTCCCAGCGCCGCGCGATCGCCGGCAGCATCCCCATGGCGATGACGCTCTCGGCGCTGGCCCGCGCGTCGTCGGACTGCACCTGCCGCCGCGCCGTCGCCGCAGCGAGTTCGCGCGAGGGCCGCTGCGACATGAACTCGTTGATGACCAGCAGCACCGTCATCACCGACGCGCCAGCGAGCGTTACGCAGCCGAGCACCGGATGGAGCAGGAACACCGTGGCGAGGTAAATCGGCATCCACGGCAGATCCAGCAGCGCCACCGGACCGGAGCTCGAGAGGAATTGCCGGATGTTGTCGAGGTCGCGCACCGGATCGGCCGGCGTTACCGCCTGCACCTGGAGCCTGCCCCTGAGCCCCGCCTCGAAGGCCAGCGGCGAAAGCCGCGCATCGACGAGGCTCGCGAAACGGGCAGACATCCGCGTCCTCAGCGTTTCGATCAGCGCGTAGACGCCGTAGAGCGCCACCACCAGCAGCAGCAACGCCCACAGCGTCGGCAACGAGCGGCTGGGCAGCACCCGGTCATAGACCTGCAGCATGAACAGCGGGCCGACCAGCATGATCAGGTTGGCAAGCAGGCTGACCAGCACGAACGCGGCGAGCGGTCCCGCGGCGCGCACCGATCCCCGCAAAGCCGGGGCCGCACCTGCTGATCGCCCTGACATGGTGTCCGTGGGTCCCATGTCTAGAGGATGAAATCGCCGGCCGCGAGCACCGCCAGGCCTTTGACGGCGATCTGGAAGTCGGCGATGCCGTCCCCGTTGACGTCGCCGGCGACAAGCCCGCCGGTGAAACTGAGCTGGCCCGCCTTCTTGGTGAAGGCACCCGAGCCGATATAGGTGAACGCCTGGTCGCCGGACACGGTGGTGTTGGCGTCGATCGCCCTGAGGTCGATCTTGTCGGTCAACGACAGGAAATCGGTGATCGTATCCCGCCCGGTCATAGGGCTGTCGCTGGTGGCAACGAATATGAAGGTGTCGAACCCCAGCCCGCCGGTGAGGGTGTCGGCGCCCGCATCGCCCTCGAGCTTGTCGTTGCCGATGCCGCCAATCAGGGTGTCGTTGCCGCCGCGCCCCTGGAGCGCATTGGTGCCGCCCATGCCGTTTATGACATTGGCGCCATCGTCCCCCCGCAGCACGTCGTTGAAAGCGCTGCCGGTGAGATTCTCGACAAAGAAGAAGGTGTCCCCCGCCGCCTCTCCGGTGTTGACGCTCGGGGCCATCAGGTCAACAGTCACCCCGGAGACCGACAGTGACAACAGGCTGTTGAGCAATGCCGCGCTGTAGTCCGCCGTGTCGATACCGTTGCCGCCCTCCAGCCGATCGGCACCTGCACCGCCGTTGAGGACGTCGTTGCCGTCACCGCCCACCAGCACGTCATTGCCGGCGCGGCCATTGAGCGTGTCGTTGCCGGCAAAGCCGCCTAGCCCGTTGGCCGCGCTGTCACCTGACAGGCTGTCATCGAAATTGCTGCCGATCACCTGCTCGATCGAGGAGTACGTATCGCCGGTTGCTTCGCCGCCATTGAGCGAGGGGCTCGCGAGATCGACCACGACGCGGGCCGTCGCTTCCAGGTACGACACCGAGTCGAGGCCGTTGCCGCCCTCCATCCGGTCGCCACCGGAGCCGCCATAAAGCAGGTCGTCGCCGTCGCCACCGGTCAGGGAGTCGGCACCGCCATTGCCCCACAGCGTATTGTCGGCGACGTTGCCGACGATGGTGTCATTGCCGGACCCGCCTTCGGCGTTCTCGATGAGCGAGCGCAGGTCGCCATTGTAGAGCAGTGCATTGGCGATGTTGCCGACCGCCAATTTGGAACCGTTGGTGGTCAGCCGCGCCAGTTGCTCGGAGGACGTGGTCGTCCAGGCGCCCGGGTTCAGGTCGATCTTCAGGTTGGTCGAGTAGTTGGAGAGATCATAGGTATCGACACCGCCGCCATCCCACACCGTCATCAGGATACGGTTGCCGCCCGGCGCCCCCTGCCCGACGCCGTTGATCGACATCTGCCCGGTGGTGGGGCTCCAGGTGTAGACCGAGCTGCCGGCGTTGGTGGTGAAATTGGCGCCGTACATGTGCTGGATCGCCGCGATGTCGTACATCATCAGCGTCTGGGCGAAGCCCCAGGTCTCGTTGGTATAGTTCTGCAGCGGCGCCCCGACATAGGAGCGGTAGCTCATCACCGTGTACTCGATCGAGTCCCGGCTCGAGGGCATGTTGTTGTCTTGCGGGTGCTCGAGGCCTAGCGCGTGCCCGATCTCGTGCAGGAACGAGATGTAGGCGTAGTTGCCCTTGACCGGGCTGTTGTAATAGCCGGTCGACTTGTTCATCCACACGTCGCCGCCCGAGGCCGCGGTGCTGGGATAATAGCCCCACGCCGTCGCAGGCAGGTCCGACATGGCCACCCGCAGGTCGCCATGCGTGGTCGAGGACTCCGTGACTTGCGTGAAGGTGAGATTGGCAATCGCCGCATAGGAGGCGAATGCGGCCTTTGCCGCCTGGATCTGGGCCGCGTTCAGGGCACCGAAATTGCTTGAGGGCTCGCCTGAGCTGTAGCTCCCGTAGAATGACGCGCTGGTCGGGAAGCTATAGGTGAGGTTGGACGTGCCCCACTTGTAGTCGCCGAGGATGCCGTCGACATAGGCATTGCCTGATCGCGAAACCGAAGACACGGAAGGCAAGGTCGTTCTCCACATTCGATTCGCCTTTAGCGGAGCGATGTGGAGATTAAGAACCAGTCCCGAGCGATAGGAAAACTTGTTGTACTTTGTACTATATAGGTGAAATGCAATAGTATTGACTACGCAGTTATTCCTATCCGAGTGTGGTGGACACTAGTTACGCCAGTTCATGCCCTTATTTCTTACTGAAACCACGCCACGAACGCTCGAGTGACAAAGGCCGGGCCTAGTGCCCGGCCTTTCGTATCGTCGGCGCCCTACGCACGTTGCCGCCCGCACGAACCAAGCTAGCGCCCCAACGCTGCCTGCTCCGAAGTGATCCGGTCCATCAGCGGATCAAGCTCCGTGTTCACCGGCGCGTTCGACGCCAGCCGCTGCTTCAGGAAGCCGATCGACTCCGCCAGCACCTCGTCGAGATCCTCCGAGCATTTGAAGTCGCCGGCGACGCGCTTCACCTTGGAATTGTCGAACAGCGCCGACCAGGTCTTGTCGCCGATCAGCGGCCCTTCCCAGTCCTTCTTGTAGGCAACCAGCGTGTCCGACGGCACATGCACGATGTCAGGCGTGAGCCCGACGCCGCGGCCGATCGCCACGTAGATGTCGTCCCAGCTATAGGCGCGGTCCGAAGTGATGTGGAAATCCTCGCTCAGCGCCGCGGCCTTGCCGAACAGGTTGACGAACGGCACGGCGAAATCCACCGAACGCGTCAGCGTCCACGGCGATGTGCCGTCACCCGCAACGATCACGGGCTTCCCCTGCTGCATGCGGCGGATGACGATGTCGCCTTCGCCCATCATCGTCGGCAGCCCGGTGCGCACCGTGTGGCTCGGCCGGACGATGGTCCAGGGCAGGTTCTTCGACGCCCTCAGCATCGCTTCCGACGCGATCTTGGCCTGGCTGTAGCCCCAGTAAGGGTTCACGGTCGGGGTCTTCTCGGTGATGATGTAATGCCGCGCCGGCTTCTCGTAGACCGAGGCCGACGAGATGAAGATGTACTGCTTGGTGTTGCCGGCGAAGGTCGCGATATCCTCGGCCATCTGCTCGGGCGTGAACACCATGAACTGCGCCACCACGTCGAACTTCATGCCGCCCAGCGCCCGATAGGTCGCCTGGTCCTTCATGTCGCCGACGATCGAGGTCACCCCCTTGGGCAGCGCCGCATCGCGCTGGCCGCGGTTGAACACGCTGACCTTGTGACCCTCGGCCACCGCACGCTCGACGCAGGGCAGCGAAATCTGCCCGGTACCACCGACGAAAAGAACACTGAGACTCATGAAATCCTCCCTGAAGTATGAGGAGCGTACCTCATCACCCGCTCGCCGCGACTTCAATGCTCCATATGAACGATAATGCACCTGCCAGGATCAGTCCCGCTTCACCTTGCGGATCGCTCCGGCCTGCGGATCGTACCCGCGCGCCGCGAGGAAGAACGCCACGGCGGCGCACCCGGCGACGACGCCGAGCGAGGTGAGGTTCAGCCGCCCGTACATGGCGAAGCGGATCAGCTCCACCGCATGAGTGAAGGGGTTCGCGACGCTGAGCCAGTAGACGATCTCCGCCCCGGACTCGCGCAGCTTCCACAGCGGGTAGAGCGCGGAGGAGAGGAAGAACATCGGGAACACCACGAAGTTCATCATCCCGGCGAAATTCTCGATCTGCGGCGTGTACACCGAGACCAGCAGTCCGATCGAACCCAGCATCAGCCCCGCGAGGATGATCGCCGGGATGGCGGTGAGATAGCCGAAATCCGGCACCCCGTAGCCGACGAGCTTGGCAACGATCAGGAACGCATAGGCCTGCAGCAGCGCCAAAATCGTCGCGCCGGTGATCTTGGCGAACAGCAGGAACCCGCGCGGCAGCGGCGTCACCAGCATCACCCGCATCACCCCGGCCTCGCGGTCATAGACCATCGACAGCGCCGACTGCATGCACTGGAACAGGATGACGATCCCGACCAGCCCCGGCAGTATGTACTCCTGGTACGGCGTATAGGTCTGGTACGGCGGCACGATCGAAACGCCGAGCAGGTCATGCAACCCCGTCGCGAACACGACCAGCCACAGCGCCGGCCGCACCAGCGCCGAGAGCAGCCGCTCGGTCTGTCGCAGGAACTTGGCGATCTCCCGCCAAGTGATGGCGTAGACCCCGAGCCACAGATGCTGAACGCCTACAGACACTTGTGCTCCGGCTCGTCGGTGCCGAGCGTATCGAGCACGTTGGTCTGGTGCAAAAACCCCTCGAGCGGCGCCTCGGCGATCACCGCGTTATGCGTCGCCAAGACGATGGGGAAGCGCATCTGCCCGTCCCACGGCCGGAAGTTCAGTTGCACGCCCTTGGCGCCGTCGATCTTCAGCCGGTTGCCGCGAATGTAGTCCGCGGTCTTCTGGTACTCACCGGTTCGGGCCTTGGCATAGGCCGTGACAATCGCCTTGGCGGCGATCCAGGTCGACCAGTCCTGCCCGGTCATCCGCCGGCCGCCGGTCAGCGTCTCGAAGCGCGAGGTGACCTGCGTCGAGCCATCGCGATCCCAGCTCCACTGCCACTCCGAAGCAACCAGCCCGGTCGAGCCCACCACCAGCCGCGGCAGCTGCGTATCGTACGGCAGGTAGCGCGAGAACTCGCCCTGGTGGTCGGCGACGAACACCACGTCGTAATCGGCATTACCGGTGATCAGCAGCGAGTTGTTCCTCTCGCGGTTTGCCGGGTCGGTGGCGAGGGTGAACTCGCGCTCGTCGACGATATTGAGCCGCTGCCGCTCGGCCGAAGCGCGGAACGCCGCCGCCATCGCCTTGTCGCGCGGCTCAGCGCCGACCAGCATCAGCACCTTGGTCCAGTTGCGTGTGCGCAGCAGCTGCACCATGGCGTCCGACAGCATGCGGTCCGACGCTGCAGTGTGCAGCAGGTTCGGGTAGCACCGCTGGCGCAGATAGTCCTCCGGCGCCGTGGCGTTGAGCAGCGTCACCGGCCACTCGCGCATATGCCCGGCCACCTGGTCCACCAGTTCGGCCGGCAGGTCGAGAATGACGAACTGCTCGCCCGCCTTGACCATGGCGTCGACCTTCGCGACCAGCGAGGCTGCGTCGGTGCCCTCTTGGTGATCCAGCACCACCTGCTGGTCCACCGCGTCCGACACCACCTTCATCTCCGCGACGCCCATCGTCGCCCCGTCGATCGGGTTGCCACCCGGCGCGATCTCGATGCGCGTGTAGACGAGGTCGGGGTGGTAGCGCGGATCGTCCTTAAGCCCGAGATAGCCGATCTTCACTTCGGCAGAAAAGGCGGGGGCGCTTAGGAGCAGCGACGCCGCCAGGGGGAGGAGCCCGAGGAACTGTTTAGTCATCGATCACCACCGAATGCGGCACACGCCCAACCGGTACCGACTGGATCGGCTTCATCGAGGCCATGTCGATCACCGTGATGTCGTCCGACAGCCCGTTGGCCACATAGGCCCGGCTCTCGTCGCGCGAGAGATCCACCGACCACGCGCGCTTGCCAACGAGCACGTACTGCAGCACGTCATGCGTCTTGCCATCGATGATCACGACATGGTTGGCGCGGCCGAGGCTGAGCAGGATCTTCGATCCATCCCTCGTCACCGCCATCCCCACCGGGGTCACGTCTTCCTCGCGGAAGCCGGGCGGCACGAAGATCAGGCTGTCGCCCTTGATCTCGTCGGTGGCCGTATCGATGATGTAGATCTCGCTCGATAGCTCGCAGCTCACCCACAGTTCCGTCCCGTCCGGCGTCAGGATGAAGCGGCGCGGCCGCGTGCCGACAAGGATGTTCTTGGTCACCGCGCCGGTGGTGGTGTCGACCACATGCACCATGTCGGCGACTTCCGAAGTGACATAGGCGGTCTTGCCGCTCGGCATCACCAGCACACCCTCGGGCTCGGCGCCGGTCGGGATGTCCTGGATGGAAACCCGCGTCTCCATGTCGATCGCCTCGAGCCGCGAGTCCTCCTCGTTCGAGACGTAGATGATCTTCTCGTCAGGCGAGAACGCGAACACTTCCGGCGACGGGCCGGTCGGGATCGAGTCCACCACTTCGAGCGTCGCGACATCGATCACATCGATCGCATCATCGTCGCCGCAGGCCACGTAGAGCAAATCCTTGGCCGCGTTGAAGTGCATGTCGCGCGGCCGGCGCGAGGTGGGAATGCGCTTGATCACCGCCAGCGATTGGTCCAGCACCACCACTTCGTTGCCCTTCTCCGTGGACACGAAGATGTTGCCCGTCCCCTTGGCGAGGACCCGCGGCACGGCGCTCGACGCCAGCAATGCCGTCGCCGTCGCGACGAATGTGCGTCGGGTGAACCTCATTTGACGATGAACTTCCCGTTCAGCCCGCGGTTCTCGTAGCCCGGGACATAGATCTCGTACTCACCCGGCCGGATCGGCACGAACGAGATGTTGAAGGTGCCGGCATTGTCGAACTCCACCGAATAGAGCCCGTAGCTCTTCACCTCGAGGTCGTTGACGACGATCTGGTTGATCCACGAATTGCGGAACAGCTCCGGCGCCACCACCGAGATTTCCTCGTTGCCGTCGGAGGTGATGTCGAGCTGGTAGTACTTGCCGGTTTCGAGCTCCCACACGTCCTGCGAAAACTTCAGGTCCACCGTGTTGATCTCGAGCGTCAGGTCTGTGCCGTTCGCCGCGAGGTTGCCTTCGGCTTGCGCCGCGCAGGCCAGCATCAGTACGGCAGCAGCAGCTGCAAAAATCGTCTTCATTATGCGGGTTCCAATAGGCGGTTTTCGATCAGCGGTATCGCAATTCACAATCCGCTTTCCGCCCGAGCGCGCCCACCCCGCCAACCGCAATACATGATATAGCCAAGCCCAATGTCCGCGGGTGCTAGCGCTGGACCCACCACGAAAAACACGCGTTCCCTGGGAGGGACCATGCGCAATATTCTTCAGGCCGTTCTGCTGGGTTTGACCCTGGCGATCGGCTTCGTTTCCGGTGCCTTCGCCCAGCACGGCGAGCCGGAAAAACTGTCGCTCGGCGTGCAGGCCACCGGCACGGTGAAATGGGAGCTGGCCGCCATGCAGGCGCTCGGCCTCGACAAGAAGCACCACCTAGCGCTCGACATCCGCGATGTCGCTGACAGCAAGGCCGGCCAGATCGCGCTGCAAGCCAAGGAAGTCGACGTCATCCTGTCCGATTTCGTCTGGGTCTCGATCCAGCGCCACCAGGGCAACATGGTCACCATGGTGCCGCACTCGCTGACCGTCGGCGGCCTCGTCGTCGATCCGGCCGCCGGCATTGCCACGGTCGCTGACTTGAAGGGCAAGACCCTCGCCGTCTCCGGTAGCCCGGTCGACAAGAGCTACGTGATCCTCGCCGCCTATTACAACAAGCTCACCGGCGGCAACCTCACCGAGGACGCTTCGGCCAAGTTCGGTGCGCCCCCGCTGGTCAACGAGCTGATCACCGGCGGCCAGGCCCAGGCGGCGCTCAACCTGTGGAACTGGAACTCGCGCGCCAAGCTCGCGGGGAAGACCGAGCTGATCTCGGTCGCCGCCATGCTCGCCGATCTCGGCGTCTCCGAAACTCCGCCGCTGCTCGGCTGGGCCTTCTTCGACGAGACCGGCCGCGAGAAGAAAGCCGCCATCAAGGGCTTCCTCGACGCCAGCTTCGAAACCAAGAACGCGCTGCTCACCGACGACGCGCTGTGGGACAAGATCCGCGACGTGATGAATGTCGGCGATGACGACGCGCTGTTCACCCAGCTGCGCGACGATTATCGTCGTGGCATCGTCACCAAATACGCGGCCTCGAGCATGAAGCCGGCCGAGGAATCCTTCGCCGTGATGGCCAAGTTCGGCGGCCCCGATGTCGTCGGGGATTCGACCGAACTGGCCGACGGCACCTTCTGGAAGGGCTATCGCAAATAGCCGTTGAACTGCGCGACAGTAGCATCGCAGCCGTAACCAATGGGCGGCAGCGGCGCGTGACCAGGCGGGGCGTTCCCCTCGAACTGATCAGCCTGCTGCTGCTTTTGGCCGGCTGGCAGGTCCTCTCGATGCTGTTCCCGTCGCGCCTGTTCCCCTCGCCCATCGAGGTCGGGGCACACGTCTGGACGCTTGCCACTACGGGCAAGCTCCTGCCCGATCTCGGCAAGACCCTCACCCGCGCCATCACCGCCTTCGTCATCGCCATGGCGCTCGGCACCGCCATCGGCATCGCGCTCGGCCGCTCGCGCGTCGCCGACCGGCTGTTCTCCACCTGGGTGGTGGTCGGGCTCAATATCCCGGCCATTGTCATCGCCATCGTGCTCTACATCTGGCTCGGCCTCACCGAGTTCGCGCTGATTCTCGCCGTGGTGCTCAACAAGCTGCCGCTGGTCATTGCCACCATCCGCGAGGGCGTGCGCAGCTTCGATCCCGCCTATGACGATCTCGGCCGCGCCTTCCGCATGCCGTTCCTGCGACAGCTGCGCCTGATCGCCGTGCCGCAGCTGATGCCGTTCGTCCTCGCCGCGGCGCGCACCGGACTCAGCCTGATCTGGAAGATCGTCCTAGTCTTCGAGGTGCTGGGCTCCGATGGCGGCGTCGGCTTCCGCATCTCTGTGTTCTTCCAGTTCTTCGACATCAAGGGCATCTTCGCCTACACCACCGCCTTCATCCTCGTGGTCTTCGTCTTCGAGTACCTGATCCTCCGCCCGCTCGAAGCGCGGGTGCTGAAGTGGCGGCAGGTGCGATGACCGGCCCCCGTCTCGACATCGCCGTGGAAGGCAAGCGTTTCGACTTCCTGCCCGAACCGCTGCTCGAGCGCTTCAACCTCACGGTCGAGCCTTCCTCCATCGTGGCACTGGTCGGCCCCAGCGGCGTCGGCAAATCCACCCTGCTGCGCATGGTCGGCGGCATCGACACGCTGTTCTCCGGCACCGTGCTGGTCGACGGCGTCCCCGCCGCCGAAGCCCCGCCTGCCGGTTTCGTGTTCCAGGACGCACGCCTCCTGCCTTGGCTCAGTGCCCTCGAAAACATCCGTGCCGTCCGCCTCGAAACCACCATTGCCGAAGCCACCGAGATGCTGCGCAACGTCGGCCTAGCCGGCTTCGAGCACCACTATCCGCACGAACTCTCCGGCGGCATGCAGCGCCGCGTCGCGCTGGCCCGCGCCTTCTCGGTCAACCCGCGCCTGCTGCTGCTCGACGAGCCCTTCGTCTCACTCGACCGCACGTTGGTGCGCGAGATGGAGCAGGTGCTGTCCGCGCTCATCGACGCCAGCCGCCCCACCGTGCTGCTCGTCACCCACCTGCCCGAGGATGCCGCGATGCTGGCCGACCGCGCGATCGTGCTCACCGGCCGCCCCGCCCGCATCGCCGCCGACCATCGCTTCGACATCCCGCGCGGCCGCCGCACCCGTGAGCAGCGCGAACAGATCGCCAACCAGATCGCCGCCTCCGCCGGGACAGACGAGAAGGCCTTCGGATGACGGCCCCCGTCCTCGCGCTCAGCGACATCAGTAAGTCCTACGGCAGCAACGAAGCGCTGAAGGGCGTGTCACTGGACATCACCCCCGGCGAGATCGTCGGCTTGCTCGGCCCCAACGGCGCCGGCAAATCCACCCTGTTCCAGATCTGCTCGGGCCTGTTCTCGCCCGATGGCGGCGAGGTCCAGCTGTTCGGCCTGAGCTACCAGGACCAGGCGTCCGCGATCCTCAAACGCCTCGGCGTCGTCTTCCAGTCGCGCTCGCTCGATCTCGACATGAGTGTCCGCGCCAACCTCAAATTCCACGGCAACCTGTTCGGCCTTTCCGGCAAGCTGCTGAAGGACCGCATCGACGCCGCAGCGTCACTGTTCGAAGTCACCGACCTCATCGACAAGCCGGTCCGCACCCTCTCCGGCGGCAACCAGCGCCGCATCGAAATCCTCCGCGCCCTGCTCAACCTGCCCGACCTCCTGCTGATGGACGAGCCCTCCGTCGGCCTCGACCCAACCACGCGAAAACTCCTCGGCCAGCACATCCGCGCCGTCCGCGACCAGCACCAGGTCTCGATCCTCTGGGCCACCCACCTGGTCGAAGAAGTCGAACACGCCGACCGCATCGCGCTCATCGTCGCAGGGAAGATCATCCGCGTGGGCACGCCGGCCGAGATCATGGCGGCGGCCGGGACGGAAACGCTGACGGATGCATATATTGCGCTGACCGGGGCAAAGCCGGCCGCCGCGACCGCCGCTGCGGACTAGGCGCCGCCCTCCGAGCGTCACCGATAATTCCGAGGATCCGTCTTCCTGAACTCCCACGGCGCGTCGACCTTGGCCCCAGCCTGGAACACCCCAATCGCCGCGACCCTTGCTTCCTCTTCCTGCGCCACGTAGTCCGGCCCCTGCTCCCCATACGCCCGCGCCATCCCGAGCCGCACCAGCTCCGCGCCAATATCCCTGCCTGCGGACGTGCACACGCCATACCGCCGGTTGAACTTGTCCGGCTCGCCCGGCTGCAGCGTGCAACTCGCCTCACCCGAAGCTAGCAGCTCGCCCAGCGCCTGCCGTGCTGCGCCGTAGCAGTCCCACAGCAGATCGCCCACGAAGCACTTCTGCGGCCGCTCCGGCGCATCCACCGCCCAAAGGATCACCCGCTGCTTCTCCACCATGATGATGTCGGCGTCGACCACCTTGGCGGCCCCCGTCACCACCTCCTGCGCCACCGCGCCGGACACCGCCAGCGTCATCGCCACCACGGCGAGGCCTAGTTTCGTGCGTATCATTCAGGCCCCTGCACCCGCCCATCGGGCAGGATATTGCGTGTGAAAGTGCTGCCGGTGAACTGCTCGAGCTTTAGCTTGGCGCGCGTGAAGCGATTATCGCTCAACACCGCGCCGGCGAAATCAGCATTGTTGAGCTCGGCCCCGTAGAAGTCGGTCAGCGAAATCGTCGCCGCCTTGAAGCTCGCTCCCGGCGCGCTCGCCTGCAGGAAGCCAGCACTGGTGATCGTGGTCTCGTCGAACTTGGTCCGCCCCACGCTGGCCTTCTCGAGATTGGTCCGCTCCATCGAAGCTCCCGTGAGGTTGGCATTATTGAGCCGCACCTCCTTCATAACAGACCAGTCGAGATCAGCCCCGCTGAGGTCCGCGCCGGTCAGCCGCGCATGCTGCATGCGCGTCGCCGTCAGGTCCGCCTTCGCCATCTTGGCGCCCGACAGCTGCGCCTCATAGAACATCGCGTCCTTGAAATGCCCGCCGCTGAGATCAGCGCTGCCGAGGTCGGCGAGATTGAAGTTCGCCCCCTCCGCGTTCACCCCCGATAGGTTGGCACCCCTCAGGTTGGCCCGATGAAACGTCGTCCCGCTGAGATTGGCCCCCGAGAGGTCGACCCCTGCAAGGTTGACCTTCTTGAAGCTCTCGTTGCTCAGGTCACAGCCCCGGCATTCGGTCCGGGTCCCGCTCTTCAGGTCCTCCACCGGCCCGGCCGTCGCCGCGCCCGGCAACAGCGCCAGCAGCACGAACAGCCCTATCCTCATCGTCATCCTCCCAGCGGCCCTAGCGGACCGGCGTCGTGTCCGGCTCATACGGCTTCTGCACCACCTCCAGCCGGGTCGCCGACTGGAAGTAGTTCTTGTTGATCTTCTGCGTTTCGAGACTGATCGAGGTCTGGCCCTTCTTGCGGAAATACGTGGCTTCGAGCCGCATTCGCGCATCGCCCTCCGGGCTGACGGCGGTGCAGATCTCGTGCACGAACACCTTGCCCACCGGCAGCTGTCCATCGGTCGGCTTGAGGTTGTCGCAGCTCTGCGCCCAGCGCCCGTAGCGCGACTTGAGGTTGCGCGCCAGCGTCACCGCCACCCGCCGCTCGCGGTCGGCGGCGCGCTCGTCGGTGACGATGCGGATGCCGCGGGCGATCCCCCCGCCGTCGATCAGCACCGAATAGACCACCGGATGCGCATAGATCGACGTGCCGCCCTGCATCACGCGGTACTCCGCTTCCAACGCCCTCGCGATGTAGTCGGCCTCGTCGTCATTGGTGAAAAACACCTCGTGCAGCCCCGACGGCTCCGCCGGGCATTTCTCGAACTCCGAGAAATCCCTGAGCGGCGTCGAGGGCGGCCCGCCATTGGTGCCGCAGGCGATCTCGGCGATCTCCTGCGGCGGCACCTGGCTGATAGGCTCGCCGAACTTGATGTCCCAGATCGTGTACTTGGGCACGAGGTTCACGTCGAACTGCGCCAGCGCCGGCGTCACCGCCAGCGCCATCAGCACCCCGATCGAGAGCAGCGGCAGGCCGATCCGCATCGCCTACTTCTTCAAAAAGGCGCAGGCCTTCTCGGCCGAAGCGCCGAAGTAGAACGCACAGTCCTCGTACGTCGCCTTGGGCTTCCCCTGGATGTGGGTCTGGATGTAGGCGACGAGGCTGATGATGTCCTCCTTCTTGAGCGACTTGCCCTTGTGCGGCATCTGTCCCTCTTCGAAGTCGGCCTTGGTCATGCCGTAGCAGCGGTCGTCCTTGTAGGCCTGCGCATCGTGGTAGGGCATCGGCGTGCCCGGAATGCCGCAGCTGATGATTTCGATGAACCCCTGCGCATCGAGGCCGGATTCGCGCAGCAGTGCCGCGGCGCCTTCCGAGCGCGGGTTCTTGCCCAGCCCGTTGCCGTCCCAGCCGTGGCACGAGACGCAGTTGCCACCCTTGCTGCCATAAACCACGACGCCGCGGTTGATATCGGCGCCAGCCAGCAGCGGATCAAGCGCGACAGCGGCGGCATCGGTCGCCGGCGCTTCGGCGGGTGCGGCAGTCTCGGCTGCCGGGGCATTGGCCGGCGGCTGCGCGGCATGCAGCGCCAGCGGCGTGATGGCGACGAGGCCCGCCGCGACGAGCAGCGCCAGGGATTTGCGGTTGAGGAGCGACATCTGAGGAACTCTTCTTTCTTCAATGAGCTGTGCCGGGCGGTCGGAACCGCCCGGCATCGTTAGGTTTGCGGTCGCGGGCTCGCTCTCAGAGCGCGAACACGTAGAGGACGTTGGCCGCCGGCCGGTTGGCGAGCTCGGGATACCCGAAGGTGGTGACGGCACTGCCGCCGGCCGCGATCGCGATGTATTCCTTGTCGCCGACCTTGAAGGCGATCGGCGGGGCGCTGAACGTGCCGCCCACGTTGATCGACCACTTCTGCTCCAGCGTCTTCGCGTCATAGGCACCGAACGTGCCGTCCATCTCGCCGGTCCAAACGAGGCCCGGAGTGGTCATCACGCCGGCATAGTTCGGATAGGGACGATCGATCTTGGCGACCTGCTTGCCGGTGGTGACGTCGAACGCAAATATCGCGCCGGTCTGGGCACCCGACGCCGCCGCCGCACCGCCCGCGAAGGTCGAATTGCCGGGCGCCACGTCTTCCGGAGCCTTGGCTTCGACGGTCAGGTCGGAACAACCTTCGATGCCGGCGCCGTAGGCGATGTTGCTGGTCGAATCGACAGCCGGCGGCCAGAAGTTCATGCCGCCCTGGATGTTCGGGCAGGTGTTCACCGTCTCGCCGCCACGACGCATCGTGCCGTTGGCATAGACCTGCAAAGGCTTCGACGCATCGTACTCAACCGGCTTGCCGGTCTTAGGGTCGATCCCCTTGGTCCAGTTCAGCTTGCTGACATAGGGGTTCGCCGCGATGAACGAGCCGTTGGTGCGGTCGAGCGTGTAGAAGATGCCGTTGCGGCCGAAATGCGCCAGGACCTTGCGGTCCTCGCCTTCCACCTTGGCATCGACGAGCAGCTGGGCGCCGACTTCGTCATAGTCCATGTAGTCGCCCGGGGTGTACTGGAAGTGCCACTTCAGCGCGCCGGTATCGGCGTCGAGCGCCACGGTCGAGTTGGAGTAGAGGTTGTCGCCCGGACGATACTCCGGATCGTACATCGGCACCGGGTTGCCCGTGCCCCAATAGGTGGTGTTGCTGGCTTCGTCATAGGAACCCGTCACCCACGCCGCCGCGCCGCCGGTCTTCCAGCAGTCGGGGTTGCCCGACTGGTCGCAGAGCCAGGTTTCCGAACCCGGCTGGCCTGGCTCCGGCACAGTGTAGAACCGCCAGACCTCTTCGCCGGTCTTGGCATCGAGTGCCGCAACCCAGCCGCGCGTTGCCCAGTCGCCATAGGATTGCCCGACGAGGATCTTGTCCTTGACCACCAGCGGCGCGTTGGTGAAGCCTTCGCCCGGCTCCTTGCCGACCTGCTGGTCCCACACCACGTCGCCGGTCTCGTCGTCGAACGCCATGACACGGCCGTCGTTGAGCGCGGTGATCACCAGGTTGTCGACCAGCGCCAGGCCGCGCGAGGCGAGGAGGATGGCGCGGCTCGGGTCCTTGTCGACGCCGGTATCGCCGACCCACACGGTCTTGCCGGTTTTGCCGTCCGACGCGTCGATCTTGTAAGGCGTGCCCCACGGGTCCGAGATGTAGAGGAAGCCGTCCTTGGCGAGCGGGGTCGCTTCCATCGAGCCGGCGCCGAAGCCGGCGGGCTCCGAGCCGCCGAGTGGCACCGCAAAGGCCAGCTTCAGGCCCGAAACGTTGTCTGCGGTGATTTCGCTCAGCGGCGAGAAGCGGTGCGCGTCATAGGTGCGGTGCACCATCAGCCAGTTGCCGGCCTCCGCCTCGCTGCCCGCGGCAGAAAGCCGCTCGGCGGTCACATCCGCCGCAATTGTCAGGCCCGGCAGTGCCAGCATGCTGCCGGCCAACATGGCGGCCAGAAGGTGTTTTAGGCGCATAGTCTCCCCCTCTTCAAGGATCAGTTCTTAGGTAGGCGTTGGCGCCACATAAGACCGATGCGCGGGGAAGTTTGCCTATGTCATCTATTGGTAATTCTGCTGCACCCCGGCAGCCACACGGCCCCCGGCCAACTCTTTCTCCGGCCGCGCCCGTTCGGGCACCGGCAGTTCCAGCACACTGTCGGCGGGGACGTTCTGGGCATACTCATGCCGGCAGAAATCGGTCAGCCGCCTGAAGATATTGGCATAGCCCGGCAGCGTCATCAGGTGCTTGGGCATGGCAAGGACGATCGAGCGGTCCATGCCGGGGAGCGTATGGACCTTGAGCCGCGTCCGCACCGAATTGGGCAGGCTCGGCAGCAGCGACAGCGGCACATGCGTGGTCGCCAGTCCCTCCGCCACGATGTCGGTCGCCGCCACGTAGGTCATCGCCGAGAAGGTCGGCGTCGCGTAAGGCAGGTTGGCGCGGTACCAGGCATCGGACACCGGCCGCATCGGCACATTGGCGCTGATCTCGACGTAGCGGGTGAGCGACGCATCGAGCTGAGAGGCTTTGACCCCTTTGGTCAGCGCCCTCTCCAGCATCCCCTCCGGCAAATCCGCCGGCACCACCAGCACCATCGGGTCGCGGAACAGCAGCGACGTAGCGAACGACGAGCGATCCTCGGCCAGTGCCTCGTCATTGACGATCACGCAGTTGAGCTGGTGCAGCCGCAACTGCTCGACCAGTTCGCTGCTGGTCGTCGCATAGCTCACTTCGAACTTGGCAAAGCCTTGCTCGTCGCTGGCGATCCGCGCCGCCGCCGACAGGAACCGCCCGCGCAGCGTTGGCGAGAGCCCGATCCGCAGGAACACCCGGCTGTCGACATAGCGTTTCTCGTGCTCGTCGATCGCCTGGTCGAACTTGCGCAGCACATCGTCGGAGAACTTGAACCAGTACTCGCCCGACGGCGTGAGGCTCACCGTGCCGGTGCGGTTACGGTTGATCAGCTGGGTGCCCAGCCGCTCCTCGAGCTTGGCCAGTTGCTGGCTGATCGACGGCTGGCTCAGCCCGACGCGCCGCGATGCCTTGGTGATCGATCCCGCGATCACCACGGCGCGGAAGATCTGCATCTGCTTGAGGGTGATATCCATGAGGGCCCTGACTTCTAGCCCTCAATGTCAGCACAATACGTCACATTCGATAAGCTAATAGAAGGTCGCATACCCCCCATTTGGGGGGTGCGCAAGAAAAAGCCCCCTCCCGGTCTGGGAAGGGGCTGAATCATGCCACGTCGTCGTTGGCCTTACTGCGCGGGCGCTGCCGCCGGCGCGGTCGAGAAGGTCGTGAGGTAGGCGACGACATTGTCGATGTCCGCCTGCTCCTTGAGCCCGGGAAAGCTCATCTTGGTGCCCTTCACGAAGTCCTTCGGCTTGGTCAAGAACTGGTGCAGCGTCTCGGCCGACCACACCAGCCCGCCGGCGCCGGCATCGGTCATCCCCTGGGAATACTTGAAGTCCGGGGCCGTGCCGGCAGTCCGGCCGATGAGCAGGTTCAGCTCAGGCCCGACCTTGTTCTTGGCGCCCTCGCCCACCGCGTGGCAGGACGCGCACTTCTTGAACACGGTGGCGCCTGCTGCCGCGTCGCCTTCGGCAAAAGCCGAACCGGCGAGCAGCGCCGACATCACCAAACTAAGGGCCAGGACTTTCATTCACATTCCTCCAAGCGCGCGCCGGATGGCCCGGCGTCAGTCACGTTGGGCAATCTCTGGCGACGGCGTTGGTTGCGGTCAAGCGACGACACGTCGCACCGCCGCCGGGTAGTGCCTAGCCCAAAAAGCGCTGGCACAGCACTTGCTTGGCATCCGAGCGCGCTCCACCCACCGATGGTGGTCGTTGCCAAGCTGGCGATCACAAATGCCGGTTCCGCAGCCGCCGGATGCCCAGAAACACCAGCAGCACCACCACCGGCGCCGCCACCGCCAGCATCTCGCCCTTGGTGAATGGCAGCACCTCGTGCAGCCCCTCGAAGATGTACCCGAGGATCCCCAGCGCGTAATACGAGATGGCGATGATCGATAGCCCCTCGACCGTCAGCTGCAGCCGGTACTGGCTGCGCCCAGTCTTGCTGATCGCATCGAGCACCGAGCGGTTCTGCGTCTGGATGGACAGCGTAATCCGCGCGTCCAAGAGCTCGATCGAGCGCTGCACCTTCTGCGTCAGCGCCGTCAGCCGCTTCTCCATAGCCTTGCAGGTGGCGAGCGCCGGGTGCACCCGGTTGTTGAGGAACCGCTCGATGGTGGTGAACTCACCGATCGCATGCTCGCGCAGCCGCGTCAGCCGCTCCGCCAGCACCTCGCCATAGGCCTGCGTCGCGGCAAAGCGGAAGCTCGTCTCCTCTACCGTGCGGCTGATCTCGACGCTCAACTTATGCAGCGCCGCCAGCGACACCTCGTGGTCCTCGGCGGTGTCGCCCTCCCCCACGGCTTGCATGATCCCGGCCAGCTGCCGCTCATAGCCCGACACCCGCCCGCCCAGCTCCCGCGCCAGCGGCAGCCCGATCAGCGCCATCGTCCGATAGGTCTCGATCTCCAACAGCCGCCGGACGATCACCCCGATCCTGAGCTCACCGCTCCGCCCGGCCGCCACCTCGAAACGGGTGAACCCGTCGGCATCAAGGTGGAAGTCGGTCGCCGCCTGCGCCCCGTCGTCGAAGATCGACGAGTAGCAGAGGCTCAGCGGATTGAACCCGGCCAGCGCCGCCTCGCCGATGGTGTCCGTCGGCATCACGTCGATGCGTGTCGCGAACACCAGCAGCAGCTTCTCGTGCAGCTCGAGCCCGATCCCCGCGGGCTTGGCGTCCCAGTCATCCGCCGCTCCGGTCCACGTCATCGTGGCAAACTCGTTGTGCAGCTCCCACGTCACCCGCCGCCCGTCGCGGCTGAACGCCAGCTGCCGCGCCCAGGCCGGCCCTTCCGGTGCCACCCCGGCCACCACCCCCATCTGCCCATGCAGCGCGCGCAAGTCGGCGCCGCCATCGGCGCTCATGAACGCCAGCCGCCGGATGCGGATCGGCGGCGTCATGCCCAGCACCGGCCGCGCATGCGTCTCGGCATCGATCAGCCGCCGATATTGATGCTCACGCCACTCAGCCATCTGGCCCGTCCTCAGCTATGCCCGGCACCAGCCTGACTGCTCCCGCGGGGCGCAGCAATCGGCACCTTTGTCGCGCCACTAAAGGCCAATCGCTTGCAGGCCACGTTGGCATTTCCAATGCGATGCATAGGCGGAGGCGATCTCCGCCTCATGCTAGCGGTTGCGGAACGAGCTCGCCCCGCAGCGAAGCGAGCCGGCCGGGGTGCGGAGGAACGGGTTTGGACGACGTGAAAGCAGCGGTCATCGGACCGCCCATCGAGCGGCGCGACTACAACGCCGTGCTGCGCTGGCTGATCGTCAACGTGCTCGTCGCGCTCGGCCTCCTCACCCTCTGGCAGCTCGGCTTCCTCGGTTCGGTCCTCGCCTCCGACCACACTCGCATCTCGCTGCTGATCTTCGCCATCTTCGTCATCACCAGCCTCCATTGCCTGATGCAGGCCATCGACATCAGCCGCGAACTGATCGCCGCCCGCCGCGCCCGCGCCGTGATCGAGGCCGAAAGCGCCACCGGCTTCCGCCTCGCCGGCGTGCACGTCCTCACCGGCGCCGGCACCCTGCTCGAACCGGGCCTGCTCACCGCCCATGTCGGCAACCTGGTGAAAAAGGCCGATATCCGCGGCAAGGGCCAACTCGACCAGACCCTGCTGCTCCGCACCGTCGCCGACAAGCTCCGCTCCCGCGAAAAGATCGGCCTCTTCGTCTCCGAGGGCCTGCTCCGCCTTGCCCTCCTCGGCACCGCTATCGGCTTCATCCTGATGCTGATCCCGATCGCCGGCCTCACCTCGTTCGACGCCGAAACCCTGCGCGGCGCGCTCAGTGGAATGACCGGCGGCATGGCCGTGGCGCTCAACGTCACCGTCGCCGGCATCGCCACAGCGCTAGTCCTCAAGTTCCAGTATTTCCAGCTCGATGGCGCCATCGGCGAGCTGTTCTCCCTCATCGCCGAGGTCTCCGAGATCCACGTCGTCCCCGCCATCGAGCGGAGCCACGATGGACGGCCCTAGCCTTTTCAGCGGCGCGGAGAGCGACGACGGCACCTTCGTGCCGTTCACCGACATCCTGTTCAACGTGCTGCTCGGCTTCACCATGATGGTGTTCGTCGCCTTCGCGCTGATCCGGCCGGACGCCAAGTCGGGCATCATCGACACCAACGCCGAATTCATCATCACCACCACCTGGCCCGACGACAGCGACGACGACATCGACACCTACGTGCAGGACCCGACCGGCAACGTCGTCTGGTACCACTCGATGCAGAAGGGCTTCGTCACCCTCGATCGCGACGACCGCGGCAACTATCTCGACGAAGTCACCGTCAACGGCGTCACCCACCACATCGCGCTAAACCAGGAAACCGTGACGGTCCGCGGCATCCTGCCGGGCGATTACGCGGTGAATATCTACCACTTCACCAACCCCAGCGCCGCCGCCGTGCCGGTGACCATCAAGGTCGAAAAGATCAACCCCAAGCTCTCGGTGGTCTACTACGACACGCTCGTCCTCGATCACAAAGGCGACGAGAAAACCGTCGTCCGCTTCACCCTCGACAAGGACGGCGCTGTCAGCAACATCAACACCGTGCCGGTGTCGCTGATCCAGGCGGTGCGCAAGTGAACCCGCTGATCATCGTCGGCGCCGTCGCGCTGTTCCTCGTCCTCGCGCTGCTGCTGCTCAGCCTCAACCTCACCTCGCTGTGGAAGTGGTGGATCAAGGCCGCCGCCATCGTCGTGACGCTCGGCTCGGTGCTAGTGCTCTACTTCACCATGACCGGCCTCGTCGGCTGGGCCAGCCCCGGCGAGATGCCCAAACGCTTCGGCCTCCTCGCTACCCGCATCGTCGAGCCCGACAAGCTCAACAACCTGCCCGGCGCCATCTATCTCTGGGTCGAGGAAGTCGACGACCGCCAGATCGTCATCAGTCCGCCCCGCGCCTTCGAGGTCCCATACAAGGTCGAGATCGCCACCGAGGTGGCCTCGGCGCAGCAGCAGATCGAAGGCGGCGGCAAGGTCCTCGGCCAGTTCGCCGCCACCGGCAACGCTGAGGCCAACGCCGCCCAGACCGCGCAAAAACAGGGTCAGGGCGCCATCAACACTGACGGCGACGCCAGCCTCTCGGCCAGCGGCGGCGAAGGCGCTGAAAACATCGGCGACCCCGGCGCCCTAACCTTCTCCGAAATGCCCCCGGTCGACCTCCCCGACAAAGCCGTCATCCAGATGGGGCAGTAAGCTGTCACCGGCCGCGCCGGTGGAGGGGGCGGCCAGACTCTCAGCGAGAGCTACTTGCTCAACGCATCCGCGGCATAGCTCAGCGCATGCTCCACCGCGCGGATCTCGACCACCAGCGGCGCCACCTTCGGGTCCGACTCCCAGGCAGCAAACCCGCGCTGCTTGGCCAGTTCCGCCAGGTCCGTCGCCCGCTGCCCGACGATCCCTGCCGCCGTCCGTGCCTCGGCCAGCGCATCGCTGCGCACCGAGTCCGGAGTCTGCGGATTGTTGGCGAGGCTCTGCAGCCGCTTGGCGTTGATCTTCCACTGCCGCGCAAACTCCTCGGCCCGCGCCAGGCGGAACGAGATGACTGTATCGCTGAGTGCTGCGTCTCCCATGCCCCCACCATTGATTCGGGTCCACGAAGAGTCAATTTGGCGCGCCGATTTTGATCGCCAGATGGCGGCCGTCACTAAACTAATGGCTTGAGGTCACCCAGCAGCGTCGGCACCAGCTCGCTCACCGTCGGGTGCACATGCATGGTGCGGATGATGGTGTCGACACTCACCCCCGCCGCCATCGCCTCGAGCAGCGACTGCATCACCTCGTCGCCCTCGATCCCCAGCAACGCCACCCCAAGGATTTGCCGCGTCTTCGCATCGGCGAACACCTTCATGAACCCCAGGTTCTCCGCCCGCTCGTTGGCCCGGCTCACCCGCGTCATCGGCCGCGTTGCCACCAGCGCCGGCCGCCCGGAGTTCCGCACCTCCGCCTCGCTCATCCCCGCCCGCCCCAGCGGCGGATCGATATAGAGCGCATAGGCCGGCACCCGCTCGCTCACCTTGCGGTCCGCCCCATCGAGCAGGTTCTGCGACACGATCTCGAAGTCGTTGTACGAGGTATGGGTGAACGCCCCACGCCCGTTCACATCGCCCAGCGCATAGATATGCGACTGGTTGGTCCGTAGCTTGTCGTCCACCTCGATGAACCCCTCCTCGTCCAGCGCGACGCCGGCCCTCTCGAGCCGCAGATCCTCGACATTGGGCACCCGCCCCACCGCCAGCAGCAGGTGACTGCCTTCGACCTCCTGGCTGCCCGCCGCATAGCGAACCGCCACGCCGTCGCCCCGCCGCTCGGCCGCCATGCAGCCCGCATTGGTGATGACCCGGATCCCCTCCCCCTCGAGAATGTCGCGGATTGCCGCCGACACATCCTCGTCCTCCTTGGCCGCGAGCCGAGGACTGCGTGCCAGTACCGTCACCTCGGCCCCGAAGCGGCGATACATCTGCGCAAACTCGAGCCCGATATACGACCCGCCGACAATCACCAGATGCCTGGGCAGCGTATCGAGCTCCAGCACCGAGACATTCGTGAGATGGGGCACGCCCTCGGCCCAGTCCGGCACCACCGGCCTTGCGCCGGTATTGAGGAAGATCTCGGCCCCCTCGAGCACTTCGCCATTCACCTCGACCTCGTGCGGCGAAACGAACGCCGCCGAGCCGCGGAACACCGTGATGTTCGGCGTCGACTCCATCCAGTCGTCGAGCCCCTGGCGCGAGGCCAGCACGATCTTCTCCTTGCGCGCCTTCACCGCCGCCATGTCGACGCTCACCGGCCCGGTCGAAATCCCGAAATCCGCCGCCCGCCGCGCCAGCCACGCCACCCGCGCGCTCGCCACCAGGGTCTTGGTCGGCTGGCAGCCATTGTTGACGCAGGTGCCGCCCATGAACCGCCGCTCGACCAGCGCCACCTGCCGTCCCGCGTCGGCCAACCGCGCTGCGAGAAACGGGCCGGCCTGCCCGCCCCCGATGACGATGGCGTCGAACGATCGGCTCATGCGTGCTCTCCTATCCAGGCGCGCAAACCTTAGCCGCCCACCGTCAATCTCGAAAGCGGCCCGAGACGGGCCGCTTGGGAACTGGCGCCCTGTACGCGCCGTTCATAGCTCGCCTGCAGCAACGCCTCTTCGCGTCGCGCGCCGTCGCTGCTAGGCTGATGTGGTCTGCATTAGGGTTGGCGCGCCATCCCGGTCGCGCCCCTCACTTCGGGGGAATGACAATTGCCCGGTAAATCGAAGGCAGCCGACGCCGCTGCCATGGTCAACGACGACGCCATCCGCCAGCGCGCCTACTACATGTGGGAAGCTGACGGCCGCCCTGACGGCAAGCACGATCACTACTGGCGCCTCGCCCACCAAGAGGCGACCCATGCCTTCGCCGAAGCCACCGCCAATGGCGTGGCCAGGGCCACCAAGGGCAAAAACCCCAGCGCCATGCCGGCCGCCGTCAAATCGCCAAAGCTGGCAAAAGACGCAAAGCCCGTGAAGGCCAAGGCGGAAGCCAAACCCGCCAAGAAAGCCGCGACCAAGCCAAGAGCTGCCGTCCCTGCGAAGAAGGCGAAGTAATCGGCACCAGCCTATCGGTGATCCTCCCCCGCGCGGCGGGGGAGGGAGATCATGCGAAGCATGGTGGCGGGGGCGGCCCTACGCACGGGCGGCCACTAACCCTTAGTCCAGCGCCGCGATCGCGATGATCTCGACCTTCAGCGCCGGGTGCGCCAGGCGCGCCTCGATCGCCGCGCGGGCCGGCGGGTTGGCCGGATCGATCCACGCGTCGTAGACCGTGTTCATCGCCGCGAAATCGGCGATGTTGTTGAGCACCACCTGGCAGAACAGCACCTTGGATTTGCTCGAGCCGGCATCGGCGAGGAGCTTGTCGATCGCCGCCAGCACTTCGCCGGTCTGCTTCTCGATCGTGCCGTTGTAGTCGGTCGCGACCTGCCCGGCGAGATAGACGGTGTTGCCGTGGACGACGGCCTGGCTCATGCGCTTGCCGGGCTGGTAACGGGTGATGCTCATCGGATGCTCCTCAATAAATGGCGGAGCCTCTGTAGCGGCTGCATCACCGGGGCGAAAGGGGGGAACGGCACGCCCGCTCCCCTCGCGATCCTAGCGCGGCGAAATCACCCGCTTGCGGGTCCGGCCCCACAGCACGAAGAGCGACAGCGCCAGCAGCACCAGGTTGATCGGCAGCGTCATCGCCGTTTCACCGCGTGTGGCGTGGAGAATAATCGCCGCCACCTGCACGATTGTCAGTCCCAGCGCCGCCAGCGGCGTGAGGAACGGCAGGATGCGGGTTGCCGCCGGCAGGATCAGCCCGATCGCGCCCAGCACTTCCATCAGCCCGACGAAGCGGACGAAGAGTTCCGGCAGCGTCGTCGCATAGCCCATGCCCATGGCGGCGAGTCCCGCCATCGGCTGGCTGAGCTTCATCCAGCCCGCCATCAAGTACATGACGGCGAGCAGCACTTGCGCCACCCACAGCCCGATATTCAACCAGTTCGTGCGCCGCACGGCGCCGGCTTCGATAGTCATCTCATTGTCCTCGAAAGTCTGGATCTGTTCAGTGCGTGACGACGATCTTGCCGCGCGGGCCGGCGGCGAGCGCCTGGTGCGCCTTGCCGAGTTCGGCGAGGGCGAAGGTCTTGGCCACCGGGATCGTCAGCTCGCCACGGCCCGCCGCGTCGGCGATCTGCTGCAACTGCTTGCCGTCCTGCTGGTGATAGACGGTCTGGAACGTGACATTCGGGTTGGCACCCTCCGGCGCCTGCACCGAGGAGCCGACCTTGCCGCCGTCGCGCACATGCTTGACCGCGTTGGCCGCCGCCGGCTGCACTGCGGCAACCGCAAAGTCGAACTCGGCCTTGCCCGGCGCCACGGTGATATCCAGCGCTTCGCCAGCGAGCTTTTCGCCTTCGGCCAACTCATCGGGCAACACGCCCGCCACGGGCTTGGCACCCAGCTGCTTCAGATAGTGGACCGCGACGCGCCCGACCGCGCTCAGCGCGCCGGCAACCAGCACGCGATCGCCAGCCTTGACGCCCAGCACATCAACCACCTGCCGTCCGGTGAGCCCCACCAGCGGCAACGTCACGCCGGTCTCGTAGTTCACGTTGGCGGGGAGCTTCGCGACGCCATTGATCGAGGCCACCCCGTATTCGGCATGCGCCCCCGCCCCGTTGACCGGGAAATTGGCGATCACCCGATCGCCCACCACAAAGCCGCTCACATCAGGCCCGACCGCCGCGATCGTGCCGGCGCCGTCACCGCCCAGGATCGCCGGCAGCGCCAGCGGGATCATCTGGGCCATGTAGCCCTGCCGGACGAAGAGATCGAAATGATTGACGGCCGATGCCTCGAGCTTGACGAGCACTTCGCCGGCGCCGGGAGTGGGCACCGGGACGTCTTCAAGCTGCAACTGATCGACATCGCCATAGGACTGCAGACGGACCGCTTTCATGATAGGACTTGCTCCAGGGTTTGTTCATCACTAGATACGATAGGGTACACTATCGTTTCGCGATACGATATGGAGCATTATCGTTTGAAGGTCAAGCGGGCATGAAGGATTGGGCTGCCGATCACCCCAAGGCGAAGCTGATGGCGCGCAAGCGTGCGGCTATCCTCGCGGCGGCAAAGGATATTTTCCTCGAGCAGGGCTTCGAGGGCGCCAGCATGGAATCGATCGCGGCGGCGGCCGACGTGTCGATCATGACCCTTTATCGCCATGCCGAGAGCAAGGACGACCTGTTCGCCGCCGTCATCGCCAGCGCCTGCGATCCCAATGACGAAGAGGAGCAGGCCGGGTTCATCGAGCTGATGAAGCGGCCGCTGGCCGAGGTGCTGGTCGAGGTCGGCATGATCGCCCAAGCGCGGCTCGCCAATCACGAGACGGTGGCGCTGATGCGGGCCGTGATGGCCGAAACCGCACGCTTCCCGCAGCTGGGCGAGACCGCCTATAGCGGCTTCGTCGGCCACCTCGAGCAGTTCGCCGAAGTGGTCCTTGCCGAAAAGCCGGAGTCGCGCGACCTCGGCACAGCCGAGCACAAGCGCCTCGGCGCCCTGTTCATCGACCGCCTGTTCGGCGCCGATATGCTGCGCGTCCTGCTCGGCCTAGGCGGCGTCTCGCCGGCCGACTGGCGGCAGCGCGCCATCCGCGCCCGCGACGAGGTGATGCAGCAGATGGAAGCCTTCGCCCCCGCCGCGAGCTGAGCGCCCGCTACTGCAGCGCCTCGACCTCCAAGCCCGCCAGCCGCTCGGGGTCGGCGAACCGCCTCAACGCCGCCACCCGCCAGATCGCCGGCGCCTGGAAGGCGTAAGGGGAGGCCTGATCCTCCCCCGCGGGGCCACAACCTCAGAGACTGGCGGGGTGATCACCTCACCCCGTCCTCTCCCCTCAAGCCACCTGCGGCCGCCAGGCGATAACCCCCTCGGTCCGCGCCCGCACCTCGGGCGAGGCGAGGCACGTCGCCACCGCCTCATATCCCGCGGCGCCCGGATAGGGCGCCACCACCGTCGGCGGGCTGTGATTGGCCGGGCAAAGGATGATCGCCTCATCCGCCCCCACCGCCCCGAGATCGAGGATCGCGTTCGACCGCGTCATCACGAACAGCGATCGCGCCCCCTCGCCCCGGCGCCGCAGATGCGCGATCACCGCCTCCTGCGACGCCTGGTCCAGCCCCTGCTCGATCATGTCGATCACCAGCACATCCGGCCCATCCGTCTCCAGCCCCGCCACCAGCGCCGTCAGCGCCTCGGACTCCGTCGCGCCATCATCGACCAGCCAACCCAGCGTCGCCGCGACCCGCTGCTTCAGCCCGGCATCCCCCGCCATCCGGCTTTCCGCCGCGGTGCCATCCACCAGCCGGTCCAACCCCAGGAACATCGCCCCCGGCACCGCCTCCGCAAGCTTCTGCGCCAGCTTGGTCTTGCCGCTCCCCAGCGGCCCGATGATGTAGTTGATCGCGCGGATCTGGCTCAGCTCGAACCGCTCGCCGCCCCAGGGCCACGGCAGGTCGAACCCGACGCTCCGCGCCGGCTCCGCCATCAGCCTCGCCAGTTCGCCGCTCACCGGCGCCTCGCCGCGCCTCAGCCGCTCGCGCAGCTGCCGCAGCCGCTCCATCATTCCGGACAGCTGCTGCATCCGGCCTTCGAGCACGCCTTGATGCGCCGCCAGCGATGCTTCCAGCTCCCGTGCATCTCCCCCAAGCACCCGCGCCACCTGCGCAAGGCTCAGGCCGAGCGCCCGCATCGCCGCGATCTCGCCGGCCCTGGCCATCTGCTCCGGCCCATATGTGCGCCACCCAGCCGCGGTGCGCACCGGCACGATCAACCCGCGCTGCTCGTAAAGCCGTAGCGCCTTGGCGGAAACTCCGAGCCGGCCGGCGGCATCGGAGGCGTTCAGAAACTCAGTCGAGGACCCCATGGAATCACCCTTCATTTGCTTGACCGCCTCCCTTATCGGAGCGGCCCCAAGGGCCGAGTCAACCGGGATCGTCACGCCGGGTGCTCGAAGGCGAAGCCGGCACAGTCCACCTGCGCTATCGCGTGCTGCGCTGACGGGGCGGGCGGAGCGATCGCTGCCTACGTGAGGCGACAGCCCTGATCACGCCAGCTTGCGGTACAGCATCACCCGTTCGGTCACCCTCATGCCCTCGAACCGCTTCACCTCGGCCGCCAGGTTCGCAAAATACCCCGTCCGTTCCAGCGGCACGTCGACCAACCGCCGCGCCGCCGCCATCGCATCCGGAGCGTCCACCGTTTCCGGCGCGCTGGCGCTCGGCGGCGTGGCCAGGAAATCGTAGAGCGTCACTTCATACCGAGGCATCGTCCCCGCACCGACCTGCGATCTGATCGCAGGAGCTTATCGGCGCGCGGCTGACAAACAGCTGACCTTCGGGCTGTGAAGTTATTTGCCCCCGCCGGACTTGACGTTGTTCGAGGCCGCATAGAACATGGCAGTCTATCACCACCGTAGCCTGTACTTCTTTGGGGGGAAGCACAATGCGTACGATCCTTTGCGTGATTTTCGGCTCATTGTGCCTCGTTTCATCTGTATTCGCCCAGTCGACTTCGCTGCCAAGCAAGGATTGGATGGTGAAGGGCTTCGAGGCCGCGCTCGCCGATCCTTCCGAACAGGTCGCAGCAGAAGCCGTGATCTTCGCCGGCCACCTAGTGGCAGACGTACCCCTTGGCGAAAGAAGCACGCATGTCGTTGACCGGCTGCTCAAGCTCCTGGAAACCTCATCGGCACGGCGCGCCACCCTCGAAGCCCTTGCCGTCGTGCCCTCGGGACCGGACACGCACCGGATCGTCGACAGCCTGATCGAGGCTGCAGCAAAAGGCGACGTCGACGCGATATCGGCCCTGGGGACGATGGAGCACGGCACTCAAGGCGCGCGCATCATTGCCGCACTGTTCGAGCAACTCGACGCAGAGACCAGCAATGGTATCAGGTCCGACATCCTGATCGCGCTCGCCAAGCTGCCTCTGAACGCGCAGCAGAAGGCGAGCTTCGCCGACGCTTTGGTGTCGATCTTGCCTGATCGCGACGACGTCATTGACCCTGATGTAATCGTTGGTCCCGAACCAGTTGATGCCGTGCCCACTCCGGACCTGGCCCGCATCGTTGCCGATCGTCTGATTTCCGCCGCGGACAAGCATCCGATCGCTTGGATAACCGCGGCCAAGGGGCTTGCTAGGCACGATCTGGGGGATCGGCGGCCGGTTATCGTCGACACACTCATCAAGCATCTTCAGCAGCCCGATCCCATCGTCGCGCGGGTCGCCGCCAACGCGCTGGCGGACATCCCGCCCGATGGTTCGTCGAGAAAGGCGGCCGTGTCGGCACTGCTGAAACTCTTCGGCGGCGCCAACGCCGAGCTTGCCGCCGCCGCGATGGCGACCGTGGGCAAGATGCCCTTGGGTGACGATGCGCCACGGGTGGTTGAAGCCCTGCGGCTCCAACTCAAGGGAACCCGACGGGTCGCGGCAGCCGCCGCTCTGGGCACCACAGATCTGGGTTCAAAGGCCGACGCGATCATCACGTCTCTCCGGGCGGTGATCGAGCAGGAGGAGGAGTACGACGCCCGGGCCGCAGCGGCGACCGCATTGGCGACCATGCCGCTGGGCGATCGCACCGCCCAACTCTACCCCGAAATTCTTGCTGTCCTGAGCGAGGGGAACGGTAGCATCGCCGCCGAGGCCCTCGCCGAACTTGCAACGCATGATCCTGCGCAGCGGGACCGGGTGATCGACGTCGCGCTGCCTTTGCTCGCGACTGAGAACCTCCCACTGCAACGCGAGGTGGCATACCTGATTGAGAAACTGCCACTGGGGACACGCAAGGCTCAGGTGATCGACCGGTTTCTGCCGCTGGCGGATCCGGCCAACCCGGGCCAACCAGAGATGCTCGCAACCCTGGCAACACTGGCCGCCGGCGAAGCGCGCAAAGACGTAGCGGACCGCTTTCTCGTGCTGCTCAAGTCCGAAAACACCGACACTCGGGACGCGGCGATCGATGGGTTGGCGACCCTTGGACGCGAGTTGGACAAGGATGAGGTGTTGGACGCTCTCCTTCCGCTGCTCCCCGGTTCTCGCGCCTCGATCATCGATGCGATCGGCGCGCTCAAGTTCGACGTTGCACCAGACAAGATGGTCGACGCACTGCTGCCGCAGATCGGTGCATCACCAGGCGGTTTGGCAACCACCCATGTCCTGAGCGCGGCTCCCTCCAAGTACAAGTTCGCCGAAGTCATCGGCGCCATTTTGGGCCTGCGCGAATCGAGCCTGAAATCGGCGAACTCAGCCGCCCTCAACGGCATCGCCAGCTTCGGCCCCGTAGGGGTGCCCGGGACGATCGCGGCGATCAAGCTGATCCAGACGCGCAGCGACAAATCGGTGCCCAAGTTCCGCGCCGCCGCTCACATCGCGATTGGCGACGACCCTGACAGCACCCTGCTGCTCTCCCTCCTGGGAGCGCCCATGGAGCCTGCGATTGCGGCTGTCTCCGCCGATCCCGTCAAGGCCAGCGCGGCCATCCGGCTGATCCATTCCAACTGGCAAGCGCTGGCCGCAGAATCCTCGGCTCGCAAGGAGGCAGAGGAGGTGATCATGCGCATCATCTATGCCGCCTGCGGCAAACCTGCCGGAACCAATTTCCTCCAGCAGCTCTTCAATGGCGCGATCGGCGCGGTCGTCGACATAGCCACCACCGGGAGCTTCCTGACCTGCTGGACGCCGGCACAGCGGGCCACCATCGAGCAGGTCCACGCCAGCTTCATCCAGGCCGGCTCCAGTTACCAGCAGCCGCTTGGCGATCACCTGGCGGCGGAGAGCCGGGTCCCCATCTTCAATTCCCTGAGCTACGGCGTCGTTGGCTGGATCGCCTTCTGGGCGGCGCTCCTGTTTGCTTTCCCCTACTCGCCGATGGTGCAGGCCGCGTTCTTTCACAATCCCAAGCTGCGCGAATACCTGAGCGTCTGGACCGTGCCCCTGCTGCTGATTGCGGTGCCATACTTCCGTGGGCGGATCCTCGACACCTTCCGTGATGACCTCATCCGCGATGCCAATCCCAAGGGCTTCGTCGAAAGGCTCGGCTATTTCGATAATGGGGAAGCCGAACTGGGCGACGCCAAACCTGCACCCCTCAAGAACATCCTGCCCAACCTGCACGGCATCGTCGTTGTCCGCGGCGAAGCCGGGCTCGGGAAATCCAGCGCCCTCAGATGGCTAGCCATCAACCGGCCGCATGTGGCCTTCCTCAATGCGCGCGACTGCGCCGCGGGGGTTGATGTCGCCATCGCCGAGCGCATCCACCGGCTTCAGGAAGCAGACTTCATCAAGAGCCTCGTCCATATCCGGGCCCTGACCGTCATCATCGACGGCCTCAACGAGGTCTCGGCCGGCACCCGCGAGAACATCGGGACATTTGCCCGCGAGGGGGCGCGGGGCGACATCTTCGTCGGAACCCAGCCCATCGACTGGACCGAGCCCGCCGGCTCCACACGCCTTACACTGCAGCCCTTGCGCCGGGAGCTGGCCGCCGAGTTCCTGAAGTCGCGACCAGTAGGCGCCGACTCTGAATCGCCGCGCCATGGCAAACCTTACGAGGAGGCCGTCGACGAATTCCTGCGCGAGGCACTGGATCTGGTGCCCAAGGACGAGTCGCAGGCCGCCGCCCTGATGCTGTCGAACCCCTTCGACCTGTCCCTCGCCGCCGATCTCCTCGCCAACGGTACGATGCCGAAAGCGACGGCACTGATCGACGAGGCCTTCCACCTGGCCGATACCGACGAGGACGACGGCTACCGCGTACTGCATGCCGGCCAGCAGTTCCCGCTGCTGGCCTTTGGCGACAATGCAATCAAGATGCGCCTCGAAGACCGCAACTGGTTCCGAAAGGGTGAGTTCGTTGACGAGACCCGTAGCCTGCGCAAGTGGCGACTGGTGGTCGAGCGCAGCGCCTACACGGCCGACGGTGAAGAGCAGCGCCTCCAGTTTCGTCACGACCGGGTCTGGGATTTCTTCATCGCCGCGGCCTTCAGGCTGGAGCCCAAGCTTTGGCTGGAGCATCTGAACGACGCCAGGTTCCGCGGCGCCTATCTCCGGATCGCGGAGACCTGGCCGCTCGAGGACGCGAGGAAGGTGGGAGAAAGACTGGTTGCGGCCGCGGCAAAGAGCGGCGATCACACGACCAGCGATGCTTTCGTAAATCGCCTCGAACGCCGGCTGGAGGAGGAAGACAAAACGGATGATCCCAACTTGACCAAACCCATGTCCAAAACGCTGGCGACCGAGATTGCCGACCGCACCCTCGCGGTGGTCAATCCGCAGAACCGTCCGCTGGCCCTCAACGCCGCACTGCAGCGCCACGCCATCAGGCCGGTCTCGACCCCACCCGCCGATCAGCTGCTCGATCGCACCGCGATCGTCGCCTGGCTGCTCGCCACCTACGCGCCAAGCACGTAGCGCGCGCCTACATCGTGATTCCGCCATCCACCACGAAGTTCGAGCCGGTGGCATAGGCGCTCTCGTCGCTGGCCAGATACACCAGCAGATGCGCCATCTCCTCGGGCTGCGCCATGCGGCCCATGGGCTGGCGCGCCACGAACGTCTTCCACACCTCGTCATGGTTGCCCAGCGCGTTCGCCCGCTCGTGCAGCGACGGCGAGTCGACGCTGCCGGGGCAGATGGTGTTCGCCCGGATTCCGTTCTTCATGTAGTCGAACGCCACCGACTTGGTGAACCCGATCACCGCCGCCTTGCTCGACATGTAGCTGACCCGGTTCGGCACCGCCTTCATCGAGGAGGCGACCGAAGCAACATTGATGATGTTGGCCCCGCCCTGCGCGATGAAGGCCGGCAGGAACGCCTGGGTCAAGACGAACATCGGCGTCACGTTGATATCGAAGCTGAGCTGCCACTCCTCCAGCGTCGTCGTCCCCAGCATGCCCTGGTGCACCCAGCCGGCGCCGTTATAGAGCACGTTGACGTCGTGATGCCGCGCTGCCGCCTCGCGCAGCGCCAGGTGGTCGGTGACGTCGAGCGCATAGGCCTCGTGCCCGGCCGAAATCGCCTTCAGTTCCTCGCCCTTCAGCGCAATCCCCGCGGCGTCGCGATCCGTGGCGATCACCCGCGCCCCCTCGCGCGCGAACGCCGTCGCCGCCGCCCCGCCGATGCCGGCAGCCGCCGCCGTCATGAACACTACTTTCCCCTCGAGCCGTCCCATCTTTCCCGCTCCTCCAGCGCTTCGTCCGACCAAAGCCTGATCAGCCGGTCGATTGTTCCAATGCCTCCCATCCGCTACCATACCAGTCAAGGGATGGGGGAAGGATAGGATGCCGAGCGAGACGAAAGACCTAACCTGGGAAGCGCTGCTCCCCCCGATTTTTGCTGCCGCCGGCATCGACCCCGGCAAGACTGTCACCGTCGAGCCGCTGACCGGCGGGGTCTCCTCCGATATCGTCCGCATCCGCCTCGACGACGGCCGCCAGTACTGCGCCAAGCGGGCCCTGCAAAAGCTGAAAGTCGCGACCGACTGGCAGGCGCCACTCGAGCGCAACCATTACGAAGTCGCCTGGCTCCGTCGCGCCAACGCCATCGTCCCCGGCGCCGCGCCCCAAGTGATCGGCGAGGACCGCGAGCACGGTATCGCGCTGCTCGAATACTTGCCGCCCGAAGACTACGTGCTGTGGAAGTCCGAACTCCTCGCCGGCCGCGCCGACCCCGCCGTGCCGGTGGCCGTCGCCGATGCTCTGGGCAGCATCCATGCGGCCAGCTTCCTGCAGGTGTGGCCCAAGGCAGAGTTCCGAACCGACGTCATGTTCGACGCCCTCAGGCTCGATCCCTATCTTCGGTACACCGCCGGTCGCCATCCAGAACTCAGCGAGCAATTCCTGACCGTGCTGAAGATCACCGCGGGCACTAGGGTCGCGCTGGTGCACGGCGACGTCAGCCCAAAGAACATCCTGGTCAACCGTCACGATGGCCACCCTGTGTTACTCGATGCCGAGTGCGCATGGTGTGGCGACCCGGCCTTCGACGCCGCCTTCTGCCTCAACCACCTTGTGCTCAAATCCATCCACCTGCCGGCGCTCGGTGGTACCCTGATCAATCAGGCGAAGAGTTTCGCGACCACCTGGATTGCCCATTTCCCCATCGCCCATCGCGTCGGCATCGAGCAGCGCGTCGCCGCGCTTCTTCCGTGCCTGATGCTGGCACGTGTCGATGGCAAATCACCGGTCGAATATCTCGATGAGGGCGAACGGCAAGCCGTTCGCGACAAGGCCATCCCGTTCATCCGCAATCCGGCGTCGGGCATCGTTCATCTGCTCGACAGCCTCCGTTCATAACCGTTCAGGAAACCCACCTCGTTATGTCAGCCATCAAGACCATTCTCGGCCGGCAGGTCTGGGATTCCCGCGGCCGCCCCACGGTCGAGGTCGAAGTCACCCTCGCCTCCGGCGCCACCGGCCGGGCCATCGCCCCCTCCGGCGCCTCCACCGGCAGCCGTGAAGCGCTCGACAAGCGCGACGGCGGCAAGCGCCTCGGCGGCTACGGCGTCAACGGTGCATTGGCTGCGGTCAACGGCGAAATCGCGAGCCGCCTCAATGGCTTCGACGCCCTCGACCAGGCCGCCGCCGATCACGCGATGATCGCGCTCGACGGCACTCCACAGAAGACGCGCCTCGGCGGCAACGCCATCGTCGCCGCCTCCTCCGCCATCGCCTGGGCCGCCGCCGCCGAGCAGAAAGTCCCGCTCTGGCGCCACCTCAGGCAGCTCAGCGGCCTCGACCCCGCCATCGAGCACATCCCCGCCCCCATGATCCAGATCTTCGGCGGCGGCCGCCACGCCGGCAACCGCATCGACATCCAGGATTTCCTCATCCTCGGCGTCGGCGCCCGAAGCTTCGCCGAAGCCACCGAGCAGATCGCCGAAGTCTATATCGCCGCCGCCAAGGCCATGGCGCAAAAGGGAAAGCTCAACGGCGTCGCCGACGAGGGCGGCGTCTGGCCCGATTTCACCGCCAACGAGGATGGCCTCGAACTCCTCACGCGCGCCATCGAAGACGCCGGCCTCCGCCCCGGCACCGATATCGGCATCGCCCTCGACGTCGCCGCCACCTCGTTCTACGCCGATGGCGCTTATCGCCTGGCCCTCGAGGGCCGGGACCTTTCCACCCTCGAGATGATCGAGCTGCTCGAGTCCTGGGTCGCCGCCTACCCGATCGTCTCGCTCGAAGATCCGCTCGCCGAAGACGACGACGAGGGCTTCGCCGAAATCACTCGGCGCCTCGGAAAGTCCATCCAGATCATCGGCGACGATTACTTAACCAGCTCGGAGTCCCGTGTTGCCCTTGCGGCAGAACTGAGTTGCTGCAATTCGGTGTTGCTCAAATCGAACCAGTGCGGCACCCTCACCGAATTGATTGCGGCAAGCACGCGCGCTCGATCTCTTGGTTGGAATACCATCCAGTCGGGACGGTCCGGGGAAAGCGAAGACGTGACGCTCAGTCATCTGGCCGTCGGCCTGATGTCCGATCAGATCAAGGTCGGCTCGATGACGCGGTCGGAACGGACTGCGAAGTGGAACGAAGTGATCAGGATCGAGGGTCATTGCACTGCGCCGCACTACTGGCGCTTTACCATCCCGCGTCTCTAGGCGCATGGTGGGTTATTTGGGGGAAATGAGTTGGGGGACGGAGACATACGCAAGCGCGCGGGCCGGCCGGTTCGCGTCGAGGATGTAGCACGTGTAGCCGGCGTCTCGCCGATCACCGTGTCGCGCGCCCTGTCGTACCCCGACAAGGTCAAGGACGACACGCGGGCGCGCATCCTCGAAGCCGTCGCGCAGACCGGCTATGTGGTCAATCGCTTCGCCTCCTCGCTCCGCTCCGGCCGTTCCAACGTCATCACCGTCTTCGTCTCGAGCCTCCTCAACCCGCACTTCGCCACCTCGGTGCAGGGTATCGTCGATTCGGTCGAAGGCAGCGGCTACCACCTGATGTTCGCGCAGACCGGCTACTCGGAAATGCTCGAGATCGACGTCGTCGAGTCGGTGCTGCCGTTCCGCCCCGCGGGTGTCGTCTTCACCGGTGTGGTCCGCGCCGACCAGACCCGGCAGGCGCTGCAGAAGCTCGGCATTCCGGTGATGGAGATGTGGGGCAACCGCCCCGACCCCATCGACATGCTCGTCGGGTCCTCGAGCTACGATGCCGGCCGCCTGATGGGCGAGCACTTCGGCGAGCAGGGGTTCAGCCGCATCGCCTATAGCGGCCACACCATCGACCGTACCATCCAGCGCATCGAGGGCTTCCGCCACGGGCTCGCCAAGCACGACCTGAAGCTCGATCTGATCTACCCCATGGACGGTACCCGCAATTTCGCCGACGGCATGCACGCCTTCGACCAGATTCTCGAGCAACTGCCCGACTGCGACGCCATCTTCTTCGGCACCGATGTCCTCGCCTCCGGCGCCATCGTCCGCGCCACCGATCGCGGCATCGCTGTGCCGGGCCAGGTGGCCATCGCCGGCTATGGCGACCTCGATTTCACCCCGCATGTGCGCCCCTCGCTCACCACGCTCCACGTCTCGAGCTACCAGATGGGCCGCGATGCCGGCCGCATGCTGCTCGACCGCCTCAACGGCGAGACCATCGACGACCCCATCGTGCTGCAACCCATCAGCCTCGAAGCCCGCGACAGCACCCGGCGATAGTCCTCCCTAGCGTGACGGGGAGGGGAGCGGCAAAGCCGGTCGGAGCGAAGCGACGAGCGACTGAGTGCGCGGAGAGGACCCCTCATCCGCCCTTCGGGCACCTTCTCCCACAAGGGGAGAAGGCATTCCGCCGCACCGCCGGCATCCGTGCTGCTCCACTCCCAACGGCCCATTGCCACCTGATATTCCGATGTTTATCATCGCCGCCGGTACGATCCTCCCTCAATCGAAGGAATGCCTGCCCAGTCCATCTGGATTGGGCTATGGATCGTCGAAACAGCCTGTTGATTTGAGGAGATCACTATGAGTTCGGGTAAAGGCGAGACCACGCAGGGCAAGAAGCTCCGGTCGCGCGCCTGGTTCGATAATCCGGAAAACCCGGACATGACTGCGCTCTACCTCGAGCGCTATCTCAACTACGGCATCTCGCGCGAAGAGCTGCAGTCCGGCAAGCCGATCATCGGTATCGCGCAGACCGGCTCCGATATCTCGCCCTGCAACCGCCATCACCTCGAGCTCGCCAAGCGCGTCCGCGACGGCATCCGCGATGCCGGCGGCATTGCCATGGAATTCCCGGTCCACCCGATCCAGGAAACCGGCAAGCGCCCGACCGCGGGGCTCGACCGCAACCTCGCCTATCTCAGCCTCGTCGAAGTGCTGTACGGCTACCCGCTCGACGGCGTGGTGCTGACCATCGGCTGCGACAAGACCACTCCCGCCATGCTGATGGGCGCCGCCACGGTGAACATCCCGGCGATCGCGCTGTCGGTCGGCCCGATGCTGAACGGCTGGTTCCGCGGCGAGCGCACCGGTTCGGGCACGATCGTCTGGAAGGCGCGCCAGATGATGGCCGCGGGTGAAATCGGCTACGAGCAGTTCATCGAGCTGGTGGCCTCCTCCGCCCCCTCGACCGGCTACTGCAACACCATGGGCACAGCTTCGACCATGAACTCGCTGGCCGAGTCGCTCGGCATGCAGTTGCCCGGCTCCGCCGCCATCCCGGCACCCTATCGCGACCGGCAGGAAATGGCCTGGCGCACCGGCATGCGCATCGTCGAGATGGTGCATGAGGACCTGAAGCCCTCCGACATCCTGACCAAGGACAACTTCATCAACACCATCGTCGTGAACTCGGCGATCGGTGGTTCGACCAATGCTCCGATCCACATCCAGGCCATCGCCAAGCATATCGGCGTCGAGCTTGAGCTGAAGGAGTTCGAGACCTACGGCCACAAGGTGCCGCTGCTGGTCAACCTGCAGCCGGCCGGTGAATATCTCGGCGAGGACTACTACCATGCCGGCGGCGTGCCGGCGGTGGTCAACGAGCTGATGACCCAAGGCCTGATCCGCGAGAACGCCCCCACCGTCAACGGCAAGACCATCGGCGAGAACTGCCGGTCGACCACCATCCAGGACGACAAGGTCATCCGCCACTTCGACAATCCGCTGAAGAAGGAAGCCGGCTTCCTCGTCCTCTCGGGCAACCTGTTCGATAGCGCCATCATGAAGACCTCGGTGATCTCCGAGGAGTTCAAAGAGCGCTACCTCAACAACCCCGAGCACCCGAACATGTTCGAGGGCAAGGCCGTGGTGTTCGACGGCCCTGAGGACTACCACAAGCGCATCGACGACCCCGCGCTCGCCATCGACGAGCACACCCTGCTGTTCATGCGCGGCGCCGGCCCGATCGGCTATCCGGGTGCCGCCGAAGTCGTCAACATGCGGCCGCCTGATTACCTGATCAAGAAGGGCATCACCTCGCTCGCCTGCATCGGCGACGGACGCCAGTCGGGCACCTCGGGCTCGCCCTCGATCCTCAACGCCTCGCCGGAAGCAGCCGCGGGCGGCAACCTCGCCATTTTGAAGACCGGCGACCGGGTACGCATCGACCTCAACAAGGGCGAAGCCGACATCCTGATCTCGGCCGAGGAAATCGAGCAGCGCCGCGCCGAACTGCATGCGGCCGGTGGCTACAAGTACCCGGCGCACCAGACCCCGTGGCAGGAAATCCAGCGCGGCGTTGTCGACCAGCTCGGCTCCGGCGCGGTGCTCAAGAACGCGGTCAACTACCAGCGCCTGGCACAGACCGCCGGGCTGCCCCGCGACAACCACTAAAGACGTGTGAAAGGGCCGGTCTTACCGGCCCTTTCTTCTTGCGCGGCCCACAGCAATGAGCCAACAAGCCGCCGCAATGTTTGACGAACTAGATGGCGTTAGCGCACTATTGCCGGCGCTGCAGGCGGGTGAGGGCTCGATGTCGGATATTCTGGACTATTGCAAAGGGCGAGAGGCACAGAGCTTCCGCCCCGGCCATATCCTGATCAAGGAAGGCGGCCAGGAGGGCAAGCTCTTCGTCCTGATCGACGGTCAGGTCGAGGTGCTGCGCAAGGACACCCAGGTCAGCTATATCGACGAGCCCGGCTCGATCTTCGGCGAGATGGCGGTGCTGCTCGACATGCCCTCGAGCGCCACGGTCAAAGCGCTATCGAACGTCAAGGCCTACGCCATCGACGACGCCATCAGTTTCCTCGGCGGCAACCCCGAGATCGCGCTCTACGTCGCGACTCTCTTGGCCCGCCGCCTCTACTATACGACCTCTTACCTGGTCGACCTGCAGCAGCAGTCCGAAGGCAAGCGCGAAGACCTCGACCTCGTCGACAAGATCCTCGCCCAGCTCGTCGAAAAACCCGACGAAGCCAAGCACGCCCGCCGCACGCGCAAGTAAGTTGGTGGAGTCATGCACTCCGCCCAGTGCACTGGCAGATGACCTAGGCGCGGCCCAAAGCCACACTAAGCCAGCCCCTTGCTCACCAGCACACCATAAATAATCGCCGCATAAGTCAGCTGGTGCGTGATCTGGTCGAGCCCGTGCAGGCTCCAGAACCGTCGCGGCTGCGTGTCGACATGCACGCCGCGCGAATAGTGGATCTTGGAATAGTCGAGCAGGTAGTGCACCACGAACTCGGCCACCACGATGCCCGCCAGCCATGGCAGGGGCGTGCCCGCCAACAGCAGTATCAGCGCGGTCAGCGCGGCATGCACGCCCGCATGCGCGTAACCGCCCAATTGGCGGAAATCGCCCTTGCCGCCCAGCATCCATCCCGGCTGCAGAAAATAGTCGGCGATGTAATGCTTGAACTCCAGCCCTATGAACAACAGAAAAAATAGCCCGACCATTCGGTCTTGTCCTTGCGGGACAGCGCCCCCACGGCCTACCCCGAGAACAGATGCTTGCAAGCTCCGTTGTTTGAGGCAAGCACAGAGTTTAGTCCTGTGTTAGGTTCAGTGAAGCGCCGTTCAGCCGGCGTTCATGGACGGCATGGCAGTTCGTCCGCGCCGGACGTTTGTCCGCTTGGAGGTTTCGATGCGTAGGCTGGTTACCTCGATTGCTCTGCTGTTGCTGGCGCTGCAGCCCGCTTTCGCGGCCTCCGGCACGGCGCTCGGGGTCGACCCCGCCGCAAGGCTCGAAGACAAGACCGGCACCAAGACCCTCGTTGTCGGCACCGACGTCTTCATCGGCGATCGTGTGGTCACCGATGCCAAGGGCCTCGTGCAGATCAAATTCTCCGACCGGACCGAACTCGTCGTCGGACCACGCTCGTCCCTCGTCATCGAGGATTACCTGCTGCGCGAGGACGGCTCGGGCGGCAAGTTCGCCATCAACGCGCTGAGCGGCACCTTCCGCTTCGTTACCGGCGGCGCCCCCAAGGACCGCTACATCATCAAGACGCCTACCGGCACCGTCGGCGTGCGCGGCACCGCCTTCGACATGAACGTCCATCAGGACCATTCATCGCTGCTGCTGTTCCACGGCACCGTCATCATGTGCACCCTCGCCAACCAGTGCATCGACGTCAGCGATGTCTGCGACGTCGGCATGTTCGACCTGAGCCAGGCCAAGCTGCTCGGCAACACCCACGATTTCACCGGCCAGGAGCGCAACACCATGCGCGGCATGTTCCCCTGGGCCATCTCCGAGAGCGACCTGCTGAGCATCTTCTGGGTCGCCCAGGCCCGCGAATGCTTCCTCCACTCCACTACCGGCGCCCCGGACAGCCTCGTCAAATCCGACAACGAAGCGCCGCCGCCGAAGCGGGGCGATTGATCAATCCAGGGACTTACGCAACCCCATGCTCCGGCGCCTCATTCCTATCTTCGCCGGTCTCGTCGTCGTCGTCCTGCTGACGCTGCTGCGCATTGCCGACCCGTTCCCGGTACAGGTGCTCCGCGAAATCGCCTTCGATTTCTACCAGCGGCTCCACCCCCGTCCGCAGGGCGAATTCCCGGTCCGCGTCATCGACATCGACGAGAGGTCTCTCGCCGAGCTCGGCCAGTGGCCTTGGCCCCGCGATCGGCTCGCCACCCTCTCCGACCGGCTGACCGAACTCGGCGCCGCCGCCATCGGCTTCGACGTGCTGTTCCCCGAGCCCGACCGCATGTCGCCGAGCCGCATCGCCGCCACCCTGCCCGGCGTCGATGCCGCGACCCTGCCCGACTATGACGCCATCTTCGCCGCGTCGCTCTCGCGCGCCCCGGCCATTCTCGGCTTCTCGCTCACCCCCGCGGGCAAGCCGATGACTGGCGGCCCCAAGGGTGGCTTTGCCATTTCCGGCCCCGATCCGAGCGAGCGCATCCCCTATCTCAGCGGCACCGCCGCTCCGATCCCGATCCTGCGCGACGCCGCCCCCGGCCTTGCCGCCCTCAGCCTCAATTCCACCCTCTCGACCACCGCCGTCCGCCGCCTGCCGATGCTGTGGACCAACGGCTCGCAGCTGTTCCCGACGCTGTCGCTCGAAGCGTTGCGCATCGCCATGGGGGTCGGCGCGGTCGTCGTCTTCGGCGATACCGCTGCGGAGGGCTATGTCGAAGGCCTGAAGGTCGGCGATTTCAACATCCCGCTGACCTCCGAGGGTGACCTCTGGCTCTACTACAGCCGCCCGAACCCGGACATGATGGTCTCCGCCGCCGACCTGCTCGGCCGCAACTATCGGCAGCTGAGCGATCGCATCGCCGGCAATATCGTGCTGATCGGCACTTCCGCCTCCGGCCTCCTCGACATCCACAACACCACGCTGGGCGACAACGTCGCCGGCGTCACCATCCACGCCCAGGCCATCGAGCAGATCCTCTCCGGCACCTATCTCAGCCGTCCCGACTGGGTTGCCGGCCTCGAGATCGTCGGCTTCCTCGCTCTCGGCGCACTGCTGGTTACCGTGGTGCTGCTGCTCGGGCCGGTCGCCGGCCTCGCCGCCGGCGCGCTCTGCCTTGCCGGCGCCATCGGCGTCTCCTGGTGGCTGTTCCTCACCGACGGCATCATGCTCGATCCGAGCTTCCCGCTGGTCGGGCTGACCCTGCTCTACCTCGCCCTGGTCTTCTTCCGCTTCGTCACCACCGAGCGCGCCAAAAAGCAGATCCGCCGCGCCTTCGGCTACTACGTCGCGCCGTCGCTGCTCAGCGAAATCGAAAAGAACGGCGACCGGCTGAAGCTCGGCGGCGACCTGCGCCGCATCACCGTGCTGTTCTCGGATACGCGCGGCTTCACCTCGCTCAGCGAGCGGTTCGAGCCAGCCCGCCTGCTCGCCATCATCAACACGCTGTTCGGCGCGCTCGGCGCCGAGATCACCGGCCGGCTAGGCACCATCGACAAGTTCATCGGCGACGCCATCATGGCGTTCTGGAACGCGCCGGTCGATGTGCCCGACCATGAGCGCAAGGCGCTGCGCGCCGCTCTCGGCATGCGCCAGAAACTCGCCGAGCTCAACCGCCACGACGCCTTCCACCTGAGGGGCGGCAACGGCGTGCAGGAGCTGGGCATCGGTATCGGCATCTCCACCGGGGAGGCGCTGGTTGGCAACATGGGCCTCGAGACCCGCTTCGACTATTCGGCGCTCGGCGACACCGTCAACGTCGCGAGCCGCGTCGAAAGCGCCTGCAAGGAGGTCGCCTACGACATCCTCGTTACCGAGCCCGTCCGCCTCGCCGCCTCCGATTTCGCCATGCTCGAAGCCGGCGCCCTGGCGCTGAAGGGCAAGACCGAGCGCGTCGTCATCTACCTGCTCGTGGGCGATGCCGACCTCGCCAAGTCCGGCGCCTTCAGCCTGCTGAAGACCACCCATGCCGATGCCCTCGAGGCGCTCCGCACCGGCAAGGATACCCGCGGCGCGCTGGCCGAATGCATCGCGCTATCGGCCAAAGTCGAGCCTGGGCTGAAGAGGTTCTACGAGCAGCTGCCGACTCGCCGCACCGACTTCCTGTCGACGCTGACCACCGTGCCGCTCACCCCCGAGATCATCGGAGCCCCCGCCAACGACGTATCCGCCCGCGCCGAGGGCTGACCCTCAGCTGCCCGAATACGCCTCGCGCATCTCCTCGATCTCCCCCAGCGTCTCATACAGCGGCCGCCAGTTGTCCTCCTCGGCGATCGGCGCCCACAGCGCCTCCATCTCGTCGATCAGCATGGTCCGCGGCGTCGCCCGCTTGAAATACGGATGCTCGAGATTGGCGTCTGCCGCCCGCGGATGTGCCGCGATCAGCCCCCGCAACTTCTCGAACGCCTCGCTCCGATAGTGCTCCGCCGACGGGCTGGCGAACGCCCTCGCCTCGTCCCCGCCGCGCCAGTCGAAGAAGAACTGCTCATACGGTGCCTGCGTCGCATGCAGCGCCGCGAACACTTCCTGCACCAGCGCCGAATCCGCCTCCACCCCGAGCGACTCTAGCCCCAGCCGCTCCAGCATCGCCTGCCAGATCGAGCGCTGGAACGCCGGCCAGAAGCGGTTCAGCGCCGCTTCCAGCTCGTCATGCTCGCCCAGCGGCAGCAGCACCTCGGCCAGCCGCGTCAGGTTCCACGCCAATGTGTCGGGTTGCTTGCCGAATGCATACAGCCCCCACTCGTCGAAATATGCCGCCGTGAACGCCGGATCATAGGTCGGCAGGAACCGCCACGGCCCGTAATCGAAGCTCTCGCCGGTGATGTTGATGTTGTCGGTGTTGAGCACCCCGTGCACGAACCCCGCCGCGATCCACCGCGCGCCCGTCTCCGCCACTGCCTCGCTCACTGCACCCAGGAACTTCGCAGCCCGCCCGTTGTCGCCCTCGACCCACAGTTCCGGGTAGTAAGCCCGCACCGAATGGTCGAGCAGCCCCCGGAGCCGTTCCTCTTCCTTCAGGTAGCTCAGCCTTTGGAACGAGCCGATCCGCGTATGCCCATGTGAGAGCCGGACCAGCACTGATGACCGCGTCGGCGACGGCTCATCACCGCGCTGCAGCTCCTCGCCGGTCTCGATCAGGCTCAGCGATTTCGAGGTATTCACCCCCAGCGCCTCGAGCATCGCCGTCGCCAGCACCTCGCGCACCCCGCCCTTGAGGGTCAGCCGCCCGTCCCCACCCCGCGACCACGGCGTCCGCCCCGACCCCTTGGTCCCCAGGTCCATCAGCCGCCCGTCATTCAGATCCTCGAGCTGCGCATAGAGGAAGCCCCGGCCGTCGCCGAGCTCCGGATTGTAGGTCTGGAACTGATGCCCGTGATAGCGCAGCGCCAACGGCTCGCGGAACGACCCCGGCAAGGGCTCAAACTTGCCGAAATGGTTCACCCACTCCACGTCCGTCAGCCCATCCAGCCCCACCGAAGCCGCCGCCCGCTGGTTGCGGTAGCGCAGGATATGCTGCGGAAACTCGGCGGCTCTCACCTTGTCGAAGTAGCCCTCGCCGAGTTCGGCATGGGTGGTGCGGGGCTTGAATGGCGTCACTGTGGCAGCCCTCACCGCCGAAACACTCCGACGACCTCCACATGGGTCGACCAGGCGAACTGATCGACCGGCGTCACGCTTTCGATCCGATATCCGCCATCGATCAAGATCGCCGCGTCACGCGCAAACGTCTTCGGCTCGCACGACACCGCTACCACCGTCTTCACCTTGCTCCGCGCCAACTCCCTCGCCTGCGCCTCGGCGCCGGCGCGCGGCGGATCGAACACCACCGCGTCGAACGGGTTGAGCTCGATCGGCGCCAGCGGGTCGCGGAACAGGTCGCGCACCTTGGCCTCTACTGGCTTCAGCCCCTGCACGTGGTTGAAGGCCTTGACCAGTGCCGCAATACCCAGCCGGTCGCTGTCCGCGGCATAGACCCGCGCGCCCTCGGCCAGCCGCAGCGCGAACGGCCCGACCCCCGAGAACAGGTCGGCCACCGATTTCACCTTGCCGACACCCTCGACCACCAACTGCGCCAGCGTCTCCTCCGCCGCCGCCGTCGCCTGCAGGAAGCTCGCGGGCGGGATCTCAACCATGGCCTTGCCCATCCGGATGGATGGCGGATGCGCCATGAACACCGGGTCGCCATTGAAGGTCAGCCGCGCCAGCCGGTGCGTCCGCGCAAACTCGGCCAGCTGCGCCGGCTTCAGCTTCCGCTCCGACTTCACCGAGAGGTCGATGCCGGTGTCGCTGAGCGTGAAGCTCACGTCGCAATCCCCGGCGAGCGGCTGCAGCGCCCGCGCGATCCGCGGCGCGTGCTTGGACAGCGTCGGCACGAGGATCGGGCACGCATCGATGTCGAGCACCTCGTGGCTTTTCGCCCGCATATAGCCCGCGCCGGCCTTCCGCACATGCAGCGTCGCCCGCCGCCGTCCGGTGCCGGTCGCATCCACCAACGGCTTCACCACCGTCTCGACCTCGGCATGCTGCAGCGCGATCTCGACCAGGCTCCGCTTGAAGCTGGCGTAAGTCTCACGGTTCATGTGCTGCAGCGAACACCCGCCGCAAACCCCGAAATACGGGCTGATCGGCTCCGCCCGCGCATCGCTGGGCTCGATAACGCGCAGCAGCGTCCCGCGCTCCCCGTCGCGCGAAATCTCCACCCGCTCGCCTGGCAGCGTGAACGGCACATACACCCGTTCCCCGCCGATCTCCGCCACGCCGTCGCCGTGCTGCCCGATGCTATCGATAAGAACTTCTGTCATGGGGGCGCTCTAGCAGGCTTTTGGGCTACTGAACATGGCAGCCCCCTCAGCCCACCGGCTGGCTCACCCTCTCCAGCAAGCTCGCAATCGACACGAACGGTATTCCCATCCGCTCGCTCAACCCAGTCGCGCACGTCGACACCGTCGACAGGCCGATCTCGCACCCATCCGGGATCTGCGCCTTGCCGAACCGCGTGCCATGTTCATTGAGCTCCGGCACGAACAGCCCCTTGTCCCCGGCATAGCCGCAGCAGCTGATGGCATCGAGCACCACCACTTTCCCGGCGATCACCGCCGCCAGCACGTTGATCGCGTCTTGCTCCTTGAGCCGCTGCGCCGAGCAGTTGTGGTGCACCGCCACTGCCGGCAGCGGCCGCGTGATCTTCAGCCGCGGCAGGATTTCCTTGAGCAGGAACTCCGCCGAATCCATCACCGCCGCTTCGCCCGGATGCTCGCGCATATGCTTGGCGCAGGTCGAGGCATCGGTCACCACCGGCAGCGCTCCGGCCTTGCTCAGCCCATCAAGGGCTGCCCGGGTCGACCCGCCAACCCGCTCTGCCTCCGCCGGAAACCCCTTCGACAAGAACGGCTGCCCGCAGCACTGCCCATCGAGTTTTTCCGGCACCACAGGATCGAACCCCGCCCGCCGCATCAGCTCGAGCATCGCATCCGTCGTCGGCAGCAGCCCGTTCTCACGCGTCGGCGCCCCGAACATGCGCGTCGCGCAGGAGGGGAAATACACCACCTGCCCACGCGGCGCGTCCGGCACGTGCACCGGCTTCGGCGCCCCCGGTCCCACCCGCAGCGCCGGCGACAGTCGCGGGATCGCCCCACCCGTCATCTTGCGCGCCAACCCGGCCAGCGCATCGGTCGCGCCATCGCCGATAATGGTGCGCGAGAACGCCTGCGCCCCCACTGCCAGCTTCATGCCGCGCTCCACCGCCAGCGTGTGCCCGCCGACCAGGTGCGCTGTCTTCCGCTCTGCGTCGGTCCGCCGCCGCGCCCGTTCGCCGATCACCATCCTGCCGGTCTCGATCCCCACCGGGCAGCGCAGCGCACAGACATTGCCCGCCGCGCAGGTGGCGAGCCCGGCATACTCAAAACCCTCGTCCAACGCCTTGAGCCGCGCCGGGTCCTCACCGGTCGCGTGCAGTCGCGCCCGCTCGCGCGTCACTACGATGCGCTGTCGCGGGCTCATCGTCATGTGATGGCTCGGACAGGCCGGCTCGCAGAAGCCGCACTCGATGCACATGTCGACCACGTCGTCGGCCAGCGGCATCAGCTTCAGGTCGCGCACATGCAGCTGCGGGTCGGGATTGAGCAGCACGCCGGGATTGAGCAGCCCCTCGGGATCGAACAGCGCCTTGATCCGGTACATCACGCGATAGGCGCTCTGCCCCCATTCCAGCTCGACGAAGGAAGCAATCGCCCGCCCCGTGCCGTGCTCCGCCTTGAGGCTGCCGCCATAGGTCACCGAGACGAGTTCACCCAGCGCCACCGAGAACCGGTCGAACCGGTCCGCCTCCTCCGGGTTGGAGAAATCCGCCGCCATCTGGAAATGCAGGTTGCCCGCCAGCGCATGCCCGAACAGCACGCCATCGACATAGCCGTACTCGTCGAGAAGCTTCCGCATGTCGATGACGAAATCGGCCAGCTGGTCGACCGGCGCCGCGACGTCCTCGGTGAGCATCGTCGTGCCCTTGGGCCGCGTTGCCCCAAACATCGGAATGAAGCCCTTGCGCATGTCCCACAGCAGGTGCGCCCGTTCCGTGTCGTCGGCAAAATCGATGTCGGTAGCGCCCTCCTCGCTCAACACCGCGACCGCCGCCGCGATTTCCCGCTCCAGCGCCTCGGGGCTCTCCGCCGAAATATCGATCAGCATCGCCGGCGAGCTCTCGGTGAAGAACCTGAGATAGGGCTGCATCACCGGCAAATGCGTCACCGCCTCGAGCGCCCGCCGTTCCAGATACTCCGCCGCCGTCACCCCATGCGTCTGCTGGATACCGCCATTGGCGAGGCGCGAAATCGCCCGCCCACAGGAATAGGGATCGGGAAACGGGATCAGCCCGGTCACTTTGAACGGGTGCTCCGGAATGGTGTTGTAGGTCACCTCGGAAACGAACCCGAGCGTCCCCTCGGACCCGACGATCAGGTGGATCAGGATGTCGATGGGATCGTGGAAATCGACCAGCGCGTTGATCGAATAGCCGACGGTGTTCTTGATCCGGTATTTCTTCCTGATCAGCGCCACCAGCTCGGCATCGGCCATCACCTCGTGATGCAGCCGCTGCAGCCCCTCCAGCAGTTCTGCGTGCGAGCGGCGGAACGCCTCGATCGAGGCCGGATCCCCCGAGTCCAGCACCGTTCCGTCGACCAGCATCACCCTCAGCCGGGCCATCGTGTGGTAGGTGTTGTAGGCGACCCCGCAGCACATACCGGACGAGTTGTTGTTGACCACCCCGCCGATCTTGCAGGTGGCCTGGCTCGCCGGATCGGGCCCGAGCTTGCGATTGAACGGCTTCAGCGCCTTGTTGACGTTGGCGACGATGTTAGCCGGCCCCAGCGTCACCTGCTCGCCGCCCTCATGCACGGTGAGCTTCCGCCAGCCGTCGCCGAGCACCGCCAGTATCCCGTCGGTGATCGACTGGCCCGAGAGCGAGGTCCCGGCGGCCCGGAACGTCAGCGGCAATCCTTCGGCCCGCGCCGCCTCGATCACTGCGCGCACCTCGTCCTCGGTGTTGACGATCACCACCACCGCGGGCACCAGCCGATAGTGGCTCGCATCGCCGGAATAGGCGTAGGTCATCACCGGGTCGGTCATGATCCGGTCCTGGCGGATCACCTCCCGCAGCCGCGCCACCACCCCTCGCGTCGCCGCAGCCCGGTTCACCCCGATCGGGGCCATCTCGTTCACGTCCCTACCCGCCCTACTGTCTTGCCCTGGCATGTTAGTGCCATTCGCCGGGGCGAGATAGTCGGGCCCGCGCCGCGCGGTACGCTACGAGACGATTTCGACCTTATCGGCCGGCGGGCCGGGGAAGGTGGCAAAGCCGGTGATCACCCCGCCGCCGAGTAGTTCGTCGACCGCCCGCCCCGCCTGGTCGATAGCCGAATGCGCGTAGGCGTAGGCGCCCGAATCCGAGTTGGCGATGGCGATCCGCCCCCAGCCTTTGCGCGCCGTCTCGATCGGCAGCGGCCCATCCGGCCAGAACTGGTCCCACGGCCGCATGTACTCGAGCGCGTAGCCGTGACTCCAGCGGTTGCAGGTGATCGCCCCGATATCCCGCGCCGCGTCGAACCCCTTGTCGCCCAGCGCGCGGTTCAGCATGTCGCGCACCTCGCGCTCCATATCCTCGAAGCTGATCGCCGTAAGCGTCTGCCGTCCCATCGCCGCCTGCTCGCGGGCCGAGCTTCCCGGCTCCCCGGCCACCACGATCTTCGCCACATGCAGCAGCACCGGATCGGCCGGCCCCTCCGCGAACTTGTAGTCGCCGACGCTCACCGGAAAATCGATCGAGGCGCCCAGCCAGAACCCGCCCGGCGCCTCGAAACCGGAAATCCCCGCATCGGCAAAGGCCTGCCAGTTGTTGACCAGCACATTGGTGTAGATCAGCGGGATCTTCACCTGGTCATCCAGCGCTTCGATCTGCGCCTCACCGACCTCGTCGCTGAGATAGCGGATGATCCGGTGCCAGCACGCGAGCACCACCTGCTTGGCTCGCACGGTCCTCAGCTTTCCGTCCTCGACATAGGTCACGGTGACGCTCTCCGCCGAAGCCGGATCGCCATCGTGCTTCACCTTCACCACGCTGGCATTGAGCCGCAGGCGCGTGTCGTTCTCCGCCGCGTCGAGCGCATCATAGTCGAGCCGACCGTTGACCAGCTCTTCCATGCCCGTGCCGGCAAGCGCCTGGGGGATCAGCTTCCGCACCAGCGCCCGCGCCACACCGGCGTTCCCGTCGGGGAAGTGGTAGATGTAGTCGACCGGGTCGACCAGCACGAGCCGCCCCGACGGGCTCATCGTCTTGAACGGGTGCTCGCCCAGGTCCATGCCGCCGAACCCGGGGTTCCAGTTGCCCCAGGCATCGAGCGCAGTCACGCCGTCGATCCCCATGCCGAAATACTCGTGCGTCGACTCCTGGAAATAGGCCACCAGTTGCGGATCGTACCCGCAGATCCTGGTGAGGAAGTCGGCATAGGTGGTCTCGGCGAGGATCTTGAACTTTTCTTCCCGCGTCTTGCCCTTGAGATAGTCCGGCGGGGCGTCGATCAGCTCGATCAGGTTCGTCTGCGCCTTGGCGTTCAATGGCGTCTGCGGCACCCAGTCGGCGGCGACCTCGGTCTGCACCACTAGCCTGTCTTCGCCGAACACCTCCTTGCGGAACAACGTCGCATCGCCGAGGCCATGCCGCTCATACCAGCCGCTGTCGTAGTAGCTCTCGAACTTGTCGAGCTCGACCCCCACATCGGCCAGCACTTCCATGACCAGCGGCGAAAAGAAGCTCGGTGTCTGCAGCGACTGGCTGCCGCCGTAGCCGATCACCGTCCTGCCATTCGCCGTGGTGAACTCGTTGCGCTGCGCATGCCCGCCGAAATCGGCATTGTTCTCGAGGATCAGCACCCTGCCCGGCTTGTGCTTCTGATAGAGCTGCGCCGCGGCCAGCCCCGAAATGCCGCCGCCAACCACCACCAGGTCGTAGCTTTCACCGGTTGCCTCGGGTGCTCCGGCACTATCCCAGAACGTGCCGTCGCGCAGTGAGTGCGCCACGCCCATTGCCGTTTCGGAGTGTCCGCGCAGTTGCCCCGCCGCCGGCGGATAGGCCGAGGGAGCGGCGGCCTGCGCAGCGTCGGCGCCGAGGCCCAGCTGCGCCGCCGCCACACCACCGACGGTCAGCGCCACCCCGTTGAGGAAATCCCGCCGGCTGATCAGCCGGTCCATCCCCAGTTCACGATCACGCTCGGACCAGTCCGCCATAGTAAAAACTCCCGCCGCTCATTCTGCCTCAAGCATCGGAGCAGGCGGGAGTTCTTGTCAATCACGGCAATATCTTAGCCGAGGTCGATGTCCGTGGCGTCCTCATCAAAGCCGCCGCGAATTTCCTGCGCGGCGCGGCGAAGAATCTCCGCCACTCGACGGTCGTCCTCGGGACCGCGCCGGATCGCTTCCTTGATCGCCTTCTTCAGCGCCTTGCGCGCTTCGTTCACTTCCGGCGCCACGTCGTCGATATCACGGTCGGGCCGGGCTGGGCGCTCGGGCCGGTCGGGTCGTCCCGGATGCTCCGGATGCGGCGGCGGGCCGCCGCGATCGCCGAACCAGCCGCCCCGGCCAAACTCCCGCCCCATGCCGCGAAATCGGCTGCGGAACTGTTCCGCCTCCTCCGGCGTGAAGGGAAAGTCCTGGCTCGCCATCCGCTCGCGCAGATGCTCCATGCCCGAGCCGGCCTTGGCGAGAAAATCCAGCGTCGACGCGATCGCCTCGCGATTGTCGTTGAGGTGCGTCCGGCCCTCGTCGGTGATGGTGTAGAGCTTCTTGTTGCCCTCGGCGGCCGAGGTCACATACCCCGCCTCCTCGAGATAGGTCAGCGCCGGATAGACGATGCCCGGGCTCGGCGAATAGAAGCCGTGCGAATGCTCCTCGATCGCCTTGATAAGGTCGTACCCATGCCGCGGCCGCTGCTCGATCAGGAACAGCGCCACGAGCCGCAGGTCGCCCGAGGCGAGCATCCGCCCGATACGGAAATTGCCTCCGAACCCGCCCCAGTCGCCGGGATTGATGCCGCCTTCGAAGTTGCCGAATTTGCGAAACCCGCGCCGCGCCATGGCCTCCATGCGCCGCCAGTTCCGGTCCCACCTATGGTCGTGATCATGCATGACTGCACTCCAAGATATATCTTACGATAGCCGCAAGATATGCCTCGACCACGGAGCGTTCAAGATAGCTCTCAAGATATATCTTAAGTCAGCGATACTGCCTTGATCCTCCTCCGCGTGGCGGCGGAGGGGGCGGCCACAAGCACGAAGCGAGCTACCCCGCGATCGCCTTCACATACCGCTCCGCCGAAGCATGCACCCGCGCCTTCGCATCCGTCGTCATTACCCGATCCCACCACGCCGAGTAGATGCGGTCATACGCAAACCCCTCAACGCAGCCGACGATTCGGTTCACCTCGCGCGCCGGCAGCGGGATCAGGTTGGGATAGGAGTACATGAAGCTCACCCAGCGCGTGTCCGGCACCACCATGATGGTGTCGCCGGTCATCAGCACGCCCTTGCCGTCCTCGCCCGGCCAGTGCAGCGCCGTCGAGCCCTCGAAATGCCCGCCGCAACGCACCAGCGTCACCCCCTGCCCCAGGTCCAGCCGCTCGCCGTTCCAGTACTTCACCCGCTCCGACGTCCGCATCACATACTGCCGGTTCGCCTCATGGATATGGATCGGCACCCCACCCAGCGCCTCCGACCAATCGACCATCGAGGAATAGAAATGCGGATGCGAAATCGCCATCGCCCGCACCCCGCCCAGCTCCTTTATCCGGGAAACCGCCTCATCAGTCACCAGCGGCGTACAATCCCACAGGATGCCCCCGCCCGGCTGCCGGATCAGCAACATCCGCTGCCCGATGGCAATCTGCGGCGTCGCCCCGATACCGACGAGCCCCGGCTCCTGTTCCTTGAACTCGATCGTGTGCTTGGCTTGCAACTCCGCCAGCGTCGTCCACCGCTGCCCGGCCGCCGTCACATACTGCCGCTCGTCATCACAGATCGCACACCGCTCCGGCGGCGTCTCCGACGGTGCATGGCCAACGCCACAGGTGACGCAGATGAAGGATTGCATCGGAAATCTCCGGTTCGAAAAGCTGCCGGAGCAATTGTTAGCGGAGTCGAGCGCGCCTGGGCACCCAACTGGGTCAAATCACCCCTCGCCTTCGCGGGTTGCCTGTCGATGCGCTCCCAGCCAAAGTCACTCCGCCAACTGGGGGGATAGGGCAATGCTGAAAGCTGTGCTGTTTGCGGGATGCGCTCTGCTTCTGTCGGCGACTTCAGTGGTCGCGGCGACGTTGATTGTCGAGCCTGCCGACACCCAGCCCCTGCCACGGCCCGAAATACCGCCTCCGCCAAGTGGCGAGCTGGTTCGCACCATCAAGGACGGCAGCGGAACCACGAAGATCGACGTCAGCGGTAAAGGAGCGGTGTTGTGCACCTGGAGCATCCTGACTGCAGTACAGGCAACCACCGAGGCATGTGGCTGGAAACGCCTTCCCGTCGATGCTGCGATAGATGCCGCCATCGCCGACATGGACAAGTACATCATCGACAACATGCCGACGCCGATAACCCAAGGCGATCTCGATGAACAGAAGCGGCACGACCGTGAAGGTGTTTGGGGAGTGGCAGCCGACCAGATCGCGTTGATGTGCGAACTCAGTTCGGAAACCGATACCTACGCAAACTTCGCCTCAGGCATGCGGCAGATCGACCCGGCGACTTTGGCCACGAGTATCCAGGACACGCTCTCAATCCCCCGCGAGCCAGTCATGAACCCCTGCCTTTAAGCCACCAGTCCCTTCCAAACCTCAAGCTCGTCCAGCGTCTCGCCCGCTCCCGCCAGTGCGAACTGGTAGATGTCGAAGCTCCCCACCATCACGCCGTAATAGCCCGGCCGCTCCCGCGCCTCGTGCTTGAGCCTGAGGATCAAATCCCGGTCGCAGTTCGAGAGGTCCGCGCGCAAATTCGCGTCCCGGGCCTGGCGCACGGCGAAATCGAAGGGCTCCCAGCCCCAGATGTCGCACTTCCATTCATTGCCGGCGAAATCCTTGAACTCGATGCCCCAGTAGAGCCCGGCGCCGAGCGGATGCGGGTCGACATAGTCGTTGAGGAAGCTCGCCTTGTGCAGTTGTAGCCCGGCCCGGTCGAACTGGATGGCGATGTCCGCGGCGAGCCCGGCCCACTCGGCCCAGCGTTCCGCCTCGCACGGCATGTGGATGTCGATGTCGCGCCACACCATCAGGTCGTAGCCGGCGCTGCCGGTCACCACCGCCTCGCCGAAGCGGGCATTGAGCAATTCGAGCAGGCCGGTCTCAACCAGCACGTTGCGGGTCTCGTTGCGGAGTTCGGCGGCCAGCCGCGCCCTCTCTTCTGCGTCCTGAAGAGCTGCGTCCATTCCAAATGTCCCTCTTTGGAATCCGTCCCGGGGCATCCCGACCCCGGAATCAAAAGCCCGGCTCGTGAGCCGGGCTGAAAATCTAGTGACGTAAGCGCCGAAACTGTGGCGACTTACTCGGCCTTGGGCTCGGCGGCAGCCTCGGTCGCAGCAGCAGCCTCGGCGGCAGCAGCAGCGGCGGCCTCGGCGGCGTCCTTCTCGGCGAGTTCCTTCGCCAGTGCCTCGGCGGCGGCGATCTTCTCAGCCTCGCGGGCGTTCTTGGCTTCGATGGCGGCTTCGCGCTCACCAGCCTCGATCTTCTTGGTACGGGCGCCGACGTTCTCGAAGATACGGGCGGCCTTACCGCGACGGTCGCGCAGGTAGTAGAGCTTGGCGCGACGCACCTTGCCGCGCTTGATCACTTCGACGCGGTCGATGTTCGGCGAGAGCACCGGGAACACGCGTTCCACGCCTTCGCCGTACGAAATCTTGCGCACGGTGAAGCTTTCCATGATGCCGGTGCCGGAGCGGGCGATAACCACGCCCTCATAGGCCTGCAGGCGTTCCTTGTCGCCTTCGCGGATCTTCACCCAAACCTTGACGGTATCGCCATGGGTAAATTCCGGATGGGCGCCCTTGGCGAGCAGCTTCTCGTGCTGCTCCTGATTGAGCTGTTCGATGATGTTCGACATCTGATGTTCCGTTCGTCTTTTTCAAAGGAGCGTTTCGCCGGCTTTCGCCGACCGCCCGGTCTTGGTTGCACGGATTTTTATGCATTATTGGCCGAGCCGAAGCTCAAGCGAGCGGGGCTATAGATGAAGAAAGCCCGCGAGTCTAGAGCAGGTCTAGGGCTCGCGGGCCTTTGATGTCACTTCGATGTCAGCCGCGCGACACTAGTCGCTGCGGACGAGGCTCAGAGCCAGCCAGCCAGCACCCCGACACCGCCCAGCGCGAACACGCCGCCCGCCACCTGCGCAACCGTCTTGCTGTACTTGCCGACGAGCTTCGATACGCCCATCGCCGCCCCGATACCCGCCGCGTGCAGCAGCGCGGTCGCGACGATAAAGCCCGCCGCATACTCGAAGCCCGAGGCATCGACCGGCATTTCGGCGCCATGCGCGTGGCCGTGGAAGACCGCAAACACCCCGACCAGGGCCGAAGCCGCCACCACCGGCATCGGCCGGCCGAGCGCCGCGACGCCGCCGATCACCACGCTCGACAGCGCAATTCCCAGCTCCACGAACGGCACGTCGATCTGCCCGACGCCGAGCATGAAGCCTACCGCCATCATGCCCACGAAGCTCAGCGGCACCAGCCACAGCGCCTTGCCGCCCAGCACGTAGGCGAACACGCCCACCGCCACCATGGCGAGCACGTGGTCGAGGCCACCCACCGGGTGCATGAAGCCATGCAGGACCCCGGAGGCGTCGCCGTGCCCGGTATGGGCGAAGGCGGCCGTCGGAACAGCAATGAGCAGAAGAGCCAGTAGCGCGCGCATAAATATCTCCATCTCGGGACCCACCGTCCCGCTCGCGTATGTTTCACTGACGGCCGGTCTCCTGGCTCCGGGCATCTCCCACTCCGCCTTCCCAGTCGCAAACCAGTGGCACGCTGAGTGGAAGTCAGGCCCGTTACAGTCGCGGGGGCGGCGCCGGCATCGCCCGAAGGCCACCGGCTTCCCGTTTCACGCATCACCCGATGCGCACCGTCGCCTTATCTCTGTCAGGTCTGGGTAGCGAGATCAACGGCAAGCCGCGCATTTGCCGCATGACGCGGCACCTCCTCCTGCGCTAGAGGAGCAACGTCCAACCGGGATAGCCGCCAGTGCTGAATGCGCGAAACATGGGAATCGAGGTGCTGCGCGCGGCTGTCGTGCTGGCGCTGATCTTCCTCAGCTTCGCCCACACACCGGTCACCGCGGCTACCACCGGCCCCGACGTGCTCACCGCCGCGCTCGACCTCAGCTATTGCGGCGACCTCCCGGACGAGCCCAAGTCGCACGCTCCCTGCCACGCCTGCCGCATCGGCGCCGGCGCCGACCTGCCCCCGCCTTGCACCCTCGCCCTCCCGGCCACCCTCGTCGCCACGGTTGCCTATGGCGCGATGCCGGTGCTGGTCCGACCGGCCACCTCCATCCGCCCCTTCGACGCCCGCGGACCACCTCTCGCCTGATCTTCCTCGCCTCGAATTCCCCAATTCCATTCGAAAGATCAGTTCAATGAACCGTCTCCTCATCCCGGCCCTGCTGGGCCTTGCCCTCGTCGCCACCCCGGCCTTTGCTCACAATGGCCTCATCCACGAGGGTTGCCCCACCGGCCAGGTGTTCACCGCCGGCGACCTCACCATCACTGGCGCCTACACCCGCGCCATGCTGCCCAAGGCCCAGGTTTCCGGCGGCTACCTCACCATTGAGAACAAGGGCAGCAGTGCCGATCGCCTGCTCGGCGGCAGCACCCAAGCCGCCAAAACCGTCCAGGTTCACCAGATGAAGATGGAGGGCGACATGATGAAGATGGGCGAAGTCGAAGGCGGCCTCGAAATCCCCGCCGGCGGCACTGTCGCGCTCTCCCCGGGCGGCGACGCCTATCACCTGATGCTCATGGGTGTCGGCACGCCGTTCGAAGAGGGCCAGTGCCTGCAGCTGACGCTGAAGTTCGAGAAGGCCGGCGAGGTGCCGGTTGTGCTCAACATCGGCGGCGCCGCAGCCGACGCTGCGCCCGAGGGCGAGATGAGCATGCCGATGGATCACTCGGACCACCAGATGGCCCCGGCGCAGTAAGCCCGGCGCTACCTCAGCAGATCCGGCCGGCGCGCCCGCGTGAGCTTCTCGCTCTCGGCGCGCCGCCACTTCTCCACCTTGCGGTGGTCGCCCGACGTCAGCACCGCCGGGATCTCGCGCCCCTCAAACAGCTGTGGCCGCGTATATTGCGGGTATTCCAAGAGCCCGTTCTCAAAACTCTCGTCGGCATGGCTCTCCGCCGCACCCAGTACCCCGGGGATCAGCCGCACCACCGCCTCGAGCAGCACCATGGCCGCGACCTCGCCGCCGGCGAGCACATAATCGCCGATCGAGACTTCCTCGAGCTGCCTGGCCTCGATCACCCGCTGGTCGATCCCCTCGAACCGCCCGCAAACGATCACCGCCCCCGGCCCCACCGCCAACTCGCGCACACGCTCCTGCGTCAGCGGCTTGCCGCGCGGCGACATCAGCAGCCGCGGCCGAGCATCGCCTTCCGGCGACACCGCGTCGATGGCTTTCGCGAGAATGTCCGGCTTCAGCACCATCCCGGCGCCGCCGCCCGATGGGGTATCGTCCACCGTCCGGTGCCGGTCGGTGGCAAAATCGCGCAGCTGGGTGGTCGAAAGGCTCCACAACCCATCCGCCATGCCACGGCCGATCACCGAGGCGCCCAGCGGCCCCGGGAACAGTTCCGGAAAGAGCGTGATGATGTGAGCCGAAAAGCTCAATCGGGTTCTTCTTCGCCCGGATCCGCCTCGATCGGCGGATCGATCAGCAGATACCCGTCCTTGACCCGCACCTCCGGCACAACGGTCTTGGAGAATGGATAGAGATAGGTATCGCCCGAGCGCGGATCGCGGATTTCGAGCAGGTCGCCGGCGCCGAAATTGGGCACCGCCATCACCTCGCCGATCTCCGAGCCGTCCGACAATCGGGCTTTCAGCCCGATCAGGTCGGCATGGTAGAAATCGTCTTCGTCGTCCGGCTCCGGCAGCAGCGCGCGATCGACATAGAGTTCGACCCCGTTGAGCTTTTCCGCTGCGTTCCGGTCGTTCACCCCCTCGATACGCGCCACGAGCACATTCGTCGTGGTGCGCGCCGAGAGGATTTTGATCGTCAGCCCCGGCTTGTCGGTCGACAGCGGGCCATAGGAAACCAGCGCCAGCGGGTCCTCGGTGAAGGACTGGATGCGCACTTCGCCCTTGATCCCATGGGCCGCGCCAATGCGGCCCATGAGGAGCTTGTTGTCGCCCGCTTGCGCCACGGCTTACTCGGACGCGGCTTCGGCTGCCGGCTCTTCAGCGGCGGGAGCGGGAGCGTTCTTGGCTTCCTCGGCGGCGGCAGCGGCAGCAGCCTTCGCCTCGGCGCGCTCGGTCGCCTTCTTGCCCGGCACGGCCTTCTCGGGGTTGTTGCGCGCTTCGCGCTTCAGCAGGCCCGCGGCGTCGAAGAAACGGGCGACGCGGTCGGTCGGCTGGGCGCCGACGCTCAGCCAGTGGGTGGCGCGCTCGGTGACGAGGTTTACGCGCTTTTCCTTGTCGGCGAGCTTGGGGTCATAGGTGCCGATCTTCTCGATGAAGCGGCCATCGCGCGGCGAACGGGCATCGGCGACGACGACGTGGTAGTAGGGGCGCTTCTTGGTGCCGGCGCGGGCAAGGCGGAGTTTCAGCGACATAGGTTCAGTCCTTTGAGTTGATTTCGTCTGTTACTTTTTCTTCGGCACGAAGCCGCCACCGAGGCCCGGAAGGCCAGGGAAGCGCGGCGCGCCGCCAAGCCCGGGAAGTCCCGAGCCGGATTTGAGCAGCTGGCCGACATCGGTCGGCAGCTTGTTTTCAGTGAGTTGCTTCGGCGGAGCCGCCTGCTGCGGAATCGCCGCCGGGTCGATGCCCATACGACGCGCCAGCGCCTCGAGTTCCTTGGGGTCCATGGTGGACGGGTCCGGCATGTTGCCGAGCCCCGGCATCATCCCGCCCATCTTGCCGCCGAACATGCCGGCGAGCGAGCCCATGCCGCCCTTCGACACCTTCTTCATCATGTCCGCCATCTGGCGGTGCTGCTTCATCAGCTTGTTGACGTCTTCGACCTTGGTGCCCGAGCCATTGGCGATGCGGATGCGCCGCTTGGCGTTCAGCAGGTCCGGGTTCGCCCGCTCCGCCTTGGTCATCGAGTTGATGACGGCGATCTGCCGGTCGAACACCTTCTCGTCGATATTGGCGCCGGCCATCGCCTTCTTCATCTGGCCCATGCCCGGCATCATGTTCATGAGCGAACCCATGCCGCCCATCTTCTTCATCTGCAGCAGCTGGCCGCGCAGATCCTCCAGGTCGAAGACGCCCTTCTTGAGCTTCTTCGCCATCTTCTGCGCGTCTTCGGCAGTGACGTTCTGCGCCGCCTTCTCGACCAGGCTGACAATGTCGCCCATGCCGAGGATGCGGTCGGCGATGCGCGAGGGATGGAAATCCTCGAGCGCATCCACCTTTTCGCCGGTACCGAGCAGCTTGATCGGCTTACCGGTCGCCGCCCGCATCGAAAGCGCGGCGCCGCCACGGCCATCGCCGTCGACACGCGTCAAAACGATACCGGTGATATCCACCCGCGCATCGAACGAACGCGCCAGGTTCACCGCGTCCTGGCCGGTCAGCGAGTCCGCGACCAGGAGGATTTCGTGCGGATCGGTAGCGGCCTTCACCGCCGCCGTCTCTTCCATCAGCTCTTCGTCGATATGCGTGCGACCCGCCGTATCGAGGATCAGCACGTCATAGCCGCCGAGCTTGCCCTCGCGCTGCGCGCGCCTGGCGATATCGACCGGCTTTTCGTTCTGCTGGATCGGCAGCGTATCGACGCCAATCTGCTCGCCGAGCACCCTGAGCTGCTCCTTCGCCGCCGGGCGGCGATCGTCGAGCGAGGCCATCAGGACCTTCTTGCCCTGACGCTCCTTCATCCGCTTCGCCAGCTTGGCCGAAAGCGTGGTCTTGCCCGCGCCCTGCAGGCCCACCATCAGCATGGTCATCGGCGGCGTGGTGTTGAAGTCGATCGGCACCTGCGTTTCGCCGAGCACCTTGACCAGCTCGTCGTGGACGATCTTGACCACCTGCTGGCCCGGCGTCACCGAGCGGGTAACCTCCGCGCCAACGGCGCGCTCGCGCACCTGCTCGACGAACGCCCGCACCACTTCCAGCGACACGTCGGCCTCGAGCAGCGCCCGGCGCACTTCGCGCAGCGCCGCATCCACGTCGCTCTCGTTAAGAGCGCCGCGGCCCCTGAGGCCCTCGAAGATTTTCCCAAGCCGGTCGCTAAGGCTTTCGAACATTTTTGTTCCTTTGGTTCCGCAGCATGGATGCCTCGGACCCGGAGATAGGTAGTCTTGGTCGATCCCGCCATCCGAGGACGGCGCCATCGGCGCAAACGCCAAACCCACCCGAGGGCGCATCGCGCTGTCGGGTGTTAGCCTCCGGGATCTCTTTATACCTTTGCGGGTCCCGGTCGGCAGTCAGGCGTTCGAACCTGATGAATTGTCGCGGTCGATAGAGAGGAAATGGGGCGGAGTCAAGGAAGAGGGCGCACTGCCCTCAAGCGATCCGCCGCCCTTGCACGGCAACGATACCCTCGACGAGCAGAGTATCGACCTCGAACCCCACGCCAACGAGGCTCGCTGCAGCCTGCATAGCAAATCGCTCCGCAGTACGGATAGCCGGCGCCTCCAGCACGAGCACGATCCGCCCACCTACCTTCAGCACTTTGCGGAACGCGGGCGCCCAGCCAAGGTCGGCATGCCGCGGAAAATCGACGTTCACCGCCAACGCCGCATCGAATGTGCCGAGGTCGAGCGTCTCGAACTCGCTTTCGAACGCCGTCAGCCGCCCGAGGCCGGCGTTCCGCTTGATGCAGGCCTCGACCATCTTGCCCGAGCGATCGACCGCGACGACGTCGGCGCCCGCGGCAAGCACCAGGCCGGTCGCGATCCCGTGCCCGCAACCGATTTCCAGCACGCTTTCGCCGCGCCTCGGCGCCAGCAATTCCACCGCCCAGCGATGACGTTTCGCGATCTCCGCCAAGCGCGACTCCCCTTTTCGCAACGAAATAACCCGGCCGAACGTGACCTGAACATGGCCGTTGCCCGCTTTCCCCAGCAGCGCTACATCTTGGCCGGGTCTGCAGTTCACCCAGGCGTCGCCGCCCCATCCGGGGAGCTAAACCTGCCTCGTATCCGAGCCCAGCACTTATCCCCGTGCCAACTCGCAAGCCGGCGGCCACGACATCTCCTCCGGGGGATTGGCACTACGAGGATGAGTTGATGTCCAGAACCGCTGTCCCCCTCCGGGTGGACGACCTGTCGCCCTTCGCCAAGACGCTCCGCCAGAGCCTCTCACAACACGAAGGCATCCCCAGCCATGTCGAACTGCTGAACCTGCTGGCGAAAGCCGCCGGCTTCTCAAACTACCAGCACCTGCGCGCCGATGCCGGCACCGCCGGCCGCCTGGCCAGCGCGGCCGAAGCGGCACCCCGTGCTGACCTCACACAGGTCGAGAAGGCGGCGCGCTATTTCGACGATGGCGGCGTGCTGCAAAGCTGGCCGGCCCGCTTCAATCTGCAGCTGCTGTGCCTCTGGGTGCTGTGGTCGCGCCTGCCGCCCGATACCAGCTACACCGAACGCGAGATCAGCGACCTCTTGCGCGATTGGCACGAGTTCGGCGACCACGCGCTGCTCCGCCGCGCCATGTACGAAGCCAAGCTCGTCGACCGCACCATCGACGGCCGCGACTACCGCCGCATCGAGCAAGCCCCGCCGCCCGAGCTCAAACCGCTGCTCGCCCACCTCGCCGCCCGCGCGGCCGGCTGAGGCAACGGCAATGTCTCACGTGAATCACACCGCCCTCGCGGCAGGGCCTGAGCCCAGGCGTATCGAGACCGCGCTCGGGCCGGTCGAGTGCGCCGACACCGGCAGCGGTCCGGCGATGATCTGCCTGCATGGCGCAATGGGCGGCTGGGACCAGTCCTTGCTGCTCGGTCGTGCGCTGCTTTCCGGACCGGACCGCTTCCGCATCCTCGCGCTGTCGCGACCTGGCTATCTGGGCACGCCGCTGTCTACGGGCGCGACGCCAGATCAGCAGGCCGACGCTTTCGCCGCCCTGCTCGACGGGCTGGGGATCGATACGGCCTGGGTCGCGGCGATTTCGGGCGGCGGACCTTCAGCGCTGGCCTTCGCGCTCAACCACCCGGATCGCTGCCGCGGCCTCATCATGGTGTCGGCTCCCACCGGGCAGCACGCGCCGCCGGTCAACACCGGCTCACGGTTGCGCACCATGGCGTTCCTCGTACGTATCCCCGGCGTTGCGGCACTACTGCGTCGCAGGGCAACAAGATCCGATCCCGATCGGACCGCGCGGCGGGCAATCGCCGATCCTGCGCTGCTCCAGCGGACCCTCGCCAACTTCGAAGCCGTGGCAATGCTGGCGGCTGTACGGGTGAGCATTGCCGACCGGCTGGTCGACCGCATCCCGGGCACCTTGTCCGACATCGCCGGGAACGCCGATATGCTGCCCTTCCCCTTCGAGCGGCTCACCGTGCCCGTACTCGGTGTCTATGGGGATGCCGACGCCGTCGTCGCTCATCACCACGGCGAAGCCCTGCTCAGCTCACCGCACGCCCGACTGGTGACATTGAAGGGCGGCGAACACTTTGCCCTCTTCACCCACCTCGAGGACGTGCGGCATGAGGTCGAAGCCTTCATCCGTTGACGCGTACCCGGCAACGATCGGCAAGGTCTGCGCCCCGCCACTGGCAATTTGGCGTCACTTCCGCCATATACACCCACAACTGAGACCCAGCAGGTCACGCATATGTCCACGGCCCCATTCCTCAAGATGAACGGGCTCGGCAACGAGATCATCGTCGCCGACATGCGTGGTCGTGCCGATCGCGTTACCCCAGCCGCCGCCGTAGCCATCAATGCCAACCCGGCCACCCGCTACGACCAGATCATGGCCATCCATGATCCGCGTACCCCGGGCACCGCCCATTACATCGAGATCATCAACTCCGATGGCTCGCTGGCCCAGGCCTGCGGCAACGGCATGCGCTGCGTCGTGCAGGCGCTCTCGGCCGAGACCGGCCAGAAGCACTTCGTCTTCGAAACCCTCGCCGGCATTTTGACCGGCGATGAGCACGCGGATGGCCTCATCACCGTCGACATGGGCAAGCCCCGTTTCGGCTGGGAAGAGATCCCGCTGGCCGAGGAGTTCTACGACACCACTGGCATCGAGCTCCAGATCGGGCCGATTGATGCACCCGTGCTGCACACCCCGTCAGTCGCCTCGATGGGCAACCCGCACGCCACTTTCTGGGTCGAGGACGACGTCTGGAACTACGCGCTCGATCGCTTCGGCCCGCTGCTAGAGAACCACCCGATCTTCCCCGAGCGCGCCAATATCTCCATCGCCCAGGTCGTCGCCCCCGATCACATCATCCTTCGCACCTGGGAACGCGGCGCCGGCCTGACCCGCGCCTGCGGCACGGCCGCCTGCGCCGCCCTGGTCAATGGCGCCCGCACCCATCGCACCGGCCGCAAGGCCACTGTGACCCTCCCCGGCGGCGATCTCGTCATCGAGTGGCGCGCCGACGACCATGTGCTGCTCACTGGCCCGGCCGAGTTCGAGTTCTCCGGCACCTTCGAGCCCTTCACCGGCACCTGGACCCGGGACCAGGTGGACGCCTGATGTCCATCGAAACGCTGACATTCGGCTGTCGCCTCAACGCCTATGAAGGCGAAGTAATGAAGGCCGAAGCCGAAAAGGCCGGGCTCGACAACACCATCATCATCAACACCTGTGCCGTCACCGCCGAAGCCGTCCGGCAGGCCAAGCAAGCCATCCGCAAGGCCAAGCGCGACAATCCCGAGCGCCGCATCATCGTCACCGGCTGCGCCGCGCAAACCGAAGCGCGCTCCTTCGGCGACATGACCGAAGTCGATCTCGTCATCGGCAATGCCGACAAGCTGAAGTCGGAAAGCTATGCCCCCATAGCATTCGGCCTGCCCCTCAACGACAAGGTCCAGGTCAACGACATCATGTCGGTCAAGGAGACCGCCGGTCACCTGATCGAGGCCATGGACGGCCGCACCCGCGCCTTCGTCCAGGTCCAGAACGGCTGCGATCACCGCTGCACCTTCTGCATCATCCCGTTCGGCCGCGGGCCGTCGCGGTCAGTGCCAATGGGCCTCGTCGTCGAGCAGATCAAGAAGCTCGTCGGCAATGGCTACCGCGAGGTCGTGCTCACCGGCGTCGACATCACCTCCTACGGCCCCGACCTGCCGGGCACCCCCACCCTCGGCAAGCTGGTCCAGCAGATCCTGCGCCACGTCCCTGACCTGCCGCGGCTGCGCATCTCGTCGATCGACTCGATCGAAGCAGACGAGGCCTTCTATGACGCCATAGCGTCCGACCGCCGCCTGATGCCGCATCTGCACTTGAGCCTGCAGTCGGGCGACGACATGATCCTGAAGCGCATGAAGCGCCGGCACCTCCGCGACGATGCCTTTGCCGTGGTCGACAAGCTCCGCTCGCTCCGCCCGGACATCGTCTTCGGCGCCGACATCATTGCCGGCTTCCCCACCGAGACCGATGAGATGTTCGAGAACTCGCTCGAGTTCATCGAAACCGCCAACCTCACCTACATCCACGCCTTCCCCTATTCGCCCCGCCCCGGGACGCCGGCGGCCCGCATGCCGCAGGTGGACAAGCGCGTGGCCAAGGAGCGCGCCGCACGCCTCCGCGCCCTCGGCGAAGCCCAGTTCGAAAAGCTCGCCGCCTCCCGGATCGGCCAGATCGAGTCCATCCTGGTCGAAAAGGACGGGATCGGACGCCAGGAGCAGTTCATTACCTGTTCATTGCCCGGTCATCAGGCCGGTGAAATTGTGACAGCCCGTATTACCCATTTCGCGGATGGCAACCTCGTCGGCGAACCACTGAGGACCGCTGCCTGATGGCCGAAAAGAAAAAGGGCTTCTTCCAGCGCCTGTTCGGCGGCGGCGACGCCCCGCCGCCGGCCCGCGAGCACTCGGTCGCCGAAGACCTGGAAGCCGACATCGTCCTCGACGAGGTCGTCGAAGCCGCCCCCCTCGTCCTGCCGCCCGACCAGGAGATCGCCCTCGAAGAGGCAATGCACGACGCTGGCATGACCATCGAGGGTCCCGCTCCGGCGGCCCCGCCCGCGCCGCCTGCTCCTCCGGAGCCGCCTTCGAAGCCCGAACCCACCGTCGAAGACGAACTCGTCGCCGACATCATCCTCGACGACATCGTCGAAGCCGCGCCGCTCGTGCTGCCGCCCGATCAGGAAATCGCGCTCGAAGAAGCGCTGCACGATGAAGGCCTGACGATCGAAGCACCGGTCGAGGAAGTCGCCCCCGAGCCGCCCGCCGGCCCGCCCGAGGCGACGCCCGCCTATATCGAGGAAATCGAGGAACAGCAGGCCCCCGAACCTGCACCGATCCTACCGGTTCCGACCCCTGTCGCCCCCACCGAGCCGCCGAAAAAGCAGGGCTGGCTGCAGCGTCTCGCCTCCGGCCTGAAGCGGTCGTCCGACCAGCTCACCGGCTCGATCGCCGCCGTCTTCACCAAGAAGAAGCTCGATCAGGCGATGCTCGATGACCTCGAGGACATCCTGATCCAGTCCGATTTCGGCGTCGACATGGCGACCACCGTCACCGAGGCACTGCGCCGCGACCGCTTCGACCGCGACATCTCGTCGGACGAAGTCCGCGAGGTGCTGGCCACCGAGATCGTCAATGTGCTCGAGCCCGTCGCCCAGCCGCTCAACATCGATGCCGGCCAGAAGCCTTACGTCATCCTGATGGTCGGGGTGAATGGCACCGGCAAGACCACCACCATCGGCAAGCTCGCGAGCCTCTACGGCGCGCAAGGCAAGAAAGTAATGCTCGCCGCCGGCGACACCTTCCGCGCCGCTGCGATCGAGCAGCTGCAGGTCTGGGGCCAGCGCACCGGCGCCCCCGTCGTCACCAAGCCCGCCGGCTCCGACGCTTCCGGCCTCGCCTACGAGGCGGTGGAACGCGCCAAGGCCGAGGGCGCCGACATCCTCATTATCGACACTGCCGGGCGCCTGCAGAACCGCGATGAGTTGATGAGCGAGCTCGAAAAGATCATCCGCGTCATCAAGAAGGTCGAGCCGTCGGCGCCGCACGCCACGCTCCTCACCCTTGACGCCACCACCGGCCAGAATGCCCTTAATCAGGTCGAAATCTTCGGCAAACGTGCCGGCGTCACCGGGCTGGTCATGACCAAGCTCGATGGCACGGCGCGCGGCGGCATCCTTGTGGCCATCGCCAGCAAGTTCGCCCTGCCTGTACACTTTATCGGCGTCGGCGAAGGCGTCGACAACCTAGAGGCGTTCGCGGCCCGCGACTTCGCCGCCGCGATCGCGAGGACTGCACAATGACCGACGACAGCAAGCCAGCCGAAGTGAACTGGCACGAGCTCCGCCCGCAGATCGTCAAGATCGCGCTCGAACTCGGCCCGCTGCTGGTGTTCTTCTTCGTCAACGCCAACTACGACATCTTCACCGCCACCGCCTGGTTCATGGGCGCCATGGTGGTGTCGCTGGTGCTCAGCTGGCTGATCCTGAAGAAGGTCGCCATCATGCCGCTGGTCACCGGCGTCGTGGTGCTGATCTTCGGCTCGCTCACGCTGCTGTTGAAGGACGACACCTTCATCAAGATGAAGCCGACCATCGTCGACACCCTGTTCGGCGTCACCCTGCTGGGCGGGCTCATCTGGGGCCAGTCGCTACTGAAATACGTCTTCGGCGACGTCTACAAGCTGAAGCCCGAAGGCTGGCGCCGGCTCACCATCAACTGGGGCCTGTTCTTCCTGTTCCTCGCTGTCGCCAACGAGGTGGTCTGGCGCATGTTCGACACCAATTTCTGGGTGGCGTTCAAGGTCTGGGGCGTCATGCCCATCACCATCGTGTTCTCGATGCTGCAGCTGCCGCTGCTCACCAAGTACGCGCCCGATCCCAAGGAGCCCATCGAGGTCATCCCCCCGATGGACCCGCTGCCGTAATCCACCCCCGCCTGGCGGGGGAGGCGGACCACCCGAAGGGTGGTGGAGGGGGCGTTGCTGGCTCAGAGCTAGTGCTTGATCAGCTCGTCCTTGGTGACATTGAGCGTCATGCCGTCGCTCGACACCGAGTCGATCTGCTCCGGCATCACATAGCGATCCGCCTGGAACAGCCCATCGGCATCGATCCGCACGAAACCCTGGTGCACCAGCCGGTCGCGCAGTTCCTCGGGCACGTTGTCGCTGGTGAACGCCTTGGCGATCACGTCGAACAGGTTGACGTCATCGCGGTCCCGGCGCGGCCCGCTGGCCTCGACCTCCAGGGTATCCGGGTCGTCGTCACCGAACTGCACCCATTCGACCTTGCCGATCTCATGGTGCTCGCGATCGAACACCCGCATCCCCTGCTCGGCAAAACGCAGGCTGGCACTGGTTTGCATGGCACTATCTCCTCATGGCTCCGCCGCTCGGAGCCGCGCGAGACAAATGAGGATGGCGGGGTCGAGGTTCCCGAAGCTCAGCCGGCCTTTGCCTTGTCGATCGCCGGTATCACTTCCTTCTCCAGTGATTCCAGTGTCATCGGCCCAATGTGCTTGTAGGTGATGATCCCCGCCGCATTGACGATGAAGGTCTCGGGCACGCCATAGACACCCCAATCGATCGAGGCTCGCCCGTCCCTGTCGGCGCCCACCGCATCATAGGGGTTGCCGAGTTCGGCAAGGAACGCCCGGGCATTCTCCGGCGCATCCTTCTGGTTGATGCCGATCAGCCGCACGCCCGTGCGCCTCAGCAGTTCCATCAGCACCGGGTGTTCGTCCCGGCAGGGGATGCACCAGCTGGCGAACACGTTCACCACCGTCACCTGCCCCTCGAGCAGCGACGGGATGATGCCGTTGCGGTCGAGCCCATCGACGGCCGGCAATGTGGTCGCCGGCGCCGGCTTGTTGATCAGCACCGAGCGCACGAGGCTGGGGTCGCGGTCCATGTTCATCGCGAACACGGCCACCAGCCCGACCAGCAGCAGCAGCGGCAATACCGCGAGAAGAATGCGCCTCAAGTGTTCGATCCTGCCGAACGCCGCCGAATCCCGGCCTTGTCGAGATCGGCCAACCGCTGCTTCACTCGTCGTGCGTCCCACGCCACATAGGCGATGAGCCCCAGCGTCAGCACGGCGACGCCCGCATAGGCCCAGACGATGAATTCGAGATGCGCGCCTTCGCCGATCATTTGGCGGCTCCCTGCAAGGCCGCCTGCCGGCTCAGCGTCTCGGCCCGGCGGCGCAGGATCTCGGTCCGCATCCGCACCACCTGCAGCAGCGCGAACAGCAGCGTGAACGCCAGCATCATCACCAACAGCGGCGTCAGGATCGAACCCGGCATCTTCGGGCCGGACGCGGTGAAGACGCTCGCCGGCTGGTGCAGCGTGTTCCACCAGTCGACCGAGAACTTGATCACCGGAATGTTCAGCGCCCCGACCAGCGTCACGATGGCAACGATCCGCCCGGCCTTCAGCTGATCGTCGAACGCCCGCCACAGCGCGATGATGCCGAGATAGATCAGCAGCAGCACGAGGGTGGAGGTCATCCGCCCGTCCCACTCCCAGAACGTGCCCCAGGTCGGCCGGCCCCACAGCGAGCCGGTGTAGAGCGCCAACCCCGTGAACACCGCACCAAGAGGCGCCGCCGCCTTGTTGGCGACGTCGGCGAGCGGATGCCGCCACACCAGCGAGCCCAGCGCCGAAACCGCCATCACCCCGTAGACCAGCTGGCTCAGCCAGGCGTTTGGCACGTGCACGTACATGACGCGCACCATGTCCCCCATCTGGTAGTCCTCGGGCGAGTTGAAGAACGCGAACCACAGCCCGATGGCAAAGCTCAGCGCGGTGGCAATCGCGAGCGGCCAGATCAGGTAGCGCGACCAGACGAGGAACTGCCCCGGATGCGCCAGGCGGCTGAACCAGTTGGGTTGTTTGACGGTATCGACGGACATGAACTTCGCTCTATTCCCCGGCCACGCGCAAGGCAAGCGCAGCCGCGAATGGCGAGAAGGCCGTCACCACGAGGCTGAGCGCAATGAGGAACAATGTCGCGCCACCCCCGGACAGCGGGTCCATCATCCCTACCCCGAAGATCATCACTGGAATGGCCAGCGGCAGGATCAGCACCGGTGCTATCAGCCCGCCCCGCCTGAGCCCCACGGTCACTGCGGCGCCCAGCGCCCCGAAACTCACCACCGCCGGCGTGCCGATCAGCAATGCCAGCACGGTCTGCCCCCACTGCCCCCACGACATCGACAGCAGCAGCGCCAGCACCGGCGTCGCCACCAGCAGCGGCAGCGCCGTCACCAGCCAGTGCGCGATCACTTTTGCGGCAACCACCGCTTCGAGCGGCAGGCTTGAGTGCCGGAGCAGGGTCAGCGAGCCATCCTCGTCATCGGCACGAAACAGCCGGTCGAGCCCCAGCAGCATGGAGAGGAACGCCGCGATCCACACTATCCCCGGCGCCAGCCGGCTGAGCTGCGGCCGGTCCGGTCCGATGGCGAACGGCACGATCACCGCCACCATGATGAAGAACAGCACCAGCGTCAGCGCCTCGCCGCCGGCGCGAAACGCCAGCTTCAGGTCCCGCCCGATCAGCGCCCGGAACGCGTTCATGCGCCACCCCCGAGCACCAGCGTCTCGACGTCAGTCGCATCAGCCAGCGCCAGGTCATGGTGTGTCGCGATGACCGCTATGCCACCCCGCGCTCGATGCGCATCGATCAACCGGCCGAGCAGGGCCTCGCCCTCGGCGTCGAGCGCCGCGCTCGGCTCATCCAGCAGCCAGATCGGCCGCTCCGTCACCAACAGCCGTGCCAACCCCAGCCGCCGCAACTGCCCCGATGACAAGTGACCGGCTTCCAAGACCCCGAGCCCGCCAATCCCCACAGCCTCCAGCGCCGCCTCGACCCCAAGCCCGGTTTCCCCGTTCATCGCCCGCCAGAACTTGAGGTTCTCGGTCACCGTCAGCCGCGGCTTCAACCCACTCTGATAGTTGAGCAGATGCATTGCGGTGCGCTCGATCCCGTCGATCGCCCCCGCATCCGGCCTGACAATCCCGGCCAGGGTCATCAGCAATGTCGACTTGCCCACGCCGTTCGGCCCGCGCAGCAGCAGCACCCCGCCGGGGCCGACCTCGAATGCCAGATCGGCGAACAGCAACCGCTCGCCCCGCCTGACGGTGAGCCCGCGCACCCGCAGCTGCGGTGCAAAAGCCTTGGAAACGGGCGGCGACTGGTTCATGGCCGCCATGCCTAATGAACCCAAGTCACCACTGGCAAGCGTCATGTAGTTTCTCTATAAGCCAGCCGTAGATTGGAATCCTTCCAGTCAGACGACCTTTGCCCCCGGTCCCACGGGCCTTTTCCGGTCCGAGTTGAGCCAGGCGGCGCCTTGTAACACCAGCGCGTGAAGGCGATACCGTGACCTCGAAATCCCTCGACAGCTTCAAGTCCAGAACCACGATCACCGTCGGGGACAAGACCTACAGTTATTTCTCCATCCCGCTGGCGGAGAAAAACGGTCTGAAGGGCGTCTCGCAGCTGCCGCACTCGATGAAGGTGGTGCTGGAAAACCTGCTCCGCTTCGAGGATGGCATCACCGTCACCCGCGCCGATATCGAAGCCGTCGCCGATTGGCTCCGCACCCGCGTTTCCGAGCATGAAATCAGCTACCGCCCGGCCCGCGTGCTGATGCAGGATTTCACCGGCGTCCCCGCCGTCGTCGATCTGGCCGCCATGCGCGACGCTACCGCCAAGCTCGGCGCGGATCCGCAGAAGATCAACCCGCTGGTCCCGGTCGACCTCGTCATTGATCACTCGGTGATGGTCGACAGCTTCGGCACCCCGCTGAGCTTCCTCCAGAACGTCGATCTCGAATATGAGCGCAACGGCGAACGCTACGAGTTCCTGCGCTGGGGCCAGAAAGCCTTCGACAACTTCCGCGTCGTGCCGCCCGGCACCGGCATCTGCCACCAGGTGAATCTCGAATACCTGGCCCAGACCGTCTGGACCCGCCAGGACGAGACCTCGGGCGAACTCTACGCCTACCCGGATACGCTGGTCGGCACCGACAGCCACACCACCATGGTCAATGGCCTCGCGGTGCTCGGCTGGGGCGTCGGCGGCATCGAGGCCGAAGCCGCCATGCTCGGCCAGCCCATCACCATGCTGATCCCCGAAGTCGTCGGCTTCAAGATGACCGGCAAGATCAACGAGGGCATCACCGCCACCGACCTGGTCCTCACCGTCACCGAGATGCTCCGCAAGAAGGGCGTGGTCGGCAAGTTCGTCGAGTTCTACGGCCCCGGCCTCGATTACCTGAGCCTCGAAGACCAGGCGACCATCGCCAACATGGCCCCCGAATACGGCGCCACCTGCGGCTTCTTCCCGGTCGACGAGGACACCCTCACCTATCTCGAGACCTCCGGCCGCGACGCCGACCGGGTCGCACTGGTGAAGGCCTATTCCGAAGCCCAGGGCATGTACCGCACCACGGCCTCGCCCGATCCGCTGTTCACCGATACGCTGGAGCTCGACCTCACGACCGTCGTTCCCTCGCTCTCCGGCCCCAAGCGCCCGCAGGACCGCGTCTCGCTGGTCGATGCCGCGCCGAAGTTCGCCGAGGCGATGAAGGATCTCGCCGGCGGCCGCAAGGAGCGCACCGCGCTGCCCGAGTCGCGTGGCGAGAGCCGCTTCGTCGATGAAGGCGCCACCGGCATCGACGACATCCCCGAGGAAGCCGCCTTCCCGGTGAAGGGTGCCTCCTACGGGATCGACGACGGCCATGTGGTGATCGCCGCCATCACCTCGTGCACCAACACCTCGAACCCGAACGTGCTGATCGCTGCCGGTCTCGTCGCCCGCAAGGCCCGCGCCAAGGGCCTCACCAGCAAGCCCTGGGTCAAGACCTCGCTCGCCCCTGGCTCGCAGGTGGTCACCGACTACCTCAACGCTGCCGGCCTTTCGGCCGATCTCGACGCGCTCGGCTTCAACCTCGTCGGCTATGGCTGCACCACCTGTATCGGCAACTCGGGCCCGCTGCCGGAAGCCATCTCCGAGTGCATCAACGCCAACGACCTCGTCGCGGCCTCAGTGCTCTCGGGCAACCGCAACTTCGAGGGCCGCGTGAACCCCGACGTGCGCGCCAACTACCTGGCCTCCCCGCCGCTGGTCGTCGCCTACGCCATCGCCGGTTCGATGAATGTGAACCTGACCACCGATCCGCTCGGCACCGGTTCGGATGGCCAGCCGGTCTATCTCAAGGACATCTGGCCGACCAACCAGGAGATCGCCGACATCGTTCGCACGGTGATCACCCCCAAGATGTTCCTCGGCCGCTACTCCGACGTGTTCAAGGGCGACGAGAACTGGCAGGGCATCGCCGTCGACGGCGGCGAGACCTATCGCTGGAACTCCAGCTCCACCTATGTGCAGAACCCCCCGTATTTCGAGGGCCTGACCATGGAGCCGGCGCCGGTCACCGACATCCACGAGGCTCGCGTTCTCAGCCTCTTCCTCGACTCGATCACCACCGACCACATCTCGCCCGCCGGCTCGTTCAAGGCAGGCACCCCGGCCGGCAAGTACCTGGTCGACCGCCAGGTGGCGCCCAAGGACTTCAACTCCTACGGCGCCCGCCGCGGCAACCACGAAGTCATGATGCGCGGCACCTTCGCCAACATCCGCATCAAGAACCAGATGGTCCCCGGCGTCGAAGGCGGCTTCACCAAGGGCCCGACCGGCGAAGTCATGGCGATGTACGACGCCGCCATGGCCTACCAGAAGTCCGATACCCCGCTGGTGATCTTCGCCGGCAAGGAATACGGCACCGGTTCATCGCGTGACTGGGCTGCCAAGGGCACGCGCCTGCTCGGCGTCCGCGCCGTCATCGCCCAGAGCTTCGAGCGCATCCACCGCTCCAACCTCATCGGCATGGGCGTGTTGCCGCTGCAGTTCGCCGACGGCGAGAGCTGGCAGACCCTGCATCTCGACGGCACCGAGACCGTCTCGATCGAGGGCCTCACCACGCTGACCCCGCGCTCCACCGTCAAGGTGAGGATCGTCCGCGCCGACGGCCGCGTCGAGGAGATCTCGACCCGGTGCCGCATCGATACGATCAACGAGCTCGAGTACTACCAGCACGGCGGGATCCTGCACTACGTGCTGCGTAACCTCGTCGCCGCCTAGGCTGTTGCCGGCGCTTCGATGAAATAGCAATTGCCCGCGGTGCGGACTTCGAGCCGCCCGTGGGCAAAGGCAAATTCGGTGACCGCCCGGCGCACCGGCAGCAGGTATCCCATGAACTGATGGTGCTCGAGGCCGGGGTTGAACTCCCAGTCGTCGCCGGCAATCGTCGCGCCCGGGAACAGGTGGAAGGCCAGCGTCAGGTCGTCATAGCACCCATGGAAGGTGTGCATCCCGTCGATGTAGATCAGGTCGGGCTTGAGCCCCATCGCGAACAGCTGGGGCAGCCCTTCGCCGGAGGTGGCGCGCAGTGGCAGCAGCCGGTCGCGCCATTCCCAGTTGAGGCTCATGAACACCCGGTAGTAGGAGAGCCCGTCGGCCTCTGCATGGGTGGCGATCTGCGGCCATTTCTTGCTGATATGCCGATAGTTCGCCGGCCACGGATCTATGGTGATCACCTGGGCATCGGGAAACTGCCTCAGGAAAAAGCGCGTGCTGCCGCCCAGTTCGCCGCCCACCTCCACGATGGTCTTGATCGGCTCGGTCCGGCTGGCGACGATCGCCTCGACCAGTTCGGCAAGTCCGCCGGTGGGCCGTCCGACCTCAGCCTCGCCCGCAAGCGCGGGGATGGGCCGTTCGGCGGGCCAGGTCTCGCGCATCGTTCCGTGGAGCTTTGCCGCGGTATCGATCATCGTGTCCATCGGGGCATCCTAGCAGGGTTCGCCGGCGAGCGTCGTTAAGCCACCCTTTCGCCAGTGCCGGGGATTGCGATCCGGTTTGCACCCCTGCAAACGCAATTGGGCGCGCCCAGTTCCCGGGACTTTCCGGCACTTTTCCCCATCACGTAAGCTCGCGCCGATTTGACTCGCGCGGGACAAATGGCGTGCCTACAACCGTTGCCATGCTTTTTAGACAGTTACTTTGCGGCGCCTCCTTTTCGCTTGCCCTGATCGCTCCAGCCCTCGCCGGCGAGATCAAGCTTGCGCCCAAGGCCGTGCTCGAGCTGTTCACCTCGCAGGGCTGCTCGTCCTGCCCGAAGGCCGACGCCATGCTCGACGAGATGTCCAAACGCCCCGATGTCGTCGCCCTCGCCTACCACGTCGACTACTGGGACTATATCGGCTGGGAAGACACGTTCGGCGCCAAGGAGAACTCGCAGCACCAGCGCGACTATGCCGAGAGCTGGGGCTCCTCGCGCATCTTCACCCCGCAGCTGGTGATCAACGGCAAGGGCGGCCTCGTCGGCTCGAAGCGTGACGCAGTCAACACCGCGCTCGGCGGCGCCAGCCTGCCGCTCGACGTCAAGCTCGTCGCCGCCGCCGACGATATGCTGCAGGTCTCGGTGCCGGCCAACCCGGCGCATGGCGACGCCATGATCTGGCTCGTCACCTTCCTCGATCGTGCCGATGTCGCCATCGAGCGCGGCGAGAACGAAGGCAAGCACGTCGCCTATTCTCAGATCGTCACCGGCCGCCAGGTGCTGGGCATGTGGAACCACGAGACCGGCGCCGAGCTGACGCTGCCGCTCGCCGAAGCGTTGACCGGCCGCTCCAACGGCGCCGTCATCCTCATCCAGGAAGACCGCGACGGCCTCCCCGGCCCCATCCTCGGCGCCGCCAGCTTCACCCGCTGACCCGCACCGACCTCCCGTCAGCCTTCAGCCAGTCCCGGGCCGCGGCGCCTCGCCGCCATAACAAAACTCCCGCCAGCTTGCGCTGGCGGGAGGAGAATGACTGTGCATGTAAGAGGCGGCCGGCAAACGAGCATCGTGGTTTGGGGGCTCGGTCAGCCCGCTTGCCGGCCACTGGAGGCAATATGGATAAGGTGCCGGGCCAATCTGGCGCCAAGTGGGAGGGATTGTGACCGAATTGGGGATTCTACGTTAACCACTGCGGCAGGTGCTTACGTCGTCACCACGGCGTAACGCCGATGTATCCCGACCGGCTTGCCAAGCGTTGCGAATGACGCGATCATGACATTGAGGTGACGAGGCGAGGAATGGTGGACGAACCCGAGCAGCTTGGATCAGGGCTTCTCATCGATTTCGCGGCAGCCGCGAGCCCTGGTCCTGCAGAGCCCCAACCGGCCAACCACAACCGCTTCGTTCCGGCGGTCAGCTTCGAGCGCAAAGAACTCCAGACCATCCTTAACCTCTATGGCCGCAAGGTCGTCGATGGCGAGTGGCGCGACTATGCGATCGACTTCCTGCGCGACCGCGCCTTGTTCTCGATCTACAAGCGCGCCTCCGAGCGCCCGCTCTACGTGGTCGAGAAGAACCCGAAGCTCCGTCTCAAGCAGGGCCAGTACATGGTGCTGAGCCAGGACGGCCGCATCCTGAAGCGCGGCCACGACCTGTCGACGGTGCTGCGCGTCCTGGAACTCGCCCTCGTCAAATGATCACCGTCCGCCCGGCCGAGCCGGCGGATGCAGCGGCCATGAGCGCCGTGCTCACCGCCTCGATCCGCGACCTCTGCACCGCCGATCACTGCAACGACCCCGAAATCCTCGCCGGCTGGCTGCGCAACAAGACGCCCGAAATGGTGCTGCGGATGTTCGACAACCCGAACGCCCAGTTGCTGGTCGCCGAGCATGACGGCGAGGTCGCAGCCGTCGGCTGCCTCAACGGCACAGACGAGATTGCGCTCAACTACGTCGCCCCGGGCCACCGTTTTGCCGGCGTCAGCAAGGCCCTCCTGGCCGACATGGAAGACCGCATCCGCCAGGCTGGCGCTACCCGCGGCAAGCTCACCAGCACCGGCACAGCCCGGCGCTTCTACCTCGCGTCCGGCTGGCTCGAAGCCGGCCCCTGCGAGGCCGATCGCGGCATGGTGTGCTACCCGATGGAAAAGCCTCTCTAGAGGGCCTTCTGCATGTGCACGATGTCGAGCCAGCGGTCGAACTTGTAGCCTATTGCATCGTAGCGCCCGACATGGCGGAACCCGGCCTTCTCGTGCAGCCGCACCGAGTTCGCCCGCTCAGCGGTAATCACCGCGATCATCTGCTTGAACCCCACCGCCCGGCTCTGCGCCATCAGCTCGTCGAGCAGCCGTCCGCCGATCCCCTGCCCCACCGCATCCTGCGCTAGGTAGATCGAGTCCTCGCAGGTGAACCGGTACGCGGCGCGCGGCCGGTAGAACGAGGCATAGGCATATCCGAGCACCTTGCCGTCCCGTTCGGCGATGATCAGCGGATGGCCCAGCGCCTTCAGCTTGCCGAAGCGCTCCGCCATCTCGGTCTCATCAGGCGGCTCCGTCTCGAACGTGATCACCGTCTCCTCGACATAGGGCCGGTAGATGGCCGTGATCGCCGGGATGTCTGACCAGGCGAACGGGCGGAAGACGACGTCGGACATTGGAAGCTCGCTGCAAACGAAAGGGCCGCGATCTCTAGTAGATCGCGGCCCTTCAAACTTCCAATCAGACTTGCTGATTGCTGAGATTATTCCCGGTTACCGAACAGGCGGAGCAGCATCAGGAACAGGTTGATGAAGTCGAGGTAGAGGCTGAGAGCGCCCATCACGGCGGTCTTGTGCAGCACCTCGGCGCCGTAACCCTCGTTGTAGCCTTCCTTGATCTTCTGCGTGTCGTAGGCGGTCAGGCCCACGAAGATGAGCACGCCGATCGCCGAGATGGCGAAGTCGAGCATGCTCGAAGCAAGGAAGATGTTCACGATCGAGGCGATGATCAAGCCGATCAGGCCCATGATCAGGAAGTTGCCGATGCTCGTGAGGTCACGCTTGGTGGTGTAGCCGTAGAGGCTCGTGGCACCGAAGGTCGCCGCCGAGATGAAGAACACCTTGGCGATCGAAGCGTCGGTATAGACCATGAAGATCGACGAGAGGCTAAGGCCCATCACGGCCGCGAACACCCAGAACAGCAGCTGCGCGGTCGCGCCGGACAGCTTGTTGATGCCGAAGCTCAGCACCAGCACGAAGGCCAGCGGCGCGAAGGCGATCACCCACATCAGCGGCGACGTATAGAGCAGTGCGCCCCACGAGGTGAGCATCGTGCCATTGGTCAGCTGCGCCACAGCCTGGCTCGGGTCGGTGGTGGTGGCGAAGGAGTTGCCGAAATAGGCAACAAGGCCGGTCACCACCAGACCGATGCCCATGTAGTTGTAGACCTTCAGCATGTAGCTGCGCAGGCCCTCATCGATGGCCGCGGCGGTTCCGGCCCGCTGAGCGGCGATAGTCGGACGGTCGAATTCAGCCATGACGAAATTCCTTTTCCTGGCGACGTGACGGGGCGCTCCTCCGAGCCACTGCCGTCGATCACACAATATGAGGGCACGCCCTGGCGAATACAAGACTTCCGGATCCCACCTTAACGTTCCGTAATGTCGCAATTCTTCAACGGTTTATCCGAGCCTTTTCGCCTCACGGCGCAGCCGCTTTACCACGCTGTGCTGCGTGTCTTGCGGGAGCCATCCTCCGTCGCTACGTTTCTTGTGTAGATGAGCGCGAATCACGTGGCTCACAGCGGCAAAGGGAGGGTCGATTGCCCAGGCTCTTTACCGGAATCGAGGTTCCTCCAGAGGTGGGCCTCGCCCTCTCGCTCAAGCGCGGAGGCCTGTTCGGCGCCCGCTGGATCGACACCGAGAACTATCACATTACCTTGCGCTTCATCGGCGACGTCGATCACCATGTGGCGAGCGAAGTCACCGACATGCTCGACCGCCTGGCCGACAGCGAGGCCTTCACGGTCAAGCTCGATCACCTGGGATCGTTCGGTGGCAACACCCCCCGCGCCCTGTTCGCCGGCTGCTCCGCCAATGCCGCTCTCTTACGCTTGCAGGCGGCGCAGGAGCGGGTGCTGCAACGCTGCGGCCTCGCGCCGGAAGGCCGGAAATTCGTGCCGCATGTGGCTTTGGCCCGGCTCCGCGGTGTTTCCGCCGAGGAAGTCGCGAGCTTCATCGCCTTCTCGGGCCGCTTCACCCCGCTCGAGTTCAAGGTCGGCCGCTTCGTCCTGTTCTCGAGCCGTGACTCGGTCGGCGGCGGGCCCTATCTGGTGGAGCAGAGCTACCCGCTGGCGGCGTGAGCGTTAACGCTTCTTTCACCATGCGGGCCCAAACAGGATTTTCGGCGATTTGCCCTGTCAAATTGCCGACAAGATTGCCGCTAATGTCGCGACTACTCAAAATGCGCGACCGGTTTGAGACCTTGGTAACCATGCCATGGCAGGATGCCCAGGTGCTGGTTGCGCAACTTCGGACAAGGATGTTCGGGCGATGACATCATCTCGTTTGGCGCTGGCAGGTCTCGTTGCCGGAAGCCTCTGCCTCGCACTGGCGGCCGTGCCGGCCTCAGCGCAGGAAATCAAGCAACTGGGGACCTTCAAGGCGTGGACCGCCTGGACCGGCACCGATGCCAATGGCGCCATGTGCTACATCTCGGCCTCGCCCGATGACTGGACCCCCAAGGAAGTGAACGGCAGCCCGGTGCGGCGCAGCCCGATCCATTTCCTGGTGATCAACCGCAAGGGCCTTGGCACCAAGAACGAAGTGCAGACCCAGGTCGGCTACCCGTTCCACCCCACCAATGCCACCGTCACTGCGACGGTCGACGGCAAGACCTTCCCCATGGTCACCGAAGGCGAAGCCGCCTGGCTCGCCGTCGAGGCGGACGAAGCGACCTTCGTCGAAGCGCTGAAGGCGGGCACCAAGCTCACCGTCAACGGCACCTCGCAGAAGGGCAACAAGATGTCCGACAGCTACAGCCTGTCAGGCGTCACCGCCGCCCTGGGTGAAATCAACAAGGCCTGCAGCTGAGCGGCGTGAAACCCCGCGCCCTTCTGGAACGTTCGGCGATTGAACCCATCAGGCTTTGCCTGCTACCAACCGCCGAACTGTTGAGGCCCTGCTCATGAAACTCCGCGCTCTCGCTGCCCTCGCCACGCTGACCGTGCCCTTGCTGGCCAGCTCAGCCATGGCGCAGTCGGTGAAGCTGCTCGGCGAGTATCGCGACTGGACCGCTTACACCGCCACCGAGTCGACCGGCCCGGTGTGCTTCGCACTGTCGCGGCCCACCGAAGTCACTCCCAGCCCCGACGATTTCACCGAGGCCTGGCTCTACCTTACCAATCGCCCCTCGGAGAGCGTCAGCAACGAGCTCAACCTGGTTGCCGGCTTCATGTTCGCCCCCGACACCACGGCCACTGCCACGGTCAGCGGCCAGAGCTTCGAGCTGTTCACCGAAAAAGACGCCGCCTGGCTGCAGAACCCGAGCGAGAACGAGAACCTCGCTGGTGCGCTCCGCGCCGGCTCCTCGGTCGTCATCGAAGGCACCAGCGACAAGGGCATCCGGATCACCGAAACCTTCTCGCTGAGCGGCGCCACCTCCGCCAGCCGCGCCATCGAAGACTGCACCGGCTAATCCCTTGATCCTCCCCCGCGTGGCGGGGGGGACCAGCGAAGCTGGTGGAGGGGGCCACCACCCACTCGGTGCAAGCCAGCCTCCCACCGCCGTGTTTTGCGCGATCCGTGCTACTATGTTATGTGCCGCGCCCTGAAACGCTCGGAAGCCGCCGCCCGCACATGTCCATCGCCCTCGACCTTGACCATCATGCCCACGTCGACCGCCCGAAATCCGGGCGGACGTCGCTCGTCGGCCTGATGAAGCCCGAGCTGCGCGAGACGCTGATGGGCATCGGCCTCGACGAGCGCGAGGCCAAGATGCGTGCCTCTCAGCTGTGGAACTGGATCTACCACAACGGCGTCACCGACTTCGACCGGATGACCAACATCCAGAAGGGCTTCCGCCAGAAGCTCGCCGACACGTTCTTGCTCGATCGCCCCGAGATCGTCACCGAGCAGGTCTCGATCGACGGCACCCGCAAGTGGCTGTTCCGCTTCCGCGATCCCAAGAATCCTCTGCTGCCGCCTGTCGAAGTCGAGACCGTCTACATCCCCGAGGAAGACCGCGGCACGCTCTGCGTCTCCTCGCAGGTCGGCTGCACCCTCACCTGTTCGTTCTGCCACACCGGCACGCAGAAGCTGGTTCGCAACCTCACCGCGGGCGAGATCCTCGGCCAAATCCTGATGGCGCGCGAACGCCTCGGCGATTTCCCCGGCGGCGTCCGCCCTGACGACGGCGGCCTCGTCCCCGCCCCGCGTGGTTCGGGCGGCTCCGAAGGCGACAGCCGCGCCATCACCAATGTGGTGATGATGGGCATGGGCGAGCCGCTCTACAATTACGACAACGTCAAGCAGGCCCTGCTGATCGCTTCGGACGAGGCCGGTATCTCGCTGTCGAAGCGCCGCATCACCCTCTCCACTTCCGGCGTCGTGCCGTTCATCGAGCCCACCGGCCGCGAGATCGGCGTCATGCTGGCGATTTCGCTCCACGCGGTGCGTGATGAACTCCGCGACATGCTGGTGCCGATCAACAAGAAGTATCCGCTGAAAGAGCTGATCCAGGCCTGCCGCGACTATCCCGGCCTGTCGAACGCCCGCCGCATCACCTTCGAGTACGTGATGCTCAAGGACATCAACGATTCCGACGCCGACGCCCGCGAGCTGGTGCGCCTGCTCGCCGGCATCCCGGCCAAGATCAACCTGATCCCGTTCAATCCCTGGCCCGGCACCAACTACGACTGCTCGTCGTCCTCGCGCATCGAGCGCTTCGCCGACATCGTCAACAATGCCGGCTACGCCAGCCCGGTCCGCACCCCGCGGGGCCGCGACATCTTCGCCGCCTGCGGGCAGCTGAAGAGTGAGACCGAGCGGCTGACCAAGAAAGAGCGCGACGCGCTCACCGCCTGACATCTTGGCGAGCCGCTAAACCCCGTCTAGGATCGTCTAGCCGCGTTCAGAGCGCGGCACCCACGGCGCGGTGCCCGTCGGCACGTCTGATCCGATCCCCAATCGGTGACGCCTCCCAGCAAGGAGTCCAGCCGATGCCCATCGACATCAAACGCATGCACCCCGGCGACGAACTCGATTTCACCGAGATCGCCCCCGACGTCTTCGACGAGCCCATCCATCCCGAGCGCCTCGAAGCCTACCTGCTCGAGCCCGGCCACCTGATGCTCCTCGCCTTCGAAAACGGCGTCGTCGTCGGCCAGTGCGCCGCCGTCATCCACCATCATCCCGACAAGGCGACCGAGCTCTACATTGACGAGGTCGGCACCGCCTCGACCCACCGGCGCCAGGGCATCGCCACGCGCCTGGTGTCGGCCATGTTCAGCTGGGGCAGCGAACTGGGCTGTCGCGAAGCCTGGCTCGGCACCGAGCTCGACAACCTCGAAGCCAACGGCCTCTACCGCAAGATCGGCGGCACCGGCGATGCGATGATCTACTACGAGTTCGAGCTCTAGCCGCGCCATTGCGCTACGACTGAGGGTGATAACAGGGAGAACGAAATGTATGTGTTGCACATCGAGCATTCGGTTCCCGACTACGACACCTGGCGCCGCCAGGGCTTCGACAGCGATCCGCTAGGGCGCCGCCAGATGGGCGTACTGCGCCATCGTGTCGGCCGACATGCCGACAATCCCAACCACGTCATGATTGAGCTGGAGTTCGCAACGCGCGAAGCCGCCGAACGAATGACGGCAGCGCTCCGGCAGATGTGGGTAGGGGCCGAAGCGCGCGGCCTGATCCATACGCCGCAGCTGACGAGCTTCGTTCTGGTCGACACCGTCGACTATTAGCCCGTCACTCCTCGCCGCGGATCCACTCGAGCTTGTGACGCCCGGCACCCGGATCGCCCAGCAACTGCGCCAGCGCCGGCAGCAGGATCCGCAGTTCCGCTTCCATCGTGAACGGCGGGTTGACCAGGATCATGCCCGAACCGTGCAGCCGCGGCGGGTTCGATGCCGGCCGGATGCTGACCTCGGCGCGCAGCATCTTCGGAATGCCCGTATCGCGCAGCGCCGAGATGAAATCGTGCACCGCCCGCGTGTCCTTCAGCGGATACCACAGCGCGTAGACCCCGGTGGCGAACTTGCCATGCGCCTTCACCAGCCCGTCGACGATGCGCTCGAACTCGCCGCGCTCCTCGAACGGCGGATCGACCAGCACCAGCCCGCGCTTCTCCTTGGGCGGCACATGCGCGTTGAGCGACAGCCACCCATCGAGATGGATCACCCGCACCTGCACGTCACCCTCGAAGAGCTTGCCCAGCCGCTCCGCATATTCGGGGTGCAGTTCCAGCGCCGACAGCCGGTCCTGCGGCCGGAACAGTTTGCGCACCAGCAGCGGCGAACCCGGATAGGTCTCGAGCTTGTCACCCGGGTTCAGCTCGGCCAGCACCTTGAGATACGGCTCCGCCAGCGCCTGCGCCTTCTGCGGCAGGCCGCCCTTCAGCACCTTGCCGATGCCGTCGATCCATTCCGGCGAGCGCTTGGCAATCGCCCCGGTCAGGTCGTACTGCCCGATCCCCGCATGCGTATCGATCACCCGAAACGCCGCGTCCTTCTTCTTCAGGTACTCGACCAGCCGCGTGACGATGATGTGCTTCATCACATCAGCGAAGTTCCCGGCGTGGAAGGCGTGGGAATAGTTCATCAGTGGCGCGCCTGCGCCGTGAGGATGGTCGCGGCGAACGCCGTGAAGATGCCCGCAAAACTCCAGTTCAGTGCCTTCTCGACCCACTTGGTGCGCTTGAACGCCGCCGCGATCCATTCGGCCGCATAGACGGTCAGCACCGCGAGCGGGATCGAGATGACGATGAACTCGGCACCGAGGAAGAACAGCTTGCCGCTCGCAGCCGGGTCATGCGCATCGACGAACTGCGGCAGGAACGTCACGAAGAACAGCACCACCTTGGGGTTGAGCAGATTGATCCCCACGCCGGTCATGTAGCTCTGGCGCAGCGTCGGTGCCTTCTTGGCCGCCGCGGCAAGCCGCAGGCCGCCGCCATGGACGATCGCCTGCCAGGCGAGCCAGATGAGGTACACGGCCCCGACGATCTTCAGCGCCAGGAACAGCGCCGGCGCCGCAACGATCAGCACCGAGATGCCGAGCGCCGCGAGTGTCGTATGCACCAGCACCCCGGTCATCGCGCCAGCAGCGCAAGCCAGCCCATGCGCCCGGCCGTAGTTGATGGCCCGGCTCAGCTGCAGCGCCATATCCGGGCCGGGAGTGATCGCAAGGATCACGCCCGCAAGCGCGAAGGCGAGGATTACGGCAAGGTCGGGAATGAAGGCGGGCATGGGGACTTTCCAGAATGGCCAGTTGCTGCCTATCATCTCCCGGCATCGTGGCCAATGGGCGGGGACCAGGCATGGCGTTCTGGGAATCGCACTCCAACGCGCTGACGGTTCGCCGCATCCTCAAGGTCAATCACGCCGGCGAGTTCGGGGCCATCCGCATCTACAATGCCCAGTTGGCGTTCGCCCGCCGCTTCTACCCCGACATCGTTCCGACGCTTACGGAGATGCGCGACGACGAGATCGAACACTGCCGCCTGTTCTTAGGGGCGATGCCGGATAGAAACGCGAGGCCGTGTCGAGTGATGGCGTTCTGGAGCCTCGGCGGCTACGTCCTCGGTTTCGCGACGGCGCTCATGGGCCGCAACATGATCTGGGTCTGCACTGAGGCGGTCGAGGCAACCGTGCATCGACACCTCGAGCATCAAAAGGCCTTCCTCAGGCAGCGGGATCTTGAGTTGCACGATCTGATCGGCTCGATTCAGGAACAGGAACTCGCCCACCTGCAGCACGCCGTGGGACAGCAACCGCGGCAGGGTTTGGTCCGTGCCGTGACCCTGCCCGTGATCGGGTTGGTGACAGAGAGCCTGATCTGGCTCTCCACCTGGGGAGACTCGAGCGCCATGCGCGGCGAGATCGCCTGCTGAGCCTCACCCCAGCGGCAGTTCGTGGCTGCGCTTGATCGTTTCCATTGGCACGTCGGTCTTGACGCTCTGCACGCTCGGGATGCGCGCCAGATGGTCGGACTGAAAGCGCCAGTAGGCGTGGAGGTCCGCCGTCACCACCCGCATGATCGCATCGCACTCGCCGGTGGTGAGATAGCACTCGACCACCTCGGGGAACTGCCGCACCGTCTCGGCGAATTTCTCGGTCACGGTCGAATCTTGGGTCTTGAACCAGACCCGCACGAACACCGTCAGCCCCAAGCCCACTTTCGGTCCATTGAGAACCGCGACATACTTGTCGATAACCCCGGATTCCTCGAGCAGCTTCACCCGGCGCAGGCAGGGCGAAGGCGACAGCCCCACCTCGTTGGCGAGCTCGACATTCGAGATCCGGCCGTTGCGCTGCAGGGCATTCAGGATCCGGCGGTCAATGGCATCAAGCACTTCTGGCACTTTGCGCTGCTCCTGCACCAGCTATTGGCATTATCTGCCACAAACTGCGCCAGTAGTGACGTTTTCGCAAGGACGTTGCGCTCGCGCCGGTGTAGCGTCGCCGCCAAATCATGCCGAGAGATAAAATGAGCAAAGACATCAAGAAGATCGTCCTGTCCTATTCGGGCGGCCTCGACACGTCGATCATGCTGAAGTGGCTGCAGGAGCACTATCAGGCCGAGATCGTCACCTTCACCGCCGACCTGGGCCAGGGCGAGGAACTGGAACCGGCCCGCAAGAAGGCCGAGATGTTCGGCATCAAGGACATCCGCATCGTCGACGTGCGCGAGGAATTCGTCCGCGATTTCGTCTTCCCGATGTTCCGCGCCAATGCCCTCTATGAAGGCCAGTACCTGCTCGGCACCTCGATCGCCCGTCCGGTGATCGCCCGTCATCTCGTCGAGATCGCCGAGGAAACCGGTGCCGATGCCATCGCCCACGGCGCGACCGGCAAGGGCAACGACCAGGTCCGCTTCGAGCTCACCGCAAATGCGCTGAAGCCGGACCTCAAGGTCATCGCCCCCTGGCGCGAGTGGGACCTGCGCTCGCGCACCGCACTCCTCAACTACGCCGAAAAGCACCAGATCCCGATCGCCAAGGACAAGCGCGGCGAAGCGCCGTTCTCGGTCGACGCCAACCTCCTCCACACCTCGTCCGAGGGCATGGTGCTGGAAGATCCTGCAGTGCCGGCGCCCGACTATGTCGCCCAGCGCACCGTCGACCCCGAGAAGGCCCCGAACGAAGCCGAGATCATCACTATCGGCTACGAGAAGGGCGACCCGGTCTCGGTCAATGGCATCAAGCTCAGCCCGGCCGAGTTGCTCACCAAGCTCAATGAACTCGGTGGCAAGCACGGCATCGGCCGGCTCGACCTGGTCGAGAACCGCTTCGTCGGCATGAAGTCGCGCGGCCTCTACGAGACCCCGGGCGGCACCATCATGCTGGTGGCGCACCGCGGCATCGAGTCGATCACCCTCGACCGCGGCGAGGCCCATCTCAAGGATGAGCTGATGCCGAAATATGCCGAGCTCATCTACAACGGCTTCTGGTACTCGCCCGAGCGCGAGATGCTGCAGGCGCTGATCGACAAGTCCCAGCAGTTCGTCACCGGCGACGTCACCGTGAAACTCTACAAGGGCTCGGCCAGCGTCATCGCGCGGTCCTCGCCCTACTCGCTCTACAACATGGACCTCGTGACCTTCGAGGAAGGCGCCGTGGCCTACGACCACCACGACGCCGAGGGCTTCATCCGCCTCAACGGCCTGCGCCTCAAGACCTACGCCGCACGCCGGCTCAACCTCGGCAAGAAGTAGCCCGGCGGCCGCGGCGCGACCGCGGCTACCGCTGCCTTCAACGTACACATGTGCGTGTTACTGCGTGGCCGACCGGTAGGCATTTCTTGCCGGTCGGCGCGTTGGTGCGTTGTTGATTTGCGCACTAACGCCTAGTGCGATCAATATTTAGCACTCATTAACCATGAAATACTGACACTCCGGGCGAGTTTCATCGCGTACCCGGAGTAAAGTGATGCGTTTACTTGCTGCAACCACCCTCGCCCTGCTGGCCGGCGCCATGCCCGCGGCAGCGGCCAACGTCGATTTCACCGGCACCGTAACAGCTGGCTGCACAATCGTCGCCAGCACCAACGGTACGCTGGGGCTGAACCTCACCACAGGCACCACACTTGGTTCGGAGGAGGCCGGCGGCACGCCCGGTTCCGTTACCGTCCTGTCGATCGGCGGCTCGACGCTCACCATCGGCGCACCGACCCGTACCTCCAGCGCACCAGGCGGCTATTCCGTCGGCACCGAGATCGTCGAAGTCTCCTACACAGGCGCCTCCGGCCTCTCGGGCATCACCCAGGCTTACACGGCCAGCCAGACTACCCAGTCGCTCGGCACCATCGCCGCCTCGGTGCTGACGGTGAACAATCGGATCCGCAACTCCGCCGGCTTCCCCGCGGCCACCTACACGACGCGGACCGTGGTCACATGCGCGCAGCCCTGAGCTACACGGCCGCTGGTGCGCTCATCGGCGCGGTACTACTGGCGCCGCTGCCCGCTTTGGCCTGCACGCTTAACGTGCAGTCGCCCGGTACCCTGCGCGCATCGAACGACAACACCATGCTCGGCTCGGAGGTCAACGGAACCACCCCGGGGACCATGACCAGCGTCCTGACGTTGCTCGACGGCACGGCGACCATCGACGTCGCGCCCCCGACGCGTATCCAGACGGCGTCGGGCTACAATGCCAGTGCGGAGACGCTGCAGGTAGCCTACAGCGCCGCCTCCGTACTTGGTCTGTTTCCCGGCGCCAGCCAATCCTACACGAGCGCAACGACCAGCTTCCAGGCAACGGGCATTCTCTCCGGCCTGTCGATCACGATCACGATCAACAACCGCATCTTGAACCCCAACGGCTTTGCGCCCGGCACCTATGGAACGAGGACCGTCGTCACATGCCATCCCTGAAGCTTGCCATCCTGCCGATGGCGATTGCCGCCACACTCGCCCTCGCCGCCCCGGTCGCCGCGCAATCGCTGTCGCCGCTCGAGAAATCAGGCGTCACGCCCTCGGACAAGAAGGCTTTCAAGCTGACCGTCGGCAATCCCTACAACCGCCGGATGACATTCGTCCTCGTGCCCCTCGCCTCCGACTACCAGACGCCCATCGGCGGCGTCGTCATCAGGCCCGCCGAACTCACCATGGCGCCCGGCTTCGCCCGCCAGGTCATCGTGACCTTCGATATCGATCCCACCAAGAAGGAGCGGACAATTGCGCTCTGTGTCATGCCTAAAGCACTCGATGGTCCGATTCTGCCGCGCGTCTGTGGTCGCTACACTGGCCGCATGGCCGGCGTCGGCGGCTGACGGCTTGCTCCTCCCGCCACCTCCGGTAGGACCGGGCGGCGAAGACTCGATCACGACCTCCGAGGGGGTGCGCTGCAGCCAGTCGATCAACTCCTCCGGCGGCTATCTCGATCTCGGCGTCGCGGGCGGCGACCTGTCGAGTGCGTATTCCAGCGACGACTACGGCATCGACGATAGCGCGCCGCAGAGCGCCGTCGCCTACGCCCGCGTCATCATTCCGCTCGGCGAAGCTCCCACCCGGCTCAATTGCGCCCGGCTCTACGAGCTCGAAATCCAGAAGCTGAAAGCCGAAATCGAGATGCTGAAGGTCGGTCTCGAGTAACGGGCGAAGGGCTTTTGCTTAAAGCGTTCTTAACCACCCATCGCTAGCGTTCCCAGGCCCGAATAACGGGAATTGGGAGCCTGACCAGAAGTGAAGGCGCTGTCCGTCGATTCCGACCACAAGGCCGCAGATGCATTGCTGCTCGATGCGGCGCTGCAGTCGGTTCCCTACGGCTTCTGCGTCTGGTCGCCCAATTTCAAGCTGGTGATGTTCAACCAGCACTATCTCGACATCTACGGCTTTCCCACCCGCCGCGTCCGCAAGGGCATGACGCTGGAGGCAGTGGTCAAGCTTTCCTCCGAGATGGGCAACCACCCCGACCAATCCCCCGAAGAGTTCCTTGCCGCCTACAAGAAGGAACTGCTCGGCAACCGCGGCGGCGCCCGTTCCAAGGTGCGCGAGCGGGTTGCCGGCGATCGCTGGCTCGAAACCGCCCACGCCTTCTCCCCCGGCCTCGGCTGGGTGGTGACGCACGAGGATGTCACCGAGGAGATCGCGTCCTCCGAGATCATCCAGAAGCGCAAGCGCGAGCTCGAACGCCAGAACATCCGGCTCGATGCGGCGGTCAACAACATCTCCCAGGGCCTCTGCATGTACGACCCCAAGGGTCGCCTGGTGATCTGCAACCAGCCCTACCAGCGCATCTACAACCTGCCCGAGCACCTGCTGAAGCCCGGCACCCAGCTCGACGACATCCTCGGCCACCTGTTCGACGAGGGCATGCAGGCCGGCGCCAACCGCGAAGACTACATCCGCTGGCGCCGCGAGGTGATTTCGCGCGGCGAGTACGGCAAGAACATCCACGAGCTCAACGGCCGCACCATCATGATGCAGCACCATCCGATGAAGGATGGCGGCTGGGTCACCACCCACGAAGACATCACCGAGCAGCGCCAGCACGAAGAGCGCATCCGCCACCTCGCGCGCCACGACGCGCTGACCCAGCTGCCCAACCGCGTGCAGTTCCTCGAGGAGATGGCGGCGGCCGAGCCCGGCCTCGCCCGTGGCGAGCACATCGCAGTACTCTGCATCGATCTCGATCACTTCAAGTCGGTCAACGACACGCTCGGCCATTCGCTTGGCGACAAGCTGCTGCAGCAGGTCTCGGCGCGCCTGTGGGGCGCCACCCGGGAAAACGACCTGCTGGCCCGCCTCGGCGGCGACGAGTTCGCGCTCATGTTGCGTGGCGTCGACAACCCGGCGGAAGCCGCCACCATCGCCGAGCGCATCGTCACGGCGATGGCCAACCCCTTCACCATCGACGGCCACCAGCTGGTCATCGGCACCTCGGTCGGCATCGCCATGGCCCCACAGGACGGCGAGACCTCCGAGACCCTGATGAAGAACGCCGACCTGGCGCTCTACAAGGCCAAGAACGAGGGGCGCTCGACCTTCCATTTCTTCGAGTCCGGCATGGATGCCGCCATCCAGAAGCGCCGCACCATCGAGGCCGGCCTCCGCCTCGCCCTCGCCAAGGGCGAATTGCGCCTGGTGTTCCAGCCGCTGGTCGGCTTGAAGGAAAACCGCATCACCTGCCTCGAAGCGCTGCTGCGCTGGGATACCGCTGATCGCGGCACCATCTCGCCGACCGAGTTCATACCGATCGCCGAGGAAACCGGCCTCATCGTCCAGATCGGCGAATGGGTCCTGCGCGAAGCCTGCCGCACTGCCGCCAACTGGCCGCCCGGTGTGCGCGTCGCGGTCAACCTCTCGCCGGTGCAGTTCAAGAACAAGCGCCTGTTCGAGACCGTCGAAGCCGCGCTCCGCGATACCGGTCTCTCCCCCACCCGGCTCGAACTCGAGATCACCGAGTCGCTGCTGCTCTCCGACAACGAGCCGACGCTGAAGACCCTGCACAAGCTGCGGGCACTCGGCGTTCGCATCTCGATGGACGATTTCGGCACCGGTTACTCGTCGCTGAGCTACCTGCGCTCGTTCCCCTTCGACAAGATCAAGATCGACCGCACCTTCATGCGCGATCTCAAGTCGAAAGGCGACAGCCTCGCCATCATCAAGGCGGTGATCGGCCTCGGCCAGTCGCTCGGCATGTCCACCACCGCCGAAGGCATCGAGACCGAGGAACAGCTCGCCGCCGTCCGCGATCAGGGCTGCAACGAAGTCCAGGGTTTCCTGTTCTCGCCCCCAATCAGCGCCCAGGCGGTCACCGAGATGCTGGCCGAAGAAGCCGCCACCCGCCCCAAGCTGCGCCGGGTCTCCTGACATCTGATACCTGAGATCGAGGACCGGGGGGTCGCATGGACGTCCACGCCATCTTCGATGGGCTAGCGTGGTTGGCTGCGGCGCTGGTCGCCTTCGCCCTCCGCCGCTTCATGCCCGACGCCTTCCCTTCCGCTGGAAAAGTCGGCGCGGGCTATCTCGCCGCCCTGGTCATTGGCGCCGCCTTGGGAGCCTACACCCTCGGCAGCCTGAACCTCTGGCTTGCCGGTCTCCCCGGTTTCGCCCGCTCGATCGAGGGTGCCTTGGCCGGCGCCATTCTCGCGGTGGAGCTCTACAAGCTCCGCGTCGGCATGCGCGGCCGCACTGCTGCGCTCTACGCCGTGCCGGTCGCCATCGGCATCGCCGTCGGCCGGATCGGCTGCTACTTCGCGGGCCTCGACGATTTCACTTACGGCACCCCCACAACCCTGCCTTGGGCTCACGACTTCGGCGACGGCATCCCGCGCCACCCGGTCCAGCTCTACGAGTCCGCGGCGCTCGCCCTGTTTGCGCTGGCCTACGGTATCGCCCTGATCCGCCGCGACGCTTGGGTGCTCCGCAACGGCTTTGCCCTGTTGGTCCTGCTCTACGGCCTGCAGCGGTTCGCGCTGGAGTTCCTCAAACCCTATCCAGCACTATTCGCCGGGCTCACGATATTTCAGATTGTGTGTGTCGGTCTCGTGTTCTACGCCTTGACAATATTATTGAGGGATAATCAGGCCAGTGCTCGACGCGTTTGAAGAACCGGCCCCGGTTCGAAAGATTAAACCCTACATCTTTTACGGCGAAACCACCTCGCTCTGTGCCGAGTGCCTGGCGCTCGTGCCGGCCAAGATCCAGTTCAGCGATGGCGCCGTCTGGTACGAGAAGCGCTGCCGCACCCATGGCGTGCAGAAGGTGCTGGTCTCGACCGATATCGAGTTCTTCAAGTGGCAGAAGGACTTCCTCAAGCCCGGCGACCGTCCGCTCGAGGTGCAGACCCACACCGATTACGGTTGCCCCTATGATTGCGGCCTCTGCCCAGATCACGAGCAGCATTCCTGCCTCGCCATCATCGAGATCAACCAGCACTGCAACCTCACCTGCCCCGTCTGCTTTGCCGGCTCCTCGCCCCAACATACCGAGCACCTGCCCCTCGCCACCATCGAGCGCATGATGGACGCCCTGGTCCGCAGCGAGGGCGAGCCGGATCTGCTCCAGATCTCGGGCGGCGAGCCCACCATCCACCCCGACATCCTCGCCGTGATCGACGCCGCCCAGGCCCGCCCGATCCGCCACCTGATGATCAACACCAACGGCATCCGCATCGCCCAGGACCCGGCCTTCGTCGCGGCGCTGGCCGAACGCAAGACCGGGCTCGAGATCTACCTGCAGTTCGACAGTCTCGAGCGCGACGCCCTGATGGACCTGCGCGGCGCCGACCTCCGCCGCATCCGCCAGCAGGCGCTGGAAGCGCTCGAGCGCCATAACATCTCGACTACGCTGGTCGCGACGCTGAAGAAGGGCGTCAACGACCACGAAGTGCCAGGCATCATCGATCACGCGCTGGGCTGGCAATGCGTCCGCGGCGTCACCTTCCAGCCGATCCAGGATGCCGGCCGCAACGAGGGCTTCAGCCTCCGCGACAATCGCCTCACCCTCTCCGAGGTGCGCCGCCGCATCGTCGACGAGCACGGCCTGTTCGGCGAAGCCGACATGATCCCGCTGCCCTGCAATCCAGACGCCATCACCATCGGCTATGGCCTGCGCAACGGCCGCACCGTCGCCCCCGTCACCTCGATGATCCCGCGCGACATGCTGCTCGACTCCGTGCCCAACTCGGTCACCTTCGAGCGCTACCCCGAATTGAAGCGCCGCATCTTCGATCTCTTCTCGCTCTCGGTCGGCGAGGGCACCATTACCGAAAAGATGACGGCGCTGCTCTGCTGCCTGCCCGAAGTGCCAGTGCCACAGGGGCTCGACTACAGCTCCGTATTCCGCGTGGCCGTCATCAACTTCATGGATCGCCACAACTTCTCGGTGCCCGCTGCCAAGCGCAGCTGCATCCACTTCGTCACCCCGAACGGCCAGATCATCCCGTTCGAGACCTACAACCTGTTCTATCGCAACGGCGAAATCGGCCCGATCCGTGAGCGGCTGGATCGGCAACGGGCCATCGCATGATCGGGCGCATTCTCGCCGTCATCGCTGGATTGCTCCTGCTACTGCCGGGGCTGTGCACGCTCGGGTTCGGCCTGATGTTTGCTTCTAACGGCTTTTCCGCAATCGCCATGTGGATCTGGTGGTTCATCATAGGCGGGGCCTTCACCTGGGGCGGCATCGCAATACTGATGGCGACCTTCAGGCGCTAGTTGCGGCCCGCCGCTGAGCACCTGCCAGATATTTCGCGTCCGATGTCGATCGGCCCCTCGTCCATCCGTCATGTCGGTGCGGGGGCACGCTCGATGCGTCGCCGCTGCGTTGGGTGGGGCGTCCCCGCAGTTTTCGCGCTGGGGTAACGGGGGCGTCTCACCCCTCCCGCGAGATGCCGCAACCCTCCCATTCCGCGAATTGTCTTGAGAATGTGACCCTTGTCCGATATGGGGCGCGGCTAATCTCCGGAAAATCTGATCGGCCGCCCCTCATGTCTTTGCGTAACATCGCAATCATTGCTCACGTTGACCATGGCAAGACCACCATGATCGACGTTCTCCTCAAGCAGTCCGGCTCGTTCCGCGACAACCAGCGCGTCGAAGAGCGCGCCATGGATAGCAATGATCTCGAGCGCGAGCGCGGCATCACCATTCTGGCCAAGGTCACCTCGCTGGTCTGGAAAGACACACGCATCAACATCGTCGACACCCCCGGCCACGCCGACTTCGGTGGCGAGGTGGAGCGCATCCTGTCGATGGTGGATGGCGTGGTGATCCTCGTCGACGCCGCCGAAGGCCCGATGCCGCAGACCAAGTTCGTGCTCGGCAAGGCGCTGGCCCAGGGCCTCCGCCCCATCGTTGCGATCAACAAGATCGACCGCCCCGACGAGCGCCATCTCGAAGTGCTCGAAGAGATCTTCGACCTCTTCATCGCGCTCGACGCCACCCCCGAGCAGCTCGATTTCCCGGTCCTCTACGGCGCCGCCAAGCTCGGCTGGATGTCTGACAAGCCGGAAGGCCCCAAGGACTCGCTCGCCCCGCTGCTCGACAAGGTGCTCGAGTATGTACCCGAGCCCAAGGTCGAAACCGGTCCGTTCCGCATGCTGGTCACCACCATCGAGCGCAACCCGTTCCTCGGCCGCATCCTCACCGGCCGCATCACCTCCGGTACGGTCAAGGCCGGCGACGCCATCCACTCGCTCGGCCGTGACGGCAAGGAAGTGGAAAAGGGCCGCGTCAGTAAGGTTCTCGCTTTCCGCGGCCTCGAGCGCACCCCGATTGATCTCGCCGAAGCCGGCGATATCGTCGCCATTGCCGGCCTCGAGACCTCGACCGTCGCCGACACCCTGGCGGTCCCCTCTGTCAATGAGCCGCTACCGTCGAAGCCCATCGATCCGCCGACCCTGTCGGTCACCTTCCGCATCAATGACGGCCCGCTGGCCGGCCGCGAGGGCGACAAGGTACAGTCCCGCGTCATCCGCGAGCGCCTGATGCGCGAAGCCGAGGGCAACGTCGCCATCCGCGTCACCGAGGGCGAGGACAACGACTCGTTCGACGTCGCCGGCCGCGGCGAATTGCAGCTCGCCGTGCTGATCGAAAACATGCGCCGCGAGGGCTTCGAGCTCACCATCGGCCGCCCGCGCGTCGTTATCCGCGAGGAGAACGGCCAGAAGCTCGAGCCGATCGAGGAAGTCATCATCGACGTGGATGACGAGCACACCGGCGTCGTTGTGCAAAAGCTCACCGAGCGCAAGGGCGACCTCGTCGACATGCGTCCCTCGGGCGTCGGCCGCACGCGCCTCCGCTTCTACGTTCCGACCCGCTCGCTCATCGGCTACCAGCCCGAGCTGCTGTCGGATACCCGCGGCACCGCCATCTTCAACCGCCTGTTCCACGAGTACCAGCCGTTCAAGGGCGCCCTCCCGGGCCGCCGCACCGGCGTGCTGATCTCGAATGGCACCGGCCAGGCCGTGACCTATGCGCTGTGGAACCTCGAAGAGCGCGGCCCGATCATGATCGATGCCGGCGTCGACATCTACGAGGGCATGATCATCGGCGAGCACGCCCGTGAGAACGACCTCGAAGTCAACGCGCTCAAGGGCAAGCAGCTGACCAATATCCGTACCACGTCGAAGGACGAGGCGGTCCGCCTGACCCCGCCCAAGAAGCTCACCCTCGAGCAGTCGCTCGGCTACATCGCCGACGATGAGTACGTGGAAGTGACGCCCAAATCCATTCGCCTGCGCAAGATCTGGCTCGACCCGAACGACCGCAAGCGCATGATGCGCGCCGCCAAGGCGAGCTAATCACCGGCGTCGGTCTCCGGCACCAGACAGAACTGAAGATCCCCGCGACGAGCGGGGATTTTCGTTTTTGAGCCTCGAAACAGCGTTTCCGCTTTCGCGGCACTGACCCTGTGGGCTACTGAACGCCGGAAACGACGGAGCAGCGAACACGCATGGCCACCTGGATCACCCAGATCATCACCGACCTCGGCTATGTCGGGATCGCCTTGCTGATGCTGCTCGAGGCAGTGTTCCCGCCGATCCCCTCCGAGCTGATCGTGCCGTTCGCCGGTTTCGCCGCCGGTCAGGGCACACTCAACTTCTTCGGCGTGATCCTCGCCGCCACCATCGGTTCGCTGATCGGCATGCTGCCCTGGTACTTCGTCGGCCGCCTGTTCGGCCTCGAGCGCGTGAAATGGCTCGCCGACCACATCGGCCGCTGGTTCGCCTTCAATGCCGACGAGATCGACTACGCCGCCCGCATCTTCGACCGCTGGGGCCGACCCATCGTTCTCGTCGGGCGGCTGTTCCCGATCCTCCGTACTCTGATCTCGGTCCCCGCCGGCCTTGCGAAGATGAACTTCCCCACCTTCGCGTTGTTCTCGGCCATCGGCATGCTGATCTGGAACACCGTGCTGGTCAGCGCCGGCTACCTCCTCCACGAGCACTATCACCTGGTCGAAAGCTGGCTCGACCCGCTGACCTGGCTGGTCCTCATCGCCGTCGTCGGCCTCTACATTTTCCGCCTCTTTACCTGGCGTCCGAGCCGCGCCGGCGAAAAAAACTGAGCCCCATGTCACATCGGTAGGGCCCCCGGTCGTCTTGTTGTCGTGATCATCGAAATGACATGGAGACAATGATGACTAAGCGCACCAACCCCTATGCCCGGATGGACCTCATCCAGCCGCTGATCGACTACAGCCACGGCGTTCCCGATATCGGGCTCGAGCCGGCGATCGCCCATCTCGTCAAGATCCGCGCGAGCCAGATCAACGGCTGCGCCGTGTGCCTCGTGATGCACAGCCAGGAGGCCCGCCAGGACGGCGAGACCGAGATGCGCATCTACCTGCTCGACGCCTGGAGGGAAGCCCCCCACTTCACGCCCCGCGAGCGGGCCGCCCTCGCCTGGACCGAAGCGCTGACCAGGCTCGATCATACGTCCGAGGCGGCCTACGAGCTGCTGTCGGCCGAGTTCAGCGAGGCCGAACAGATCGTCCTCACCCTGATGATCGGCAACATCAATACCTGGAACCGCATCAATGCCGGTTTCCAGGTGAACCCGCCGCGTTCGGCGGTCATCAAGGTGGCTGCGTAACATGGATGCCGGGCGGGCCGATGCGGCCATCAGCTTCGAACCTCATCGGCCCCGCCTCACCCGCGTCGCCTACCGCATGCTCGGCTCGGTTGCCGATGCCGAGGATGTCGTGCAGGACGCGTTCCTGCGCTGGCACACCACCGATCGCTCCGAGGTCGACAACGCGGAAGCCTTCCTCGTCCGCGTCGTCACCCGGCTCTGCCTCGATGTGCTGAAGTCATCCCGCCGCAAGCGCGAAACCTATATCGGCCCCTGGCTCCCCGAGCCGGTGGTCGATACCGAGGCCGACCTCGCCGAAGACGTGACCCTGCCTTTGCTGCTGGCACTCGAACGGCTCTCCCCACTTGAGCGCGCCGCCTTCCTCCTCCACGACGTCTTCGGCATGGAGTTCGAGGAAGTCGCCGGTGCCATCGGCCGCGAACCCGCCGCCTGCAGGCAGCTCGCCGCCCGCGCCCGCCAGCACGTCCACGATGCCCGCCCGCGCTTCGCCGTCGACCAGCGCCGCGGCATGGAGATGGCCGAGGCCTTTTTTGCTGCCTCGCAGACCGGCGACATGGCAACGCTCAAATCCATGCTCGCAGCCGACATCACGGTCACCGCCGATGGCGGCGGCAAGCGGCCGGCCGGTCCGGTTCCGATCGTCGGCCTCGACGACGTGCTGCAGCTGATGGCGCGGATGGCTCGGCTGTTCGCCCGCGCTCCGTCCCAGCTTGTCCGCGTGGCGATGATCAACGGCCTGCCCGGCTACGTCACGCTCGAAGCCGATGGCGAACTGCAGACCACGGCGCTCGAGATCGTCGATGGCAAGATCGTCGGCCTCTACATCATGCGCAATCCGGACAAGCTCGGCCATATCGAGGGCGCGGCGCTCCACTAGGCGCCAACCCACCACACTCAAAGGCAAAATCGTCGCGCCCGCTTGCCGGGCGCGCCGTCGCCCCCTAAATAGGGCCGACACCTTGAGGGCCCGACGATGATCTTCGCCATTCTGCAGACGCTCAGCTTCATCCTGAACATCGTCTGGTGGATCTTCCTGATCATGATCATCATGAGCTGGCTGATCAGCTTCAACGTGATCAACACCCGCAACCAGTTCGTCAATTCCGTCTGGCGCGTGCTCAACCAGATCACCGAGCCGATCCTGAAGCCGATCCGCCGCATCATTCCGCCGGTCGGCGGGCTCGACCTGTCGCCGCTGATCGTCTTCGTCATCATCTTCTTCCTGCAGAACTGGATCGCGTCGATGGCGGTCGGCCGCTTCATCTAGCCAGATGCTGCCGCAGGGCTACGAAGTCTCCACCGATCCGGCCCGGATCGACCTCGACTACGTACACCGCTACCTGAGCGAGCAGAGCTACTGGGCCGGCGCCATCCCGCGTGATGTCGTCGCCCGCTCGGTGGCCAATGCCCTGAGTTTCGGCCTCTATGCCCCCAACGGTGCGCAGGTCGGCTTCGCCCGCGTCATTACCGACCGTGCCACCTTCGCCTGGCTCGCCGACGTCTTCATCGACCCAGGCCGCCAGGGCCTCGGCCTCGGCAAGGCGCTGATGGACGCGGTCGTCGCCCACCCCGACCTCCAAGGCCTCCGCCGCTTCATGCTGGTCACCGCCGACGCCCACGGCCTCTACGAGCGCTACGGCTTCGCGCCGATCGAGCGTCCGGAGCGGCTGATGGCCATCCTCCGCACCGACCTCTACCCCCGCTCGTGAGTTCCGCGATCGAGCAGTTGCCCGACGGCGTCCGCGTACACCTCCGCGTCACCCCCAATGCCGGCGTCGACCGCGTCGAAGGCACCGAAACCCGTGACGACGGCACCACCGTCCTGCGAGTCCGCGTCAAGGCCGTCCCCGACAGGGGCAAGGCCAACGCCGCCGTCATCGCCCTCCTCGGCAAGAGCCTCAGCATCCCGAAATCCGCGATCACCCTCGTCTCCGGCGATACCGCCCGCTTCAAGACCCTGCACATTGCCGGCGACCCCGCTGCCCTCGCCGCCGCCCTCGCAAAGCTCGGCTAGACATCTTACATTACGATCAGCATCAAACTGGAGCGTGCGATGAAGGTCACCCGCGAGCAGGCAGCGAAGAACCGTGCGCATGTGGTCGAGGTCGCCGGTACCGAATTCCGCAGGCACGGTTTTGACGGCATCGGCGTCGCCGACCTGATGAAGGTCGCCGGCCTGACCCATGGCGGCTTCTACAATAACTTCGCCAGCAAGGACGCCCTCGCCGCCGAAGCCGTCACCCGCGTCTTCGCCGAAACCACCGACCGGCTGCGCCAGGCCGCCGCATCCTCAGCCGATCCGCTTGCTGCCATCGTGCGGCTCTATCTCTCCCCCGCACATCGCGACGCGACCGAGGCCGGCTGCGCCATCGCCGCCCTGTCGCAGGATGCCGCCCGCGGCAGCCGAGAACTGCGTGCCGCCTTTCAAGCCGGCATCGCCGGCTACCTCGACCTGATGGTCGAAGCGACCGGCGTCTCCCGCGCCCGCGCCATGGCCATCTACGCCAGCATGGTCGGCGCCCTGACGCTGTCGCGCACCGTCACCGACCCCACCCTCGCCGACGAATTCCTGACCGCCGCTGCCGACAGCCTGCTCACAAAAGATTCCGCCACCGCGCCCTTGTCACGATAAATTACGATCATCATGTAAGTGGCCTGTCGCCATTCACAGGAGATCGATCATCATGGCCGCACGTCCCGGAACCGCCCTCATCACCGGAGCCTCCTCCGGCATCGGCGAAATCTACGCCGACCGCCTCGCCAAGCGCGGCTACGACCTGGTACTGGTCGGCCGCAACTCCGAAAAGCTGCAGGCGCTCGCCGCCAGCCTGTCCACTGCCAACGGTGTCGTCGTCGACCGCATCGTCGCCGACCTCGGAGATGCCGCCGGCCTCGCCCACGTCGAGCGCCGCCTCGACACCGACGCCTCAATCACCCTCCTCGTCAACTCCGCCGGCCTCATCGGCGGCGGCCCGCTCAGCGCCGGCAATCTCGACGATCTGACCAGCATGCTGACCGTCAACGTCGTCGCCCTCACTCGCCTCGCCTCAGTCGCGGCCAAGGCCTTCGCCACCCGTGGCAACGGCGCCATCGTCAATCTCGCCTCCGCCATGGCCTTCATCGACAATCCGGGGGCCGCCGCCTACGCCGCCTCCAAGGCTTATGTGCTCAACCTCTCGCTGTCGCTCGATCTCGATGTCAAAGCCAGGGGCGTTCAGGTCCAGGCCGTCCTCCCCGGCTACACCCGCACCCCGATGATATCAGGCGGAGCCGGCCTCCCCGACGAAGCCGTGATGGACGCCGACGCCATGGTCGACGCCGCCCTCGCTGGCCTCGACGCGGGCGAACTGGTCACCATCCCCTCGCTGGAATCCGTCGCCGCCTACGAGGCCTGGGCCGAAAAGCGCACCGCGCTCCAACCCCACCTGTCGCTCTCAAAGCCAGCCTCCCGCTACGCCGCCTAGCACCCCTTCCCTCTCCCCTTGAGGGAGAGGGTGCCTCGCAAAGCGAGGCGGGTGAGGCGCACTCGCGATATCCGTCCCCTCATCCGTCTCGCTGCGCTCGCCACCTTCTCCCTCAAGGGGAGAAGGCAGACCGCCCCGCATCCCCTTGTCGCAAAGCCGTTGCACACCCTGCGGCGATTTGGCACAAGTTTGGCACGCATCGTCGGGGGGCGAGGAGGAGCGGTTCGCCGCTGCAACTACGGAGCGTTCCCCGGTGATCAGAACCGAGGGAACATTTCTATGACTCTATTGCTCTGGGCGATCGTCATATGCGGTCTGCTCTCCATCGTTTACGGCGTCGTCACGACGCAGGGCCTGTTGAAGGCCGATGCGGGTTCCGCCCGCATGCAGGAGATTTCCGCCGCAGTGCGTGAAGGCGCCTCCGCCTATCTCCGCCGCCAGTACACCACCATCGGCATCGTCGGCGTGGTCATCTTCATCCTCGCCTTCTTCCTGCTCGGCGCCTACGCCGCCATCGGCTTCCTGATCGGCGCAGTGCTCTCGGGCGCCGCCGGCTTCATCGGCATGAACGTCTCGGTCCGCGCCAACGTCCGCGTTGCCCAGGCGGCCACCAAATCGCTCGCCGGCGGTCTCGACCTCGCCTTCAAGTCCGGCGCGGTCACGGGCCTGCTCGTCGCTGGCCTCGGCCTTCTCGGCGTGGCGCTCTACTTCATCGTCCTCACCCAGTTCCTCGGCAACGAGCCGACCAGCCGCGTCGTCATCGACTCCCTGGTGGCGCTCAGCTTCGGCGCTTCGCTGATCTCGATCTTCGCCCGTCTCGGCGGCGGTATCTTCACCAAGGGTGCGGATGTCGGCGGCGACATGGTGGGCAAGGTCGAAGCCGGCATCCCGGAAGATGATCCGCGCAACCCGGCCACCATTGCCGACAACGTGGGCGATAACGTCGGCGATTGCGCCGGCATGGCCGCCGACCTGTTCGAAACCTACGTGGTGACCATCGTCGCCACCATGGTGCTGGCGGCCATCGTCCTGCCCGACGCCTTCAAGCTCATGGGCATGGTGCTGCCGCTGGCCATCGGCGGCGCCTGCGTCATCACCTCGATCATCGGCACCTACTTCGTCAAGCTCGGCGCCTCCAACAACATCATGGGCGCCCTCTACAAGGGCATCATCGCCACCGGCGTCCTCTCGCTGATCGCGCTGCTCCCCGTGCTCTGGCTGGTGTTCGGCGATCTCAATGCCGCACTCGGCACCGCCGAAAAGGCCTTCACCCCGTGGCACCTGTTCTGGTGCGGTGTCGTCGGCCTCGCCATCACCGGCCTGATCATCGTCATCACCGAATACTACACCGGCACCGGCCGCCGCCCGGTCAACTCGATCGCCGAAGCCTCGGTCACCGGCCACGGCACCAACGTCATCCAGGGCCTCGCGGTCTCGCTCGAATCCACCGCGCTCCCGGCCATCGTCATCATCGCCGGCATCATCGTCACCTATAACCTGGCGGGCCTGTTCGGCATCGCCTTCGCCGTGGCAACCATGCTGGCGCTCGCCGGTATCGTCGTGGCCCTCGATGCCTTCGGTCCGGTCACCGACAATGCCGGCGGCATTGCCGAAATGGCCGGCCTCGACAAGGAAGTGCGTCACAACACCGACGCGCTCGACGCCGTCGGTAACACCACCAAGGCCGTCACCAAGGGCTACGCCATCGGTTCGGCCGGCCTCGGCGCCCTGGTGCTGTTCGCCGCCTATACGCAGGATCTGCAGTACTTCGTCGCCAACGCCGTCGAAGGCTCGTTCTTCTACGGCATGCAGGCGGTGAACTTCTCGCTCGCCAATCCCTATGTCGTGGTCGGCCTGCTGTTCGGCGGCCTGCTGCCGTTCCTCTTCGGCGGCATGGCGATGACCGCCGTGGGTCGCGCCGCGCAATCGGTGGTGGTGGAAGTCCGCCGCCAGTTCAAGGAAAAGCCGGGCATCATGGCCGGCACCGACAAGCCTGACTACGGCAAGGCCGTCGACATGCTCACCAAGGCCGCGATCAAGGAAATGATCGTTCCCTCGCTGCTGCCGGTGCTGTCGCCGATCGTCGTCTTCGTCGTCATCTTCTGGATCGCCGGCCGCGACCAGGGCTTCGCCGCGCTCGGCGCCATGCTGATGGGCGTCATCGTCACCGGCCTCTTCGTCGCCATCTCGATGACCGCCGGCGGCGGCGCCTGGGACAACGCCAAGAAGAGCTTCGAAGACGGCTTCACCGACAGCCACGGCGTCAAGCACTTCAAAGGCTCCGACGCCCACAAAGCCTCCGTCACCGGCGACACCGTCGGCGACCCCTACAAGGACACGGCTGGTCCCGCAGTGAACCCGATGATCAAGATCACCAACATCGTGGCGCTACTGCTGCTGGCCGTGCTGGCGCATATGGGTGGGGTGGCTTAGGCCTCACTGCAGATACAAAATGCAGAAGGCCCGGGGAGACCCGGGCCTTCTCCTTCAGTCGCTGCCTTTTGAGGCTGCCGTGATCGAAGAGTAAGGCGACTCTCCGTCTGGCCAGTCCGCCTCGCGATGCGCTTTCGCTTGCTCCGGAAGGTATCGATCCAGCACCGCGAGATACAACACCTCGTGCAGAGCGAGCGGGCCATGACAGCGGATGATCCTGCCGCCCTCGCTGTCCTGCGCGGATTGATAGTAGGCCACACCGATAAGAGTGCGGCTTAGCAAGTCAGCGCCCTCCCCCAATTGCCACAGTCCGCCGCCGCTCAGCCCCTCATATGACGAGGGCGCTGGGAACCTCTCGTGGTGGAAAATACGAAAGTCCAAACAGTCGCAGCCATGCTTAACCTCAAAGGCCTCGATCCGGCCGACACCGTTGATCGCGCCATGTTCCATTTTCGAGGAACTGCCGACGACGCCTAAGGATTTCGACATCTCGGAAATCGTGCCTGTGACAAACACGAGCTCGGCGGGAGACCTGCTGCGCCCTTGTTGTTGTAGTTCAGCGCGGACTCGTGAGTTGAAGAAGGCATTCGTGGCTGCGAACCTGTTTTCGATGTCTACTGGCAACCGAATGAATGCTAGGTCCGGTCCGTCAGCACCAAAGGGCGGTGAACCGACCGTAGTGATCTCAAGTTGATCGCCGCGGCAGCTAATTGCCTCATATGTACGACCCTGTTTGAATCGCATGATCCCAACCTCGGGAAGTATCTTCAGGGTCTCCGCGACATGTGCCGCCGTCGCCACGCCTCGAATTCCATGAAAATCTACTAAGGTGCCAGACCCAGCCGACCGCGACGACGGGCCTGAACCCGACCTATCAAGGGCGACGAATCCGACGGCGTGGGCATGAACCACAGAGTGAATGTCTGCACGGCGATCCATGTGTGCCCCTCGAAAGCCTCAGGTGTTACTTCTACATAGTCGGCACCAGACACTCACTGGGCCTGCTCATCGCTACTCCACCCCCGGCCGCCCCTGCCCCGTCACACTATCCACCTGCTCCAGCACCGGCCGCACCTCGACGCTCGCGACCCGCATGATCGGGCTCGTCTTCGCCAGCGCGATCGCCTCGTCGATATCATCAGCCTCGATCATGAAGAACCCGCCCAGGTGCTCCTTGGCCTCGACGAACGGCCCGTCGGTGCGCGAGAACTTCCCCGCCCGCTGCCGCACCGTCACCGCCGTCCCCGGCGCCTCCAGCGGCTGCGCGAGGATCAGCTTGCCGCTGTTCCTCAGGCCCCAGTCGAACGCGATCGAGTCGTCGGCCAGCTGCCGGCCCTCGGCCTCACTCAGCGCCCCGATCGCCACACTGTCGATATAGACGAGACAAACGAACTTCATTTTTCGATCCCTCCGGATTTACGAGGCTAGTCGAACCCGCGCCCGCTAATTCGACATCGCGAATCCGCATCGAAGAAAATCGATCTACCGGCCCCGCATCTGCTCGCGGAACCCGCGCATCCCCACCAGCTCCAGCCCGAGCTCGGCATACATCGGCTCCACCGCGCCCGAACGGAACAGCTCGTACTCGGCGAGCCGCAGCGGCGCGTCGTCCGAGATCATCGCGATGTCGCCCGGCTTGGTGAAGTGGAACGCGCCCCAGTTGAGCCCCGGCCGCGTGCCATCGAGTATCTCGCGATAGTCCGCCGCCGTCGGGCTGAGATTGCCGAACGGCGTCGACACCACCCCGTCAAACACCGGGTTGCCCCGGCCTTGAGCCCGCTCCGTCGCGCGGTTCAGCGCCGCCGAAGGCTCCACCCAGCTATCCGTTGGTCCCGGCAGGAAAACCGGCAACCGGTAGTCCGCCCCCAACCGCTCGTAGATCTCGACGAACTCCGGCAGCCACACCGTTCCCATATGCGCATCGAGATGCGTCACATCGATGCCCGCGTCGAGCGCCGCATCGATCTGCGCCCGGAGCTCGCGCTCCACCGCCGCGGGATCAGCGCCCCGAGTGTCCGCCACCCGGCGCGGCATGAAACCCTCGGCGTCGCACATGCCGTTATCGGCCGTGCCCGTCATCGGCCGCCAGCGAAAGCGGTCGAACTCGGCGGTCAGCGTCAGGTGCACCCCGATATCGAGCTCGGGGTTCTCCCGCGCGAGCTGCGCCATATGCGGAAACCACGGGCAAGGCACCATCACCGAGCCGCAAGTGACCACGCCCTGCTCGCAAAGCTCGACGAACGCCATGTTGGCGCTCCAGCTCGCCCCCAGATCGTCGTGGTGCACCACCACCTGCCGTCCAGTCATCGAATCATCTCCCTTACTCCTAGCGAGCTTGCCCTATCGCCTCACCTGCGGCACCCTTTCCGGAACTGAGGTATCCCAATGCGCATCATCGTCATCGGCGGCCACGGCCGCACCGGCATCCTGATCGTTGAAAAGCTCATCGCGGCCAGGCACGCCGTCGTCGCCACTATTCGCAACCCCCGGCACATGGCCGATATGGTGAAGCTCGGCGCCGAAACCGTGCTGCTCGATCTCGATAAATCGCCCTTCGACGATATCGTCTTTGCCATGAAGGATGCCGATGCCGTGGTGTTTGCGGCCGGCTCCGCCGCCGGCGAAAGCAGCGCCCTCGATCGCACGGGCACGCTGCGCACCGTCCGCGCTGCCGAAAAGGCCGGCGTGAAGCGCTACGTCTCGATCTCTTCCATCGGCGCCAGCACCGGGCTTTCCACCCGTTCGATGAACGATGAGATGAAGGACTATTACAAGCAGAAGCGCGCCGCGGCCAAGCACATCACCAGCTCCAGCCTCGATTGGACCATCCTCGAGCCGGGCGAGCTCACCGATGGCGGCGGCACCGGCAAGGTGGTGCTGAGCCAGGAGGCGATCAACGAGGAGTCGGTCCCACGCGAGGACGTCGCCGCGGTGGTGGTCGCCCTGCTCGAAGAGCCCAAGTCGATCGGCAAGGTCTTCCAGCTCACCCGCGGGAAGGACACGATTGCCACCGCCCTTAAGGCCGCGCTCAGCTGATGACCCGCCCCGAAATCGGCCACCTGCTCGGCTCCGGCAAGGTGGCCGAAGCCTTCCACTACGGCGAGCACGTGCTGAAGCTCTATCGTGACCCTGCCGCCCGCGCCGTCGCCTTCAGCGAGGCTGCCATCCTCGCCGTCGTCGCCGATCACGGCCTGCCCACCCCGCAGGTTTTCGAAGCCGGCAAGTTCGCCGGCCGCTGGGGTCTCGTCATGTCCCGCGCCACCGGCGAGCCGCTGGCCAGGCTCGCCGAGGCCGATCCCACGCAGATCCCCGCCGCGCTCGAAGCCATGGTGCAGCTACACCTAGCCATGCACGCCCGCGAGGAAACGCGCCTGACGCCGCTGAAGCCTCGCCTGGCGCACCGCATCGCCCACGTGCCCCAGCTCGACGAAGCGCTGCGCACAAAACTGCTCGCCGACCTGGCCTGCTTGCCCGATGGCAACCGCCTCTGCCACGGCGATTTCCACCCGTTCAACATCATCGGCACGCCCGGCGCCGCCATCATCGTCGATTGGCCCGACGCCACCTCCGGCCCACCCGCCGCCGACGTCGCCCGCTCCTACGTGCTGATGCTGCACGGCGCCGGCCCCGACCTCGCCAACGCCTACCTCGAACGCTACCTCGCCCTCAGCCCCCTCACCGACCCCGAAATCCGCGCCTGGCTCCCCATCGTCGCCGCAGCCCGGCTTTCGGAGAACGTCCCGGAAGAAACCGACCGCCTGCTGGCCCTGGCGGGGGGCTGACAGCTACGGCGCCACCACCAGCTTCCCCAGCGCCCGCCCGTCGCCGATCCGCTGAAACGCCTCTGCAGCCTGTTCCAGCGGATACACCCGCTCCACCGCCGGCACGATCGTCCCCGCTGCCACCAGCGCCCCAAGCTCCGCCAGTTGCCCCACATCCGGCCGGTGCAGCAGCAGCCCCATCTGTTGCCCCTCCGGCTTCGATGTCATCGCCCCGGCCAGCGCCACCGTGAGGATCGTCGACGTCTTCCCGCCCACCATCACGAACCGGCTCCGCGGGCTCAGCGCTCGCCGGTAATGCGCCAGCGGCCGCGCCGCGACCATGTCGAGGATCAGGTCGTATCGCTCCCCCTCAGCCGTGTAGTCCGTCACCGCATAGTCGATCACCCGGTCCGCCCCGACCGATCGCATCAGCTCCGCCTTCTCGGCCCGGTCCACCCCCGTCACCTCGGCCCCGGCCCGCTTGGCCAGCTGGATCGCGAACGTCCCCGCCCCGCCTCCGCCGCCATTGATCAGCACCTTGTCGCCCGGCTGCACCTCGCCCTTCCAGCGCAACCCCTGCCACGCCAAGAGTCCCGCCTGCGGCGTTGCCGCCGCGGCCTCAAAACTCACTCCCGCGGGGATCGCCGCTAGTGCAGCTTCAGGCGCCGCGACATACTCCGCGAACCCGCCCCAGCTCGCCCCGCTGAGATCGCCGAACACCGCATCGCCCACCGCGAACCGCGTTACCCCCTCGCCTGCCGCCTCGACCACACCCGCCACATCCGCCCCAAGGATCGGGTACGGCGGCCGCAGCAGCCCGCCGAGCCGCACCAGGAACGGCTGGCCCCGCAGCAGGTCCCAATCCCAAGAATTGAGCGACGCCGCCTTCACCCGGATCAGCACCTCGCCCGCCTTCGGCACCGGCCGTGCCACCTTCGTCAGCCGCAACTGCTCCGGCATCCCGTAAGCCGAATAGACCACTGCCCGCATCGCACCCTCCAGATCCCCAGCAGCAGACCTAGGCGGCACACCTGTCGATAGCAAGACAAGCCCCCGGCAGCCGCAACTCAGCTTGACAAGCCCCACTCTTCGTTCACTTTATGTTCTCAACGCCGCCACGGAGAACCCGGATGGAGCCCGCCACCATCCTGCATGCCGATCTCGATGCCTTCTACGCCTCGGTCGAGCAGCTGCTGAACCCCGAGCTGCGCGGCAAACCGATCGCCGTCGGCGGTGGCGTAGTGCTCGCTGCCTCGTACGAGGCCAAGGCCTTCGGCGTCCACGGCGGCATGTCCGGCTGGGCCGCGAAGGAACTCTGCCCCGAACTGATCTTCACCGGCGGCCATTTCGAGGAATACCAGCAGCTCGGTGACGCCGCCATCGCCGTGCTCTCCGATTACACCCCGCTGGTCGAACGTATCTCCATCGACGAAGCCTTCGCCGATGTCGCCGGCTGCGAACACCTGTTCGGCTCGCCCGAAACCATCGCCCAGACCATCCGCTCCCGCGTCCGCGCCGAGCTCGGCCTCCCCATCTCCGTCGGCGTCGCGCGGACCAAGCATCTCGCCAAGATCGCCTCGCAGGTCGCCAAGCCCGATGGCCTCGTCGTCGTCGACCCGGTCCGCGAACTCGAATTCCTCCACCATCTGCCGGTCGGGCTGATGTGGGGCGTCGGCCCGGTCACCGAAGGCAAGCTCGAAGACGAGGGCATCCTCACCATCGGCCAGCTCGCCGAAAAGCACGTCGAATGGGTGCAGGCTCTGCTCGGCCGCGCCACCGGCGAAAAGCTCAGCGCCCTGAGCTGGAACCGCGACCCGCGCGCCATCGTCACCAATCAGCGCGCCCGCTCGGCCGGCGCTCAATCCGCCCTCGGCAAAAAACCCTTCATCGAGCGTATCTACCGCCCGACGCTGCACCACCTGGCCGATCGCATCGCCTCGCGGTTGCGGGTCAAATCCTGGCACGGCCACACCATCACCCTGCGCGTCCGCTTCCGCGACATGCGCGCCGTGACCCGATCGGTCACCATCGACAGCCCCATCGCCGCGACGGTCAGCCTCGCTGAGATCGCCGAAGACCTGGTGCGCGTCGTGCAGGCCGATCACCCCGACGAGCGCACCATCACGCTCCTCGCCATCTCGGTCTCGCACCTCGAGCGCAACCCGCTGGTCCAGCTCGAACTGCCGCTCGGCCTCGCCGACGAAGCCCGCCGGCCCGGCACCCGTCGCGGCGCCTCCCGCCTCGTCGCCGATCGCGCCATGGATGCCGTCCGCACTCGCTTCGGCCGCGAAGCCATCGGCTACGGCTCCGCCACGCTCGAACTCGAGCGCTCCATCCCCGACGCCTTCCGCGGCCTCGCCGAAAAGCCGCTGTGACCGGTTAGGCCTGCCTGAGCTTCGCGATCACCCGATCCGCCATGTTGGCGCAGCGCGCGCCGTCGAACGGATAGAGTTCGGCGAACGAGCCGCGCATCTGCTCTTCCAGCACCGCCCGCAACATGCGCCGCGCCCGGTGCAGCCGGGTCTTCACCGTTTCCGGCTTCAGCGTCAGCTGCTCCGCCGTCTCCTCGGTGCTCAGCCCCTCGACATCGCGCAGCACGAACACCGTGCGAAATCCCTCCGGCAAGCCATCGATGGCTGTCTCCAGTATCTGGCGCATTTCTGACCGTGCGGCCTCCGTATCGGCGGGGAGCGGAACCAGCGACAGCGGGAACAGCGACACCAGCCCGGCATCGGCGCTCACCGCCTGGTCCAGCGCTTCTAGATCGCTGTTCCTGCGCCGCCGTCGCAACCGGGACACCGCCTCGTTCAGCGCAATGCGGGTCAGCCAGGTGGAAAAGCTCGCCTCGCCGCGAAAGCTCGCCAGCGCCGTGAACGCCTTCACATAGGTTTCCTGCACCACGTCCTCGGCCTCGCCGTCATTGCGCAGCACGCTGCGCGCGGCCCGGAACAGCCGCTGGTTGTTGCGCTCGATCAGCGTGCGGATCGCGTTCTCGCCACCTTGCCGCGCCAGCTCGACCAGTTCTGCCTCGCTCAGCCCAGCCACGTCGCTCCGCTGCTTCAGCACTGTCAGCATCTCATCCTCCATGCGGCATTGGAGTGTCCGCCTGCGCAAAAGGTTCCCGAACCCTACACCTGAAACGCAAAAGGCCGGAGCATCGCCCCGGCCTCCAACTCAACTGCGGCGCCGCCTCAAGCCCGCGCGTCGATCCAGCCGGTGATGTCGCCCATCACCTCTTCCTTGCCCAGGTCGTTGAGCAGGTCGTGGAAGTGGCCCTCATACAGCTTCAGGGTTTTGTCCTTCGAGCCAGCCGTGTCGTAGAAGAACTGGCTGCCGCTCGGCTTGGTTGCCTTGTCGAGCGTGCCGTGGAGGATCAGCACCGGCAGGGTGATCTGCGGGAACTCCGCCTTCAGCCGCTCGTCGGCCCGCACCATCTCCGCCACGGTCTTGGTCGGCTGCGTCTCATGCGCAATCAGTGGGTCGGCGTTCATCGTCGCCACCACCGCGGGGTCCCGCGAAAAGTCCTCGTTGTTGAGCTTCAGCACCTGGGCATGCGGCGCAATGTGGCTCAGCCCCTTCAGCACGGCGAGGGCAAAGTCCGGCGCCGGCACCTGGTGGGCAAAGCTCTCGCAGATCAGCCCAGCCAGTTCCGACTGATGCTCGAGCGCATAGATGCAAGAGACCACGCCACCGGCGCTGTGCCCGAGCAGGAACACCTTCTGCCCCGGCTCGCGCGCCTTGGCGATCTTCATCAACCCGTCTACATCGCCGGTGTAGTCGGCGAACTTGTCGACATAGAACCGCTCGCCATCCGACTTGCCGCGGCCACGGAGGTCAACCGCATAGACCGCGAGCCCGCTCGCCACCAGTTGCTCCGCCACCCAGCCATATTGGCCGCCGTGCGAGTTGAACCCGGGGACGATCACCACCACCGCCCGCGGAGCACCATCCGGACGCCACGAGCGATAAAAAATGCTCAGTCCGCCCCGACCTTCAAATTTCTCTTCCTTATAATGCATGTGCAATCTCCAGAAGTTGACGCTACCCGCCGGTCCCACCCTGCGGGCGGAACTGTATCAGGCTTTCACGCCACTGCGACGCGCTCGTAACGGAGCGCATCCATGACGGGCCGGTGGGCTTCGGGAGTGATTTGGAGCTGGGCTGCCGCGGCAGACAGCAAAAAGGAGGGTGGGCACTGCCCCCCTCCGTTACTGATATGTAGCGCACAAGGGGCTTGCTTCAAGACCCCCACCCTGCGCTAGGACAGCCGCGGTGCGAGCGGATCATCGGTTCCCACGGACGTCTTGCGTTGACTCTCGCTCCAACAACGCTTAAGTCACCGCTTAACTGATTTCGATACGGCCGCTGTCGATTCCACCGCACGTCACTCGTCGATCTGGTGAAAGCCAAGGAGATTTCCTCATGACCGCACCAGTAATTGCCGCCCCAATGCATCCGCGTTATGCGCCTTGGCGGCTGGCTCCAGCCGCCCCATCTGTGCCATTCACCCTCCCGTACTTTGATTCATTTTCTCGCAAGGCAGGCCGCAAATGACCTCCGACACCATCACCGATGTCCCGTCCGATGCCGCCGGGTTCGCGCCCGCCTCGGCTCCGATTGATTCCTCCACCGCCGCCCGCAACCGGCTGGTGATCGCGCTGCTGCTCGTCTCCACCTTTGTGGTGTTCCTCAACGAGACCATCATGAGCGTCGCCATCCAGCCGCTGATGACCGATCTCGGCGTCACCGCCAGCGCCGCCCAGTGGCTCACCGCCGCGTTCCTCCTCACCATGGCGGTGGTGATTCCCATCACCGGCTTCCTGCTGCAGCGCATCAACACCCGGCCGATCTACATGCTCGCCATGTCAATCTTCTCGGCCGGTACGCTGATCTGCGCCCTCTCGCCCGGCCTTGAGCTCCTGGTCTTCGGCCGCGTCATCCAGGCAACCGGCACCGCCATCATGATGCCGCTGCTGATGACCACGGTGATGACGCTGGTGCCTCCCGAATCCCGCGGCAAGACCATGGGCAACATCTCGATCGTCATGTCGGTGGCTCCGGCCATCGGCCCGACCATCGGCGGCTTCATCCTCACTCACTTCGAGTGGCGCTTCATGTTCATCCTGGTGCTGCCGATCGCGCTCGCCGCCCTGGCACTGGGCGCGTGGCGGATGAAGAACGTCTCGACCCCGCGTTCGACCCCGCTCGATTTCATCTCGGTGGTCCTTTCGGCGCTGGCCTTCGGCGGCATCGTCTATGGCCTCTCGAGCTTCGGCGAGGCGTCGGCTGCCACTGGCGAGGGCAGCATGTCGCCGTGGATTCCGCTCGGCGTCGGTCTCGTCACCATGGTGCTGTTCGTGTGGCGCCAGCTCAGCCTGCAGGATAAGGCGCTGCTCGATCTCCGCGCCTTCGCCATCCGCAACTACACGTTGTCGGTGGTGATGATGGCCATCGCCATGATGGCGCTGTTCGGCGTCATCATCCTCCTGCCGCTGTTCCTGCAGAACGTCATCAAGCTCGATCCGCTGCAGATCGGCATGATGCTGCTGCCAGGCAGCTTGACGATGGGTCTGCTCGGCCCGGTGGTCGGCCGGCTCTACGACAAGTGGGGCACGACACGCCTACTGGTTCCCGGCTCGATCCTTGTCAGCGCCGTGCTCTGGGGCCTCACGCTGGTCGATCAGAACACCTCGATCTGGGTGATCCTCGCCGGCCACATCACGCTCTGCATCGGCCTCGCCATCATGTTCACACCGCTGTTCACCGCGTCGCTGAGCTCGCTCCCCATGCAGCTCTATTCGCATGGCTCGGCCATTCTCGGCTCGGTCCAGCAGGTCGCGGGTGCGGCGGGCGTCGCCCTGTTCGTGGCACTGATGACCATCCAGACCGCCGCGCTGACGGCCGCCGGCACCGAGCCGGTGACCGCGCTCGCCGCCGGCATCCGCACCGGGTTCCTCTGCGGCGCCATCATCTCGACGTTCGCCATCGTTGCGGCCTTCTTCGTCAAGAAGCCGCCGGCGAACCCCGAAATGGCGGGCATGGGCGGCCACTAAGCCGCTCCTGCTTCACGTGAATCACTAATCCCTTCGGGCGCCGGACACCCTCCGGCGCCCGATTTCTTTCCCGCCCCTGTCGAAATGGCCGCGCGTCGCCCGACATTGTCCTGAGAGCGATGAGGGAGTGCGACGATGACTGAGATAACCCAGCTGATGGATGGCATCCTGCTCGGCGAGTGCCCGCGCTGGCATGATGGCAAGCTCTGGTTCGCCGACTGGGTCGGCCAGAAACTCTACACCATCGACAGCGAAGGCCGGTCAACCGTCGAGGCGGAGGTCGCCTCGTTGCCCTTTTCTTTCGACTGGCTGTCCGATGGGCGGATGCTGCTGGTCCACGCCGCAGATAACGATCTGAAGGTGCGGCAGCCCGACGGCAGCTTCACGCGTTTCGCCGACCTGTCGAGCCTGTCGGACCGCGGCTGCAACGAAATTACCGTGCACCCCAGCGGCCACATCTACGTCAACAATGTCGATTTCGACTTCCCCGGCGGCGAATTCCGCCCCGGCTTCATCGCACTGGTCTCGCCCGACGGCACCAGTCGCAAGGTGGCCGAGGGCCTCGCCTTCCCCAACGGTATGGCCATTCTCGCCGACGGCAGGACGTTGGTCTGCGCCGAGTCGTTCAACGGCAACCTCAGCGCCTTCGACATCGCCGAGGACGGCAGCCTCAGCAATCGCAGGCTATGGGCCAATATCGGCGAGTACGGCAATGACGGCATCTGCGCCGATGCCGAAGGCGCCATCTGGACCTCGACCGGACCCACCGTGCTGCGCGTCCGCGATGGCGGCGAGATCGTCGAGAAGTTCGAGCTCGACCGCATGTGCTTTGCCGTCATGCTCGGTGGCCCCGATGGCCGGACGCTCTACATGGTCGCCAATGAATGGACCGGCACTGTCGATGTCACCAAGCCCACCGGCCGCGTCTTCAGCGCCCGCGTCGACGTCCCGCATGCGGGTTATCCGTAGTCCTTAGCTGGTTTTGGGGGTCAGCCCGCACTGACGCTAGAGTGTTGCGAGCCGCTCGAAGGCACTCGGCTGCGGCGGCGCCAGAAGTGCCGAGGCGATCGCCGCCGCACACTGCTCCGGCGTCATCACCCCGGTATCGACCTCAAGATCGTAGATCCCCGGCACATGCACCGCACCCTGCCAGCGCCGCACCGCCTCCGGCACGCCTTCGCCCGCCACATAGAGGCCGAACCCGTGCTGCGGATGGGCATTCCGCCGTGCCATGATCATTTCGATCGGACAGCGCACCCCGACGAACAGCACCGGCAGCCCGGCAAGCCGCCGCGCCGATGCGGCCAGTATGCCAAGCGGCCGCGAATAGCCGTCATGGTGCCCGACATCGACCACCACATCGCCACCAGCCAGTGCCCGCTCCGCGATCTCGTCGTAGAGCTCGGCATAGAGCCGCACCACCATCGGCTCCAGCTCCGCCCGCTCCCCGCCCGGCCGCAAGCCGATCCCAGGCAGCATGTCCTTGGGCAGCGCATCGTTCATCGCATCGACGCCGAGGTTCACCCACCGCCCCGGCACCAGCGCCATCACCGCCCGCGCGATCGAGGATTTTCCCGCCCTCGGCACCCCGTTGAGAATGACGATCCGTCCGCTCATCGCTCACCCTTCGACACGCTGAAAAGAGAAAGGCGCTCAACCCGTTAGGGGAGCGCCTTTCGTAGGCTGGGATCATGTCGCCGGGAGGGACAGCGCCCCGATCCAACCGTTGACCGATATATGTGAACCCGGTTTCACAGTTTCAAGGGGCGGCCCAATCGGGCCTACCAGCGCACCCGCCGGCACTACTTCGCCGCCTTGGCCCGCTCGATCGATTCGAGAATCACCCGCCGCGCATCATCGACGCCGCCGAGCTTTTCGATCTTGGCCCACTTGCCGGGCTCGAGATCCTTGTAGTGGGTGAAAAAGTGCTTCACCCGCTCCAGCTGGATCGGCTGCATGTCGGTGATGTCGTTGATCCCGTCATACATCTTGGTCAGCTTCGACACCGGCACGGCGAGGATCTTCTCGTCGGTGCCGCCATCGTCTTCCATGAACAGGATGCCGAACGGCCGGCAGCGCACCACCGCACCCGGCACCAGCGGCCGCGAGTTCATCACGATCACGTCGAGCGGATCGCCGTCGCCGCAAAGCGTATGCGGCACGAAGCCGTAATTCCCCGGATAGCGCATCGGCGTATAGAGGAACCGGTCGACGAACAGCGCCCCCGAGGCCTTGTCGATCTCGTACTTGATCGGCTCGCCGCCCAGCGGCACCTCGATGATCACGTTGAGGTCGTCGGGGGGATTCTTGCCGATCGGGATCGCGTCGATGTTCATTGGGTCTGCCTTAGGTCTATTTCGGCGGGTTGTGGCCTATCCGAGGCCATGATTGCAAGGCATACGAATGCGCGGGTGGCATGCGAAGCCCAGCGGTGTTCAAGACGTATTGAGGAGGTATTGCCGTGATCGGACGCATTTTCGCCAGTGCGCTTTATGTCGCTTGCATCGGCTGGGCCGGCTCGGCCAGCGCCCAGCAGATCGAATCGAGCTACACCGACCTCAACCTCAACATCGACTGCACGGTGATCGAGTCCGATGACTTCGGCACCATGTGGGCTTGCCTCGGCCTCAAGGGCATCCCGGTCATGGTCACCGAGGGCGACCTGCGGATGTTCGTCTCCTACGGCCTCACCTCCACCACCGAGAAGGCCGCCGAGCAGACCCTCAACCCATTCAACCACCTGGGCGACAAGATCGAGTGGCGCGTCTCCAACGCCGAGGGCTACTTCAAGCCCTTCGCCACCATCCTCCGCTTCTTCACCCAGGGTGAAGAGGGCAAACCCGAGGGCCAGGTGCTGGTCGTCACCAAAGTCACCCCGGGCGCCACCTGCCACATCGCCTATATCGACGCCCTCGCCAACCCCGACGCCAACGCCCTCGCCCGCAAAACCGCCGACGAGAAGGCAAAGGATTTCGACTGCGAGAAGAGCGAGCCCGAATATGTCGGCAAGTTCGAAGCCTGGAAGCGCTAAGCGCCCCGCACCAACGCGTCTGCCCGGCAACGTCCTTTGAGCTGGTTCAAGCCCGCGCCATCTGGTTGCGCAGCACCGTGCGGTCGCGCGACGACACCCCGATCAGTTCGGCGATGCGCCATACCATGTTGTCCTCGAGCTCGTGGTTGCGCTTGTCGGCGAACACCACCTGCCACATCATCCGGATGATCTCGATCTTCTCGCTATCGTCCAGTGAACTCAGCGCCGAAGTGAAGCGGTAGAAATCCACCGATTCCTGGTCCCGCTTGGTCGCCTCGACGATCAGCTTGCGCACCTCGTCCTCGCCGAGCCCGTAGTAATCCATCAGCGTACCCTCGAGCGCCTGCCGCTCGGCCTCGCTGACACTGCCGTCGATCGCCGCCAGATGCACCAGCAACGCCGCCACCGCCAGTTTCGGCTCCATGCTGAGCACAGTGGCATCGGGTCTCTGGAAGATGGAGCGCAGCGCATCGAACATGGGAGGAGTCCTTGGGTGGGTCGACGGAAGATAGGCACTCCCGCCCAATCGCGAAAGTGCCCGCATGCCGCAGCGCGAGGATGTGAGCACGGCGTGTGCTGACTCTTCTGCTTGACTCTCGACCGGACTCTGGTGTTCCCTATTTGTTCTAATTACTGACAACAGGGAGGCTCAGATGCCGGGCCTCGCACGCCACGATCTCGACGCCCTACGACTGAAAATCGCCGCCCTGGAAAAGCGCCCGCTGCTGGCGAAAGGCGCAGCGATGGTGGCGGAGGGGCTGGGAAAGGCTGCCAATGACGAGCAGGAGCTTGCCGATCCACTGGAGGTGCTCGTCGCACCCAATGGACTGCTGCACGAGGTGTTTGCCGACGAGCAGCGCCAGAGCGGCGCCGCGCTGGGCTTCGCCTTCGGGCTCGCCCGGCAGCTGCTGACCACCGAACGGCAGGCGATCCTCTACCTGCAGCTGGTAGGTGAAGGCCAGGAACTGGGGCTGCCTTATGGCGCGGGGCTGCAGCAGTTCGGCATCGATCCGGCGCGGTTGGTGATCGGCCGGATCGAGAGCGTAACCGAGCTGCTCTGGGCAATGGAGGAAGCAATTGCCTGCCGTGCGGTCGCCGGGGTCATCGCCGATCTCGCAAGTCACCCCAAGGCACTCGATTTCACCGTGTCGCGCCGATTGAGCCTCCGTGCAGCTGCGGCCGGTACCTCGGCGTTCCTCATCCGCTACGGCCGGGGACGCGAGGCGAGCGCAGCAAAACTGCGCTGGCGGGTTTCGCCGGCAATGAGCGGTGAGGTGGCGTTCGATCCGCGCGCACCCGGCCCGCCCCGCTTCCAGATCGAGATCGAAAAAGGCCGGCTCGGCGACAAGACGCAACGAGCCGAAGGCAAGAACATGCTTGTGGACTGGACAGAAAATGGTTTCGTTTCAGTCGAACCCGAATACCGCACCGGAGCTGCTGTTCACCGAACGGCGCCGCCATCTCGCCCTGTCGTTGCCACGCTGGGCGACCGACTGTCTCAGGCGGGCTGATCCGGCACTCGCCCGCTCGACCCGCCCGCTGGCCCTGTGGGAGAAGCAGAAGGGCGCCATGCGTCTCGCCGCGGTGGATGCCGCGGCGGCGAAGGCAAACCTGACATCCGGACAGAACCTGTCGGACGCTCGCGCGCTGGTGCCGGAACTCGAGGTCCGCGAGATCGACCGGGCCTATATCGAGCAGGTCTTCGCCGATTTTGCCGATTGGCACTCCAACGCCAGCCCAATTGTCGCCGTTCACTCGGCGGCGGCGCCCTACGGTGACCTGGTCCTCGACATCACCGGGGTCGCCCACCTGTTTGGCGGCGAGGCAAAAATGCTGGAAGTGCTGGTCAACCGGCTGCGCACCCTGGGTTTCACCGTCTCTGGCGCCATCGCCGATACGGTTGGGGCGGCCTGGGCCTTGGCGCATTTCTCACCCGGCAGCGTCATTCCCAAGGGTGAGACCGAAGCGGCGCTCGCCACCCTGCCGATCGTCGGCTTGCGGCTCGAAGAGGCGCAGGTCTCGGGACTCAACCAGATGGGCCTCAAGACCATCGGGCAGCTCTATGGCCGGGATCGGCGGGCACTGCAGGCCCGGTTCGGGGAATCGCTGATCCTCAGGCTCGACCAGGCGCTGGGCCGGATCGAAGAACGGATCACTCCGCGTCTGCCAATCGCCGAATATTATGCCGAGCGCCGCTTCGCCGAACCCATTGGCTACATGGACGACGTGCTGATGACGGCGCGCGATCTCGCCATCCAGCTCGGCCTGCGCCTCGAGTCCGAGGGGCTGGGGGCGCAGACCTTCCACCTGCTGCTCTACCGGGTCGACCACAAGGTGATGAACCTCACCATCAATGCCGGCCGGGCGACGCGAGATCCCAACCACATTGCCCAGCTGTTCGTGCACCGGTCGGAGCGGCTTGAGGGCGAGTATGATGCCGGCTTCGGCATCGACATGATCCGGCTGGCGGCCAGTTCGTTGTCGGAAGTGCAGAGCATCCAGCTCGGGGCGTTCGAAGTGCGCGACGGGGCGCAAGACCTCGACCGACTATACGATCGCATGACGAGCCGGCTCGGCCCCCTGGCACTCACTCGCTCGAAGTTCGTCAACACTCACATCCCCGAGCGGGCAGCGAAGCTGGAGCCTGTAATCGCTCAAACCGAGGAAGATCCGGAAGCTCTTCCTGATCCCGAACTGCGAAGACCGCTCCGGCTACTGCCCAATCCAGAGCCGATCAACGTGATAGCGGAGGTGCCGCATGGCCCGCCGATGCGGATCATCTGGCGGCGCATCGCCTACCGCATCCTCAAGGCATCGGGGCCGGAGCGGATCGAGGCCGAGTGGTGGCGTTCGGGCAAGAATCTTGAGGTGCTGGAACCGCCAGAGCGGGGCAGCAAGAAGCGCGACCCGCGCGACGACCCCAAGTCGGACAAACAGAAGCCAAAGGAGCCGGAACACGTTTCCGCGCTCGCGGCGTTCGACCCGCTGACCACCGTCCGCGACTACTACGTCATCGAGGATGACGGCGGCCGGCGGTTCTGGATCTTCCGCATCGGGCTCTATGGCGCCGCCGAAGCGCCGCGCTGGTTCATGCACGGGTTCTTCGCATGACCCGCCCCAGCTATGCCGAACTGATGGTGACGTCCAACTTCTCGTTCCTGAGAAGCGGCTCGCATCCGGAGGAGCTGGTCTCGGCCGCCATCGCGCTGGGTCTGAGTGGCGTCGGGATCTGCGATCGCAACAGCTTTGCCGGCGTGGTGCGCGGCTACGTGGCCCACCGCGACCTCAAGGACAAGGCACCCGACTTCCGCTACGTCGTCGGTGTCCGGCTCTGCTTTGCCGATGATACTCCCGATATCGTCGCCTATCCCTCTGACCGTGAGGCCTATGGCCGGCTTTGCCGCCTGCTGAGCCGCGGCAACCTCGGGAAGGAGAGCGAGAAGGGCAAGTGCGTCATCCGCTTCTCCGACCTCGAAGACTTCATCGAAGGCCAGTTGCTGATCCTCCATTGCGACGAGACGCGCTGGGAGCATTCCGGCGTCGTGCTCGAGCGGCTGGCAAAGCTCAGCCCGGGCAATATCTGGCTGGCTGCAGCGGCAACCTTCAAGGGCACCGACCGGGCCAGACTCAACCGGCTGGCCGCGATGGCAGCAGACGCCAGCGTACCGATGCTGGCCGTCAATGATGTGCTCTACCACGAGCCCAACCGCAAGATCGTGCAGGACGTGGTGACCTGCATCCGCGAGCACCTGACGCTCGAGACCGCCGGGCGCCGGCTGCAGCAGAATGCCGAGCGACACCTGAAGCCGCCGACCGAAATGACCCGGCTGTTCTCTGAGCATCCCGATGCCATCGCGCAAACGCAGCTGCTGCTGAACCGCATCGGCTTCAGCCTCGACCAGCTGAAGTACAACTATCCGACTGAAACCATCGGCAACGGCGAGACGGCACAGGAGACACTGGAGCGCCTGACCTGGGAAGGCGCGCGCGATCGCTATCCCGAAGGGGTTCCCGATACGGTCAAACGCAGTCTTTGGAGCGAACTTTGCCTTATCGCCTACAAAGGCTACGCATCCTACTTCCTCACTGTCGAAGACGTTGTCCGCTACGCCCGGCATAAGCTGAAAATCCTCTGCCAGGGGCGCGGCTCGGCCGCCAATTCAGCAGTCTGCTATTGCCTGGGAGTGACCGAAGTCGACCCCACCAAGGTCAAGCTGGTGTTCGGCCGCTTCCTCTCAACCGAACGCGACGAACCACCGGATATCGACGTCGATTTCGAGCACGAGCGGCGCGAAGAGGTGATGCAGTATGTCTACAGCAAGTACGGTGGTGAGCGGACCGGGCTGACGGCGACCGTCATCTCCTATCGCTCCAAGAGCGCCATCCGCGAGACCGCCAAGGTATTCGGGATTTCCGACGATACCATCGGCGCGCTCAACCAGCTGCATTGGGGCTGGGGCAACGCCGCCGACCTCAAGGGCATCAAGATGCTTGGGCTCGATCCCGACGATCCGACCCTGACGCAGATGTTCAACGTGGTCCCGGTACTGAAATCGTTCCCCCGCCACCTCAGCCAGCATGTCGGCGGCTTCGTCATCACCCGCGATTCCCTAGAGAGCCTGGTGCCGATTTCGAAAACGGCGATGGAGAGCCGCACCATCGTCGAGTGGGACAAGGACGATATCGACGCGCTCGGCATCCTCAAGGTCGATATCCTGGCGCTGGGCATGCTCACCTGCCTGCGCCGCTCGTTCGAGTTGCTGCACCAGCACTACGATCGCGATGTCACGCTGCCGCTGCTGATGGCCGAGGAAGTCGACGATGTGGTCAAGGCGCCGGTCTACCGGATGACCCACCGCGCCGACACCATCGGCGTGTTCCAGATCGAAAGCCGGGCGCAGATGTCGATGCTGCCACGGCTGAAGCCGGTAGAGTTCTACGACCTCGTCATCGAGGTGGCGATCGTCCGACCCGGGCCGATCCAGGGCGGTATGGTGCATCCCTACCTGAAACGCCGGCAGGGGCTCGAGAAGGTGGAGCCCATGCCACCCGACCTCTACGAGGTGATGAAGCGAACCTACGGCGTTCCGCTGTTCCAGGAACAGGCGATGCAGATCGCCATCGTCGCCGCCGGATTCACCCCGGGCGAAGCCGATCGGCTGCGTCGCGCCATGGCGACGTTCCGGCGCAACGGCACCATCCATACGCTCAAGGACCGGTTCCTCAATGGTATGAAGGACAACGGCTATGCCGAAGATTTCGCCCGGCGCTGCTTCGCGCAGATCGAGGGTTTTGGCGATTATGGCTTCCCCGAAAGCCACGCCGCCTCGTTCGCCCTCTTGGTCTATGCCTCGTGCTGGATGAAGTGCCACTACCCCGATGTGTTCGCATGTGCGCTGCTCAACAGCCAGCCGATGGGCTTTTACTCGCCGGCGCAGATCGTCCGCGATGCCATCGAGCACGGGGTTGAGATGCGGCAAGCCGACATCAACCGCTCGGATTGGCTGCACGTGCTGGAGGACGGCACCCCGGCGAGCGAGCGGATCATGAAGCAGCACGCCGAGATGCGCGACGACATCTGGTCGACCAAGGCGATCCGGCTGGGCCTGAGGCAGGTGCTCGGCCTGAAGCAGGACCATGCCAACCTGATCATAGCCCGCCGCGGTGACGGCTATGCCTCGATCCGCGACCTCTGGGTGCGGACGGGGGTCCCGGTGGCAACGCTGGAGAAGCTCGCCGAGGCTGATGCCTTCGGCTCACTTGGGATAAACCGCCGCGAGGCGCTGTGGATCGTCCGCGGGCTGAACGGCGTCGCCGGCGCCGAACAGCTACCACTTTTCTCGATCGCCAAGCGGGTCTCGAAACCCGATGACGCCGAGATCGACCTGCCGGTCATGGCCCCAGGTGAATCGGTGGTGCACGACTACCGGACGCTGTCGCTGTCGCTAAAGGGACACCCCGTGGGCTTCCTGCGCCCCGAACTCGACCGGCGCGGCACGCTGCGCTGCGCTGACCTGATCGACAAGCCGAACGGCGCCATCGTCGAAACTGCCGGCCTCGTGCTGGTGCGTCAGCAGCCGGGGACGGCGAGCGGCGTGATCTTCATGACGCTCGAGGACGAGACGGGGATCGCCAACATCATCGTGTGGAACAAGACCTTCGACAACAACCGCCGCGTCGTACTCGGTTCGCGCCTGCTGGCGGTGCGTGGTCAATTGCAGCGCGAGGGCCTCGTCACCCACCTCGTCTCCCGCAGCTTCACCGATTTTACCCCCAGCCTGCTCGACCTGGCGCAGGGCCTCGATCTCGGCAACGGCATATTGGCGCACGGCGACGAAGGCCGCTCCGGCCCGCAACCCGGGCGCGACGAAGGCGAGCGCCGCCGCCGCGAACAGCTCGACCGCGAGACCTATGCCGCCCTTCCCTCAGGCCGCAACTTCCACTGACCCAAAAACAAAAAGGCCGCCCTCGCGGACGGCCTTGAGCCTTCAGTGACAGCCCGGCCTCAGCCGTCCATCTTTGCCCCGGACACCACGGCGTGCAGGTCGATCAGCCCGACCATGCGGCTCTCGTGCGTCACGATGCCGTTCAACAGTTCGGTGTCGATCGAGTTGCCCTCGGGCACGTTGTGGATGTCCGACTTGGCTACCGTCAGGATGTCCGACACCGCGTCCACCAGGATCCCCACCCACTTCTCGCCCACCGACATCACCACCACCACGTGGTTCTTGGTCGGCGAGGTCACGCCTTCGCCGAAGCGGGCGCGCAGGTCGAAGATCGGCACGATCGTACCGCGCAGGTTAATCACCCCGCGCACGAACTCGCGCGTATTGGGCAGCGGCGTCGCGCCGTTCCAGGCGCGGATCTCGCGCACCGTGGTGATTTCCACCCCGTAGGTCTGCTCGCCGATCGAGAACGCGATCAGCTGCAGCGAGTTGGCGGCAGCCGCGACGCTGCCGGAGATATCGTCCTTGAATGCGAGGGATTCCATGGTCTTCTGCCTTTCCTGCCGGCCTCCTGGCCGGCGTCAATTGTCCGGTCGCGCCGCGTCAGGCGGCGGTCTTGTGAGCCGCGGTTGCGGATTTCAAACCCTGCACGTCGACGATCAGCGCCACGTTGCCGTCGCCGAGGATAGTGCCGCCGGCGATGCCCTCGATCGACTGGAAGTTCTCCTCCAGCGATTTGATCACCACCTGCTGCTGGCCAATGATGTCGTCGACGATCACCGCCACCTTCACCCCGCCCTCGGCCTCGCAGAGCACGACGAAGCGGTTGTCGCGCTCGACGTCCGTGGTCATCTCGAAGCGGGACGCGAGGTCCACCACCTGCACATATTCGCCGCGTACCTGCAGCACTTGCCCACCGGTCGGCATGCGGGAGAAATTGGCCCGCGCGCACTGGATCGTCTCGACGATCGACGACAGCGGGATCACATACGGACTGCCCGCCACTTTCACCAGCATCACGTCGAGCACCGCGAGCGTCAGCGGCAGGCGCAGCGTCATCCGCGTGCCCTTGCCGGTCCAGCTCTTCACGTGCACCGAGCCGCCGATCTTCTTGATGTTCGAAAGCACCACGTCCATGCCGACGCCGCGGCCGGAAATGTCGGAGACCTCCGAAGCGGTCGAGAACCCCGGCGCGAAGATCAGCTGGTCGATCTGCTCGTCGCTCAGCGTCTGCTCCGGCCCCACCACGCCACGGTCGCGCGCCACCTGCAGCACCCGCTCGCGGTTGATGCCGCCGCCATCGTCTTCCACCGCGATCAAAATATTGCCGCCCGCCTGTTCGGCCGACAGCCGGATCGCCCCGCTCTCGTTCTTGCCCGCCGCCAGCCGCTTTTCCGGGCTCTCGATGCCGTGGTCGGCCGAGTTGCGGATCATGTGGGTCAGGGGATCGGAAAGCTGCTCGATGATCGTCTTGTCGATCTCGGTATTCTCGCCGATCGTCTCGAGCCGGATCTTCTTGCCGGTCTTCGACGCCAACTCGCGCACCAGCCGCGGCATGCGCGAAAACACCGTCTTCACTGGCTGGGCGCGGATCGCCATCACCGAGTCCTGCAGCCCGCGCGTCGTCTGCGCCAGCACCTCGAGGCCGCGCACCAGCTCCTGGTAGCGCGCCCGGAGCGTCTCATCCATCTGCTGGGTGAGCATCGACTGGGTGATCACCAGCTCGCCCACCATGTTGACCACGCGGTCGATCTTGTCGAGGTCGACACGAATCGATTGCACCCCGTTGCGCCGGTCCTCGGCGCCCGAGCGGCGATCGTTGTCGCCGTCAAAATCCTCTGATGGTGCCGCCTGCTTCAGCGGCGGCGGCATCTTCGGCGGCGCCGCCTTCAGTGCCGGCTTCATGCTCTCGGCCAGCTCGGCAAAGCTCAGCAGCTCCGCGGTCGGCGCCTCTGCCGCAATCTCGGCTTCCGGCTCGTCCGCAGCCACGTCGATCAGCTCGGCAAACGACGGCATCGCCTCGATCTCGGCGTCGAGCGCTTCCTCGGCCACGACCGGTGCCGTGCCGCGTGTGATCGTCAGGTCGCAATTGCCCTCGACGAACTCGAACACCTCGGCGATCGACGCCTCGGTCGCGCTCTCCGAGCTGAGCGAAATCTCCCAGCTGCAATAGACCCCGAACGGCTCGAAATCGGCGAGCGCCGGAATCTCGTCGAGCACCGCCCGCACCTGCATGTCGCCGAGCGTCCCCAGTTCGCGCAGCAGCAGCAGCGGATCGTTGGCCCGCGCATAAAGCTCGGAATGCGGCGTGAAGCGGATCGTCCAGTGCCCGGTTTCCGGCGCCAGCGGCGGCGCCTCGAACGCATCGTCGAGCCCTTCGAGGCTCAGCGGCTCGGCCACCGCCTCTTCCTCGATCTCGTCTTCCGCCCCTGCAATGGTCACCATGACAGGCACGAAGTCGATGTCGAACTCCTCCATCGGCTCACCGGCCATGTCCGGATCGCCCGAGGTCAGCGTGTCGAACTGCAGCTTTTCCTCGGCCCCGTAGCCCGCTTCGAGCTCGGTCCCGTCCTTGGCCGCGGCGACGAAGTCGGCGACGATATCGTTGGCCCGGATGCAGAGCGCCGTCACCGTCTCGCTGAGCTCGACGCGCCCATCACGCACATGGTCGAGCAGCGTCTCGTAGGCGTGGGCAAACCCCACCAGTCCCTGGAACCCGAACGCCCCGCCGCCGCCCTTGATCGAGTGGATGGCGCGGAACACCGCGTTCAGCCGGTCGCTCGAACGGTCGCCCTCTTCGATGGCGGCGAACTGCTCTTCAAGTTCGAGCAGCAGCTCCGAGCACTCGTCGAAATAGGTGGCCTTGAAGTCGTCGAGGTCGCTCATGGGCTAGTCACGAACCCTTCTGGGTTGCCGGGAAGGCGGTTAGGCTCTTGCAGAACTCAGTGCACCACGCGGTGGATCACCGAGATCAGCTTCTCCGGGTCGAACGGCTTGACGATCCAGCCAGTACCACCGGCGGCGCGGCCCTGGTCGCGCTTGTCCTGGCTGGTTTCGGTGGTGAGGATCAGGATCGGCAGCGAGTTGTGCATGCCCGAGGCGCGGACGTTCTTGATGAACTCGATTCCGTCCATGACCGGCATGTTGATGTCGGTGATCACCACATCGACGCTCTCGTTCTTGAGCACGTCGAGGCCCTTCTGGCCGTCCTCGGCCTGCAGCACCTCGAAGCCCGCATTGCTGAGCGTATGGTGCAGCATCGCAAGGATGGTTCTAGAGTCGTCGACCGTCAGTACACGCATGATTACCCTTCCATGATCGCGGCGAATGGGCCAGTGAGCCCCAGCCGCGAAACGGCCAGCCGGAACGCCTCGCTGGGCGCGGTGACCGAAAATGCGAAATTGTTGCGGCGGGCGGTTTCGGCGGCACTCAGCAGCAGGAACAGCGCATTGGTCGCCACCCGCTCGATCGCTGCCCCGGAGACCGCAACCGGCCCGGAATCGATGGCATCGACCAATTCATCGCGAATCGGATCGAGCGCGTCGAGATCGACGATCGCCGGCAAGGCGATGGTTTTGCTGCGTGCCTGAGCCATCTACTTGGCTGCCCCCATGGACTTCTGCCCGGCGCCAGCATCCGATGGAACGGTTTAGGAAGTGCTAAGTTCGGGCGCTTTCAGGACTTACCCGACGCCGATTACCGCCCGGATCGAAGCCCGGTCGACGCCGTCCAGCGACTTGGGGCGCCACTCGGGTTTTTGGTCCTTGTCCACCAGCACCGCGCGGACCCCTTCGGCGAAGTCCGGCAGCCGCGCCAGCAGCCGTGCCAGCCGCAGGTCTGCCGCAAGCACCGCGACGACGTCGACCATCCGCCGCGCCGCATGGTGGCTCTCGAGAATGGCCACAAGACTGGTCGGCGAGCGCAACGTCAACTGCGCCAGCAGCGGCTCCCGCCCTGCCTTCCCGACGATCGCCTCGGCATCCGTCCAGTCGAGCCCCTCATGCCGGTCGGCCGCAGCGCACAGCACAGCCTCGCCCACCGGCGCCATCTCCGCCTGCATCAACGCCCCGAGCGCCGCCTCGACCCGCGCCACACCGGCCGCCGCAACAATCCCTGCCCGCACTGCATCGAACCGCGCGGGATCGATCGCGCAATCGGTCAGCCCAAGCGCCAGCGCATCCCCCGCCCCCACCGGCACCCCGGTCATCGCGAAAGCCAGCGCCCGGTGCGCCGGTGCCTTGCCGAGAATGAAGTTCACCCCCACGTCGCAGACAAAGCCGATTGCCGCCTCGGGCATGGCGAACCGCGCCTCGCTGGTGGTGAACCGGAACGCGCAGTGCCCGGCAATCCCGATCCCACCGCCCATCACCACGCCATGCGTCAGCGCCACGAGCGGCTTCGGATAACGTGCGATCACGCCGTTCATCCGGTACTCGGCGGCAAAGAACGCATCCGCCACCTCCGGCTGCCCGTCGAGCACCGCCTGCCGCACCGCCCGCACATCGCCGCCCGAGCAGAAACCGCGCGGCCCCCGCCCCTCGAACAGCACCAGCCGGATCCCGTCGTCGTCGGCCCACTGCTCCAGCGCCCGGGTGATCCCGTCGATCATCTCGAGGCTGAGCGCGTTGATCGCTTCCGGGCGGTTGAGCGCAATGATCCCCAGGTGCCCTTCGCGGATCACATCGAGCTGGCCGGTCATACGTGTGTTCCCATGTTTCCGAGTGAGTGATAGAGCAGCCCGTCATGAAGGCCAACATCCCCACCTCGCTCACCAATGTGCATCTGACCGGTATCGCGCGCGATCTCAAGGCGCGCGCCGACTCTGGAAAACCCATCCGCATCGGCGTCATCGGCTCGGGCGAAATGGGCACCGATCTCGTCACCCAGGGCGGGCTGATGCAGGGCATCGAAGTGGCGGCGATCGCCACTCGCCGGCCGCACACCGCCCGCGCCGCCATGGCCATCGCCTATGGCGACGACGCCCACGCCGTCGAAGCCGATACCGACTCCAAGGTCACCGCCGCCATCGAGGCTGGCAAGATGGCCGTCACCTCCGCCGAGACGCTGGTCAAAAACCCGCTGATCGACGTCGTGATCGATGCCACCGGCAAGCCCGGCGTCGCCGCCGACTACTGTCTGACCGCGATGGAGCACGGCAAGCACCTCGTGATGATGAACGTCGAGGCCGACGTCACCATCGGCCCCTATCTGAAGCACGAGGCCGACCGCCTCGGCGTTATCTACTCCGTCGGCGCCGGCGACGAGCCCTCAAGCTGCATGGAGCTGATCGAGTTCGCCTCGGCGCTCGGCTACCGCGTCGTCTCCGCCGGCAAGGGCAAGAACAACCCGCTCAATCACGACGCGGTTCCCGACGACTATCGCGAGGAAGCGATCCGCCGGAACATGAACCCGCGGATGCTGGTCGAGTTCGTCGATGGCTCAAAGACCATGGTCGAGATGGCCTGTATCGCCAACGCCACCGGCCTCGTCCCCGATGTCCCGGGCATGCACGGCCCCAAGGCCGACCGCGACGAGATGGTGAAGGTACTGATCCCCAAGGCCGATGGCGGCATCCTCAACAAGAAGGGCGTCGTCGATTTCACCATCGGCAAGGGCGTCGCCCCCGGCGTCTTCGTCATCGTCGAGGCCGAGCACCCTCGCATCATCGAGCGCATGGACGATCTGCATGTCGGCAAGGGCCCCTACTACGCCTTCTTCCGCCCCTACCACCTGACCTCGCTCGAGGTGCCGCTGACGGCCGCCCGCATCATGCTCTACGGTCGCCCCGACATGGTGCCGATGCCTAACCCCGTCGCCGAAGTCTGCGCCGTCGCCAAGCGCGACCTGGCCGTCGGCGAAACCTTCGATGCCATCGGCGAAACCTGCTACCGCAGCTTCATTTTGACCGTCGAAGACGCCCGCCGCCAGCACGCTGTACCGGTCGGCCTCCTCGAAGGCGGCAAGGTCACCGCCCCGGTAAAGAAGGGCCAGCTCCTCACCCGCGCCAACGCCCTCCCCGACCAATCCACCCGCCTCTACGCCCTGCGCCAGCGCCAGGACCAGATGTTCGGCCTCAGTGCATGAGAGCCGTGATCATCGGCTCCGAGGGTAATGTCGGCCGGCGCCTCCGCCGCCTGTTCCCCAGCGCCATCGGCATCGACCGCGTCGCCGGTGCCGAGATCGTCGCCGACCTCGCGACCATCGACTACGACGCGCCGTCCGTCCGCGATGCCCTCGCCAATGCCGAGGCCGTCATCCACGTCGCCACCTCGCCCGACGTCGATGCCCCGGACGCGGTGCACTACCAGGCGGTCATCGACGCCGCCCGCCTGCTCGCCGCCTGTGAGGCGTACCCGGTCCCGCGCGTCCTGCTGCCCTCATCCGATTGGGCCGAACCCAAGGTCGGCTGGGCCAAACTCAACACCTATGGCCACTCGAAGCGCGTCTTCGAGACCATGGCCGCGATGTACCGCCACTCCACCGGCAAGATCTGCACCGCACTGCGCATCGGCTGGGTCGCCCGCAATCTCGAAGAGGTCCGCAACTCGGAGCAATGGCTGCAGGACAATTACTGGCCCGACGAACGCCTGTTCGCCGAAGTAAACCGCGCCCTCGGCCTGTAAGCCGTCCCGAGCAGCGCCATCGCCGCGGCATTGTCGCGGCGCGACCAGAACAGCTCATGCAGATGCTCTGGCATCTCGTCACGATGTGAGCCGACAACGCCCCGCCGAAAGAACCGCCCGTCCGCGGCACGCAGCTCGGCGAAATCCGGCGCCTCGGCCCCGGTTGGCCTCACCCCTGGCACCACCGCCACCATCGCCGCCGTCACCGCGTCGACCGGATCGGCAATCAGCGCCTCATATCGCAGCACCACCCGGTTCCTCGCCTCGGGCTGCAGCCAGCTCAGCACATTGGCGCCCCAGCTCCCCGTGCCGGTCGGTGTGTCCCGCTCGATCATCTTGCGCAACTCAACCTCGAACCGCGAGGGCTCGCCCTCGCTGTTCATCCGTGCCCACGAAACGAGGCTATCCCGCCCGTCCCGAACCAGGCAGATCGCCCGATCCTTATCGAGAATGCTTTCGTCCCGCTGCCGGTGCGTCTTGACGAAATGCACCTCGCGCGAAGCGCGCATCTCGTCATAGCCCATCGGACGCTGCTCGAAGCCCACCAGGCTCTCGCCCAGCCGCTCCGCCACCCCGTCGACGTCGTAGACGACAGAGCTGCGCACGCCGTAGAGCCGATTGAGCAGGATGCGCAGGAACGTATTGCCCGAGCGCGGAAACGACGCGATCCAGACGATCACCTCAGCTCCCCCGGATCGCGATCTTCCCCTGCCGGCCCTTCTCGTTGCTGGCCTCTGCCGCTTCCGCCGCCTGCTCGAGCGAGAACACCTCGGCGATCGGCAGCTTCAGCTCGCCCCGCGCCGCCTTGCCGACGAACTCGACGATCGCCCCGCGGATCTGCTCCGGCGTGTGAAAGGTCGAGGGTTTTGCGGCCCAGAACCCCTTCACCACCGCGCGCTTGAACAGCAGGTTATCCGGGTTGAGCTGCACCGGCCGGCCGCTCAGCGCCCCGAACGAGATCAGCCAGCCCTCCTCGGCAACGAGGTCCATCAGCTCGTCCGAAGCCCGGCCCGCCACCGAATCCAGCGCCCGCTTGATCGGCGCCCCGCCGGTGATCGCCCGCGCCCGGTCCTGCCAGTCCGCGTGCTCGCTCGACACGGCATCGCCGATCCCCTCGGCGGCGAGCTCGGCCACCGCCTCCTCGCGCCGCACGATATTCAGCACCCGCACGCCCCGCTCCGCCGCGAGCTTGGCGATGATCTTGCCCACCGCGCCATTCGCCGCGTTCTGCACGATCCAGTCGCCCGCTTCGACCTCGAGTTCACCCAGCAGCCGCCATGCGCTCAGCGGCATCGACACCAGTTGGCACGCGGTCGCCTCGTCTACCCCATCCGGTACCGGCACCAGCGACTGCGCATTGGCGAGATAATACTCGGCCCAAGCCGCACTCGCCCCGCCGGTGACCCGCTGTCCAACCTTGAGGTTGGTCACGCCATCGCCCAGCTTGTCGACCACGCCCAGCGCCTCGGTCCCCGGCACGTGCGGCAACTGCGGCTTGTACCCATAATGCCCGGTGACGATCATCAGGTCGTGGTTATGGATCGGCGACAGCACCAGCTTCACTCGGACCTGCCCGGGGCCGGGTTCCGGCATCGGCCGCTCCTCGAGCCTCAGCCCTTTCCTCGGGCTGCCGAATTCCTCGAACACCACGGCCTTCATCGCATCACTCCATTGTTCGCCCAGTCAGATAGGCGAGCCGTGATGATACGGCTAGTCCAGCGTCTGCCGATACCTGAGCATCGCGATCCCCGAGATCACCACGAGGATCACCACCAGCGCCCAGAGCTCGCCCGTCACATCCGCCACCTCGCCGCCCTTCAGCATGACCTTCCGCACCACCCGCAGGAAATGCGTCGCCGGCACCGCCTGCCCGATGAACTGCGCCCAGCCGGGCATGCCGGCGAACGGGAACATGAATCCCGAGAGCAGGATCGACGGCAAAATCGTGAAAAAGCTCAGCTGCATCGCCTGCATCTGGCTCCGCGCCGCCGTCGAGATCAAAAATCCCAGCGCCAGGTTCACCACGATGAACAGGTTGAACCCCAAAAAGAACGCCCACACGCTCCCCTCGAACGGCACCCCGAAGATCAGGCTCGCCGCCGCAAGGAACACCGCCGTCTGCACATAGCCGACGAACACATAGGGCAGGATCTTGCCCAGCATCACCTCGAGCGGCTTCACCGGCGTCGCGATCAGCATTTCCATCGTGCCGCGCTCGCTCTCCTTGACGATCGCCACCGCCGTGATCATCACCATCGTCATCGACAGGATGATCGCCAAGAGCCCCGGCACGATATTGGTCGAGGTCTTGCCCTCAGGGTTGTACTCGCGGTGGACCACCATCGCGAACGGCGCCGAGCCCGCCTGCTGCGCCAGCGGCCCCGTCAGCGTCTCCGCAATCGCCACATTGACGATCCCCGACAACGCCGCCATCGCCCCGCCGGTCGCCGATGGGTCCGACGCATCGGCCGCCACCAGGATCTCCGGCTTGTTCCCCCGCACCACGTCGCGCTCGAAATCCTCGGGGATCACCACCACGAAGTTCGCCTCGCCCCGCCGCAGCGCCTCCTCGCCCTCGCCGATCCCGGCCACGGCACCCTTGAAAGCGAAATACGACGAGTTCTGCATCCCGGCGATCACCGCCCGGCTCAGCGGCCCATTGTCGCCCATCTCCACCAGCGTCGGCAGGTTGCGCGGGTCGGAGTTGATGGCAAACCCGAACAGGAACAGCTGGATGATCGGCAGCCCGATCATCATCCCGAAAGTGATGCGGTCGCGCCGCATCTGGATGAACTCCTTGTAGAGCACCGCGCCGAAGCGCCTGAACGAGAACACCGCGTTCATGCCGCGACCTGTCCGGCGTCGCCGGCAAAGTTATCCCGTGCCCCCGTCATCAGGTAGATGAACGCCTCCTCGAGCCCCGCCACCTGCAGGCTCCAGCGATGCGTCCCCTCCGCCTTCAGCCGCTCGACGGTGGCTTCGAGCGCCGCCTTGTCGGTCCCCGACACGTGCAGCACCGTGCCGAAGCGCGCCACCTGCACCACGCCCGGCTCAGCCTTCAGTCGATCCTCCAGCGCCGGCAGGTCCGGCCCCTCCACCCGCCAGGTCTCGAGCCCCACCATCTCGGGAATCTTCGCCGACGGTCCGTCGATCAGCTTCTTGCCGTAGGCGATGTAGGTGATGAAGTCGCACTGTACCGCCTCGTCCATGTAATGGGTCGAAACCAGCACCGTGACACCCATCGCCGAGAGCCGCCGGATCTCGTCCCAGAAATCCCGCCGCGCCTTGGGGTCGACGCCCGCCGTCGGCTCGTCGAGCAGCAACAGCCGCGGTTCATGCAGCAGGCACGCCGCCAGCGCCAGCCGCTGCTTCCAGCCCCCCGACAGCGACCCGGCCAGTTGCTTCGCCCGGTCCGCCAGCCCGAGATCGGCCAACGCCTGGTCCACCCGTTGTTTCCGCCGGTCGAGCCGATACATCCGCGCCACGAAATCGAGGTTCTCGCGGATACTGAGGTCCTCGTAATACGAGAACTTTTGCGTCATGTAGCCGACCTGCTCCTTGATCTGCTCGGCCTGCTTGCGCACATCGAACCCGAGGCAAGTCCCCTCGCCCTCGTCCGGCGTCAAAAGCCCGCAGAGCATCCGGATGGTCGTGGTCTTGCCCGAGCCATTCGGCCCCAAAAACCCGTAGATCGCTCCCTTCGGCACCTGGATATCGAAATGATCGACCACCCGCTTCGGCCCGAAACTCTTGGTCAGCCCATGCACATCGATAACCAGCGGCTCGGTCATTCCGCCCGCTCCACCGTCACCGGCTGCCCCGGATGCAACGACGAATCATCCAGCGTCGCCTCGATCAAGAAGCTCAGCCGCTGCCGCTCGGTCCGCGAATAGATCACCGGCGGCGTGAACTGCGGATCCGACGCGAAATAGCTCAGCGTCGCCGTCAGCCCATCCGGGCACCCGTCGCAGCTCACCGCTACCTTGTCGCCCAGCGCGAACCCGGACCGTACCGTCTCCGGCACATAGAACTTCACCTTCAGCGCCCCCTCCGGCAGGATCGAGATCACCGGCGTTCCCGCCGAAACGATCTCTCCCGCGTCGAAGTACACCCGCTCGATCCGCCCCGCCGCCGGCGAGGTGATCGTCCGGTCGGCGAGGTCGGCATTGGCCTTCTCGGCATCCGCCTGTGTCGCGCTGAGGTTCGCCTCCGCCTGCAGCTGCTGTTCATCGCGCGCTGGTAGTTCCGCCACCTTCAGCTGCGCCGCGAGCTGCTTCACCGCCGCCTCGGCGCTCGCCAGCGTCGCGCGGTCCTGGTCGTACTTGCTCTGCGCGATCAGCCCCTGGGCAAACAGCTTGCCGCTGCGCGCCGACGTATCGCGTGCCAGGCTGAGATCGGCCTCGGCCTTCTGCAGACTCGCCCGCACCACGTCGACCTCGTCCTCGCGCCCGCCCGTGGTGAGGTTTTTGAGGCCTGCCTCCGCCGCCGCCACCCGGGCCTCCGCTGCCTGCAGCAGCGCAATCTGCTGCTCCGCCCTGAGCCGGAACAGCAGGTCGCCCTCCAGCACCCTGTCGCCTTCTCGCACCGAGATTGTCTCGATCGGCCCGGCCGTCGTCGACGCCGCGTAGACATAGCGCGCCTCGACATAACCGTTGAATTGCGGCGCCTGCTCGGTCCCGAACCCGGGGATGACGATGGCGATGAGCCCGAACAGCCACGCCAGAAAACCGTCCATCATCGCCTCCTTACGAGCTCGACCACTGCCTGGCGCTCGGCGGGGCGCTGAGCCCGTCGAACAGGATGGTCAGGTGGTTCTCGACGAGCTTCTCCATATGCAGGCCCCCCTCCGGCATGATCCCGAAGATCTCGGCCATCGCCACATGCAGCATCAGCGGCCCGATGATCGACCGGATGGTGAGGCTCGGATCAACCTGCCGCAGGTAGCCCTGCCCGATGCCGCGGCGAACCAGCCCCTCCACTGCCGGAATGACCCGGTCCAGCACTTCCCGCCGGTACATTTCCGCCAGCCCCGGAAAGCCCATCGCCTCGCGGAAGATCAGCTTCGGCATGGCGATGATCTTGGGGTCGCTGATCCGCCCGGCCAGCATCGTCAGCACCAGGCTGAGCACGATCCGCGGATCACCCTCATAGTCGTGCAGCGTCGCCAGCGCCGAATCGGCAATCGGCAGGATCGCCCGCCGCACCAGCCCTTCCAGCAGCGCTTCCTTGGACGGAAAGTAGAGATACACCGTCCCCTTGCTCAGCCCCGCCCGCTTGGCGATGTCCTCGACCCGCGTCGAGGCGAACCCCTTCTCGATGAACAGTTCCAGCGCCGCATCCAGCACCTCGTCCGGCCGCGCCTCGGCGCGTCGCCTGAACTTCGGTCCGCGTTGTGAATCGGTCTCGTTCATCTTCCGTCAACCTTGATGACTGTTCGGTCAGTACCTTAATAACTGACTGGTCAGTCATTTGCAAGAGGATAGTCGGACGGTGTGTCGCGTGCGGTGGCTGAATGAGCCGAATGGAGCCCACGGGCGTGTCGCGGCGCAGCGCTCACCCATGCGACTTTCGGCTACACCGCCATGCTCACGTTGACATCACGCAGCGGCAACGATCCGCCTACGGGGGGCTCAAACCTCCTCAGCCCSGGYCGCGGCTGGTCCCTCCCCAACCCCCTGGCGGGGAGGGCCCTTCTTGGCAGCACGATCACCTTGCCCCACACCACCCGCCCCTGCGCTTGATGCCCGTTTTCCCCTTGCCGGAGGGAGAATTCCAAGAGGTGTGCGGAGAGCACCTCGGCTCACCCACCCACCAGCCGTCATCCCCGCGAAAGCCGGGACCCATTGCTCGAACGGTGGTGCGGCACGAACCGCGCCGGTCCATCACAGATGGGTCGGAGAGGTTTGCGCCGTGGATCAGCCGGAGCACTGGGTCCCGGCTTTCGCCGGGATGACGGCCGGTGGGGTGGAGCTCGATGGTCCTCCAAACTCGATGCGGCACCCCCCCTCTGACGGGGGAGGATGGGAGGGGGTGAGCGGAGCCACAATCACGAGGCCGGGCAAGGCGTTGCGAGAATCTTGCACGATTCTATCCCCCTCACTCCCACCCATGCGATTCTCCCCCCATCCGCTGCACCGAAGCGAGATCATG